>NZ_CP036150.1:2006241-2674988 GCF_008329965.1 Oceanispirochaeta crateris
CGGGTTTAAAAATACATTCATCTATGCCTTTCTCACCTGCGGTCTGAAAGTAGTTTTTGGTTTGGCCCTGGCGGTCTATCTATGTTCCCCCATCAGAACAAGAAACTTTATGAGAGCCATTGTCTTTTTTCCTAACCTCATCAGTACTATTGCTGTTGGTATCACCTTCAACAGCCTGATGCATCCCACCAGAGGAATTATTAATACCTTCATCAATACCCTGGGGCTAAATGGACCAGACTGGCTTGGAAATGTAAAAATTGCCCTTCTATCAATCATAGCCGTTGATGTATGGAAAGGTGTGGGAGTAGCCACTGTTATTTTTATTGCCGGAATCATGTCCATTCCGGAACAGTATTATGAAGCCTTGCAAATAGATGGTGGTGGTTCAATGGACAGATTTCTGCATATTACGCTCCCCTTAAGCAGACCTGCCATAAATTCCGTTATAATTCTGGCACTGATTGGTGGCCTTAGAACATTTGACCTTGTATGGAGCATGACCAGAGGAGGCCCTGGGTTTACAACAGACTTACTGTCATCCATCATTTATAAGCAGTACAGTAGTGGTTTTTTCGGACTATCAACTGCGGGGAATGTCATCCTCTTTATCATGGTATCGGCCATCGCTTTTCCGGTATATAAATTTTTAAACTCAAAGGAGGTAGACCTGTGATCTCAAAATCAAAAAGACTGATATCAGAATTGACAGGAGTCTTCCTTGCTGCAGTACTGTTCGGAATTCCCTTCTATTTTGTAATAAATAATGCATCTAAAAATGCCCAGGAAGCCTCTTTGATGAACATCAAGGCACCTGCAGAATTTCTTCTTTTCAATAATATTTCTGAAGTGCTCGCCACGAACAAAGGAATTGTGATCACGGCCTTTAAGAATAGTTTTCTCATAACTATATTCTCTATTATGGTTCTCATTCTAAGTTGCTCCATGGCTGGATTTGTTTCCCAAAGAAGAACCGACAAAGCCACCCCGGTGATTAACTTTATGATATTAGCTGGTTTGATCATCCCTCCGGCGATCGTCCCCACAATATGGCTTTTGATGTCCTTAAACATCTTTAAAACCATGTTCAGCATGGTTATGATCGAGGCAGCCCTGACAATGTCCTTCTCAACCCTCCTCTACAAAGGATTCACGGCCACAATACCCAGGCAGATTGATGAGGCAGCCATTGTTGATGGAGCAGGACCTCTGCGCCTGTTTTTTCAAATTATTTTTCCGTTGCTCAAACCCACAACCGCGACGGTGATAGTTCTCTCATCTGTGAATATTTTTAATGATTTTGTTAACCCTCTATACTTTTTTCCTGGAGGGAAAAATGCGACAGTACAGCTGACTTTGTATAATTTTATGAGTAAATATCACAGCTCATGGCATCTTCTGTTCACCGATGTCCTGATCATTTCTATTCCGCCTCTTATCCTCTTTATATTCTTTAATAGAAAGATCATAGCCGGAATGTCAGCTGGAGCTATCAAGGGATAACGCGGCTGACCATGCGATTCATCAGGTCTTTGAATGCAGAAGTCACAGAGGCGGCTTTGACAACTTCTCCCTGTATTTTTAAGACTTCGATGACGCATTCTGCCGTACAGAAACCGCCATCTTTCTGATTCCGCCTGATGTTGTATTCTGATTTTTTGTCACTTCGAATGCTAAAAATCTTCATGTTTTTCAGATAAGGACTGCGGTTATACATTTTTCTGGCTTCCTGCCATGTTCCATCCAGCAGAATCATATGCTCTATCCCCTTAAAATTGTGGCAGATCCTCTCTTCTGAAACAAGGAATTCTGGATATACAAGAAGAGCTTTTCCGGAAGCTATATGAGAAAGAAGCTCTTGATCCGGAGAGACACGTTCCCAAAGGACCTGTCTTGCATCGGCAGATCCCAAAGCCTGAACAACAACAGCACCTGTATTGCTGGGCCGCTTGAACTCTTTTTTGTGGGTCAGTAAGTGGAATTTCAATGGCTCTTCAGCAAGGCTGCGGCAAATTCTAAAGGATTATATTTGCTGGTTTTTATCTTATCCAGAAGATCGAGGATGAAGGTCTTATGATGCTCTATGGTTTTTGTAAATACCTGAATTAACTGAACGACATCTTCATCACCGATTTTCACACCGGAAGAAGCCATTCCTGAGAGGTAAAACCTGATAAAGGAATAACGAACTACGAGCATAACATATCCGTCTAGAATGTTCTGGTTCTCTGTAAAAGGGAAATGACTTTGATACATAAAATTGACTAGATAATGCTCCAAGAAATAGCCCTTCTCTATAAAAAAAGGTTCTACAGCCTCGCACAATGCTTTTTCGTACAACGGAACCTTTTGGGCTAAAGGCAGTTTTTCCTTTAATTTGAACCCTTTTTGAAGCTTTTGAGTCATGGAGACAAAAACAGGACTGTCAATCTCATCTGTGACATGAAGGGAATCAATGGCCTTACTGAAAAAATCAAATTGAAAGAAAAGAGGATTGTCCAAGACCTGACTTTTATTCTGAGGTCTGGATTTGGTAGAGCCTTTTATTGACAGCTCATGCCCCAGCCTGAGAAGCCTTTCTGATAGAAGATATTTCCGATCCTGTATCATCTCTATGGACATCTGCCGCAATAATTTTAGCTGCCGAACATCCGAATGGTTCCATCGGCTTTCACTGGTATCAATACAACTATGGATAATATACTTATCTAGAACCATCTCTTCTTCTATAAAAGAGATAGGCTCTTTGCTGGCAAGGAGCTTCCGGATTGCTTCGGGACAGGACAAAAAAAGTGACAGTTCATAGGCACCATCAAGAACATTATAAACTCTGGGATAGGAAGAACAAACATTTGAGAGATAATCCTCTCCTAGGATACTGTAAATTCTGCAGAGTTTTTTATCATCCAGAAACGGACAGTATTTTGACTCATTGATGCGAACCCGGCCGTAATCGACGTCATCACTCTGGGAATCTTCATTACGATAGACATGTTTCACAAACTCTTTTTTCATATTCATATCTTTTGTACGAAAGTACTTACGATACGTGAGTTTATCAATATCAATATCCCAACCAATGCAGCAGCTGTCTTCACAATCTCCACCGATACATTTGAATCCGTTTACATAGGAGGGAATAGTAATCTTTATAGATTGTCTCATGGCAGAGAGGTCCTCCACAAATCATCTGGTCATGATCTATTAGGCTCACTCCAGTTCCCCTAGAGGATGACTTGAAGTGAACCTTACAAATCTATTTTTTTCTTGTTTTCTTAACCTTATCTTTTAAAAGATCTGCAAAGGGATTATATGTATCAGATTCTGGTTCCAGATACTTCTTCACCGATTCGTCTTCCTGAAAAGCAGAGACCTGCCTCAGAGAGATTCTTTGTTTTTCTATATCAATGTCATTGATCTGTACGGTCACTGACTGTCCCATTTTCAAGATATCACCGGGATGACTATCTCTGGAATCCGATTTCATATCTGAAATATGAATGAGGCCGTCCAGCCCTGGTTCCAAAGAAACAAAGGCACCAAAATCCGTTATTCTGACAACAGTCCCCTGATGTTTTGAATCTTTTTTGTACTTCTTTTTTGCCAGGTCCCAGGGATCAGCAAGGAGAGCCTTCATACTCAGAGTGATCCGCTCATTCTTCCAATCCAATTTTATGATGGCCGCTTCCACTTCCTGACCAATTGTGAATAATTTATGGATATCATCAACCCGGCTTCTGCTAACTTCAGAGATGGGAAGAAGCGCCTGAACACCCTCCAGATCTACGAAAACACCAAAATCCTGAACCAGTTTGACAGTTCCCTTAACAACCATATCAACATGCAGTTTCTTTTTGAGGACTTCTATCTGTTTTTTCTTTTCTTCTTCCAGAATGGCTCTGTTTGAGACGAGAATATTGCGACCATTTTCATTATGTTCCAGGATTTTGAATGTGAGCTGTTGTCCTATATATGACTCAGGGTTTTCAATCCGTTTCTGCCCCATTTGTGAGTAGGGACAGAAAGCACGGCTATCCCCTATCTTGACTTCAAATCCACCTTTGATCTCTTTTTCAACGGTTCCTTCAACGGGAATTCCACTTTCAAATGCATTTTCAAGAATAGCTTTACCAACTTTATCACCACTGATCTTGGTTGTGAAAAGCATTTCTCCATTCTTAGAAGAAAGAAAAAAAGCCTTGATAGTATCGCCCTCTTCAACTGTGACATTCCCTTCCTTATCGGTCACTTCCTCAATATCCAGCAAACCTTCACTCTTCCCGCTCAATTGCAGAAAAATATAGCCTCCGGAAATCGAAATAATTTCTGTTTCGATGACTTGACCCGGTTCCATTTTTTGGATATCAGAAAAACTATCTTCAAAAAGAGCTGCAAAACTCTCTTCGTTATTATCAGGTGTACTCATATATTCACTCCTTATATTCTTGATTAGTTCAGTTAAAAAATATAATAATAAAACTAGAAGTGTAGAATGGATTGATCAAAAGATTCTAACGCACTTCATTCTATTATATCCCGATTCTGAAGTTCTCCGCTACAGCCCCAACTCTGGTTTCAAACTCAGTATTTGGAATAAAAGAGAAATCCTCCGAAGATCCATCAGAAACACAGCGATTTTCTTTCAAAGTCCAACTGAACATCTCTTATACAGTGAAAAATGAAAAAGGCTGATGCCGGGAGAATATTTTATAATAATTTTGGAATTAGGAACAGGGATCGGCAAGGGCTAGTAAGGAGACTACTGCCGATCCCTGGGAGTATAAGACTAGTTTACTTTATTCTTAATATCACCATTTAAAAAAGCTTTGACATTATCAACTGCGATATTCATCAATCTGGAACGGGATTCCAGAGGAGCCCAGGCGATATGAGGTGTGATAATACAGTTTTTAGCTTTTAGTAAAACATTATCACTCTGTATTGGTTCGGTTGAAACAACATCCAGACCGGCGGCTCTGACTTTTCCACTGTTTAGAGCGTCCGCAAGATCCTGTTCAACAATCAGTGGGCCACGTGAAGTGTTAATGATGACCACACCATCTTTCATTTTTGAAATATTATCTTTATTAATGATTCCCTTTGTTGACTCGAAGAGAGGACAATGGAGTGAAATAACATCAGAATTTTCAAGCAATTCGTCCAGGGATGCATATTTCATGGTGTCACATTCCAATTCTTTGTTCTGATAAGCATCAAAAGCCAGAACTTTCATGCCGAATGCCTGGGCAATCTTTCCTGTATTCTGACCGATACGGCCATAACCGAGGATTCCCATGGTTTTCCCAGCCAGTTCGGATAAAGGGAAATTCCAGTAGCTAAAATCAGGACAATTGGTCCAATCACCGTTATGCACCGAATCAGAATGTTCCTGTACGTGGTGATAGATGTTCAAAATCAGGGCGAAAGCAAACTGTGCTACCGCAGTGGTTCCATATGTTGGAATATTACAAACAGGAATATTCTTAGAGGTCGCGGCTTCCACATCGACAACATTATACCCTGTTGCCAGGACCCCGATATATTGAATACGGGGACAAGCAGCCAGAATGTCTGCAGTCAACTCAGTCTTATTTGTGATTACAATCTCTGCATCAGCAATTCGTTTTACAGTTTCTTCGGGCTCAGTTCTATCATAGCAAGTAAAATCTCCAAGTGCTTTAAAACCATCCCAGTTGAGATCTCCGGGATTGAGAGTATAACCATCAAGTACGACTATTTTCATTATGTATCCTTTTCTTCTAATGTATCAGATCTTTAGCAGATGCTACAATATTCTTAACAGAAATACCATTTTTTTCCAATAGATATTCATAGGGTGCAGATTCACCGAACTGATCTTGAATCCCAATACGCTTCACACGTCCTGATCCCATTTCTGCCACGACTTCACATACGGCGCTTCCCAATCCATTGAGGATATTATGATCTTCGACAGTGACAATAAAGCCTATCTCATCTATACATTTTTTGACTGCTTCTACATCCAAAGGTTTAATGGTATGCATATCCAGGAGTCTAACAGAAATGCCCTCTGCTTCCAGTTCTTCTGCTGCAGCTACAGCACGGGACAATATATCACCATTAGCAATAATGGCAACATCCTTCCCTTCTTTTAATTGAACCGCTTTCCCAATCTTAAAGGAAGCATTTTCATCATAAATATAGGGAATGGCATCTCTGGTAAAACGAAGATAAACAGGACCATTAAATTCGGCAGCGGCCCGTATCAGTTTTTTTGCTGAAAAGTAATCGCCGGGCATGATAACTGTCATATTAGGAATAGTCCTGAGTATGCCCATGTCCTCAATAGCCTGATGACTGGCACCGTCGTTTGCTGGAGTCAATCCACCATGAGAACAGGCAATCTTCACATTCAGTTTTGGATAACAGACTTCCTGACGAATCTGCTCACTCATGCGCATAGAACCGAAAATCGCATAGGTCGTAACGAAGGGGATTTTCCCGCATGTTGCTAGACCGGCAGCAACACCACAGGCATTTTGCTCAGCGATTCCCACATTCACATGCTGCTTAGGTAATACTTCAGCAAACTCAACTGTCTTGCAGGATTTACCGATGTCTGCATCAATTACATAGATATTTGGATTTTCTTTTCCTAAAGCCAGGATTTCTTCGCCATAGGCTTCTCTTGTTGCTCGTCCTTTCATTATACCATTGCCTCCACTTCGGTCAGAGCCTGTTTAAACTGTTCATCATTGGGTGCCATGCCGTGCCACATCACCACATTTTCCATAAAGGAAACTCCTTTTCCTTTCACACACTTTCCAACAATCACCTTGGGTATTCCATTTTTGCTATTCCGGACTTTGTCAAAAGCATCGACAATCTCTTCCATAGCGTGTCCGTCGATCCCCATGGCCTCACAACCAAAAGCTTCAAATTTCTTTTTCAAGTCACCTGTAGGCATGACCACATCACAGGTATTATCATTCTGCAAGTTGTTATTATCCACAATGAGAATTAAATTATCCAACTTATATTTGACAGCGGTCATAACGGCTTCCCATATCTGACCTTCATCACACTCTCCATCTCCAACTAGACAAAAAACTCGATAATCACGCCCATCCCGTTTAGCTGCAATAGCCATTCCAACAGCTGTAGAAAATCCTTGTCCTAGAGATCCGGTTGAGATATCCACACCGGGACATACTTTCATATCCGGATGTCCCTGCAGAATAGACCCCTGTTTTCTTAAAGTAAAAATCGTCTCATAGGGAAAATACTCTCTCAGAGCCAGAGCAGAGTAAAGAATGGGACAAACATGCCCTTTAGAAAGGACAAAACGATCTCTGTCAATCCAACGAGGCTCCTCTGGCCTGATATTTAATTCATCAAAATAAAGGGCTGCCATGAAATCGGCTGCTGACAGTGAACCACCAGGATGACCAGATTGGGCACCATGAATCATGGTTAATGCAGTTTTCCTTAATTCTTTGGCTTTCTCTTTTAGGAAGACCACTTTTTCTTTTTTATTCATTTAATCCTTCTCCTAACAATCCGTAAATGAATTGTCTTTTTTAATACAATGATCGATACAGAGCTTTCTATCTTTTTTTATTGCTCCCCCTTATCTGAAGGAGCTAGGTAAGGTTGAAACTCAGGACTGGGCGTTCCTATTATTCTTTTTAAAATGTGAAATAAATTGCTCTTTTACAGTCTTTTGAAACCTCTGAAAGGCGGGAATCTGCCCAAGGATCAACAGAACAATCACAATAAAAAGAACCAAAGAAACGGGTCTTGTCAGGACGGGTAGAAAGCTTCCTTTTGAAACCATCAACGCTCTTCTGAGGTTTGAATCGCACATATCTCCCAGGATGACACCTATGATAAGAGGGGCAATCGGATACTTCATCTCCGTGAGGAAGTAGGCAATAATGCCGATGGGAAGCATAAGAAATAGATTAAAAACTCTTGTTCCCAAAGCATAAGAACCAATGATGCACAATACGGCGATGACAGGCATAAACAAGGATGTGGGAATCCTCAAAACCTTAACAACCTGCTTTGCCAGGAGGATACCGCAAATCCACATAGCTACCGAAGCAAGTAACAAAATTGCCGTAATATCCAAAATAAATGTTGGATTATCGATATTTAACATGGGACCAGGCTGTATACCATGGAGCATCAAGGCACCCAGAAGCATAGCCGCAGGAGGACTTCCGGGGATTCCAAGATTCAGTAAAGGAATCATGGCTCCACCGATACAGGCATTATTCGCTGTCTCAGTTGAAATTACGGCTTCAACAGAACCTTTTCCATACTCTTCAGGGTGTTTACTAACCTTTTTAGCCGTACCGTAAGAAACCCACCCGGCAATGTCTTCACCAATTCCAGGAACAGCTCCAATCCCGACCCCGATGAGAGATGATCGTATGATCGTAGGAATGTTTTGCCCGATGGTTTTAAAATCCGGCAGTATTTTCTTGAATTTCTGTGTCTCTCCAATCTTAAAATTATCCCGAAGAGACTGGATAATTTGAGGGATTCCAAAGGCTCCTATTAAAACTGGCACCAGGTCCAATCCGCCTTCCAAATCACTCATTCCAAAGGTATAGCGTGGAAAGAACTGCAGCTTATCCCGGCCGATAGTAGCAAGGAAAAGACCGATGAAACCGGCGATCCAACCCTTATAGACCAAATCCTGACTGGTCAGGGTTCCACTTATAATAATTCCAAACATGGCCAAAAGGAAAAACTCAAAGGAGGTAAACTCCAAAGCCAGTGCAGATATGATAGGTGAAAGCAACACTACAAAAATCATACCTATGAATGTTCCGATGGCCGAAGATGTCGTGGTCAATCCCAAGGCTCTGCCCGCCTGGCCCTTACAGGCTAGAGGATAACCATCTAAAGCAGTGGCTGCAGAGGCGGCAGTCCCGGGAATATTGACAAGAATCGAAGTGTAGCTTCCACCATAAACACCTCCGACATAAATCCCCATCAATGCCACCATGGCCGTTGAATGATCCATTCCATAGGTCAAAGTTGTTAACAGAGCAACTCCTAAAGTGGCTGTAAGTCCAGGAGTCGCACCGAATATGATACCCATGATAACCGAGCCGAAAAGGATCAACATAGTCATAGGGTTTAGCATCATAGCGCCTATATTAGTAAAAAATATTTGTAATGGTTCCAGAAAACCCATAATTTATCTTCCTTATCGAATGGTGTAGTAGATGAGGTTCATCAGTTTAATAATTCCGCCTTCCACAGGAAGGGGAACCAGCAGAAAATACCGGAACAAGGGGCATAGTGCCAGAGGTACAAAAACTGAAACAAGAGTAACTTGGCGGAATATTTTTGAAGGGATTTCCAGTTTTTTTCCGATGACCCGGCTTAAGATATTTAAATAAACCAGGAATAGAAGTATGAGGATATCCATATTGTATTTAAGGATTCCCTTCAAGACAGCATCCAGACCTGTGGCGATCAGAACTATAAAAATCAGACACACAACTAAATAGTGCCTAGTGATTTTTTTTCTGATGACTTCATTATCTGCATAAAAAGCCGAACAGACAAAGAACAGAAAAAGGGCCAGACTTAAATAAAAATCAATTCGAGGAATATACAGATAGATGAGTGAAGCAAAGCCCAGCACAATAGTGAAAATCCTTTTGGTTTTTTCACTTACTTGAATGCTTTTGGTATGTTTTACACCCTCAATAAATGAAGAAGCTCCTCCGGTTTTAACTGAATTGATCAGAAGAATCATTCCTAAAAAAAGGATTCCCCCTCCAATGAACAGTGGCAGAAGAGCCGGTGAAACATACCAGGTGCTCTGAACTCCCCCATAGGACTCTTTCATAGGCATTTTAAAGGCTTCAGTCAACTCCCACAGCCCAAACAGCAGCAAAATGATGCTTGTAATAAAATCGTATTGACGAAGCTTCTTTTCTTCCATTATTACATTTCCTTTTAACAATAACGTACACATACAATGTGGGAACAATCACCGGGACTGGATGACAGCCCCGGTTGCATGGGCGAGCAGCAAACGAAGTTTGCGACCAGCCCCGGACGCATGGGCGAGCAGCAAACGAAGTTTGCGACCAACCCCGGACGCATGGGCGAGCAGCAGAGTCATCTGCGGCCAGCCCCGGTTTTGGATCAAAGATCCCCTTTAACTAAATTACAGTTTTTCGATTCCCAAGGATGCAGGATCTACTTTGGCAGCACCCAGTTCTTTCAGGGTCCAACCAAAATTGGATTCAAGATTATCGAATACTTTGTTTGCTTTTTCGCCGTAAGCACCAGACAGAATGTAAAAGTTTTCTTTACCAAAGTTAATCACGGCATCAGAGTTCATTGCCACAGTAAAAGCATTTCTCAATTTGATTTTGATTGATTCATCAGCGGTTTTCTTGATTGCAAAACCGATAGCCTGAGAAATAGGCAGATATTCACTTAAAGAAGGAAAGGCTGTAAATGCTGTTGGAATTGTTTTTCCAGCCAGTGTGAAATCATCGGGAACGAGCATTCCTAGCGGTTTTAATTTTCCACCACGAATCAACTGTGCCTGTTCTGCTGCAGAAGTTACAACTACAGAGATTTCTCCAGTCATGGCAGCATTCTGTGCAGGAGCAGATCCATCATAAGGAATATAGTTAAACTTGGCTCCTGTACCATTCATAAGGGCTAATAGGTTCAGGTGGTGAATAGATCCAGCTCCACTTGCACCAGCACGGATTGATCCAGGATTGGCCTTTGCAGCTGAAATTAATTCTTCTATCGTATTGTAGGGTGCATCGGGTGTAACTGATACGATATCAGGAGATCCACCAATGATAAAAAAGTCCCAAACATTCATTCTTTCAGGAAATCCGCCCATAACTGCAGAGGTTACACAAGATTCAGAAAGACCACAGATTGTATAACCATCGTCTTCTTTACTGAATGCATCGCTCATACCTACAGAACCGGCAACTCCACCAGGTTTGTTAACAACATTGATATTAACACCAAGCTCTTTTGCCATTTCTGCCATTACAACCCGGTTACATGTATCGGTACCACCACCGGCTCCCCATACCAGAATGTTTGTAATATCTCTTTCAGGATATTCCCCCTGACCCTCTGCAAAGACCAATCCGGACAGTGCAGCAAGACAAAGAACCAGTACAAATAGTTTCTTCATTTAAAACTCCTTTCATATATTCACAGACCCATACGGGTCTGTAGATTGCTTTTTGATTTGATCCCCTGCCTTCATGGCAGAAGATCCAACTTTATTTTTTAAAGAACACCTCATTTTCGAGGAATTTCCAGTTTTTAACAAAATCACTCTGATTCAAAAGTTTTGTTAATTCTTGCAGATCAAGAGTATCAAGGAGGTCCCACATTTTTGTCGTCCATCTGGCGTTGGCTTCAAAGCACTCCTTGATATCAACTCTGGTTGGAGATGTATCAGAAGTTAAATAATCACTGTAACCATATCGTTTTACATAATACACAAACTCCAGATATTCCTGAAAATGTCGTGTTCCAGCCATATAATCCCAGTCCCAACGACCATCATTATCATTGATATGTATGTAGTATGGAAAGGGGCTGTCTGCTACCAGACACAAAGCCTCAGCCGGTGTTTCTCCACCGTAAATGGAGTGTCCAAAATCCAGAGTAACCCCAACGTTCTTATTCCCAATATCATTCAAGAGGCAAAGAGCTTTCGCAGAATTATCAATAAAACAGCGTCCCCGGATCTCATTGGGTTTGTACTCAATAAACAGTGGTATCTCAGGTTTATAGGCACCGGCTTCTTCCAAACAGGCCACCATCCTCTTCCAAGAAGTTGAGTAATCAGATTGAAAACTATATTCATAACCATCCCCCAGAGGACAGCATTGAACTTTGTCTGCTCCAACTTCAGCAGCAAAATCTTTGGCTTCCTTGATAAATCGTACAGCTTTATCACGAACGGCCTTATCCGGATGAGAAATACTGCCATTTATGAAGTCATCATCTTTTTTAATATTCACATTCACAGCAGCCATATTAAGACTGTATTTTCCAAGAAGGCTTTTTACCATGGAAGGGTCATTGACCTCATATGGATATACCAACTCTACTCCATCAACATCCTCTAAAGAGTTCATCATCTTAAATTTTTCTTCCAGAGTTCTTGGGGCATTGTATGACCTGAATCGATCCTGACTTTCCCCGAGAAATCCGGTGATAACGGCATATTTAGGTTTTAGGCTCATAAAATTATTCTCTCCTTATATCCCTGAAGCAATTCTTCATGCAGGGCTGTTTTCATTTACAAAATCCATATTTTTCTTTAGAAATAAAAGGCCTTCTTTATAGGTCTTTTCTACATTCTCTGGAGGACAAATAATTTCAATGTCCAAAGAGTTCCGATATCCGGCCTCCTCTAATTGTCCAATCAGCCCACCCCATCGGTTTTTCTCATAAGTACCTGGGCTGAGGGATAGATTTTCTGTCCCATCATTCTCACACAAATGGGTAGACATCACTCTTGAGAAAATGGACCGATCCAAAGAAAAAGGATCGAGACCACTGCATTGGAGATGGCCGGGATCTAGATTTAAACCAACTTGTGGAATCCTTTTTAAGAAGGCAAGATCAGCTCCAAGACTCAAAGGTTGTGGTTCAAATGCCAGTTTAAGATTATGAGAAGATAAGATTTCCCAGAATCTTATTACTTTCTCATCCAATTGTTTCTGATGAACCTCATCTTCAGCATGGCCAGCGAATGACGGCAGAGGAATAGTCACAACCGATGTAAGTTCATGCCTTCTGAGTTTTTCACTGATTTCAGCAGCCTCATTTAAACCTGAGTCGGAATAAAGAGAGCTGGGAGAATCAAAGGAGGACATCAAAAAATGAGCTACAAACTGACTAAAAGTGATTCCCGTCTTTAAAGAATGCTCTTTTAGCTTTAGGCATGCATCATCGGTCCATGCAATCAGTTGCTCCGGATGAAAAATTTCCAGCTGCATGGTATCGAAGCCCCAATCTGCCAAGAAGCCCATACTCTCCAATAAATTTTCAATCTCAAAGTGTGTCCCATATTTGGAAAGATAAAATGCCGGCGATACCCCGATCAATGTCTACTCCTACCTTCATTATTTTGTATACATTATTTTACACACACTATCAAAATACTGTCAATCTTTATTTTTAAGTTTTTGTTCTATATATTTTGTATACATTGTCATGGGTATTAATAAGTCGTGACTTAGCCAGATAGAAAAGGGATTCATAAATGATCGGTTTGTGATTTCCCATATAGTACCGGCAAGATTCCTTAAGCTAGAACAAAGCTTAAATATCAACTTATTGAGTGGGTATCCCGGATGACCTTTTTCTAGAATACAGGATCACTGTCTACTGGGAGAAATCATATGTTTTGAAAAAGAAGCGTTAAGATAAACTGAATCAATCAAAATGAAGCAATTTGAATCGTCATATGAATCATCATAAATCACGGCACATGTCTGCCAGTTTTCTTGTTGTATTCACATTTCGAGTCGTCATTTTACGGTAAGAACTATGGCTTACAAGTTTAGTAATCCGACTCTTATTGTAATTTTCCTTTTTTATATTCCAGATGAGAACCTCATGAACATGCTTTATTTCTAAATATTGTTTTTTAATAGGTAAATCATCAAGGAAATTCTCATTGGCAATATCTTCAAACAGGAAGGCAACATATGTCTGCTGAGTTTTATCATTTCGCCAATCATCGGGTATCGCTTTGGCTATACTCAACATTTCTGGAGCGGTCTTAATAAGGATAGGTATTCTTTGTTTGCATTTTTGATAAATTGTATCTTCAATCAATTGAATAAGATCTATTTTGACCGATTCGGATTCGAACAGGGCATTCCCTGAATTAAGATAGGTCTCTACATTTGAAAGCCCCAATTCTTCCAACCAGGTTTTGAGTTCTTTCATTGAGATCCTAATGGATGTCCCGACATTGATTCCCCGCAATAAAAGAACATATTTCATTTTGAACCCTCATTTCCTGTCCTTTGAAATTTGACTTTTCGAAAGGATCAATGACCTATAATTTTGATCATGCAGAACTGTTTCTCACACAATCATTCCAACGGCTCGAACAGGAGAGCCATCTGCATTTTCAATTTTCAAGGGGAAGCAGGAAAACTGAATAAAAGATCCAACCAATGAGCGTAAGTGACACAGATTTTCTATGATGATCATATTGTAACTAAAAATCATTTTGTGATTCTTCATTTTTGTATCTCCCACTTCATCCACAGAAATACAATCGAAACCTAGTCCTTTTAAATTCAATGAGCACAAATATTTTGCGGCCTCAACAGTCAACACTGGAAAATCTTCAAAATATCCGGGGCTTCCCCATCGCTCATCCCAACCAGTATAGAATAGGACAAATTCAGCCTTTTTTATCTCATCTTCAAATTGTGCAATAAAGCTCTGTTCTATGGTTTTTCCCTCCAAATGTGAAACATTGATCACAAAGGCATTTCCTCTGTATGTATCAATATCAAGCTGATCTAAGGTACTCTTTTCCTTCAGCATATGAGCTGGAGAATCAACATGAGTCCCCGTATGGGAATACATCGTTATTTTCTTTTCAGCAAACCCGTCATCATCGATTGTATTACTTTTCACAAAAATTGGTGGTTCTGTTCCTGGATACACTGGCATAGATGGCTTCAGTGTCTGAGTCAAGTCAATTAATTTCAAAGACATCTCCATAATTTTAATTTTCTTCTTTTTGATTTTTTAAATTTCAGCTTAGATCTCTAAGCTGTCTAAAAAGTAAACTGGATTCCCGCTGTTAAATAATGAAACAAGGCAAATGTATATACATCTCCTCCACCATCTGATCCTCCCTCGAGGATTCGGTATCCCACGCGAAAAACAGTTTCGGGAGAATACTGATATAAGAGTGCCAGATTAACGTCCTCTGCCCTTCCATAGGGTGAGGCGAGAGCATCTCCATCCAGGAGAACTCCAAGATTGTCATCAAAAAACCATTCAGCACGGAAGTTTATTAGAGGAACGACACCGAGATTATCTCGATGAGCATAACCGGAATCACTCATAAGAGCGATATCTGCACTTCGGATCTTAGCGGTTAACCCGATTCCCAGGTTTAGACTGTCTCTTTTTAGAAACGTCCAGCGGTAAGTCATTCTGTAAGAATCAAACCTATACGTAGAAGAAACATCAGACCCCTCTAAGAAGGTTTTATCCTGGAATGTCACATCTTTTCCTATTTTACCCGACCCCTGTACCGTCAGAGGCGCAATTAAAATTGAAACAGTATGTCGATCTAAAAATGTATACCCGCCACGAATACGAAGAACAGAAATCAGTGACGATGGTGTTTCCTCGGAAAGGGAAAAAGCCGTGCCAATATCCGAGGGGATACGAACATCATTATAACCGGCAAAAGCGACTCCTCCTTCAACATCCAGAAACGCTTGAGCTCCCAGGGGAAAGACAACTAAAAGAAGGGTCAGAAGAATAAAACATTTCCGTATAGTTTTCATATAAATCTCCATCTGATTCCTTAAAGATTACTTGTTGATAAAACCAAAAACAAGGAAAATAAATCTAATGAATTTAGGAGCTCGTAACCTGATGATGAAATTTTTTCTGCAATAAAGAAAAGACACCACCAGCAGAGAGCTGTTGCAGAAAAATACAAATAATAACCGGCAAAGCCACTTCGGCTCCAAAATATTGTAAGGCAATCACAACGCCCGCAGCATTATTTCTCATACCGGAAGTGAAAATGATAGAAGGTAGATCCTTACTATCTTTTCCAAGAGTCAGCCAACACAGCACAAAGGCTACGGAATAATTAAGAACGAGGTGTAGTCCTACAATTAAGAACATCCTGATAATATGCCAATCGATAGAATCGATATAAGGATTTACCGCCGCTCCATTTACGGAGAGAATAATCATCATTATAATCTTGTTCAACAAATTGGCACCGGGAGAGACCTTCTCAACCATGGCCGGGGCCTTATACCTCATAAAAATGCCTGCTATAACGGGTAGAACTATCATTTTAAATAAGTTCAACATCATGGCAATTGCATCAAATTCAACAACTTCTCCCATAAACAAAGAAATTTGAAGAGGAATCATAAATCCGCTGAAAATTGTGACAACAAAAATAAGTGCTAAAGACAAAACCAAATTACCACCGATAAAACCAGTCCAGATCATGGACGTAATTGCCACGGGTGTAACGGCCAGTAGAAAATGCCCCAAAGCATATTCTGGAGAACTTGAATAGAATACTTTACCAATTGCAAAGCCGATAAATGGGATAAATATATACAAAATAATTAAACCGACAATGAAGCCCTTTGGTTTTCTTACAACATCTGTGAGACTCTGAAGACTGCAGGAAGTCCCTAATACAAAAACCATAAACATAAGAAAGTAGGGTAAATAGTCGGAGAATGGGATTAAAGTTTCGGAGAAATAAAAACCACCGATGAGAGAGGCGAGGATGAAAAGAAGAAGATACTTAGTAAAAAAATTATTAATTTTGGTTAACAGCATATTGCGTACAAACTCCTAGTGTACTGATTGTATATTATTTAAAATAACAATCCAATATTGCTGAGGAATTTACAGGCTAAAGGATTCTTACTCATTGATTTTAGAAATATGTGGAGCGTTCAGGAACCCATTCTCATGATATTGAATCATTCAGGAAGGTACTGTCTTTTCACACCTACTATAATTGAGAGTTGTGTTCCATTAGATTCTCAATTGCCTACAATCTTTGGCAATCTTATCTGATAAAACCTATAAACAGAAATACTTTCTTCTCCATTTTATGCTTTCCTGGGCAACATCTCTTCATATTTCTTTAGTACAGCTAAAGAATTTAAATCAAAACCATTCTTACGATTTTCATCCAATGGAACAATTTTCATTGTATATCAGGCGGTCATTCCACCAGGAATTGTCCTCTCAAATTTCGAGAATCCAGGTACAATGTTTTTGCCTTCAACCATAAATCAGGATGTCGAGGATCCAAGACCATGTTTTACCCTAGTCCTACCATGTCAATAATACAATTTATCAGGATATCATTAACATATTGACTGTTTTTTAAAGCCACCAGTCAACATGAGGGGAAGAGCTGTTGCTTCTTGAGCTAAGCGGACAAAATTGAGAAAAATATGGACCACAATTCGAACCTTCAGAATTGGCTTTCTCTCCACCAAGATCTATTTCATACCTCCCTGTTGCAATGTAACTGATCTGCTTATGAGGATGGCAATGGGGGGGCGACGGTCCCTTTATCAAAAACTATTTGTATATATTATTTTCTGTAAGCTTTACTTAAATCCACAGAAAAAACTTGTCCATCATAAATTGAATTCAACTGACTCGCCATACAAGGAATAGACCTAGTAAAATCTTTTTTATTCAAATTTGTGTGTGCAGTCCCATAGATTCCCATTATGTGTTCATGATCAACTGAATGTAATTCTCTAATAAAATTTTCAACCATTTTATTTTCTCTATATATATCATTATTGGAATTGTAGTATTGGGAACCCTGATCAATGACATGTTTAGTTATTTTGTAGTTTTCTGATTCAGATAAGCCATTTTTTTCTAAGTAGTTTAAATACCGCAATCCAGTAGAAAAATACTGATGTCCCACATCTGTTCCATGAAAAATTGTTTCCGGGCAGGTTTTCTTAATCCTTTTATAGAAATTCAAAATATATGGATTATGCGATGCAGTACCTTCCCAGTCTGAATAGACTTCATATAATCTAACATCCTCTTCATCTCCCATCCATAAGTTCAAATATTCTGCAGTAAAATAAGCTGTTTCGATGAATAAATGCCTCATCCCACTTTCATAATGTTCATTCCAGATAGTAAACTCTTCATTTATGGTTTTTTTCACCCCGTGCTTTTCACCATAAAGATATATTTTCCCATTATAGGGTGTTACTATAAAATCATTACTTTCCACGTATACAAAGTTGTCTTTTGTGGCACACGAGCATAGGAGTAAAAGGACTCCTGATAAGAGAGATGTGATGCTTTTATGCATTGTTCAGCCTTCATAAATAATAATTAGATTTTACCTTCGATCGATAATGAAAATCATAGCTGGTTTCTGCAACCAAGTATACATATGTTCTGCTCGTGTCTATCTATAGTTTACTTTTAATCAAGATTTAAATGCTTGGTCCATCACCTGCCACCATCCTATCAAAGGTTTCAATCATTCGTGCTATCAAAATAATACTATTAAGAATTCAAATAAGATCGTTGGTGATTATACATAACGATGATCCGATAGACTCAGATTTTTTTAAAAAAAGTGTGCTTTATCATTATTCACGAATTGGTGACAACTCCATTATTGAAAAATTCTGTATCCAAGTAATGAACTGTTGATTTTTTCATGATGAAGTCAACAAAAAACCTGTCTATTTTACACGGTGCCCTTTCAATTATTTGAAATTTGATTTGGAAAAGAGCACCTGAACTTTCAGGATTTCAAAAATCAAACTAGCTGTCTATGCGCTTCTTCCACAAAGGTAAGAATATTTTCTAGGGAAACATCCCCTTCCACTGCGTGAGAAGGAGAAAAAATATATCCTCCGTCCTTTCCCAGCTCCAATAGATGCTGAGATTCCTTTAGCACATCCTCTTTTGTCCCAAATGGCAAGGTCTTTTGTGTAGACAACCCACCCCAGAAAGCTAAACGGCCTCGATACATACTGACAAGTTCATCCGTATCCATAACTTCCGGTTGAAAAGGATTAAAACAATCCGATATCGATTAAATCTGGAAAGACTTCATCCACATCACCACAAGAGTGGATCAGAATATACTTTCCATAATCCTTGACGGCTTTATACATCCTCTTTAAATGAGGAAAAATCATCTCTCGCCAGTAATCAGGGCCCATAATCAGTCCATGCTGCTGCCCCCAGTCATCCCCGAAATAGATGGCATCGATATCATATTTTACAGCATTCTCTATGAGTCCAATATTGAAATGGATATTATTACAGCCGTTGTTCTGGGTGGAGTCAGTATCGCCGGTGGTTCTGGTTAGATTACAGGAGTTATTTTCGGGGTTCTTCTGATGGGAGTTCTAACCAACGGCATGATATTGATGAATGTTGATGAATACACACAGTGGATTATCAAAGGAGTGGTTCTTCTAGGAGCGGTCAGCCTCGATGAGATTTCTAGTAGAAAGAAAAACTGACCGACTTATTATATTTACAATCGAAGCTCCTGAAAGAATCCTTTTTAGGAGCTTCTCCTTTAAATATATTTAAAACCGGTTTTCCATAATAAACAGATTCTATATTCTATCTTCATTAGATTTAAATGGATCTATCACAGTGAATTGAAGAACTTGTATATGACGATCAAGGATTAAACAATGTTCTTCTGTTCATCTACAATACAGAGTGTTAAAATAGAGAAAATGAAATATAAAATATTCATTCTCTTTTGCATAATTCATTGCCTCACTAGCTGTATTAAAACTAAGAAAGATTTACCACTTATAATTGTAGGGTATACACTTCAAGATCTGAAAAATCCTTACTTCCAAGCCCTTGCAAATGGTTGCCGGGACAGAGCAAGAGAACTGGGAATCGAAATCATTATAAAAGACGGAGCTAGTTCAGCAGAGATTCAGGCTAAACAAATCAGAGAGTTTATCCAAATGAATGTAGATGCTGTTATCTGCAGTCCTGTTGAATCTAATTCAATGATAAAATTAATCAATGAGTGCCACGATAAAGGTATACCATTCATCAATCCCAATCAGAAAATTGAAGGAGCTGATGCTCAAATTGCCCTAAACGAATACGATTTTGGCGTAGCAGGAGGAAGCATTGCAGGTCGTTTCATTAGAGATGTTCTACAAGGAAAGGCAGATGTTCTTGTTCTTTCCTACTTACCAGAAACAAATCTCTTACAGAATAGAGAGAAAGGACTGATTGACGGCATTCACAACTATGCACCACAAGCTCAAATTATTGCCCGTGTTCCCGCTCATACTCCTGAATTAGGAATGGTAGAGACAGAAAAAGCTCTTATAAATAATCCGACAATCAAAATAATCGTGGCAATCAATGATAGCGGAGCTATAGGAGCCTATGAGGCTGTTAAGACCCTGGGACTGGATGGACCTGATTTTTGTGTTGTTGGCTTAGATGCGACATCGCAAGCCATTGAAAAAATGAAACATCCGGACTCAATCTATAGAGGTACCGTTGATATAGATCCTTATGGCTCTGGAAAATTGATCATGGATGTTACTTGGAACGTATTGAAGAACGGTCCTCTTAATCAAACAATGCAGTTTCCAATGACATCTGTGACAAAAGAAAATCTTGTACTATATTGACAGATCTAGGGATTGTACAGTACGTGACTGGGTAAAAAATCATGGCTTAAGTTTTTTTTGATAAAGAACCTTCAATCTATGAGTGAAGGATATAAGACCATGAGTGAATCACCTTAAAATTCCTGTAATGTATTCCAAAAAAAATCCACCATAAATATGGTGGATTTTATTTTATCAGGCAGGTTCCTGTATCAATTGTTCTCTCTTACCAAAGAGAATATGGTAGGACTCCTTAATCAATACAATAGCAAGTACAAACAGTACGACTGCAAAGAAAACAAGCAGATAGTTTCCTGAAGCAATATTATTCTTAGCCAGGATAACAAGAGCGGTTAATGTGACCAAAAACATAAAAACCATGGGAATTTTCACCATTTTATTTTCACGTCCGGTCTGAGCCAGCCAGGCTCCGATTGCAAGAAGAGCAATCGCAGACAATAACTGATTAGCAGAACCAAAAATAGGCCAGATTGTTTTCCAGTCCGTAAAACCAACGATACCACCGATAACAACGGAGATACTCGTGGCGACATACATATTTGAAAGAGTGGCAGCAACCTTGCTTTTTTCCTCATTGGCAGCTTCCATGAAAAATTCCTGAAAGACAAAACGGGCAAGTCTTGTGGCTGTATCCAAACTAGTAAGAGCAAAGGCGGAGATAGCCAGGGCTACAAATGGGACACCCACTTCCATGGGGATACCGATCTTGCTCATAAAAGTTCCTACTCCAATGGAGAATGTAGGAATGGCTCCCCCCTTCTGCATGCCAACGGCACCAATGGCTACCAGAGCAATAACAGCCAAGACACCTTCAATCAGCATTCCACCATATCCGACAACCTTTGCATCCTGTTCTTTATCAATCATTTTAGAAGTGGTCCCGGACCCAACGAGGGAGTGAAATCCTGAGATGGCACCACAGGCTACTGTCACAAATAGGATGGGAAACATAAGGGAACCATTGATATTAAAAGCAGTAAAGGCAGGGACTTCTGTCATCCTTGGTACGGCAATGAACATCCCTAATAAAGCTCCGCCAATCATGGCATAAAGGAGGAATGAGTTCAAATAGTCTCTGGGCTGTAGCAGTATCCATACGGGTGTCACTGAAGCAAGAAAAATATATGCTAAAAGAATAAACATCCAAGTCTTTACTGTGAGAACCAGGGGAAACATCATTCCCACCCAAATACAAACACCTAAAAGGGCAATGCCGACGACACTACTGATGATGAGATTCATCTTTCTTCTATAAACAGAAAAGCCGAATACCACAGCAACAACCATAAACAGCAGAGACGCTGTGGCTGCCTGCGGGGTTGCGGCGAATGTTGAAGCAACGATATTCAAAAAGGCGGCGACAACAAGAATGAGGGTCAACCATGCAAAAATTCCAAAGAGTTTCTTTCCTCTTCGGCCGATATTCTTTTCTATGATTTCTCCTATGGAGTTTCCATTATGTCTTAGGGAAGCTATGAGAGCACCAAAATCATGAACTCCTCCGAAAAAGATACTTCCGATAATTATCCATAACAGGACAGGGACCCATCCAAACATAGCGGCGGCTATGGGACCTGTAATAGGTCCGGCACCGGCAATGGATGCAAAGTGATGACCGAGCACGACACCCTTTGATGCCGGTACATAATCAATACCATCCTCTTTGGTATGCGAGGGTGTCTCTCTTTTGGGATCAATACCCCATTTTTTACAAAGCCAACCACCGTAAAAAATATAGGCGATTACAAAGATGGCAATTGCAAAAAGGATGATGAAAAGTGAATTCATAGAAATCCTCCTATAGGACAACAGCTTCTGGATTAAAAAAGGCAGCTGTCTTTTTATTTTTTTTATGCGAAATCACTCGTTCTTCTGAAAGAGCAATAACAATTACGTTTAAATCGGCCCAGCCTTTAAAGCCAAGGGCATAACTTTTTTGACGGAAAAATTTCCTGATAAACTTTTCCGTCTTTTCGGGTATGGGTGTCTGAGTAATCAAGACCAGAAAAACTTCTGATGACATGTGTTCTTTAGCAGGAGGTGCAATCTCTTTTAACTTACTCTTTAAATAGCTGAGCTCTTCTTTAAGATCATAGAGATTTAAGCCATCACTCTTGCGGACTAAAAAGTATTCATTATTTTCAAAGCCGTATAACTTGATCTCCGGAAGAAAAACAAATTTTTCATTTCTGATGTTGAGATCGGCTCTGAAATCGTAGCTATATTTTTCCAGATTATACTGTTCTGAAATATCAAAATTCTTATGTAATTTCTGAATCAGACTGTTAGTATAGCTTTCATAGGTAGTCATCAAAAAGCATAGTAACACGATGCTTTTTTACAAATCAAATTATTTTAAGACGACCTATAATAATCACACATATATTTATTAACGTATTAAAAAAATGTTGAATCAAGTAAATCTAAAAGTGACCTAAAAGTAACAAAAGTGTGAAATGTTATAAACATGCTTTGATATTTTACGGGGAAGAGCTCGTTATTTTAGAAAAAAAAGAATCTAAAAAAATGCATAAAAAACAAATATTCCATAGTTTTAAGAAAAAACAATTTTTTTTAATTTTTTTATTGATATAGGCTTTGTTCACTATTTATTATATGAATGAGGGATTAATTAGAATGAAAAATGAAGAGAACGAGCCGAAACTCTCTTGTTGATAAAAAATGTTTCTTGAAAATCACTTATTCGGGTCGCTGGGATGACTTGATTCTCTGTATCTGACTGGAATACTCACGATTCAGCTGGAAGCTAAAGTACAGCCCCGCCAGAGCCAAACTAGCACTGATGCTCCGCTTACGAAAACCTCTGATCTCCTGCCTGAGGAATTCATGGGGCTCCAATAGTTTTATATCCTTACACTTTGACCTGCTGAAAGACCAGATGCCATAAAAATCTTCCACCTTACAGAGCTTTTCAAGCTCCTCATACTCGGCGTCACTAATACCAAAATCCATAAGGTCCTCAATAAGAGATTGAAACCCCGCCTGTACACCCAAATTCAGTTCGAAGAAATAATCCTCAATGGATGGTTTAAAACCTGCCCGGGTAGAACCAATGACCAGCAGACTCTGCTGAAAACGGTAGGAGGGAATCTCCTTCAATAGCCTGAAGATTTTGGACCAGTAGGCGCCGTTTTGCTCCATCATGCTCAGGGCTATGATAAAATTTAGTGAACTCCTCACTTCCAAAGCCCCACTGTCCAACAGTTCATGAATCTGTTCAAGACATGAAAAATCGCCCACCCTTGCCATAGACTTAGCGGCAACAGATTTAATATAAGGATTTGAATCCCTGAAAATTCGCCTCAAAGTATTTTTAGTTTGCTGGCCACCATAGGCACCCAGTGCAAAGATGGCACTCTGCCTCCACCAGGAATAAGGGTCTAAAGCTTCAGAAATAAGATCCTCTTCCAACTCTGGACGTGGATTTGAAAAGAGCGATCGGAGAATCATCTCCTTATCCCTCAAACCGGGTTGTTTCATCCTGGTCTGTATCTCCCTTGTTGCCAAATGAGTCGGGTCAGCTTCAAGCTCGATGAGGATCATTTCTGTTTGAGTAGAACTATTGCTTTTTTTGAGTTTTTCAAGTCTCTGAATGGTCTTCAACTTATCGGGATGTATAAAAAGATCCAGAAACTGTGTGGCAGGGAGGCTGCCCTTCTCTTTCAAAAGAACCGCAAAGACGACATTGGCAAGAGAGGCCAGGGCCATGAGAAGAAATGTCAGGCTGTACTCATGAATGACTTCTGTTTTCAACAAAGAGGAAAGATCTGCTAAATATCCTCCGGCCATACCAATAAACAGGGAATAAAAAGAAAATATAACGGCCAGGGCACCAGTAAAACCAATCCTGTCATCTCCGGGAATAGAATTGATTATGAGTCTGTCCAAAAGAAGACGGTTCAATCCTAAAAATGCCATAGAAAAGACACCTAAAACAAAAAAGAGAAGAACCGGAAGACTTGTAGGAGCAATCACCCAGAAAAGAGAAAGAAGGAGGATGACCAGATTGCAGAGTATAAGCAAGGGTTTACTGCCAAAGCGGTCCAGATAAGGACGGATAAAGCGACTTGATATTATGACACCAGCAAAATTTAGAGTCGTAAAGATGAAAATAAGGTTCGATGGAACTCCCAGTATCCGCCTCAGAAAAGGTACGGTAAAACCGAAGAGAACAAGGAGAGACATACCGGAACAGTACAGTAGAATCAAGGTCCTGTGCTGAGGATCTGTGAGGTACCCACGGAAGGAGGCGAAAGCCTCTTTGAAGCTCTTACCCTGAATAGTCTGCCGAACTGGAATCCTGGTGATGGACAGGGAAGCGGCCGTATTGAGGAGGATTCCCAAAATCAGCAGACAAAAGATACCTTCTAACTCACGGGAGCCAAACCAGGTCAGAGTAGAAAAACTAAAAAGCCTGGAAAGGGTCATGGAGGCGTAAAGTATGGTTATAACCTGAGATGAAAAACGTCCCCGCTCCGAGGGTTTAGTGATATACCCCTGAAGGACATGGTTCATGGGATAGGCCATATTACGAAGAAGACAGTAGAAGGTATAAATTCCTATAATAAGCCAAACGGCCCCTTCTCCACCGATGAGAGGTGCAAAGCCATAGGCAAGGCTGACAGCACCCCTAAGAAGCCAGGCAATGAAAAAAAGCTTGATGATTTTCAAATTTCGAAATAGAAGAGGTACGAAGAAGACAATGAGACCGGTTAGATAGACGGCAGATGAAATATATCCCAACTGCATATTGCCTGCGCCGTAATTCATGGCCAGTAAATATATGATGGTTTCAGCTAAAAAGCTGTAGCCTAAGCCGTTTACAAATGTATAAAGGAGATAACTTCTGCGTCCCTTCTCCTTCTCTCTACGTGAAAGAAAATCCATTGACTGCCCTACCAGATCCTTTGCGGAATTTTTACACGTCATTGTGTTGCATTCCCTAAGTAATGACAAGATAAAAGATGAAATTATCAAACACGGAAGAACTTAAGCGACTGCCAATGGGTTATGATCCGGCCCCGCTAAAGTGATCTCATTTCTCATTACTAAGCTGTCGTCAGAGAGTGCTCTTTTTGTCATCCATGCTGATTTTTTGTGTACATAATGCACCCCAGCTAAGATTTTAAGGCTCTCAAGCAGTTTTCCTACAATTCAACTAAAACTACAGTAATAAAGTTTTACTTCATAAATTGGACATTTTTAAACCTCTTTTGTTTGGTCTTTAGTTAGACAAAAAAGATATAGTAATTAATTGTTGACTTATGGGATATTGGGGGTTTAGAATAATTGTCAAACAATCTGGCAATAAAAGCTAGATGTACTTTTAAAGGAGAAGAATATGAAAAAAGGGTTATTAATCATCGCATTAGTTTCTTTGGTTTTGGTTGTGTTGCCTGCTCAGGGTGGTACTGAGAAAGATGGTGTTATAGAATTTAAAATTGTGGGTAACAACGCTTCTACATTAGTAACTGAGGCTGCTAAAAAGATGGCAAAAGAAATTGAAGAAAAATCAAATGGTCAATTAAAACCTATTTTATATCTAGAAGGTCAGTTAGGTGATAATGATGAAGATCTTTGTACCGGATTATCTGATGGAAACTATGAAATGTTAATTAATCCAGAGATGCTATTTAACTGGGCTGTTCCAGAATGGATGGAATTATTTAATATGGCATTCATTTTTGATAGCCAAGATCATTTACAAGCTTTTTGGAAAAGCGATGTGGGTGCACAATTAGCTCAGGATTTACTCAATAAATTTGATGTAAAAGCTTATATCAATACGATCGCATTACGTGGACCTCGATATCTTACAGCTAATGTTCCTGTAAAAAACGTTGCTGACATGGCTGGAATGAAACTTCGAACTCCTAACAATGCTGGCGTTATTGCTTCTTGGAAAGCTACTGGTGCAAATGTTACACCTGTTGCTTGGGGTGAATTATATGGAGCTTTACAAAACGGTATTGTAAGTGCTCAAGAAAACCCACTTGCCAACATCGACCAAGCAGGTATGTACCAAGTACAAGACTACTTGATGCAGACAGAACACCAGTATACTAACTATTTTGTCTATATGTCCAATGGTTGGTGGTCAACATTAAATGCAGACCAACAGCAAATTATTGGGACTGCGATCGATAATGCTTTTACATGGCACAACGAACAAGTGAATGCTGAAGATAAGAAATTACTTGCAAAATTTATCGAAAAAGGGATGAATTTTATTCCTAAAAATGAAATTGATATCCAATCATTCAAAGATGCAATAATCCCAGTTCTACTTGAGAAAAATAAAGATTTATATCCAGAGGGTGCATACGAGAAGATTAGTCAACTAAGTAAATAATCAAGAATCAGAAGGTTAAGGGAGGGGGAGAGTTGTTTAATACATTGACATCCATTATTTCAAACTTAGCAAATGTGCTAGAAAAAATAGTTAAATATATTGCGATGACAGTAGTGATAATTCTTTTGTGTACTATTTTTTTTCAGGTAGCACGAAGAGTCATCACAGGGAAATCTTATACGGAAATAGAAGAGTTCTCAATTGTTATGGCAGCATGGTTAGGCTTTTTCGCTATTGCCTATGCAACAAGGAAAAAAGTTCATGTTAGAATTGATGTATTTTCAAAGAAACTCTCCTTTTTTTCTCAAAAAGTATTAAGTATAGTTATTAATGCTGTCACACTATATGCCTCAATCGATTTGGTCGGTTTCGGATGGAAATTGATGCTAAAGAAAGCACAAATTCCCCTTGCAATTCTCCCAACGAATGCTGGCTGGTGGTATCTCGCATTCCCTCTAGGTATGGCCTGTACAAGTTTTTTCTTATTAGATCAGTTTTTACAAGAGATACAGAACTTTAAAGAACCAAAAAGTAAAATAGAAGATAGAGGGCAAGCATAATGTGGGTTGTTATTTGTTTCTTAGTGATGATTGCAATTGGAGTACCTGTAGGGTATTCAATGATTTTGACAGCATTCATCTTTGTAAAAATTACAGGGGCAGTGACAATGTCTTTTGTTCCTACTGCAATGATAAGTGGAGTTTCATCGTATACAATGCTCGCGATTCCTTTTTTCATGCTAGTTGGTGAATTGATGAATAATAGTGGTATTACGAAAAGGATTTTTTCCTTTGCAGATGCTTCAGTTGGTCATATAACAGGTGGCTTAGGACATGTAAATGTATTATCTAGTATGATTTTTTCTGGCATGTCAGGGGCAGCTGTTGCAGATGTAGCTGGGTTAGGTGCAATTGAAATTAAAGCTATGAAGGATCAAGGTTTTGATGCTGAGTTTGCTGTTGGAATAACAGCAGCTTCGTCAATTATAGGGCCGATAATTCCACCTAGCAGTCCTATGGTTCTCTTTGGAATTGCAGCTGGAATTTCAATAGGTGGTCTATTCATGGGGGGCATCACTGTTGGTGTTATCATGGGACTACTTATGATGCTAACAGTATTCTTGATTGCCCGCAAAAGAAATTATCCGAAACATGAAAGATATCCACTTAACACCCGATTTAGATCATTCATTGTGGCATTACCTGCTTTATTAGCGCCAGTTATTCTCATAGGGGGAATATTTTCAGGGTACTTTACTCCAACAGAAGCAGCTTCTGTTGCTGCATTCTACTCTCTTCTTATTGGGATTTTTGTTTATAAAGATTTTAAGATAAAAAACTTACCTAAAGTATTACTCGCCAGTATCGAAAACTTGGGAATGGTAATGTTACTGATGGCTTCTGGTAAACTATTTGCCTGGGTATTGGGAATGGAAAAAATAGCAGAATTAGCTGCTAGTGGTATATTTACCCTCACGAACAACCCTTATGTAATTTTACTTTTAATGAACTTGATATTGTTATTTATGGGTACTTTTATGGAGACGAATGCGAGCATCTTTATTCTGACACCAATTCTATTGCCAATAGCTAATTCGATTGGAATTCACCCAATTCAGTTTGGAGTTATTTTCATTTTTTCTTTAATGATTGGTCTACTTACCCCTCCAATGGCAATTTGTCTATTTTTAACATCAAAGATTGGAGGTATATCATTTAATAGTGCTTTTAAAGCTGTTAAACCTTATTATATAGGATTATTAATAGTTTTAGCCTTAATAAATATCTTCCCAGAGATTACTTTATTCGTTCCTAAGCTATTATTAGGGAGTTCTTTCTAAGGGGAAAAAATATGAAAAAAGTGCAAAGACAATCTGTCGTTGATATGGCATCTGAACAGATTAAAGAATTTCTTGGTGGTGAATCAATCCAAATTGGAGATAAATTACCAACAGAGTATGATATGTGTAACAGATTAAATGTAAGTCGCCCAACACTACGTGAAGTGTATCGTAAATTACAATCACAAGGTTTTCTTGAACTGAAAAATGGTTATGGTGCTTATGTAAAAAACAAAACAGAAGATATTATTCAACAAACAACTAACTGGTTTCGAGCTCATGATGCACAGATGCACAACTACTTGGAGGTTCGTTTATATTTGGATCCTCTCGCTGCAAAACTTGCTGCAAAAAATCGGACAGAGACAGATGTACTTCTTTTAAAAAAACTATTACAGGATTTTGAAGAGAGCTATCGGGTAAATGATAATAAAAATATGGCAGAATATGATGCAAAATTTCATAAGGCTATTGTTGATATAACTGATAATGATCTTCTTGTCACATTAGTAACTATTGTAAATTATTATTTTGAACAATTACGAACAACAAGTTTTTCTCTACAAAAGAATGCTGAAAATGCCTTAGAGCCACATAGAAAAATAATTGAAGCTATTGAGAAAGGTGATTTACAACTTGCTGAAGATGAAAGCATTAGACATATATGTAAAGCAATTAAAGATTTATGTGGGGAAGACTCCTCTCTATTTATCTAAAATACAAAGGAATATTATAATATGATATCTCTAAACAAGAAGTGTACAGACATTAGGGTAGAAGTTCTTCGCATGCTTAATGAATCAAAAAGTGGTCACTCTGGTGGTTCTTTATCTGCGGTTGAATTAATAGCCGGAGCTTACTATCAGGCTCTGACGATAACAGTAGAGAATTGCACCGATGCCAATCGAGATCGCTTTGTTCTCAGTAAGGGACATGCCGCACCAGTTCTCTATTCAATACTTGCAGACAAAGGGTTTTTTCCAAAAGAGGAGCTATATACTCTTCGAAAACTACATAGCAGACTGCAAGGGCATCCAGATTCAAAGAAACTTCCCGGAATTGAAGCTGCTACAGGTTCATTAGGTCAGGGATGTTCAATTGCAGTTGGAATGGCAATGGCCGCTAAATCTCAAAAGAAAAGTTTAAAGGTTTTTACTCTGCTTGGTGATGGAGAGCTTCAAGAGGGCGTTGTATGGGAAGCGTGCATGGCAGCTTCAGCATATAAATTAGATAATTTAACCTTAATCGTTGATGTAAATGGGCTACAGCTTGATGGTCCTTGTGATCAAATTCTTCCTATGGGAAATTTAGCTGATAAATTTAGTTCATTCGGTTTTAATGTGATTGAAGTAGAAGATGGAAATAATATCAAACAGGTCTTAGCCGCATATGCACAACCACCAGTTATGGGAATACCCACATGTATTCTTGCACATACGATTAAGGGTAAAGGAGTCTCTTTTATTGAGAATCAAGTTGGTTGGCACGGTAAAGTTCCTAATGACAAAGAGTTAGAGCTAGCTATTATTGAATTGCAGGAGAATTAAAAATGAAAGATAAAAAAATGATAAGAGCAGCATATGGGGAAGCGTTGGTAAAATTAGGGCAAATGAACAAAAACGTTGTTGTTTTAGATGCGGACTTATCTCATGCAACAATGACAAATAAGTTCGCTGAGAAATTTCCTGAAAGATTTTTCAATATAGGGATTGCTGAAGCCAATATGATGAATATTTCAGCAGGTATGTCTACTATGGGATATATTCCATTTTGCAGTACTTTTGCACTATTTGGTACTGGCCGGGCATATGAACAAATTCGAAATAGCATAGCTTATCCAAATTTTAATGTAAAAATATGTTGTACTCACGCTGGAGTTAGTGTTGGTGAAGATGGAGGAAGCCATCAAGCGATTGAAGATATTGCTTTGATGAGAGTTATTCCAAATATGACTATTGTCGTTCCTTGTGACGCCAATGAAACAAAAAAAGCAGTCAATGCGATATCAGAGTGTCATGGACCAACTTACTTACGACTTGCTAGATCCCCAAGTACAGTTTTTGATCAAGAGAGACCTTTCACATTAGGAAAAGCAAATGTGATGAAAGAGGGTACAGACATAGTACTGTTTGCATGCGGAATCATGGTTGATGTAGCGTTAGATTGTGCCAATGAACTTAAAAAATCTTTAGGTAAATCGATTGCAGTCATTAACATTCATACTATCAAACCAATAGATGCTGAATGTGTTCTTTTATATGCCAAAATGTGTAAAAAAGTTGTTACATTAGAAGAACATAGTGTTATTGGTGGGCTAGGAGCTGCAGTTGCAGAAGTTCTAATTGGTAAGGGGGATTTCTCATTTAAAAGAATTGGAATCCAAGATAGATTTGGACAATCTGGAACACCTGAAGAGTTATTAGCTGAATATGGATTAGACTTAGAGTCCGTTAAAGCTGAAGTAGAAGAGATGCTCTAAGGTTTTTACTGTGAAGGCCATTCTTGTTCACAACAACTCCTTAAACAAGTTTAATTACAGTATATCTGCGTTTCCTGTACATAAAGACAGACTTTCCCCGCGTAACAGGGAAAGTCCCTTTAATAGAATCTCAAACCATGTTTTATGAGCCTGTAAAATTTCCTGTGTAAATGCCTAACTTATTCATCTGTAAATCGATCTCCATATTCCAACTGAAATCGATTCATGGCAGGTTTCCATGCTCTTAGTGGCATAGTCCATTTTTTGGAGGCCTGCTGTATAGCCAAGTATACGATCTTAAATGCAGATTTGTCATTGAAAAAGATCTTCCGATTCTTGATCGCTTTTCGAATGACACTGTTCAAAGATTCTATTGCATTAGTGGTATAGATGATTTTCCGGATTTCATCTGGGTAATCATAAATTGCTATCAGATTTTCCCAATGTCTTTTCCACATTTTACTAATAGAGCCATACTGGCTATCCCACTTTTCAGCAAAATTATTAAGCTCTCTTTCTGCTTCATCCAGAGTGATTGATGAGTAGATTGCCTTCAAATCTCTAGCAGCTTCCTTTCGATCCTTGTATGAAACATATTTCAAGGAGTTCTTGACCATATGTACAATACAGAGCTGAATCTTTGTTTTAGGATAGACGGTATTGATAGCTTCAGGAAATCCAGTTAGTCCATCGACACACGCTATAAAGATATCCTGAACACCCCGGTTCTGGAGCTCTGTCAGCACAGAAAGCCAGAATTTGGCTCCTTCGTTCTCAGAGATCCAGAGCCCCAATAATTCCTTTATACCTTCAGTAGTGATCCCTAGAGCCAGGTAAACAGCCTTTTTGATGACCCGATTGTCCTGATGTACTTTGACTACGATGCAATCCAGATAAATGATGGGATATAAGCTGTCCAAGGGGCGGTTCTGCCACTGTTCCACTTCTTCAAGAACAGAATCTGTTACCTGAGAAATAAGGGTATGAGAGACATCTACACCATATAAATCTTTAAGTGTCTCAGCGATATCTCTGGTTGTCTGGCCTTTGGCGTAAAGGGTGAGAATCTTCTGATCAAAACCTAGAAGTCTTCTTTGACCTTTCTTAACCATTTGAGGTTCAAACTCTGAGTCTCTATCCCGAGGTGTTTCTATTTCAAGTTCCCCTGAATCAGTTTTTACTTTCTTTGAATTGTAGCCATTACGGCTATTTTTTTTTTGTGCCCTTTCCGAGAATGCTTTTCATAACCATGATGATTATCCATTTCAGCATTTAGAGCTTTTTCAATTGTCAGCTTCATCAGCTGGCCAAGAGGATCAGCCAAGTCTGCCTCGGTCTTAACCCCTTTAGCCAATTCTGTGGCTAACTCATCCAAACGATCTTTGTCTATCATGATACTATTCATCCTAACTCCTATTGCCCTTTTTGGGCTATTCAGAATTAGGCAGTTACACAGTTTTATTTACAGGGTCCCATACTGATATTCATCAACATAAAATAGAACCAGCCTGGAAGATGTTGCCTTCTTTATTTATCACCGGCGAGAAGGACATTCAATCTTTTTGACTCTTCGACTGATTCTCCGGCAATTTTCTCAATTTCCTGGATTAGCTGGACGAGTTCACTGTTGCCACCAACACTTCTCTCGATAGAACCTCGTAGTTCCTGAGAAAGCTGGACCAGCTCATCAAGTCCCGACTTCACTTCCAGGCCGGATTCTGTTTGACTTTGGGTGAGACCACCAATTTCGGCTGAGAATTCGGTCAGAGAATTCATGGCAGAAATGATGCGACTTCCTGCTTCTTTTTCATTTTGAGTAGCTCCATAGATACTGGAGACCTGATGAAGAGCCGACTCGGTGTTATCTTTGATAGAAGAGAGGGCCTGCTTCACCCCGTCATTTGACTCCACTCCCGATTGTATGAGGTTACTGATATCCTCAATTGTATGTATGACATCAGACGCTCTGGAAGCAGAATTGGCTGCTAATTTTTTAATCTCCTGTGCAACAACAGCAAATCCATCACCTGCATTTCCTGCATGAGCCGCTTCTATAGACGCATTGATTGCCAATAAATTGGTCTGGGAGGCTATATCATTCATCGCATCAATCAGTTGAGTAATGTCTTTTGATTTTGTCTGAATGTCTCCAATGATCCGTGTTGACTCTACCAGACGCATCTCTGCGGAACCTGTCTCATCCCTCAGCAATTCAACAAACTCCGTAGTCCTTTTCAAGTCATTCACCGTATTTTCAAAGGTTTTAAGCATATCAATGGTAATTTGGGATGTATCACGGATATTACCATCCTGAGTCTCAAGCTTGGTCCTGACAGAATTAAAATTTTCAAGAACACTATTGATGGCGTCACTGTTTACCTGTACATGTTTAAACTGATCATCTACAGAAAGTGCAATGGAATCATTCTCCTTTTTGAGTAAATCCGTTCTTTTTGAGGCATTGATCACATGTTCGCTCAATCCTCTATTCATTTGAGCCAAGACTTCAGAGACCTTACCCATTTCATGAAGAAAATTCTGCAATTTTTCTGTCTTGGCCAGATTGTCCCGGGATGTTCTATCAAGGTTCCTGGCAACTTGCAGACTTTCATATGCCAAGCTCATAAACATGGCTATATCAAACAACAAGATCCCGAACCCCTGGGCATAGAACAAGGGGTCGATTCCCCTCACAACATAAGAAATATCAACGGCCGCAGTAATAATGCCGGCAAAGACACCCAGCAGGATAGGTATGGCGAGACGATTTCCTTTGATAACTGAATTCGTGGCAATCCAGGACATGAGTAGCAATTCCAGTGCCCCGGGTAGTAGTGTCAGATTAAAAAGGCCTCCCACAGCGATTGATGTGTTACCAAAAACCAAAATACTCAATGAACTGAGGAAGGATATTCCTATGATAACAACCCTTAAAACCAGAGAATTGAACTTGTTAAAATATTCCAGGAAGAAAAGAGTCAGAGATCCAAAAAAGATGGGTAAAAAGGCCTTTGAAAGTTTATAAAACAACTGATGGCTTATGCTGGGAAAGGTTGCCCCCATTTCAAGAAAGTAAATAGAAAGAGCCAAGTTTGCAATTGCAAAATAGAGACTGGAACGGTCTTCCCTGTTCATAAAAAAACGCATGAGATAATAGATAAAAATAAAGCAGGAGACCAGAAAAAACGCGGCGTATATATGGATATTTACAAAGTCAGAAAGTTGAGCCAGGGGATAAAGGGTTTCATAGGTATTCAGGCCTGGGTTTTTCAGGGTGAAGTGTCCACCATCACTGAATAGTATAATGGTGAATACATTGTTTCCGTCAAAGTTGACAAGTTCTTCAGGAAGCAATGCAAATTTTAATGTCTTTAGTGAAGGAGTATGACTATCATATAAAAGCCCTTCCTGGGAGATATGAACACCATTGAGGTAGAGCCTCCACCCTTCTTCATAGCGGCCTAATTCAAATACGACCTGCTGTCCTTTGAGTGATGATGGAATGACCATATTTGTCCGGAAGGCTGCTAATGTTGTCTGTCCCTTGAATGTACCGGGGAATATTTGCGGGGTCCATCCTGACTCTGGAAAGGAAGCCATGCTGTCTAAAGAAACAGCTTCCCACTCACTAATAGGCAGGAGTTCAGAGGCGGTGGCAGAAAACACAAAAATATTGAAAAAGATTCCTAGTAAAAGAAGCCGATGCAATGTCTTAATCATTTCAAGAGTATAATCTGTGTATCATCTTGGGAACAACTACATCTTTATTTTTTTTCAGTTTTATAAGGAATGAGAGTCCCACATGAACTAAGGTCAAACCACTGTTGATACGAAAGGATTACTAAAAGAGGAGAGTGTTAGCCACGGATTTTTCAAAGTGATTCTGTTGTGATCATGAGAAATACTATGATAAAGTGACCCATCATAAAAAACATCATAATAGGGGTTCATTGAAGATGGGGAAAGATACAAAATCAGAGAAACAAATCACTGCAGAAAAATACCTGCACTTGGTTTCCGATTCTATTGCCAAGACACCAAAATCCAGAGGACTGTCAAAGTGTCCCTGCCCTAACGTAAAGACCTGTGGTCTCTATGGCAACTGTGTGCTTTGTACAGCCTTTCACGTTGGACAAGGACAGCTTCCATTCTGTGAGAGAGGACTCTAAGAAGGCTCCTGGAGTTAACCACGAGTTTTCAAAAACAAAAAAGATTCCGATTACTAATAAAATAAAGCTCCTAATCTTTGATGAAAAGATATAGGAGCTTTATTTTTAAACAGTTGATTGACAATAGAAGCCTATCTTAAACTCTTAGATTCTGACATCTTCCGTAGTCTCATCTTCACAGGCAGCCTTTGGTCTCCTGATTGTCTTCAGTAAGAAAGGACCTGCTAAAATCAGAACAACCAGAATAAGGAAAAACAAACTGATTGGTCTGGATACAAATGTAGACCAGTTTCCTTCTGAGAGCATTAGGGATCTTCTCAAGTTCGTCTCAAACAGAGGACCTAAAATCATACCAAGAATAATTGGGGCAACTGAAAAATTGATTTGTTTCAGCATAAAGCCGCCAAATCCTGCAATCAGAAGAATCCAAACATCAAACATAGAGTTGTTTATTGCATAAGATCCAACAAGACAGAAAATGAAGACTGAAGGTATGAGGAAATTCTTCCGGACTGTGATCAAACGACTAAACCCTCTTGCTCCTGCCAGACCAATGACAAGCATAAAGACAACAGAAAGAAGAAGACTGATAAAAATGGATGAAACAAAGGGCATCTGCTGCTGGAATAGAATGGGTCCAGGGCGTAGGCCCTGAATAATAAGACCACCCATAAGAACAGCGGTCATTGGATCTCCAGGAATACCGAGGGTCATCATAGGAATGAGTGCACCACCAGTACTGGCATTATTTGCCGCTTCAGGAGCTGCAACACCGTCAATGATACCAGTCCCTAAGAGCTCTTTATTCTTACCGAATTTTTTCTCCTGACCATACGCTACGAGTGAGGCAATAGATCCCCCTGCAGCAGGAATAGCACCAATCACTGTTCCGATGAGAGAAGATCGGAAGATAGTAGGCACAAGGCGCTTGATATCATGAAAACTTGGTAATATTTTATCCAGCTTCTGGGCTATAACATTATGGTGATTGTTCTTCACAATCTGATTAAACATCTCTGCAACACCATAAACACCGATCATGACCGGAATACTGTCAATCCCGTCAAGAAGTTCTGCCTGACCAAAGACCATCCTGGGGAAACTTGTAATGGGGTCCAGTCCAAAAGTACCCAGAATTAACCCAAGAACTCCACCGATCAATCCCTTAACAGTTGATCCTGGACTGATAATAGCAATGACGCTCAATCCAATAAGAGTGATACCGACATATTCTTCAGCACTGAACTTCAAAGCGATGCTCGCTATCAACGGAGCAGCAACACAAAGAACTAAAACACTGAAAAATCCGCCCATAGCTGATGAAATGGTTGAGATACCGATGGCTTCACCTGCACGTCCCTGCTGACAAAGAGGAAAACCATCAAAACCGGTTGCAATTGAGGAAGGAGTCCCTGGAATATTGATGAGAATTGCAGAAATGGAACCCCCATACACGGCACCTGTATAAAGCCCCAATAAGAATGCAAAGGACACAACTGGATCCAAACCAAAGGTAAAAGGTATGAACACCGCAATTGTCATAGTTGCTGTCAATCCAGGTAGTGAACCAAAAACAATCCCCACTAAAACACCAAGAAAAGATGTGACGAACATCATGGGATTCGCAAAATAATGGAGTCCCTGTAAGTATAAATCGAATGACATAATAAACTCCTAGATAAGGATTCCCTGGGGGAATGGAATACGAAGAAAGACTTTGAAAATAAAATACATAACGACAGTCAGCACTAATGAGACTAAAAGTATGGAAGGTATTTTTTTTCTAACATCTCCTGTTAGGACAATGATCAGAGTTAAAATGAAAACAAAAGCCGCCGAAGCAAATCCTAGCCCCTGAAGAAGAAAGGGATAGCAGATAAGCATAACAATGGTGAGAAGAAGGTTAAATCCACCTCTGCTTTTATAGAATGGAGTTGTATTTGGAACCGGACAATCCTCCGGTGCTTCTTTCTTTTTTAAAGATTCTACCATAAGTAAAATAGACAAGAGTCCAAGGATGGCAGAAATAAATCTGGGATAAAATCCAGCATTCATGGCAAGTACGGTCCCTTCTTTAATAGGAAAAGAAGATGCATAGGTATATACGCTCACAGCGATTACGAGAAAGACTGCACTAGCGATCAAATCTTTTTTATTCATAGATTTAATCTCTCCTAATTATAATATTTTTGAACTGAATGAAATGAAATATATCCGGAAAATCAAGAATAAGGACTTTCCGGATACAATATATTAATCGTCTACGAATTCTACACCAAGATCATTTACAAGATATTCTAACTGTGCTTCAGCGCTATTTACAACATCAGCAAATTCCATTCGGTCACTGTAAAGTGGTTGATAACCGGCACCGAGCAGGAAGCTCTGGATTTCAGGATCAGCAAGACATCTGCCAATGGCTTCATCAAGAATCTTGATCTGTTCAGGGTCCATGCCTTTAGGGGCAACAAATCCTGAGTAATTACCCAGAACAATATCAAATCCCTTTTCTTTTAGAGTAGGCACATCTGGATAATCAGGATGTCTTTCTGCAGAGGCAATGGCCAACAATCTTAAATCACCAGACTCAATATGCTGTGCAACATCGGGAAGAGGAATATTAGTTGAGTCTACATGACCACCGAGAAGAGCAGTAACACCTTCTGCGTATCCGGGATAAGGAATATGATTCAACTCAATACCAGCTTCTGCGGCAAAGATTTCTGCATAAATATGTGCACTAGCACCATTACCGGAGTTGGAGTTCTTAACTTTTCCGGGGTTGGCTTTAGCATAAGCAACATATTCTTCAATGGTATTCCAGGGACTATCAGCCTTAACTGTAACAGTCGCAGGAATTGTAATAACCTGAGAAATAAGTTCTACATTATCTATGTCAGGATAAACAGGAGAGATATACTTCGCTGAAATTGTTGACATTGAAGTTGTTCCGATGGTGTATCCATCAGTGGGACTGTTTTCAATTAACAAAGAACCAACGACTCCTCCTCCACCAGGTTTATTTTCAACAATAAAATTGACACCCAGATCATCTTCTAACCAAGAAGTGATAGGTCTAGTGAGTACATCGGTCATTCCACCAACGGACCAGGGAATAATTACTTTTACATCTTTAGATGGGTAAACACCTTCTTCCTGAGCACCTTCGGCAATCAGTGGAAAGGTCAGTGCAACAAAGCACAAAACCAGTAAAATTTTTTTCATAGAAACCTCCATTAAGTCGTGTTATTGCATGCAATAATTTTTGACAGTATTGTACTCTCATTGTTTCCAAGATGTCAACAAAGAATTATCAAAAGCGAAATAATGCAGGCTACAAAAGAAAATATAATTAAAAGGATATTTTCATATTTTTATTATATATCATAGCAAATCTTTCAAATATCACAGGAATCTGTTTGGAGAAATCCATCCCTTTCTCAGCATATTCAAGACGAAAGAAGCCTTCGTGCACCTCTTTCCAGGACTCCAGCGATAAGTCGCCTTCGCCCTCTAACCTCGCTTCTTCACTAGTTATGTCTTTGAATTTCTTCCATCTAATTCATTGTGTTTGTATGATGCAACCCGGTAATCCATTCCCACTCGTTATTATGGAGAGCTCTCCTACTTCTGGAACCTTCTCATCCATGTCGTACAACTCTAAAGCTGAAGAAGTTCCTGTTTTCTTTCCCTCTCGAACAAAGGCTAATAATGTGTTGGCAAGGTTTTCAGTCTGGCCAAGAGATCAAACTGTATAATCTCTGTATTGCTTTTCTTTTGATACAGAAATGACTTTATCAATCAGATTTGTTCCAATTTTCCTGTTTTGGTATTCCTGGTTCACGGCGATGCAAACAATTTCTGTGGAGTTTGGAATAAGCTTAGTTTTGAGCATTGCCATCGCTTTCAGAACTCATATAAACGCTGAATATCTTAAATAGTTCATTTTTAGACTTTTTGACCTCATACCAAAATGGAAGGGTACACAATAATATTCCAAATATGAGCATAATAATTGGCACAAAGAAAAATGGCTTCCAAGGGCTGAGGAAAAAAGACATGCAGGCTGAGATTAGTCCTGAGAACCATAAAGTCATGAATGCAATAACAAAGGGATGCAATTTCATGGATACATCAATGATCGTCTTATTTTCTTTTTGAGTCATCCTTCCCTTAATTTGAGGAAGGAATGAGTTACGATAAGAAATTTGTCGATATATTTTGAAATGGTCCTGATGGACCTGTCCATGAAAGACCTTATTCCCGACACCAATTTTAAAGAGTTTTAGGGGTTCTGTATAATCATTAAGTTTTGATACAACGTCTTCCATTTTCAAATCACAAGTGAAACGAAACGTCTCATATGGAATGAACCTCATGACTAAAACCCCCATTTACACTTAAAAAGATTTCATTGGGTCAATGATCAATAAAAAAAGGAGACAATGGATAAGAGAATAACCACGATCATCAGGCAAATCTGAATCTCCCGTTTTTGAAAAGTTCTAATGAAGCGGCCAAACCGTTCAGACTCAAGGCCCGATTCAATTGAAGGCTTCCTTAAAATTTGTAATGCTCCAGCTGTGGTCAAACTGGTAGCACGGGTAAGGACCCATAGGCCAGGCAGTCCTATACTGAAACTGATGATCAGCGGCGTAGACAGAATGGCGATATGGTATAAACTGACTGAAGAGCTGAATTCTCCTGTAACAAAATTGAAATTCCAAAGGGTATAAGCAAGAATCCAGAAGACGATAGCCTTATGAGTTATTATGTAATAGCCAATTTGAATCACTGAGCCACTCTCTGAAATGCTTATCCATGAGGAAGTAAACAAAAGATGGGTCGTTGCTAAGACTGCCGCACCGGCAATAGCATTTTCCCATCTTTTTTTCTTGGCATCTGCCAGTATCGCTTCAGTGATATTGATATACATAAGCAGGGCTACAATCACAAGCAACCAGTTTTCAGGAAATAAATATACCGCTGTAAGGGCTGTAAGAATTCTTCCTCCAAGGAGGGTTGTTAGTTTAATTTTTTCAAATGAAACCATCTCTTTTGTAAGTAAAACGATAATTGGAAAAATAACAGCCAATACCATATTCCCCCATAATGGAAAAAAACTTGAAAGACAGCTCATTATAAGGATGATCAACAGATATCCGAAAAACTGAAGTATCACCGCTTTGTTTTTAATTGCCACATTTGCCTCCTGAGATTGAAATCGGACCTTCTAATTTTTCAGAGAATTATCAAGTTTCTGGCTTTGCTCCATTAAGTCTCCGGCTCTTAGATATATCCTCTGGGTGGCTTCCTTGATAGCCGCCAGATCTGAAACGACCCGTTCTGACTCTTGGGTCAATTCCTTTGAGATTCCCGCGACAGAACTGGAATCATTAACCAGGATTTCTTGAGCCCCCCGAGCTGCACGGACCTGTTCATCCAGATGCCCGGTAGATTCATTGAGGTGATCATTGGCCAAAAGTATCTCCTTAACCGCAATATCCAATTCCTGAGTATTCCGGCTGATTTCTTCTATACTTAAGGAAACATTCTTGACTTCTTCAGATATGGACTGGAAACTGCTTCCTGATTCCTCCATATTGCTCTCCACATCTCCTATGGAAGCGACCAGGGATTTGGTAGTGTCATCAATCTGACGGGCACTGATGGCACTGGATTCTGCGAGTTTACGTATCTCCGAAGCAACCACAGAGAACCCCTTTCCCGCTTCACCTGCATGAGCAGCTTCAATGGCGGCATTCATGGCCAGCAGATTTGTCTGATCGGCAATACCTGAAATGAGAAGGGTCATTTCTCCAATGCGGTCGAGAAGTGAAGTGACCTGTTTGAAGGAAAGAACTGTTTTTTTGATTACCCCTTCTCCCTCATGGGAGGTTTGTAAAAGGTTGTGTACCGTTTCGGTCCTTTGATGTATCACTTTGTTTACATGAGTAATTGATGCAGCCATTTCTTCAATAGATGCACTGGATTCTGAAACATGAGACGATTGGTCATCGGAGACCTTCTTCAGAACACCAAGACCATCCTGGACCTGACCCAGAGCCACTACGGAACTGTCAATTCGATCATCCAGATTCTTAATCCTATTCATAATGGAGTGCATATTTTTTTCAATTTCCGCAGTGACTGTTGAAGTTTCACGACAATCTGCCAACAAGGTATCGGCTTTGTCCATCTGAGATTTTGATTCCTGCATCAAGGATCTGACTTTATCACCATAGGCCCGGACTTCATTTAGTGTACCCAGAGTCTCGCTTAGAATCTGATTAAAGACTCTGCGGGTGGTGGTCAGGCCAATAAAGACAGCGGCCACTGCCACTCCAGGAAAAATAATACCGGTTACCGAAGGGGCACCATAGGCGGTTTGAGGTCCGAAGTAGATCCCCCGGGCCGTCATGGCGCAAAAAGCCAGAGAATAAAGGACCAGCAATGAATTTATGACCCTTTTGTCAACAATAAAAAAAGCAGCGAACACAAGATATGGACCGATAATGGCAGCCACATTGGCCAATGACAGATCTCCTTTGTACTCATTGGTGAACCGGATGATCACAAGTACCACAGTACTGACACTAAAAATGGTATTACTGGATAAAACATAATACCCACGGCGGAGAGCCAAAAATGAAAAAAGAATGGTCAAAACCGCTATTGAGTATTCAATAAATAAGACGGTGCTGGCCCCAGAAAAAATAGAAGCAATAATGAGTATGCAAGAAAAAAAAGCGAAAGAAAGGAGTACTCCCGATAAAATAGGAGCTTTCAAACGTACTTCATAAGAACTATCTGAGTATATTTCTTTTAATTTTTTCACTGTGTAAACCTCATGAAATGATTCAATATTTTGTAATTTTTATATTATATACAGATTATGCTGTGTAAAACCAGAAGATTCTCTGGATGTTTAAAAATAATTAATTAGAATCCTTGTTCATGAATATCTGATTTCAATTTCATACAAATTTAAATAATTAGTAAAATAGGTTTCGCTGTTAAAGAGCTAATCTGAATATACAGGCAAAGAGGAGTGATGAATGGAAGGGCCTTTCAGTCGTGATTATGATGGAAGAGTCTCTATTAAAAATTAGATTTCCCTTTTTCATCTAATCACCGTCCCTCTTAGGAACTCTGTTGGAGCCACCTTCTGGTTCTGGAGAAATGCCGATTTTGAACCGGCATTCATCGTCACCATTTAGTACAGTTTTTAAAATTTGAACTTCAACTTCCCGACCAAGACTTATTTTAAACTTATGTTTTAAATTGCCAAGAGTACAATAACACATTGTTTTTGATGAGTTTTGAATATCATTGTTCACCAAAGGGCAGTAGCATTGGTCAAAAACAACATAGTGTTGATTATTCTCCTTCTTTAAGTGCCATACATCAATCAGCTTATCTAAAAAGTCTTCCTCATTTTTTGATTGATGACGAAGCTCTAATATTTTTTCGTTGGGCAAATGACTGAATGGGCAATGGGGTCCACATTTTTCAAGTATTTTTTGCTTGGAAATGTCATCCACATGATCATCTAAATTTATGAGAAGTTCTTTTATCCAATGATTCATCTATATGTCCTATTTCAGTGAAGAGATTGAAAAATACTATAGTGTCAATATGAACAGATCAAGAGGATTTTATTTTTATCATCCTTCCAGGCTCTTAGGGATAGACCACTTTACCATTGGTTCCATAGTTGTGGCACCATTGTAATGTTAATGGCAGTATTTTCACAAAAATTATTTCTCAAACTTCAATCACCGGGAATTTACAGCCCGTATTCTCATACAGAGAACATAATAAGACTGTAGATTTCTAGGAGTTAATTTTGAAAGATTTTACTACATTATTTCTATCTTCATTACTGCTTTTCTCTTGTGCTACAAATACTGCTCTTTTAAACCCTGATTACAATCCCCAAAAGCAGGAATCAATCATGCTTGGTAAGTATTCTTTGAAAACAAACAGTAAATTCAGTATTTATCTTGAATTTAAAAATACCGACCTCGATAAGGTTTATGGTGTGATTATGGAAGAGAAGGATCAGGATTCGTATAAAGCCATAAGTATTCTCCCTGGAAAGTATACCCTTACAAAAATGACCCTTGTTGATTTTCTCAATTCCACATTTGGGACTGAGAGATTCAGAGACGACCCTCCTATTGAGTTTACGATTGAAGAAGGTCAAATCATCAATATTGGTGAAATTTCTGGACATATCAGTCAAACAGGTAGCAATATTAATTTTTCAATCCTATATATTGGCGATCCCGACTCATCTGTAGAAGATTATTTCACAGCGAATTATCCCTTTCTGGATGACTCAAGTATGTTTAGCCTGAAAGATGATTAATAACCAATCAGGATATGGGAACAGAAAGCAACGATCTTGTTCATCAGTGATATCATGATTGAATATCCTGGCCATCACATATGTGACAAAAATCTAAGTCCATCAATAAGAAACTCAAGATGTACTGATAGTCATAAATACTGCACAGCCAATCCTCCATATTATCCATAGAACTTATGGACTCACAAAAGACACATTATAAACACATAGAGTTCAACTCCAAAAAATAGATTTCTCAGTATGAACAAGTATCAAGGGATAAAGAATAAAAAAACTAAGCCCGGATTTCTATGTATTGCCCTGTTTGTATTGGTCTTAATGACTCTGAGTTGCGAAAACCCGCTTTCAAATCTCAGCGAAGATTTCGGGGAACTTTCATTTGTGGAGTCTATGACCAGCTGGGACGGATACAGTACTGCCAGCCATAGTGAAAACGCCGATGCCGATTACGATAAGATTTTTAACGACTCCCTTGTGCAGAGGATAGATATCACAATAGACAATGATTATTACAAACTCATGGAAGAGGACATGACAACCCTGTATGGTAGTTTTGGTCAGGCAGGAAGAATGTCCGAGACCGACAGTGATCCCATCTATGTTCCGGTTACCCTCAGATTCAATCCTGCTGACGGCAGCGATGAAGAACGGACCTGGTGGCATGTCGGTATGCGGTACAAAGGAAATTCCTCCCTACGGGATGCCTGGCAGGGTGGTATTCATAAGCTGCCCTTCCGATTAAATTTTGATGAATTTGATTATATATACTCCGAAATTGAAGACCAGCGGTTCTGGGGTTTTGAAAAAATGACTTTCAGCAACGGGAAAGATGATGATTCTCTAATCCGCGATAAAATTGCCTCAGACCTTTACAAGGAAGCAGGAGTAGAGGTGGCAGAAGTGGCCTTCTGCCGCATCTTTATTGATGTTGGAGACGGGAATGGACCTGTATACTGGGGTCTCTACAGTATGATTGAAGATCCCTCAGATCAAATGCTGGATGAACAGTTTACCGATGGCAGCGGGAATTTGTATAAGCCCGATGATGAAACAAACTCAACTCTGGATTCTTTTAATGAGGCCTGGTATGAGAAAAAAACGAATGAAAGTGAGGCAGACTGGAGTGATATAAAATCACTGATAAGCGCCCTAGATAAGACGCCCTCCGGTTCTGATGACTCGTCCTGGCAGGCGACTCTGGAGTCAGTCTTTGACGTAGATAAATTTCTTGACTATCTGGCCATAAATAACTTTTCCAGAAACTGGGACGTTTACGGCTCCAAGGCACACAACTATTACCTCTACGGAGATCCCGATGATGGAGGAAGACTCACATGGTTTCCTTGGGATCTCAACGAGTCTTTTACCCTGTCCACCAGCAGCTTTAGTGGTCAGTGCCTAAGCATCTACGACACAAGCAGTGATTATAACGATAGAGATTGGCCTCTTCTATACTACGTGATGAATCAGGACACATACGTTACATCCTATAAGGCAAAACTAGCGACTTTTTTTAACAACAGTGATTCTTACTTTTCATCAGACACTCACAGCACAACATCGAATGTGGGGATCTTTAATATCTCGAACACCATAGAAGATCAAATGCAAACATATTCAGACCTGATTGAGAACTATGTCATAGGAGCTGATGGAGAAATAGAAGGATATACATGGTTTGATCAAGACAGTGATTTTACACAAGGTCTGTCTGATCTTAAAACTCTAATTTCTAGCCAGTTCTCCACGGTTTCGTCATACCTTGAGGAGTAAAAACAATGTTGAATTATATAAAGTACAGCTTAACCAACTTTAATAAAATCGAATTGAAAGATATGGAATCGGTGAAGCTGATGAACAGGAAAGAAAGTAAATACATCATCAACCGGAAAACACTGGCATTGATTCTGGATAAGATTCATGAAGATTATTTTATTCTGGAAATTCAAAAACAAAGGCTCATGCCTTATGAATCCAGGTACTTCGATTCTCCCCATTTTGACCTGTACAATACCCATCAAAATGGAAAACTGAATCGCTATAAGATCAGGAAAAGGACCTATATGACCACAGGTCTGCAATTTCTGGAACTGAAATTTAAGAACAATAAAAAAAGAACTATAAAAAAAAGAATTGAAATCACAGAAACGACCCATAGAAATGAAATTAAGGAGTTTCTCTACAAGAACTATCCCGATTCCATCAATAAGCTGAGAGAAGTCCTCAAAATCAATTATGACAGGATCACCCTGGTGGATAAATCGTTGAAAGAAAGGATAACCATCGATCTCAATTTGAGATTTACCGCGGATCATAAGAGTTCTTCCTATGAAGACATGGCCATTATCGAGATTAAGCACGAAGGAGATCTTAAGTCATCATCCATTGACAGGAAATTGAAAGAGAAAAGAATCAAACCAATATCCATAAGCAAATACTGCCTGGGGATCTACAGGCATTATGATCATGTGAAAACAAACCGCATCAAAATTAAAATACGAGAAATGAATAAAGCCCTCAATGCGGCGCCCTCCCCTTTGAGGGGAAAGACAGTAAACAATAAGGCCTCATAAGCTGCAGGTTCTATTATTAGGAGACATCATTGGAAAATATTGCCATGCTTTTATCAGATTCTATTCATTCACAGGAAATACAGACTCTAGTCTGCAGGTTTTCTATGGATATAATATTTATCCTCGTCCTCATATTGGGAATTTATTACAGAGTCAATAAAAACTCAGAATACGTATTTAACCTGATCATTTTTAACATCCTCATCTTTTTTGTATCCAGCCTTTTAAGCCGGATTACACTTCAAACAGGGTTTGCCTTTGGCTTATTCGCCATATTTTCCATTTTGCGTTACAGGACAGAAGCCATACCCATTAAAGAAATGACCTTCATGTTTATCTCCATCATTATGGCGACAATCAATTCCACAGTAACCTCAGATTTAAATTTACTGGAAATTCTCTTTGCTAATATCATCATAATCTTGGCAACTTTCATTATGGAAATCACCTGGCTTAAAAACTACAAACCATCAAAACAGATCATATTTGAACAGATCGAACTCATCCATGAAGATAGAAGAAAAGAGTTGATTGCTGAACTTGAAAAAAGAACAGGTTTAAAAATAAGCGATGTAAAAATCGACAAAATTGACTTCCTGCATGACACAGCAAAAATAACAACATATCTGGAGTAAATATGAATAAATTGAGAAATTTAATAACCATGATGCTCTTCGTTTGCGGAGTCAGTCTATTCGGAGAGATTCCAGATTTGGAACTGGGTGGAATGAAGTTAGAGTTTGAAGGTGAAGTGCGCAGTCGTTTAGCCTATTTTAATAACTACGACATGGATTATGAGACATCTGATGCAAAAATTGCAGCAGATATGCGAGCTCAGTTTGCCATCGATATTCTAACACAATCGCCCTTTTACTTCAGCATCCTTACAGAATTGGGAAACATACAGTTTGATAATGAACTGGAAGGTTCTGATTTTTACCTCATAGAGCTAAAAGAATTCTATGGGGGTTACAATGGGGATGATGTGGAGGGAAAAGCAGGAATTATCGATGTGAAAACACCGGACAGTTCGGTCTATGAGGATGATAACCTTGGTGTCCAGGCTAAAATTGATTTCGATTTTCTTCAAGCAAAAAGCTTTATTACAATGCCCAATCTGCTTTCCGATTCCTGGGAAGTCGTTGATGGAATATCCAATTTGAGTTATCTCGCCTTTCTTGGTGCCAGTCAGGAATATTTTGTAGTGACAGATTTATGGACCATGTTTTTATGGGACAATGGTCCCGAAGACTTCTACTATTATTGTTTTTGGACCGGTTTGGAACTTGAAAAAAAATACAGAAGATTCTCGGGGAATTATGGATTTATTTACAATTTCGGAGCTGCGACCTATCTGAAAATACCCATATCGGCATACTACAGCCATTTAAAATTGGAACTGGAAACAACAAAAAAGACGAAACTCTATTCAAGATTCAATCTATCTAGCGGAACTGACGGAAGTTCAGACACCATCAATCAGTTTCAAGTTGTCAATGGCGAGGGAAACCTGGAGACGGGGCTGGGATTGCTTTTTGGAGGCAGTTCATTCAGCAATCAGTCTTATTTCAGTAACGAAAGCCTCAGCATTGTAGAAGACGGTCTTTCCAGTGGTGACTTTGCCTTTTCGGATCCAGGACTGTTTATTTACGAACTAGGATTCGAAATAGATGTCAATCAGCTCCTTGATACAACAGAATTTGTCCTAGGAGGGGCCAACACCGGGGAATTATTTGATGGCGAAGGGTATTTTACCAGTCTCATAGGATGGGAAATGGATATACACAACACAGTAAAATTTACGGATGATCTCAAACTGAATCTCAGCTTCTCCTATCTTATTGCAGGGAACTCATTTAATGCTGTGTATGAACTCAACACGGGAGACAGCCTCACATTGGATACGTCCTTTAAAACAGACTGTTCTATCAAGTACAGCTATTGATTGCCGGGGTAAGCTCAAACCAGAATATGACCTTATCTTCGGCATTCTGAACCCCATAGTCGTTATCATGCTGATCTTGTATTGCCTTCACTATGGATAGGCCGAGTCCATATCCGCCATATTGACGGGACCTGGCCTTGTCCACTTTATAATAGCTATGCCATATTTTATCGATGCTGTCCTCGGGAATCAGACTCCCCGTATTGGAAACATTGACCCGCACCTTATTGTAAATTGTTTTATCAACAGAAAGCGAAATCTGTCTTTTTCCATCAATATGATTAAGAGCATTCGTAATATAATTTTCCAAGACCTGTATGATTCGAACTCGGTCTGCTCTGACAGGAATATCTCCCTTCATATCAAATGTACAAGTGACATTCTTTTCTTGAAAAACCCGTTTATATTTCATAAGAGTGCTATCGATGAGCTGCTTTATATTAAAATCGGATAATTCTAGAATGTAATTTGCCGATTCAAGATAGGAAAGCTCCAGTAGATTCTGCACATGTTTTTCCATTTTTGAAGTTTCATCTACAATGACTTCACAATAATAATTTCGACTTTCTTCATCACTCGCTATATTCTCAAGCAGCCCTTCTGCATAGCCCTTAATCAAAGACAGGGGTGTACGCAGTTCATGAGAAATACTAAAAATAAAGTCCTTTCTCATATCATCTATTTTTTGCTTCTCCTCATTTTCGACTAAAAGACCTTCATTCATCTTCTGCAAATCGCTGATAGAACGGTTCAATTGATCGGAAAGAGAATTGATACTGGAACCGAGAGATCCAATCTCATCGTTGGTCGTTACTTTGTATTTTTTACTAAAATCCAAACGGGACATACTGACTGCGATATCTGTCAACTCTTGAATTGGTTGGGTAAATAAACTTGAAAGGATTAGAGCCACAATGCTCCCGGCAATCAATGATATGATTCCGGCAATAGAAATAAACCGGCTTGCAATATGGGTGCTCTGATCGATGGATGCCAGGGGCCTGCTTAAAATCAGAATGATATCATCAGAAATAATAGTCATCATATTAAAAATGGTCGTATTGAGAATAGGATCAAACTGCTCTTGGAAAATATACCTTGTTTGTCCGATTGATAAATTCTCTATTCCCTTTTGATCAATAGGAATCTCATTGGGAGGCCGATTTCTAGGAGGAGCAGACATTGGAGGATGAGAATCATTGTTTTGAAATGTAGAATAAATCATTTCATTTCCAAGAGACCTGAGAGAGAGAATATACCCCTCCAGTCTCTCAACCCGCAAAACTTCGGTATAAAATGATTCCAAATCGTCTAAATATAATTCATTAAGCAAAGATGACACTTCAATATAATTCTTTTTTTGGGAATTGATATAGAATGGCTTTATAAAAAAGTTGGTCAGCATTAATAAAAACAGAACAAAGCCAAGAACCAGTGCCGTAATCCACAAAAACAGTTTAAGACGGATTGAAAAGAATACCCTCATGAAATGACCTCAAACCTGTAACCGAAATTCCGGACAGTCTGAATATAATGTGCACATTTCCCAAGTTTTTTCCGTAGTTTTTTAACATGGGTATCTACGGTTCTCATACCTTTATAATAGTTGAAGTCCCAAACAGAATTCAGAATTTGATCACGGCTGAGTGCCTGATCCCGATTATCAATTAAGAGCAATAATAATTCATATTCCTTAGGAGACAATTCGAGCCTTTCACCTTCTAGAACAAAAAAACGGCCCTTTCTATTCACCTCTAGGATGCCGAATTTTTCACTTCCTACATCATCTTTTTTCAATCTCTTCAGGATCGAGTTGACCCGCGCAACAAGGATTTTAGGACTGAAGGGTTTTTTAATATACTCATCTACCCCCATTTCAAATCCTAAAAGTTCATTTGACTCTTCTCCCCGGGCAGTAAGCATGAAGATGGGAACATCTGATTCTTTTCTGATTTCCCTGCAAACAGCCCAACCATCAAGAACGGGCATCATGACGTCCAATATGATCAGATCAATGCTTTTCTCTCTTCTAAAGATTTCCAGAGCACTTTGTCCATCCTGGGCTTCCAATACTAAAAAACCATCTTTTTTGAGGAAATCACTGACTAACTTCCTGATTCTGTGCTCATCATCAACAATCAATATCGTATTAGCCACAAAACCTCCTTTAATAGTTCCTTATGTATTTAGATAAATGATTTGTCTGTTGTCCACTCTTTTTCGATGACAGCTTTCTATGCCGCCGGCCGGTACTATTTTTATTCACTGTTATCTACAGGCAGCTCTTCAAATTTTGGTGCAAGTTCTAAATTATTATCCCAAGCTGCTTTTTCATTTAGATATATATGCCCGGAAGGAGTAATATCAATGTCGGTATCCAGGCTTCCAGCAGGAACAACCAATAGCGTTCCATCCATCTGTATATTAGGTAGAGCAGAACTACAATTTGGACAAAAGGCTTTTATATGGCCGGAATTTTGATAATTAAATGTTTTGACTTCACCTTCGCCTTTCAACCATTTGAGCTTGGCTGTTGACGAAAACAAGTTGGCCGCATGGGCAGAACCTGTATCTTTTCTACAAGACTTACAATGGCATAGGAAGAAATTTTCAAATTCTCCATCCACTTCATACTGAATGTTACCACATAAACAAGATCCTAGATATTTCATGACACCTCACTTAATATAAAATAAATTGATCTAACAATTATACTCATTATATTTTATTTCAAAATCAAAAAATCAACATTGATGAGCTTCCCATTCAATGCCTTTAGCGTCCTATGTTTATTCTGCACATTGTACAGGTTCATGTGAGAGATTTACTGACTCGAATGAATCTTCTTTATTTTTATCTTCTCTTTATCTTGATCAAACTTTATTGCCTGTTTTATATAATATTCTAATATATCATCTCCGTATTCCTCGAGTTTGCCAATCCTGAGATTAAGTGATGTATTGCCTTTCCCCTCTAATGCATTATATTTGTCCTCGAATCTCTTCCCGTCCGAAAAGGAAAATGTAATCCCTTTTTTAGTTGGGCTTAAAGTCAATATGATTCTTATATGCCTATAAACAGGCACTCCATAATATTGCTTTGTTCCACCACGCATTTCTTCTTTAATATTTGGAAACTTTTTTTTGATGAGACTTCTAAACTTAATAATAATCGGCTTATATTCTGGTAAGATTTTGGATTCAATGAATATATCTATGGAAGTATTCACAGATTTTTCTCTCATGAATTCTTTAACCATTTTTTGGCATTTTCTCTACGATGAGGACAACCTGGCCAGCAACAGGGCCTTTTTTTTCCTTCAAGTAGTTCTTCACGCATGCGGTCAATATGGGCCTGTCTTGTCTCATCTTTCTTTGTAATGGTAATCCAACACACCCACTCATTTCTAGCAAGGGGAGTAAGAGCATTCCACTTGCTCAGCAGATTCTCATCCAACATCAGTACCTTTTCTATGTCTTTAGGTATTTCATGTAATGCTGTTGGTAATATCCCTTTTTTGTTCATTTTATCATTCATGCTTTTTCCAATTTAGAAATGAGAATGTTATTCATTTAAAAATGATACTTTGGAATCTCAATTGAATGAACGGTTTTACCAATCGCTTTTTGAAAAATTTTATAGTTTTTTTCTAACTGTCATATTTGCTGGCAAAGATCTCATTTGCCGGCTGGTCTGAAACAGATGGGAAGGGCTGTTTGTACTACAAGCGGTCTATAATACTGGTATCATAAAGCAGCTCTCTTTTAACATTTTCGATCGGGCCTTTGTGTTCTATCAATGATATTAGGTTTTCAATGGCGGCATTTCCTATCTCTGCTGTGGGCTGTGAAACGACGGAAACCGGGAAGTTCAAATAATCAAACCATTTGTTGTCATCATAGGTTATCACTTTCAATTTTTTCTTTTGCTCTTCCGGAAGGTCATTGATGACGCTTACAAGCTCATAACAAACGGCAGATGTTGCGCAAATGATTCCGTCAATATTTTCCTGCTCAATAAAATTTTTTATTAGGGGATAGGAATTCTCTTTATGGTAACTAAGAGAAAGAACTGCCGGATTTCTTCCGTTTTCCATTTCCTGCTGATAGGTTTTATATCCGAGAACTCTCTGCTTAATTGTATACACAGACTCGGAATAACCGATAAATCCAATTCTTTCAGCTCCTTTCTCATGGAGGTATTTTGCTCCTAAATAACAGCTGTATAAATTATTGATCCCCACAAACAGAAAATCGTGATTCTCATACTGACGGTCGATCAGAACGACAGGAATATTCGATCGGGTTAACCCTTTCGGCATGTTTTCAGACTCAATGGGCGCAATGATCAAACCGCTTACATTTCGATCAAGAAGCATATTGATGTTTCTTTTTTCCTTTGCAGGGTCATCTTCTGAGTCACAGATAAGGATGGAAATTCCCATATCAGAAGCAAATGTCTCTATAGCTTTTGTTATGGAAACATAATAATCCTCCCGGATATCCGCTATGATAACTCCCACATATTCTATTTTGTTGGCCTTTCTGGACTTAAACCCTATATAATTCAGTTCCTCCAGAGTTTTGAGGACCGTTTCCTTCGTGTCCTGATTTACATGTCTTGTTTTATTTATGACATGGGATACGGTAGTAATAGAAACCCCGGCTTTGTCAGCAACGGTTTTAAGGGTGACATTTTTCTGCTTCATACCATTATTAAATCACAGCTTAAATGAAAGAGCAATAATTCAGTAAAAATATATCGTAAAATTTGCGCAAAATAAAAGTTGACGTGCGCAAAATTCGATGAGATACTGATTTTGAGTTTAGCGAGGAAGGTATAAAAGTGAAAGCTGTTGTATTAGAAGATAAAGGAAAAATCAGTCTACGTGACTTTGATCTTGATGATCAAATGACGGCTGATGATGTACGGATAAAACCCGTTGCGGTTGGTATTTGCGGAAGCGATGTCCATTATTATAAAGAAGGCAACATCGGGAATTTTATTGTTAAAGAACCCATGATTCTGGGGCATGAGGCCAGCGGTGTCGTGACAGAAGTCGGCGCTAATGTAAAGCATTTAAGTGTGGGCGACCGAGTCTGTATGGAACCGGGAATTCCTAATTTCAAGAGTACAGAAACTCTTCAGGGAATGTACAATCTGGATCCGGATGTTGCTTTCTGGGCAACTCCTCCTATCCATGGCTGTCTGCGGGAATCGGTAGTGCATCCTGGAAGCCTGACATTCAAACTCCCTGATAATGTTTCCTTTCATGAAGGTGCTTTAGTTGAACCTGTTGCCATCGGCATGCATTCCGCCAATAAGGCGGAGATTTCATCCGGTGATACCGCCCTTGTCATGGGAGCCGGCACAATCGGTATCGTAACTGCCCTGGCAGCGGAAGCTTCGGGATGCTCGAAAGTCTTTATCGCGGACATTAAAAAAGAGAAACTTGATTTTGTTAAAAAGCATTACAGCGCCAGAGTGACAGCGATTGATCTGAAATCACAGGCGATCAAAGATGTACTGACTGCATCAGATGTAGATTTGGTTGATATAGTTTTTGAAGCCAGCGGTAGCCCTAAAGCATTTGAGGGCATTGCGGATTATGTAAAGCCAGGCGGTACAATTGTGCTGATTGGAATGCCTTCCGGTCCAGTTCCCTTAGATATTGTTTCCCTTCAGGCTAAAGAACTGAATATTAAAACAATTTTCCGCTATGTGAATATCTATCCCCGTGTCATCAATCTCATTTCATCAGGAAAATTGAATGTAAAACCCCTTGTTACAAGTACCTATAATTTCAAAGATGCGGTTAAGGCAATGGAATATGCCGCGACCCTTCCGAATGATGAAATCAAGATAATGATAGATACGGACTTTTAATAATTGTAATTCATGGCTTCGGCCATAAATATATAAGGAGAATGAATATGAAAAAATTTCTGTTTTTAGTGCTGACGATCTGTATGACAGCCCTTCCGATTTTTGCCAATGGGCAGAGTGAAGATGATGGTACATTCAAAGTAGCCTATATTGCCAGAGCACAGGCAGACTCTTTTGCCGCATGGCTGGCAAATGCTGTTATTGAAGAAGCTGACAAATATGATGACATCTCCGTAAAAGTTTTTGACGGACAGGCTTCAGATGATAAGGTGAACTCTCTCATCGAGAATGCAATTGTCAACAAGTTTGACGCCATTATCATCCAGCCCAATAATGGTGAGTCTCAGAGACCCTATGCTGAAAAAGTTGTTGAAGCAGGAATCATCTGCATTACAACCAATGCCCGTATTTCCGGAATCGCCGGTGCATCCTCTGTGGATGCGGACCCTTATGAACAGGCTGCTGTCAATGCCCGCGCTGCTCTGACTCAGGTTCCCCAGGGTGCCAACGTTGTAATACTAAAAGGCCCTCCCGGAAACTTTCATGCTGACGAAAGAAGAAAAAGCTGGCAGAAAGAATTCCTTGATAAGAGACCTGATGTTAAAATCGTAGGTGAGCAGATTGCCAACTGGAACAAAGATGAAGCTATGAGCCTGATGGAAGACTGGGTACAGTCCAATGACAAAATTGATGCCATTATTGCCATGAATGACAATATGTGTGCCGGTGCTCTGGAAGTTGTTAAAGACAACAAAGCATTTTCCAATACTCTCGCTTATGGTGTTGACGGAACTGCAGAAGCCGTTCTGCTGATTGAAGAGGGACTAATGACATCCACCTGCCTGCAGAGTGCTTATGCTCTGGCTGAAAATCTACTGGAAGTCAGCCACAAACTGCTGACCGGTGAAGCAACTCAGCTTGATGTAGACATCGATGCTCCTCTGGTAACTAAAGAAAATGTTCAGGAATACATTGAAATGCATAAAAGAGCCGGTGCTCTTTAAGGCCTGAATTAATTGTGAAGGCTCCGGAAGCCCAGTTTTTCCGGAGCCATTTTTTTTAAATCTTTACATAGGATTGAATATGGAAGAAATCAAGTTAAAGGTTTCCAAAATCGAGAAGTCTTTCCCCGGCGTAAAAGCTCTGGATAATATCAATTTTTCCGTACAGAAAGGAACAGTTCATGTTCTCTGCGGTGAAAATGGTGCCGGAAAGTCCACCTTGATGAAGATCATCAATGGTGTATACAAACCCGATGCGGGAACAATTGCCATCGATGGTCAGAAAGTCGAGATAAAAAACCCGATTCAGGCGAGAGCTCATGGCATATCCATGATCTTCCAGGAATTGAATTACATACCAGAGATGACCGTAGAAGAGAGCCTTTTTGTAGGGCGTCTGCCGGTTAATAAATTTCATAAAGTCGACTGGAAAGAGATCCGCAAAAGAACCCTGGAGCTGCTGAAGGCGGAGGGTCTGCCTTATTCTCCCACAACCCAGCTAAAAGACCTGTCTGTTTCAGATATTCAGATGCTGGAGATTCTCAAGGCCATTTCCTACAAATCAGATATTATCATAATGGATGAACCTACTTCCGCCATTACTGATAAGGAAGTTGCTCTGCTGTTTGAAAAAATAGACAAACTTAAAAAGAACGGTGCCAGCATTATCTATATCTCCCATAAAATGGATGAGATTTTTAAAATTGCTGATGAAATTACTGTTCTGAGAGACGGAAGTGTAATTGAAACAAGAAATAAAGATGATATTACTATAGATGAAGTTATCGCTCTCATGGTGGGGCGGGAACTCTCAAGCGAATATCCCAAGGAAGAAGTTCCTATGGGTGATGAAATCCTTGAAGTCAGGAATCTGACGAGTCCCGGCAACTTTGAAAAAGTCTCTTTCAATCTGAAGGACGGTGAAATTGTCGGTTTTGCCGGTCTGATGGGAGCCGGGCGTACCGAGATTATGAGAGCGGTTTTCGGACTGGATCCTTTTACGGAGGGAGAAATCCTGAAAAGAGGAAAGCCGATTGATAGTAGCACCGTTGAAAAAAGTATCAAGAACGGTGTGGTAATGCTCTCCGAAGATAGACGGCGCTTCGGGATCATTCCTGTCCGTGGTGTCCGGGAAAATGTCTCTTTGGCAAACCTTAAAAAGTTCTTCTACAGAGGACACCTCCACTCACGGGACGAAGCCAAAGTCATTCAGGACATCTGCCGGCAGATGAATGTTAAAACTCCCACAATGGATACGTCTATCAGTTCTTTAAGCGGCGGTAATCAGCAGAAAGTTGTACTGGCCAAATGGATGATCAATGATCCGGAGATCCTTATCATGGATGAGCCGACCCGTGGAATTGACATTGGTGCCAAGTTTGAAATTTACAAGCTGATGACCTCGTTTGTTAAAAAGAAAAAGGCAATCATCATGGTTTCTTCAGAACTGCCGGAACTTATCGGCATGTGCGATCGAATCTATGTCATGTCAAAAGGACAACTTATGGGCTGTCTGACCAGGGATGAATTTTCCCAGGAAACTATTATGAAAATGGCAACAGGCGTTATGAAAAAGGAGTCTGATAATGAAAACTAAAATTCTGCAATTCTGGGATACAGCCAAGAACAAATACAGTATCCTTCTTGTACTGATCGTGCTAACGATCGTTTCCACAGCGATTAACCCGAACTTTCTGACAGGAGCCAATCTGTCGAATGTTTCCCGTCAGATAGCCGTTACCACCATTCTGGCCTTTGGTGAAACAATTCTTATCATTTGTGGCATGCTGGACCTCTCATCCGGTTCTGTACTGGCCTTGTCGGGAGTCCTTTCCGTATCGGCATTTAAAATGACAGGCAATCTGCCTCTTGCCTTCTTTGTGGCTATTTTTGTCGCAGTATTCTGCAACCTGATCAATGCTCTTATGGTTACGAGGTTTAAAACTCCTCCCTTTATTGCCACACTGGCAATGCTGGCCATGGCGCGGGGAGCGGCTTTGCTCTATACAAAGGGACAGAATATCTATCAGATTGGGGATTATACGGTTTTCGGTCAGGGCTATATCGGTTTTATTCCGACTCCCGTTGTGTTCATGATCATACTCTTCATAGCTACATGGTATATTCTGAAACATACAAGGTTCGGGCGGTCTCTATTTGCAATCGGCGGAAATGAAGAGGCGGCAAATGCCTCGGGTATCAATGTCAACAGGAATAAAGTATACGCTTTTGCTGTTAATGGTATTCTTGTAGGTATCGCCGGTGTACTCTTCATGTCCAGGGTTAACTCGGGTCTGCCCAACGGGGCGATCGGCTATGAGTTTGAAGCTTTGACCTCCTCGGTTATCGGCGGAACCAGTTTTACAGGCGGCATCGGAACAGCCGGCGGTACTGTTGCAGGAGCATTTATAGTAGGATTCCTGAATAACATTATGAACCTTACCAATGTGAACTCCTATCTGCAGCAGATCGTTCGAGGTGCTATTATCGCCCTGGCCGTAATTTACGATATCAATTCAAAGAGTAAGAAAAATAAAAAGAACCTAGGAAATATATCCGGAAAAAAAGCCTAATATCCCTAAAGAACTAAGGGCGCAGGGAGTCATCTCTGCGTCTTTTTTTTACCAGGAGTCACTAATTTATGAAAACCACAATCGGAATAGATAACGGAACACAGAGTACTAAAGTTGTTTTCTATGATTTTGAAAACAAAAAAATTGTTGCCTCTGCAACAGCTCCCCATGACATGATCAGCCGGGAGGACGGTAGTAGAGAACAGAAGGCATCCTGGTGGATACAGGCCCTGGAGAACTGTTTCAGCCAGATAGATCCTCAGATTAAAAAAACAGCTCTGTCCGTGGGAGTCTCTGGGCAGCAGCACGGTTTTGTACCCCTTGATGCAGAAGGAAATGTCCTCAGAGATGTAAAACTTTGGTGCGATACCTCAACGGCAAAGGAGTGTTCCGAGATTTCCTCAGCCTTTGGAGGTAATGAAAAACTTCTCAAAGAGGTCGGTAATCTGGTCCTTCCCGGATACACTGCATCCAAAATCCTCTGGTTCAAAAAGAACAATCCCGCAGAGTATAAACGTATGGCCCATATTCTGCTGCCCCATGACTATCTGAACTTCTACCTCACAGGTGAATATACCATGGAGTATGGAGACGCCTCTGGGACAGCCCTGCTGAATGTAAAGACCCGAACCTGGCATAAAGAGCTTGTGAGAGCTCTGGATCCGGATAAAGATCTTATGTCCTGCCTGCCCGGCCTTCTGGAACCCTGGGAGAGTAGCGGGCGTATACTCCCAGATATTGCCGGAAAATTCGGTATCCCCGAAGGAATCCCGGTCTCAAGCGGCGGCGGAGACAATATGATGGGCGCTGTCGGCACAGGAACCGTCCGGGACGGTGTTCTTACCATGAGCCTGGGAACAAGCGGAACCCTCTATGGTTATTCCGATTCTCCCGTAATAGATCCTCAGGGGAACCTGGCGGGTTTTTGTTCCAGTACAGGCGGATGGTTGCCCCTGCTCTGCACCATGAACTGCACCGTAGCCACCGAGCTGATGCGGCAGCTCTTCGATTTTGGTGTGAAGGAGTTCGATCAGCTGGGTGCTTCCGCTCCAGTGGGGAGCGAAGGAATCCTGACACTTCCCTTTTTCAATGGGGAACGGACTCCCAACTTTCCCAATGGAAAGGGCTGTATCGTGGGGATGACCGCCGGCAATGTGAAGAAAGAAAATATTTTCCGCTCCGCCCTTGAGTCGGCCATCCTCGGGATGAAGCTGGGGCTGGATTCATTTCGGAACCTCGGATTCAAAGCTCGGGAAGTCAGGCTAATTGGAGGAGGTGCCAAATCTGCGGTTTGGCGACAGATTACAGCGGACATTCTAGATCTGCCTGTTGTGGTCCCCGAAACTGACGAAGCCGCCGCCCTGGGCGGAGCGCTTCAGGCTCTCTGGTGTCTTAAGAAGTCACGGGGAGAAGAGGCTGATATCAATACTCTGGTGGATGAACATGTAACTCTCGCCAAAGGGAAAAGCTGCTCTCCTAATCCTGAAAATGTCAAAGACTATGAGAAAGTGTATACAAATTATACTGCCTATGTGAAAGCTCTCAGCGGACTCTTCGGCTGATAGGTTTTTAAAACCCCGGTGAATAGATTTATTCACCGGGATTAAAGGATTCAGAACTACAGAAATATTTAGAATCAGGCAGTACAAGACGTATAGTGCCCCTTCTGTCAATACAGCATTATGTCCCTTTTAAGTTAGATTCCCTGGAATAAACTTCATCCGGAGAATTGATCAAGCCACGGCCTTTTCCATCCATGCTGATTCAAACCATTTCTCCTACCAATGACTTGTAAATTGACTACCCTGCCCCGGATTGAAGTTCTCAAAAAAGCATATCTAGCCTGCTATAGCACTTTCATGACAAAAACAGTATCCATCATGCTGCTGACCTTTTCCTATTTTTTTTTGCACACAATTTGCCAAAATTTCTCAACAGGTTTGCCTTCTTTTGATGCTGTTGGTTCATTTATTTCTTCAAATTCAACCAATCCGTATTTTCCGAATTCTTCCTGTATAGATGGAATATTGTAAAAAAATAAATTAATTCCATGTTTGGTTTGAAATGTATTTTCTTTTACTTCCAATCCCTTTCCATATCTTGAATCATTGGATGAGAGCGCGATAAAAATCATATACCCATTAGAACTAAGTTGATTAAAACAGTTATTGATAAGACTCACTCTTTCTGATTCATCCAACAAATGAATCAATGCATAACAAAAAATACCATCGTATTGTTCTTCATCAAAAGGCATAGAACTTACTGAATCATGATATATTTTCACATCATTCTCTAACCTTTTTTGTGCTAACTCAATCGCAGTTCTTGAAATCTCAATCCCGGTGACTTTCATACCCTTATTTAGAAAAGGTATTGCATTTCTACCATAACCAAAACCAGGTATTAAAATATGGTTTAACTTATATTTTGAAAAACGTTCTGAAATATCAAAAGCGGCATCAGCAGGGGAAGCCCCCCACATTTCATTCTTATCTCTAAAATTTGTTTTCCAAAATTCACTCATAATTTTCAATCTCCTTATTATTTAACACGGCCATAGAATCTCTACGCCAGAGTAATTTATGGATTGAACACAATGCGTTTTGGCAAATTGTGTATTGGCTCTAATGTTTCATGCTTATATGAAATTTTAATCAAAAAAAATATTTACATATCCTTCGTCCTTTGAAAGCTCCAGAAAGTTGCTGGATTGTCGGTGGAACAGCGCCAATGGGATAACATAGAGTATATATTAGGACGATGTGAAAAGTTGATTCCTATGCCTAAAACAGGTCAACTTCATTGGAATTTTAATCAGTTAACAGGAAATTATGTATTATAATTCCCTGCTATACCCACACCATTAGAAATTATGCGTAAAGTAGATCTGTTTCATAATATTTATCCGATTTCTTTATTACTTTTACAGTAAAAAATAGACCGATAATAAATGATGTTATTTCTGCAATAGGGAATGCTATCCATACTCCTGTAATACCCCAGAAAAGACTCAAAATATAGGCAACTGGTAAAAGTATGATGATTTGTCTTGCTAATGATACAATTAAGCTAACGGGAGCACTTCCAAGGGCCTGGAAATAAGTGGAGAGCACAGTTACGATACCTGCAAAGAGAAATCCTGAACTTATAATCCTCAAACATCCGACCCCGAGTCTTTCCATCTCAGAGCTGCTGTTGAACAGTATTAATAACTGGCGAGGGAATATTTGAAATATGGCTGTCCCTAATAGCATGATTATTCCTGCATAGATTGATCCATATTTGAGTGTATCCATCACTCTTTCCTGTTTTTTTGCTCCATAGTTAAATCCCAATATAGGCATAAGGCCTTGAGTTAATCCAAATACAGGCATGAATATAAAGGATTGAAGTTTATAATAGACACCAAAGACGGCAATGGCTGTTCCTGAAAAAAGAGCTAGTATAAGATTTATTCCAGAAAGCATAATAGATCCTAGAAACTGCATAAACGTTACAGGGATTCCAACTTTGAGGATTTCAATAGTTATCAACTTAGAATAGTGAAATTTCTTTATATTCAGCTTAAATTTCTGATTACCAAGCACAAGGATCAGGGCATAAAACATTGAAATAATTTGTCCAAGAGCAGTAGCAATTGCTGCTCCCTTTACTCCTAATTCAGGAATGAATAAGAATCCAAATATTAAGATAGGATCTAGTATTATATTAGTAATTGCGCCCAAAAGCTGTATTTTCATTGAACTGATCATATCCCCTGTTGCTCTTAAAATATTCATGCAAACTTCGGCTATGATACTACCAAATGAGAATATCATTATTATCTTTGTATATTGAACAGCATAGAATATGACTTCTTGATCTTGGGTAAATAGTTTGAAAAACATTTCCGGAACAAATGCGGAGGAGAAAGCAAAAAGCAGCCAAAGTAAAATCCCAATAAAAAATCCATGTTCTGCAGTATTTATAGCTACATCTCTATTTCTTTCACCCAGTTTTCTTGATATGTATGAGTTCAAACCAACACCTAAACCAACAAAGATTGATATTAAGGTAAGCTGAATGGGAAATGCTAAAGAGAGTGCCGTTAAGGCCTTTTCGGATATTCGTGCGACAAAAATGCTATCAATTATATTGTATAGTGCTTGTACAATCATGGATATGATTGCGGGAAATGACATTTTAATAATTAATTTTTTTACATCCATAAATTCTAATTTGTTTTTCTTATCCATTTTAGCTTTCTTTTTCCTGTGTAATATTTTCTACCATCTGCGAAAGTATTGTACTAATCTTTTCTATATCTTCTTCAGCGATATCTTTTATCATTATTTTTTCACTCTGCTGTAATATCTCAATGATATTGGATATTATATTTATCCCTTTCTCTGTTAAGGAAATGCATTTATACCTCTGGTCTTTGTTGTTTGATATTCTCGTAACATATTCATTATTCTCTAAGGAAGTTATAATTTTGGTTATAGTTGCTTTGTTAAAGAGAAAAAAGTCATTTATTTCTTTATGATTAACATTATCATTGTCTTTTAGAAATAATAAAACTTCTGCTTGAACCTTATTTAAGTTATATTTTTTTAGTTTAATATCTATATATTGATACTCATGTCTATAAAGAATAGATATATTTCGTCCAATAATTTTCTTTAGCATTTATGTTTCCTTCAAACTATATAGTTGCCAAAGAAACTATATAGCATGATGGTTGCTTTGGCAACTACCCGTCTTTTAAAAGATATAAAGTCTCAAGATCAGCATCACAATATCTTCATCTGAGAGATTAAATATCATTTCTATTATTAAAAACCCTCTGGACTATTCGAAATGGCTCAGAGGGTGCACCTAATTTTGAAATGAGAAGAGCTTACTATAGTCGGTTTTGAACTCCCTACAATATTCAAACAGCAGAGGTAGGGCTGTGTGTCAAGCAAGATGTCACCTCTACGAAACCTTCTTAGAAATAAACTTCCGTGTATCCTTTGAAGGATTCAAATATACAACTCTTTTATGCGACCAGAATTTGGTCCGTTTTTGGGAAACCGATGCGATAACCGTTCCCATGCCTCAGCCAACGCCTGATTCCTCTTCTCAAATAGCTTCAGATCGTCTCCGTTCATCCTCTGCTGAGGTGTAACATACCCGATGCCGGAATGACGGTGAGTAGTATTGTACCAGTCAAAAAAATCACCCATCCATTCCCTGGCCTCATTGATGTCTTCAAACCGCCCAGGAAAGGCCGCATGATACTTCAACGTCCTGAAAAACGACTCAATGTAAGGATTGTCATTTTTCACCAGAGGGCGGGAGTGCGAAAGGAATATTCCCAGGTTGGCAAGCCAGACTGAAAACGTTGCTCCTCTCATGTATCGCTCAACCTACGATTTCCCGGCTCCACACGTCGATAATGGCGTAGCAGTACAGGAAGATGCCTCGGACATATGTTGGCAGCCATGTTATATCCCAGGTGTAAACCTGATCAGGACCGATCGCTTTTAACGCAGGGGGCTTATATGGCGTTCTGGAAGGCCGTGAATTACCTCGATGATTCAGCAGCCCTTTCGCCTTCAACACCTGGTAAAACGTCCTTGTGCTGGCAATATAAATACTTTCCTCAGCAAGTCTTGCTACGATTTCAGGCGGTGCAATGTCCTTATACTTCTCTGATGTACAGATCTCAATAATGTGTGCCCTTTCCTGTTCACTCAGAGCCCGAGTATTCACCTTTCTGCTTCCATGTCAACTGGATCTTCCTCCCATCGCCTGTATGTGCGTGAATGTATTCCTATGGCATCACAAGCACGGCTAAGACGTGCTCCGGCCTCCAGGGCCACACCTATCTGCTCGCAGAGACATTCTCTTATATCGCTAGGGATCAGTCTTCCTCGTCGTCCTGAAACAACCGTGCAGTTTTTTTTTGAAGAGCGATAATGGCCGCCATCTCGGCAAGGGCCTAGTCTTTACGATCAAGTTCCTTCTGATTCTTCTTGAGCTCTTTTTTAATCGCTTTCAACTCTTCACGAGCCTGCTGCTCACCCTTGGTCATAAAGTCACGTACCTCCTGTTCCCAGACAGTAAGGTGCTCGGAATGTAGACCATTTTCTCTGAGCCAGGTTCCCTGCTTATCCTCAGAGATCCCCCTGGATTCAAGCAGGAGGGAAAACTTCTCCATAAGCTTCCGGCCACGGTTACTTTGCACCCCATCATCTACTTGTAGGGTACCATTGTTCATACGGGCTTTCCAGTTATAGATCATAGAAACTGTTATCCCGTACTCTTTTGCCAAATCGGAAGCCGACCGGCTCTCCGGCGGCATCATCTTCTTCAAAATAAAATTCCGAAACTGTGCACTGTAACGTGCCATAGTCACCTCCATGATCAATTCAAATCATGTGACAACTATGTTGAAACATTCCGCAGCGCGCAGTCTCAACGCCTGATTGAGCTGCGAAATAGTCACGAAGTGTTGGCGTGATTCCCGCTATTTTTTGCGGGAATTATGACAAATATTTTGTCAGTTCCAATCTTTTGTAAAATTCCAAACCAGTAATGCTAATTGGCAACAAATCTGATTATTTACCTTAGAAATTACCAATAAATCTAAATACTTTTGAACTATAGTGTTTTTATTTCCTATTATGTACTTATATTCTTGGTGCTAATAATTTATATTCGCTGATATTTGTATAATATGTTTTTCGTCTTCTAAAAATCAACCTTGTTTCAAATTCATAATAATTATCAAAACTCCTATAATTAATTTGGTTGAAAAAATATAATTCTATAAAATTAAGTTCAAGATCTTTTTCGATTAATATAATATCCGTCGGTAATGTGGAATTCTGTTTGTAAAATTCTTCAATTCTTATTACTAACTTCTCTGTTATATTTTCATAAATTTCAACTGTAGTAAAAAGCAAAAAGAAATTTATAAATCCAAGTAATACTCCAATAAAAGCATACTTTCTAAGGGTCATGTTTTCTGGTTGAAACCGTGCTACTATCGCAGAAATACCCATTAACCCTATTACTATCCAAAATACAATTACACTAGAAAGTGTTAGTTTTAAAATGGTTATAGAGCTTATAGTATAAAAAAGTATTTTTTTTAAATAATAACAGGAAAACTTAGTTTTCTTTGTTTTAAAAGACTTAATCAAATTTCTTCGTTCTTCAATATTCTCGTTACTTACTCTATTAATAAAATTAGACAGTTCAATTTCATTTATATTTACTTGTCCTAAATGTAGATTGAAATTTTTTGCTCCGATTTTTTTATTTATTTTTTCGGTATAATTGAAAGGTTTTTTTTTGAAAATAAATGTGTCATCCGTTACAATGGATACAATTTTTTTTCCAAATATGTCGATTGGATAAGCTTTAATAACCTGTTCCCACTTTACCTCGTCTTGATTTGTAGTTCTGTCACAAATTCCATTTTCAGATATTATTATTTGAGGTCGTTTATCAAAGGTTTGAAAAAGTCCAATTGGAATACCAAGTCCAAAAAAACAAGTGCTAATCCAACCTATAATGTAATTTGCTGTTCCAACTGGTTTTTTTAGTACAAACCACAGTCCACTTACTACAAATGGCAAACACATCCCAATTATTTTCAGTCCTTTAGTTCTTCTTTTGTATAATTTTATTTCAGTCATTTATCATTTTCTAGCATTAAATATTTTAGTCGATATAACAGCTAACGTTCTTCATGCATATCAATCCTAATTTTTTAATATTATACCCTGTTTATTATTTAGTCACCTATAATTTTACGTTGATTTTAATTCCAGAGAAAATGTAATAATATCAGCTGCAAAATATCTGGTTAGCTATTACTATTTGAAAAAGACACTTCTTTTGTTCTAACTGACACATCTGTGACAAAAATCTAAGTACATCTAAGTATGTGGTGAAGCCCAAGCCGAAGGCAACGCATATATTTGCTGTTATATCCAGTTTTATTTGTGCCACTTCATAACTAGCTCACTTTCACCAGTCTCATTGTCCTTTGCTTCAGAAATTACAGTAAAACCTCTTGATTTATAGAACTCAATACTTTTTCTATTCTTACAAAAAACTTTTAATTCTAGTGTGTTTCGAAGATTCATGGCATGATTTAATAATAAAGATCCAATGCCCTTTCCTTGAAATTCAGATTTCACAAAAATTGCTGCAAGATAATCGTCCAATAATGATATAAAACCTAAAATTTCGTCTCCATCTGTTGCTTGGTAAGTTTCTGACATTGGGATGTATTTATCACTCATTTGATCTTTATTATTTCTCCAGTAATCAGAAGGAATAAAATCATGAGCTTGGAGCGATACTTCATACCAAATGTCTATAATTTGAGTAATGTCTTTTTCTGTAATTTCGTTTATTTCAATATCTTTCATTTAGGGCTTTCTCTCAAATAAAATTGGATATAACGTTTCGCGAATATATGAAGTTTATATCAAAAACACGTATATCCATTTTTTGATTTCTATGCAACGAGACTGTAGAAAAACTACCTCTCGATTCTCTGTATTCCGTTTCCTGATAATTACTGACCAATTCTCAACATTTATTATCAAATAAATAATCCAATCGAGAAATCAATCAAAAACCCTCTGCATTTGATTTCATATGCCACTGATTCATTCTAACCAGAATCCCATATCAACCCTCATTCTATACACATTCAATCTTAATTTTTCCAATATTATGCACCATACAATACAGCAGCCATTGAGTGTTCACCTTCTGCTTTCCACGCAGGGTAAATCTATTTAGTTTCTTGATAACTGCAATATGACCGAATACCGGTTCAACCGTACTCATCCTCTTGGAATAAACAGAACGACCATAAGGTGTATCAATCTTGTTTTTCATAACTTCAACAGGGTTGTTTCCTTTGCCATCAGGAACCTCTTTCAGGATAGCAACCTGTCTGGATTTCGTACTCTTTTTGCGGATGCATTTAGAGCGCAGAGCACAGTCTTTACATAAATGGATATATCCCTGATAAGACTGACCAACATACCGACCATCACTACTTTTAAAGTTGGGTGATTTCAACCACATGGGATGCCCTGCTGGACATATGAGCTTGTTTGTAACTGTATCCATGAAGAAGTCTTCAGGACTGAAGTAATGCTTTCCCTTTTCCGGTTTCCAGTTCTGTACTTTCTTTTTGTATTTCCCGGCATCCTGGAAAGTCACATTTCTTTTCCTAAACTGATTGTCAGGGATATAGGCATCGATCTTTTTATCATGGATCAAATCCATGTTCTTCTTGTTATGAAAACCAGTATCCGCTGTTATAGTCACAGTCTCGTAAATATCGTCATCTATATTTGCTTTCTTACAGGTTTTATCAATTCCTTCCAGTATTTCAGGGAGGTGTCCTGATTCATTGATGTCCCCAAAAGCTTCTGCCCAGACAATGAGCTGATTCTTATCATCCACCGCGGCAATACCGTTATACCCCTGGAGAACGCCATGACCTGTAGACATTTTAGCGCTTTCATTATCAATAATATTGCTTTTAATTGGTTTTTTCTGACTTCCCATACGCTCAACGTTTGACTCCAAAAAGTCAAAGATTTTATCAGACTGTGCCTTCAGCTTCTTGATTGCCTTCTCTTCTTTTTCTCTTTGTTTCTGATCATCCCAACTTCTGTCTGTACTCTTATGCTTGGCTACAAGATAGTTTACTGATCTCTCTATTTTCTTTGTTTTTGCCAGTAGTTCTGCCTTAGTTCCGCTCCACTCCTTGGAGCAGTTTGAAGAGATCTTACAACCGTCTATGGCAAACATATTCTTTCCTATCAGTCCCTGGGTGTAGCAGACTGAGATAATCATGGTGAACAGTTCAGCACATTCTGCATGTCTCGTTGAAATGAAATCGGCAATGGTTGTGAAGTGGGGTCTTGTATCTGCGGCCAGGGCCATACAGACGATGTTTTCATTACATAAATGGGCTATCTTTCTACTGCTGTTAATGCCTTTGGAATAGGCGTAAAGTATGATTTTCAGTAGTATGGCAGGATCATATGCCGGAGCACCGGTATAATCATTTTCATACCGGTTGGCAAATATGGAAAGGTCAATCTGGTGATCAATTAAATGACAAAGTGTGTATTCAAAAGTACCTGGTAAAATTTGCTTCTCAAAGCTGACTGGAATCATTAGGGTTTGCTCATAAGAATAATCTTTATACTTTTCCATTTGATCCCTCCCGTTTTAAGAATTTTATCATAAATTCTTCGAGAGCTGTTGAAAAGTTGACTTTTTCTACAGTCTCAACGCCCGCATCAGCTGCAATTTTGTCCCGAAGGGTTGGCGACCTTTTTGAGTATTCAAAAAGGGTGACAAAAAAAATTGTCAGTTGCATGCGCTTGTTCTACAGAATCATCGTATAACAATATGTAGCTTCATTTCTCCACCATACATAATAGTAGATAATTCAAAAAGTGAAAATTTTGCTATTCTAGAACTAAATTTTCCCTCCTTGATATCTTTTTCAGTTTTTCCTTTTGGCCTTACAACTAAACAATACTCAATTTTGTTTTTGGTAAAATATTCTATAAAACAGTTCTCATCTATTTTTGAACTATCTAAACGTTTATTCGCCACAGCTGATTTATATAATTTTTTAAGATTTTCTTTATTCTTTGAACGTTTTTCTTCTTCAATAATTCGTGATGAAATGAAAGCCTGGGAAGTTAAATCTCTGATTTTTGAATCCAAATCATCTTTAACATGGATAATATATGTTACATTTTTTTCAATATATATGACATCACATATCTCAATATATCCGATTAGTATTTTATGTAAGAAAATAGGATTTACTTTATTGTCATATAATTCATTATATTCATTTTCATCCATGCCAATTGGCCAATTCTTTATAAATTGAAGATTGTTTATATTTTTAGTCACTCTCCGAATAAATTTCTCATTAAGATCATCATCAAATTTTGTTTTCAACTCATACCATACAGAATCTAAAAGAAAATAAGAAATATTTTTATGATTTAATTCTGTTTGTATATAGTTAATTATTTTATCTTCTGTTGTTACGTGGGAAGAAGAATCATATGTTTTTAAATATATCGATGTAAATAAATTATGAATAAAATTAATTTTATTTTGGGCGGCTTTATATTCTTTTGATTTTTGAATATGAATTATTATTTCATCAATAAATGATCCTGTTCGAATCTTGTCTATATCATCTGATGTAATTGTATTCTTTTGGTTCTTGTCTGTAAATGAAAGAATTGGAATACATATCTCGTATGCTGAAGAAGAATAAAATGCTTCAATATCTTTACTGCAGATATCAAAGTCGAATTCTCTCTTCTTCAATATCATCAATATGATTTTTGAAATTAGTAAATTCTCTAGTTGAAGTATTAATGATTTATCACTTCTCGAACTTAATGGTTTTAATTTAGTATTAAATAAAGGCTTTGGTGGAGATCTTAATATTGTCGAAATATCCTTCAAAGTTTTGATTAAGGTAATAAAATCTATTTTTCCTTTGATATTAAAACAATTTGACCCTGATACTGCAACTGAATCTCCCATTTTTTTTGATCTAAATTTTGCATACTCTGGAAGTACAGATTCTATTTGATCTTTTGACAAACGAACTAATATTTTCTGAAAATATTTCCCAAAATCATCTTCATAGATAATAGATCTACCTCTTCTATAATATCTACTACTTGCTAATATATCTCCAATCAAGCCTTTATCATCTACCATTTCGATTTTATTTTCATCTTGATCGAAAAGACGTTCTAATATTTTAATACCAAATGATTGTTCAATTGATTTATATAATGTATTTGCCGCTCCGCCACCACAAATCAAATATTTATTATCAGAATCTTCAATTATTCCTATAAAGCTATGATTATAGAAAAGTAGATCTTGCTTTTGATCTAATTTAAATATAGATGCATCTAATTCAATATATGAATGAATTAAGTTATACCAGTCAGGTTTGTTATAGGAATTTGACAACAAGAAAAGAAATGTTACATTCATTTGTTTTTGAATTAGATTTTTTGTATTAACTTCAATATAGCCCTTTTCATCGACTAGATATTCAGAAAGCTTTTCTATGTTTTCATCTTTTTTAATGAGATATACTTTTAGATCTGAAGTATTTGCCATTTAAAACCTTCTTATTCTAATAACCAATTAATACTCAAATAATATCCTATTCCTGTAGAACTATCTTTTAAGCAGCAGGTGGAAAGATGGCGGGATCGTTGCGAATGCAAGGATCATGACATCCCGACTGTCTGCTTCAAAAGCTTGTTATGTACCACTATTATTTCCGCAGTAGATCATATAGAGGACGATTAACAAATATTGTTTCTTTTCCTAATCTAAATGACTCTAATACTCCTATCAGCTCTAGTTCTTTTAGGTATTTACTTGCAGTTCGTCTTTCAGCAATACCTGCCTCTACGAGAAAAGCAATTTTTGTATACGGTTGAACAAATAATAATTCAATAAGCTCTTTTGAATAAATATTTTTGGGAAGTCTACTCTTACAGACTTCAATTGTCGTTTCTAATAATTCCATAATGTCTGAAATGATTTTATATGTGTCCTTTGCTGTCTCTTCTACAGCTTTTAACATATATACTATCCAATCTTCCCAATTTTCGGACTTATGCATTTGTTGAAGTAGCCTATAATATTGTGTTTTATTTTTAATTATATATGAACTAAGAAAAAGAACTGGTGTATCTAGTAACCCTTTTAAAACAAGATAAAGGACATTTATTATTCTACCTGTTCTACCATTACCATCATAGAATGGATGGATTGATTCAAATTGATAATGGATGACAGCCATCTTTATCAAGGAGTCAATTTCATCATCTGAATTTATGTATTTCTCAAGATTTGTTAGAAGATTATTGATTACTTCTTCATCATCAGGGGGAGTATAAAGTACTTCACCGGTTGTATCATTTACTAAACTTGTTCCAGGTAATTTTCTTATACCAGCCGAATTTTGTTCAAGCTCTTCTTGAATTGAGAGTATTGTATTGACACGTAAAATGTCGCTTTTCTTTATTTCATTATATCCAAGCCACAAAGCTGATCTGTAGCTTAAAACCTCTTTGGTTGCCGGATCAATTATTCTTTCCTTTGCAACTATAGCCCTATATAGAGCGTCTTGGGTTGTTATGATATTTTCTATTTCTGAACTGGCTGAAGCTTCCTTCAAGATTATAGAACTCAGTAATATTGAATCATTTGGTAAGAGAGAACAGTATCCCTTTAACCTTGCTAGCTCTCGGTTAGAAGAAATAGCATGTCTTAAAACATTCTTAGTCTCAATTTCTTGTTTTGGAGGTAATTCAGGTAAATTATTATTCGCTATTTTACACATATCATGTCCATTGTAAGCCATTTTTAGTACATGTCAATGTCATCGTGTGCATATATCGCACTTTTATGAACACGATTTAGTTGTCATGTTCATTGTGTGTACATAACATTCTTTTAAGCTGCAGCTCGTAAGCTGGCGTGAAATCTGCCTGCGAAGCAGAATCGCTGATTTCATGACAGTAGAGCTGACTGCTTCAAAAGCTTGTTATGAAGCATTTCCATTTCATCTGTTCTATATCAATAATCATCTGGATTTTCTGAATATTTAAAGAATTGAACATTTCCTATTGTAAGAACTTCTCTGTCCGCCATTTCGGGTGGATATCTATCCTCTTCAGAGAATGCTTTTTCAATTGTTTGAATTTTTTCTATTGGAAATTGTAAAGTCTCATTAGAATCTATAAAAATCCTTTTAGACTTACTCCATTGATATCCAAATGCTCCACTGAAATCTACATCTTCTGTATGTTCATACATCGTTGTCTGAGTAATGGTAAGTAGAATCACATTTCCATCTATTTCATATGAACCAGAAAATTTATCGATCTCCGGAAGTTGTCTCATTTGACTATATCGATATGTAAATGAACCATCCTTATAGAATTGGAATACTAAATAAAATCCTGACGGCATTATCAAAGAAGCATGCCATAATCCAACCATCTCATTTGTATTTATGATATTAGGTTGAGATTTATCCATTGATTCGAATGTACGTATGATTTCAATATTCCTTTTATCTGCATAATTTAATTGGTCATTGACATTAGTACTTTTAGCCTTATACCATTCGAAATTATTAAAATATGATGTTAATTCATTAGACTTAAAAGAATAACCATATCTAGCAAATATTAAATTTCTGAGTATTCTTAACTCTTGTTTGTTTAATTCAGCAATACTGATAAAGTCAATTGGGTATCTTTCATTATATAAATCTATGTTACCTTCTAGAATCAATTTTGCTTCACTTCTTTCAGCTTCGATTCTACTCTCGTGTGTTAATTTTATGATTTCATCAGTATTATCTGATTGTGCATAAAGTGTTCCAAAGGTAAGCAAAGTTAATAATATTTTGATGAATATTTTTTTCATTATCTATCCTTATTTTTGATGTATTATCTTTTTTGTCTTAATATATATTTCATTATAGTAGATGTTGGAAATTATAAAAATTAAATAATATACAAGAATAATAACTCTTTGATTTTGCAATTTGTTAACTTTAATTAAGGATTGAGTCACTATTACTAAGATTATAATTAGAACATGTGGAATAATTAAGCTAAAAAAGGATTTTGTTACTAGATGAAAAGATGCTTTAACTGCTTTTTCTAGAGATTCTTTTTCAAAATAAATAGTTTGTGGTAAAAATAGGAAAAATATACCAGAAGCATAAATAAAAATTAAAAATCTCCCAGTAGACCAATTATCGCCTAAAAATAATTCAGAAGAAAAACCTATGAAACATATTATTGATACTATAACAATAAATAAGATGTAGCTTCCAATTTTATTTACAGTTAATTTATGTTGATATTCACTTTTAGATTTTTGTATTAAAATACTGAATAATGAATAATTGGTTATCAAGAGTATCCATCCAATGAAAATCATTGCTTTATCTTGAAAAACGAATAATGACAAGGAAATAAATAATTCTACTAATAAAATAAGTGTAATTGATATCGATTTAATATTAATAGAATTTTTTCTATTTTTAACCATTACTATATTCCTATGATTACTGTTTTTTTTGTCTTCATAACATCCTGATCACGTGCATTCTGGCCTGGCCAAAGGACAGGTATTGGCGCACTTCTTGCCATTATGGTAAATCATCAACACTATATTGAGAAGCAATATTTATTATTGAAAAGACTTTAAGCAAGAAGGTGTGACAAAAGGAATGTCAGGTGCATTAGTTTGTTGTGCACCCCCACTTCAGAATTCAACGGCCAGAACTGGGTCAATTTTAAAACAGTTGAATAAGGCGCAGGCGAATTCCACTATATTTGTACTTCTGCCAGCCGCAGCCGACAAGGTTGCTACATTTATCCATGACAGACAGATACCAACAAGAGAAGGAAAATCCCTAAATATTTCATGAGAAAATATCAGAAATCTGAATCCTAGCATTTTTGCCTGCACAACATCCAATTGAGCTGCGTGGCGTTAAGTTGGCATGCGTTTGTGCTGCCTTCCAACCAACAGTATATCACCAATTTCGCTCGCATCGTTACCGGAAGTACTTTCTTTCTTCTGGGATCAGTAGCACAAACCATGACAATAGCCATGACTGCTCCAATTGCTGGTTATGTGTCACATGTTGGACACAATATTTTTAATTCAAATCAATCTATGCCAAGATTTTTGTGCATTTCTTTCATTTTTTTACCAAAATCAATTTTTTCTAAAGCAGCTTCTCGTTTCTCATCTGGTAAACATTGAATGCAGGTTGGATACTGAATACCTTTATAATAAGTTTTACATTTTGGACACAACTCCATATTCTTTATATCATATCTGTAGGCACATTTTTTACAGGCTGTTATTGTATCTTCAAATGATAGATATTTTATTGTATCTTCCAAAAACTGCATAAACGCTTCTTTTCCAATTTCATCAGCATTTTTAATTTTGGAATGTTTTCTTTGCAGCCAATACATAGCCTGTAGTAAATTATGCTGGTTTTTCCATTTGTCTTTTGATATAAAACATTTATCATGGACTTCTATTAATTCTTTGTTTTCATAAAATAGATCAATTAACTCATTAACTTGTTTATAAACTGGTTCAGCAAATTCATTTCTACATGCTGTACAAAGATACTTAGGGGTTTTTCTCATTCTTTGGTTCGGATATCTACTTTTACAATTGGGACATAGAGGGATGGGGACATACTCATAATTTTGTATCACATGTTTTGTAAAATCCTTTTTTTGAATTATTGGAGTAGAGTCTATATAGGACTTAGTATATTTGTTCGTTATTTTCTTTTCATATTCATAATATTTTTTAGGGTGAGAAAGGTGTTGTAAAGTCAATGTTTCAGTGCTACCACATATTTCACAATGATCTTTAATTACCTTAGCTCTTCTTTCTTTCCAATCTTTAGTATGCCATGTGCGTTGCCCTTCTTTGAAATCATTCCAGAATAGATTCTTTGCAGTTTCTAATGCAATTTCATCATTCATTAACTGTTTTCTTAAATTAATAATTTCATCATATTTTAGCATATGCTTTCCCTAAATAATTCAATTCAAATTCATATTCATTTTGAATATGCAAATTTTGTACATTTACAGGTCATCTATTGCTTCTTGTCTTATCACGTCACTATTTATTCTATCAAAATATGATAACATTACAAAGACTGATGAAAAGCCATCATTCTCAATTGAAAGTTGTATAGTTCCATTTTCTAATTCAAAGCTCGTGTAATATTTACATCTATCCATTCCTACTTCATACATTTTTGAATTATCGTCTTTAGGTTCAGAATAGGTATCAAACTTCTCAACAATTTCTGACGGTTCCCCATATTTTTCTATAAGTAGTTCCTTTAAGTTATAATAATTTGATGAAAGTGATGACCATTTTCTACTTTCAGGGAATATTACAGTTATTTTACTAACTAAATCCTTTTGATCTAAGGTCGCTACTCCAATAATACAATCTTTGTATGCTGCAAAATCCCCTTGTAGCATTGCTAAACCATTATTTATTTCGATTTTGGTAAAACCCGCCTCTTCCATTTTTGATACATATTCACTTAAAGTTCCATCAATTGGTACTCCTTTAAATAAAAGATGTTCTGATGTTTGAGCAAAAGTTAGAGTTGTTGTCCAGAATATGAACAGTATTATAAACTTCATCTTCATATATTGTCTCCTCTTATATGTAATCTAAAGTAATACTTGATAAATTTTGTACACATAACATTATTTATTACCTGTTCTACCAAATACCAATATCCCTAATTATGTTGACTCAGGGAATTCCCGCAATGATAAGTGCTCAATGCTCAATTTCATTGAACTGGAAATTTGATGAAAGTAATACTCTTTTCTATTTTACCCCAAATTTCGATTATTCAAATCACTTTTTTTAATCATCCCATCTCTCAATTAAAAACATATATTCAAACAAAAAATAACAATGGGACCCAATAAAGCAGTTCTATACAAACAGTCCTGGAACCAGAGTGAAGATATAGCCCAGGCTGAAAAAAGTAAGATTTTGAACGGACAGAGCAAAAGTTTCCCCCTTGATCTGTCTGTCTTCAAAAAGTCGTATATTGTTCAAAACCAAGGGAAAACTGATCAAAGACAGCAGTGAGAACAGAGGGAGAATTTTAAGGATTACCGACAGGACAATAAACAGATAGGCAGCAAAATAGGAATAGCGGAAAACAAGAAGTGAAACCTTAATACCCAGGTAATAGGGCAGGAGGAAACGATCGTTTAGAACATCCTGTTCAAGATCACAGAGATTATTGGCCAGCATAAGGTTGGAAATAAAAAATATAAAGGGAGAAGAGACCAGAAGAATGGATACAAGTTCCAACAAGTCCATCTGCAACACCAGGACCCCTTCTTTTAATGAGAGAACAGCCATGGATGGAGCATGGATGTAAACGGAGATAAATATAATGACAAAGCCCATCATAAAACCCGAAAGAATCTCTCCCAGGGGCATGCGTGAGATGGGGATGGGTCCATAGGTATAGAAGATTCCTACAAAGAAGGAGAGGATTCCCAGCAGCAGAACAACCGGCCCCGTCTGTGCTGTAAGAAGTATCCCGGCTAGAATGGCAACTGTGATCATAAGAAATATAGACATCCTGACATGGCCGATTGGGATAGCTTCGATTCCAATGACATTATGAAGATCTCTGAAATCCCTATCCAGGGCTTTTTTGTAGTCCATATAATTATTGATAGCCGTCGTAGTCATATCAAAAAAAAGTAATGATATAAACATGAGAGCCAATCGAGTGAAATTCAAAGTCTCATAGCGATAGAGGCTGTAAAGGGTCGCAAATACAAAGGGAAACAAACTGGCTATCTTAGTTTGAATCTCAACCAGTTTTAAAAAGGTCCTGAAGCTCATAAAGACTCCTCAAATAAAATGGACAGATCATTGAAGATTTTGATCATCCAAGTCAAACATAAAGTGTAGTTAAACTCTAGAAAAAGGCAAAAGAAGGACAAGATTTCTCATCTTGTGATGTTATTTTGAATCATCGGATCAAAAAGCCTCCTTTCCCTCTATAGAGACAGACACAGATAATGCGATTTGAAGAGTACTTACATACAAAAACAACAGTCAACTCCAAGGCCATCCCCTACTTTCTCCATTGGATCAGCCTTTATCAGAAGTATCTTAAACAATCAGGAACAAGCCTGGTTGGTTTTCAGAAGTCCCTCATGTACCTTTATTTACCGTGGCAGATTGACCAGGCTATGGAAGCCATAAAGCATTTTGAATACTATGAATCGTCCCAAACCACTGGCCCCAAAAATGTAGATCACGATCTTCATATGAATTGGGATGAATCAAAAAGACAGATGAGTGACGTTCTTCGTTTGCGCCAAAAGTCCCTGCAAACGGAAAAAGCGTATATGAGCTGGCTTTGCCGATTCTCTGATTTCGTTCAGAAAAAACCCGAGGATTTAAGCAGTCAGGATCTAAAAAACTATATGTCCTATCTTGCCGTAGAGAAACATGTCTCCTCTTCAACACAAAACCAGGCCTTCAACGCCCTCCTGTTTTTCTACAGGAACATAGTGGAAACATCCGTAGATGGCTTAGAGAAGACTGTCAGATCAAAGATTCCTGCAAAGTTGCCTGTTGTCCTCTCCAAAGAGGAAATTCAGAGAATTTTAAATCATCTTCCCAATGTGATGCATCTGATGGCCTGCCTCATCTATGGAGGAGGACTCCGTTTGAATGAGTGTCTCTCTCTTAGAGTGAAAGATCTGGATCTTGAAAAACCATCCATTCATGTTGTCCAGGGGAAGGGTAATAAAGACCGCTACACTCTACTACCGGCAAAACTAATTACAGACGTAAAAGAGCAAATAGTCAGATGCCAAAAAATTTACAGCGAGGACAGAAGGAATCAGAAACCTGGCGTATCCCTCTCCCCCTCCCTGATGAAAAAATATAAAAATGCATCGACAGAGTGGAGCTGGTTCTGGTTGTTTCCTTCCAGGGATTTTTGTCTCAGCCCCTATACATCTTTACCGGTTCGGCACCATATGCATCCATCCACTCTCCAACGGAGTTTTAAGACGGCAACAAGACTGGCCCAAATAGATAAAAGAGCCACTGTCCATACCCTAAGACACAGTTTTGCAACCCATCTACTTGAGTCAGGGTACGACATCAGAACCATTCAAACACTGCTGGGCCATGCCTCGGTCGAGACAACCATGATCTACACCCATGTAGCAGTGAAGAACAGGATGGGAGTGATCAGTCCTTTTGATAGTTGATTTTCCTGATATATATACTATTATATTCTTATGAAAATTCCTTTTTTCCTGATACTGTCTCTCCTTTCGCTCACATTCTTCTTCTCTTGTACGACATCCTCTCCCCGGAACAGGGGGAGTCTCTCGGATGCCATGGATAAAAGCCGAGACGACCATGAGGGGTCAAGAGAGGTTCCGGATGAGGACGATTCTCCCTGGTGGGCAGAAGAGGAGCCGGATCAACCTTCTAGGCAGGAGCCTGATGAACCGGACTATAATGACATGGTGGCATCTCCTTCAGAGCCAGTGTCCTTGAATGTCCTGCTTAGAGGTGAGCGGGGTTGGACGGGTAGCCCCTATTTTACTTCTGATTTTAATGGTGAACTCCTCATTGGAGACAAAATAGATCACTGGGAAGTTTACCTCTTTGCCGGATTTGACCTTCTGGATGTAAAACCTTCCCACCCTGCGTTTGAGACGATTAAAGACAACGCCTTTACTCTTTCTGCAGGAGTAGAAGGCCGCTTTTATATGTTCCCCAAGCTCAAGGTGTTTTCCCCCTATCTTTTGGCCCGTATGGGTGGACTCTTCCTGTTCTGGCAGTTTCGCAATCCTCTGGAATCGGGCGGTGAGTCTATTGAATCCGATATTCTGGGAGGCCTAATCCTGGGTAGCGGTGTGGGTATCGATCTCTATCATGGAGAAAATTTCAGAGTAGGTATGAATATTATTCCCGAAGCATCCCTATATGGTGAAGAAACTCAGCAGGGATTTACAAACGATTTTTTTTCCAGCCAGGGATTTGTCCGCATAGGAATGGAAGCGGGAGCCCGATTCTAATCACAGTCCTGCAGTGAATGTATAAGGTAAGATGAATCATTCTTGACAACAATACTATTATTAATACAATATACTATAGGGGGGTATCCTATATGTCAAAAGTCAAAGAGATCCGTAAGGCTCATCATCCATATGAAACCAAACAAGCTATGGTAAGCCGTATGAACAGGATCGAAGGACAGATAAGAGGAATTACACGGATGATCGATGAAGATGTGTACTGTGATGACATCCTCCACCAGTTCATGAGTGTGGAATCGGCCATTGCGGGTGTTAAAAAGACCCTGCTGGAGGCCCATATGAAGGGGTGCATTGTCCATCAGATTCAAGATGGCAGGATTGAAGCGGTAGATGAGCTTCTGGGCACCATCGGAAAAATGCTGAAATAACAGCAAAAGGAATATCCATATGGAAATTGTTCAATTCAATATAAAGGGCATGACCTGCGCTTCCTGCGTGGCACATGTTGAAAAGGGAATCATGAAGACTGGGGGCATCGATAAGACATCGGTAAACCTGGCCACCGAAAAGGCGACTGTCAGCTTTGATCCATCTAAGACAGACGTCCAAAGCCTCATAGAGAGTGTTATAAAAAACATAGAAAATGCGGGCTATGGAGCCTCTATTCCCCAAAAGGAGGAGAGTGGCGCAGAGGAAGAGCAGAAGAAAAAAGAACTGAATCATTTAAAACTTCAGACTCTGATTGCCGCCTTATTGAGTGCTCCCTTGATGCTGGCCATGATAGCCATGCTTTTCAAGATCGAAGCCCTTCACTTTCTGCACAAACCCATCCTCCAGCTGATTTTAGCCTCACCGGTTCAGTTCTGGATCGGATTCCGTTTCTACAAAGGGGCCTGGAAGTCTCTGAAATCAGGAAGTCCCGGCATGGATGTTCTTGTGGCCTTAGGTACATCTTCTGCTTTTTTTTACAGTGTCTACAACGGTTTTTTTGCCCAGGGGGAGGCCGCTCCTGCACTCTACTTTGAGGCTTCGGCCATCATTATTACCCTGGTACTCTTAGGTAAATATCTGGAGGCGGGTGCCAAGGGCAAGACTTCGGAAGCCATCAAAAAATTGATGGGCCTCCAGCCGAAAACGGCCCGTGTGGAAAGGAATTCCAGCATCATAGATGTTCCCATTGCCGATGTACAGACTGGAGATATTGTTGTGATCCGACCGGGGGAGAGATTTCCCGTTGATGGTCCGATCTTAGAAGGAACAACAGCCGCCGATGAGAGCATGATCACCGGAGAAAGCATGCCCGTCGAAAAAGGACCGGGTGATCAGGTTGTGAGCGGCACCATCAACAGTTATGGTTCAGTCCGCTACAGGGCCGAGCATGTGGGCAGTGATTCCGTATTGGCCAGAATCATATCCATTGTGGAAGAGGCCCAGGGGTCCAAGGCGCCCATTCAGAAACTGGCTGATAAGGTGGCATCCATCTTTGTTCCTGTTGTTCTTGGTATCGCCGCCCTCACCTTCCTCATATGGTGGCTGGTCTTCTCCTCCCTGAGCAGTGGGCTCATTGCCTCTGTGGCTGTTCTGGTGATTGCCTGCCCCTGTGCCCTGGGACTGGCCACACCTACGGCCATCATGGTCGGTACAGGTGTCGGAGCCGGTCGGGGCATACTCATCAAAAATGGAGAGATCCTGCAGGCGGCGGGCAAACTGACTGCTGTGGTTCTGGATAAGACTGGAACCATTACCAGAGGGAAGCCTGAAATGAAAGAGCTGATTCCTCTGGCGGAAGGATGGTCACACAAAGAGCTCCTGGCTCTGGCCGCCAGCCTGGAAGACAACTCGGAACACCCTCTGGCTCAGTCGGTTGTGGCAGCCGCCAGGAAGGAAGGTCTGAAACTCAAAAAGAGTGAGAACTTTAGCTCTTTTCCCGGTAAGGGCATCCGTGCCTCTTTGGATGGTAAAAACTACTTCATTGGAAAAGAGGAGTTTATCATCGAAGAAGGATTATCTCTGGAGGGAATGGACCATAAAAAAGCGGCTCTGGAAGCCATGGGAAGCACAGTGGTAATCCTGGCAGACAATGAAAGACCTCTGGCCATGATTGCCCTGGCAGACAGGATTAAGGATCACTCTGCAGAGGGTGTCCGGATGCTGAAGGATCTGGGCCTTGAGCTGTATATGATCACTGGAGACAACCCCCATACGGCCGCAGCCATTGCCAAAGAGGCGGGTGTGGATCATGTGTTGGCGGGGATACTCCCCGAAGGCAAGGCCTTGGAGGTGAAAAAGCTCCAGGAAGCAGGTCATATTGTGGCCATGGTGGGTGATGGAGTGAATGATGCACCGGCTCTTGCCACCTCCAATACAGGTATAGCCATGGGAGAAGGCTCGGACATTGCCATGGAGTCTTCCGACATCACTCTGATGAGGGGAGACCTGCGGGAGATCGCAGCCGCGGTAAAACTCTCCCGCAAGACCATGGGAAAAATAAAGCAGAACCTTTTCTGGGCATTTTTCTATAATGCCATAGGCATTCCTTTTGCAGCGTTGGGCCTGCTTAACCCCATCATTGCCGGAGCAGCCATGGCCTTCAGTTCGGTTTCTGTGGTAAGCAATTCACTGAGCCTGAAAAACTTCAAAATGGATACATCCGGGCATGTTGCTACGGTTAGAAACGATAAGATACACGAGGAGAATCTGATGAATGTAGTAGTAAAAGTGGATGGCATGAGCTGTAACCACTGTAAAATGTCTGTAGAAAAGGCAGCAGGATCGGTTGATACTGTGACCTCTGCCGTTGTGGATCTAGATAAGAAAGAAGTGGCCCTGACTCTTACAGATGAGGGTAAACTCGCAGAAGTGAAGGCAGCCATCACCGAAGCCGGTTTTACTCCACTGTAAGTATTTTTCTTAATCTTTTCTTCAAGAGCAGCTCCCTGAGTTGCTCTTTTTTTGACATTTCATTGGATTGTACTAATATTAGAGTAAGTACATGTAATTGTATTTTCCTTAACTGTGTTGACCTTATCTGAAATTGACTTGTGTTTTATGTATTAAAAAAACTAGATCTTCAAAAAAGGAATATCAGACATGAATTCTGAACTAGTGAAACAGAAAGGGACAAGTCCTGGATTTTTTTACTTTTTAAATACATCAGATGATTTCTACAAATGGAAAATGGAAGAAAATCCATTTCACTATAAGATTTTTCTCATTGCAGCTACGGTCATTCTGGCAATATTCGGCATCCTTGATGTGATTTATCTCCAGGAGCCCTGGCGCTCTGAAATCCTTAAGCTGACCTTCCTGGGGATTGGACCATTCATAATCCTAAGCACCCTTATTTATCTGTACAACAAGACCAGCTGGCTTTGCCCCCTCTCTATTTTTTTGACCCTTCTTGCGGCCGCTTTGATCAGCGTGAGACTCGTTATGCTGGCAGAAAAAGCAGACATTGGACAGTTCTACCCCTCTCTGATTCTCATTGTGCTTTTCAGCTTCTTCTTAAGCGGGCTGCATTATATGCTGGCCATCGCCGTATCCCTCACGCTTTTGATTGCCTATTATACTGCAAAATTTGAATATTTTACCTCCCTTCACAGCCCTCCCTCTGAAGTCGTAATTCTTGCATTGAGCATACTCGTGTCTCTTATTGGCGGTATCAGTCTGGAAAGATCTCATAAAAAAAGGTATCAGCAGTCTGTTCTTCTAAGCTATTATGCAGATCGTGATAGTTTGACCGGACTCTTTAACCGCCGGTACTTTTTTAATTTTGCCGAGAAAGTGTGGAAACAGTGCCTTAGAGATAAACTGCCCATCACCATCATGATAGCCGATGTCGATTATTTTAAGAAATATAATGACTCTTACGGCCACATCCAGGGAGATCACTGCCTAAGAGCCCTGTCCAGAACATTTGAATTGGCCATGAAAAGACCCTTTGACCTGGTGGCCCGCTACGGGGGAGAAGAGTTTATCTTCCTCTGGTTCAATACAGAATCAGATTATATAAAAAAAGTGATAGAAGTGATTAGAACTGATGTCATGGCTTTGAAGATAGACCACAATGATTCCAGCATTAATGAATATGTGACCATCAGTGGCGGAATCTCAACTTGTATTCCCGATTCGGAAACCTCCATATACGACCTGGTTCAAACTGCAGATACCGCTTTGTATAAGGCAAAGACCCAAGGCAGAAACAGATGTGTATTCTCTTAAATCTATCCATTCTTCTGCTTTAATACTCTCTCTATCTCCCGTTCATATCCTATTCATATCTTATTTCTATTCTTTATTTATCAACTATGAAATGAGGTAGAATATGCATGGTTTTCACAATGGTGTCTATGATGGATTTATGGGGTTCAGACATGTTCAATATGGAGGGTATATTATGTTAGGTATTGGTTTGGTTCTTATTTTGGGTATTGTCTACCTGGCCTTTAGAAAGGGCTCCCACCTTCCTTTGACGGCCGACAGAGAGTCTCCCATGGAAACACTTCAGAAGCGTTTTATCAATGGTGAAATAAGCAAAGACGAGTTTATCGAGAAGAAAGAGACTCTGAATTTGAAATAGGCTTATAAATGCTCTATAAAAAAGGCTCTTCCCAGGGGAGAGCCTTTTTTTTAGTTTGAGCGAAAGGATAGAGAACTTAAATTCAGGAATTTTCGGGATGTTCTTTCTCTTCGGCCACAACTCTGGCAGCTTTTTCTATGATATCCGCAACCTGGTGCTGGTTGAGACGGTCTGTGTTGATGATGAGATCGGCAAAGGCATAATCATTGTTGTCAATTTCATAGAGTCTCTTGTACCGGGCATGATCCCGCTCATCTCTGGCATGGGTTTCCACCATCCTCTGTTCAAAGACTCCCCCTTCCCTCTCATGAATACGGGAGGCTCTGGTCTCCGGACTGGCCGTTAAAAAGACCTTAAGATCCGCCTCTTTGAGCATCCAAATGGCCAGACGGGACCCCAATACGGAGGGTCCTTCCATGGCAAGTTTGACCTGGTTCTCATCAACAAAATAGTCCCATTGGGGGTCATTTTCTGCCATCTGGCAGAGTTCCTTAAAATCGATTCCTCTGTCTTCGGCAATATTATGAAAGGTATAGTTGACTAACTTCAATCCGAGCCGTTCCGACAGGATACTGCTCACCGTAGAGTTTCCACACCCACTGCGTCCTGAAATAGCAATCCTGAAGGCTTTCTTATTCAACATTTTTAAGCTGCTCCCTTACTTTTTCTAATGAATCTTTCATGTCCACAACGATCCTGCCAATTTCAACAAGGGTATTTTTTGATCCGATTGTGTTGACTTCCCGGTTGATTTCCTGACAAAGAAAGTCCAGTTTCTTCCCCACTGGTTCATCCAATGCGGCTATATTTCTGAATCCTTCCAAATGGGTATTCAACCTCTGCAGTTCTTCGTTGATATCAAAACGAACAAGCTGAATGGCAATTTCGGCCAGAATGCGGCTTTCATCCGCTTTGCCCTGCACGATTTCATCGAATTTTTCTTTCAGATTCGTTGTGATCTGTTCCTGCATACGGGGGGCAAAGGCCGTGATCTGATTCACACAATCTTCCATGAAGTCAATCTGCCCCATGATGTCTTTAGTGGTTTCTGCCCCTTCTGTCTGTCTGGCTTCAATAAGCTGTGCCAGAACATCCTGAAACAGGGACTCAATCAACTCATACAAGCCTTCAAGATCTCTTTTTTTATCTGTCTTGATAATTCCTTCCATCCCAAGAAGCTGCTCCAGAGTAATATCCCCGTCAATTCCGGCAAGAGCCTGAACTTCTCTCAAGGTCTCGGCATAAGCCATGACGGCTGTTTTATCCACTGCCAGAGAGAGGTCTTCCTCCAGCTCTTTCATTCTGAGATAGACTTCGACCCTTCCTCGACTAAGACGGCCGCTGACAAGGGCTCTGATTTGACCTTCCAGGGGAGACAGGGGTCCGGGAAGGTTGAGGATTAAGTCCAGATACCGATTATTGTAAGATTTCATTTCCAGAGAAAAACGGACCTTCTCATTTTGAAATTCTTTGTAGCCGTAGCCAGTCATACTGATCATGATTGTGTCTCCTTCAGACTCTTTAAAACGCTCCGCCCCAGTTGCCAGTTATCCCCGGCTCCCATAGTCACGAAGAGATCACCCTCTTTCAGGGTTTCTTTCAAATAGGGAAGAGCCTCCTCGGGCTCTTCAAAATAGCGCACCAATTTATGATGTTCGCAGGTTTTTTCATAGAGATCTTTACCGCTGATCTTCCCATTAAAGACCTCTCGGGCGGAGGCATAGATCTTATGGAGAATGACCTCATCCGCGGCTCCAAAGGACTTGGCAAAATCGTCTAATAAGGCGGCCGTTCGAGAGTAGGTATGGGACATAAAATCCACGATGATTCGCCGGCCGGGGTAGAACTCCCGAATGCCTTCCAGTGTTTTTTTGACTGCAGAAGGATGGTGTCCGTAATCATCCATGACAAGGATTCCCTGGGATTCCCCTATGATTTCAGACCTTCGGCGGCTTCCCGTAAAGTTGTAGATTCCCTCTTCCAGGGATTTCTGGATTTCTGGATCATCCAAAGAACAGCCCCCAAGAGAGTCAAACTGATCCAGCACCAGCAGGAGAGCCGCAGCAGCATCCAGGATGATGTGATCTCCTGGAATCCGAAGCCTGAACCCGGTATGTAGGCCTTCCACTCTAAAATGATTTTCCCCGGAGGCATCTGATTGTATCTTGGTGATTTTCCCGGAACCGGTCACTTGAAACCCATAGGGAATCATGCGGATATCCGGCCGCTGATCTGCCATGCGCATGGCCGTGCGCCTGGCTCCCGGATCATCATGGCAGTAGATAAGAGCCCCTTTTTCGGGGAGGGTAGCAATAAAATCACAGAAGGCGTTTTCCACATCCGCTTCGTCCTTGAAGTAATCCAGATGATCGGCCTCTACAGAGGTGAGGATCATGCGGTCGGGAGAAAAATTCATAAAATGACGCCTGTATTCACAGGTTTCCGCCAGAAAAAAATCATGTCCCTGAACAAGGGTCGACCGGTTCCCAAAGGCGGGGACGGCACTACCGACAAGAACCGTGCCGGGAAGTCCCAGGGCTTGAACGAGGGTTCCGCAAAGGGCTGTTGTGGTGGTTTTTCCATGCACTCCGGCAACGGCCGCCGCGGAATGTTCCCGGGAGAGTAATCCCAGGGCTTCGGCATAGAGCAAGAGGGGTACGTCCCGTTTAAGCAATTCTGCAACTTCGGGATGTTCCGTTCCATAGGCTGCCGAACGGATGGCAAAATCCAGGTTTAGGGGTATTTGATCGACAGAAAATCCATTGAAATAGGGAATTCCTATTTCCCGGAGAACCCTGTCTGTATAAAATTCCTCATCCACATCCGAGCCTGTAACATTCAGACCCCTGGATTGAAAAATCTCGGCCAGGGCAGCCATGCCTGTCCCCTTAATGCCTACCATATAAACATTTTGACCTGATCGTAAGGAAAAGGACTGTTTTCTCATAGCCCAGATCATATAATAGTTTCTGCCGGGGAGGCAAGCGAAGTCATCAAGACCTCACAGGTATGGCATGAGAGCCCGCCAAGCCATATATTCCTCTGCCAGCATGTCAAAATAGTTCACCCGGGCCTGCTCATAAAGGAGCCTGGCATCTTCGGTTTCGGCAGAGGAATATTCCCCAGCCTCCTGAAGGAACAAAGCCTCGTCGTAGAGCTCACGGGACTGTTCCATTTCCAATTCAGCCAGAGTGCTGTTTTGCTGGGAGGTTTCCAGAGTGATGAGAACCTGCTGAAGATTCAGGCGGCTTTCCATCTCGGCCTGTTTCGATTCCAATCGGGATAATTCCAGGTCCTGTCTGTTCAGCTCTTTCTCTTTCCCCTGCCAGTCATCCAGGGAGAACACAAACTCGATGCCCGCTTCCCATTCCAGGGTGTCAGAAGACAGAGACGAACTTCCTAACGGAATCGTAATGCTCCCGGTCATATTGACCTCCGGGTCAAAGATCCAGGTGTTAGAGAGGGTATGCTCAGAACGTTCCACATTTTTATAGGAGGAAGTTACATCGTAGACACTGGATGGATTTGCACTCTCGGGAGTAATGCTTTTCTTGAGATTATCCAGATCGCTCATAAGATCCTCTGTAGAAATGATTTCTATCCCGGCGGCATCAAGGCTTGTTCCGAGCGTCTGAAGGAGTTCCGACTCCCCGGCTCTGAGAAGGACCTGCATATTCGACAGGGCCGTCCTCGCTTCGGTCCAGTCCACCAGATCATCCCTAACATCGTCCAATGTGGCCTCTCCGGCTTCATACCGGATTTTCTGATCCCGGTAGACCGTCTCCTTCACGGTGACGATTTCTTCCTGGACAGCCAACTGCTGACTGTAAGTCATCCAGTTCAACACGGCAGAAAGCGCCTTGTTTTCCGTAAGGACAGCCGTTTCTTCTGCCAGTAAAAGAGCAACATCATAATTAATTTGTAATTGTTCTCGGCTGTCAGAGTGTGTCAGGGGTGAGAATGACAGCCCCAGGCTGCCACTGGCATCATTATTGATAGATCCGCTGAAACCCAGTTGGTCAATGAGGGGAAGAGAAACCGCCGCGGTGGAGGTCCAATCTTCATCTTCATCGCTGTCGGTACTCAGAGAAAATGAGGTTTCATCCAGATTAAGGATACCGTCCAACTGGTTGCGCGCTATGGCCACATCCAGAAGGACTCTTTTGTATTCTGTGCTGTTCTCCAGGGCATAATTCTTAATGGATTCGAGAGAGTCCAGGCTTTGCCCCTCCAAACCGAATCGTGAAAGAATCAACAATCCCAGAACTATAAGGTATTTGAAAGACATATTTTCAAGCCTCCCTCAGGGTTTCGGCAATATTGCCTTTCACCGCAGAGAAGGAAGGGAGTATTCCCAGAACACCGCCGAAGAGAACGGCAAAGAAAACACCTCTGAATACGGAAAGGAGCTTGATACCCGCGGCTTCACTGAACTGGGCGGACACTTCTCCCACTAAGGGAGACAACGTATTGAGCACAGGACCTGCCAGAGCCAGGGAGAGAATAACTCCGATCATGGCTCCCGTGAGGCTCAGGGTGAGCGACCACATCCAGAACTCCTTGATGACATCCTTCTTCGAGGCGCCCAGAGCTCTTTCCAGGGCAATGTCCTTACGACGGTTTAAGGCTTCTACAACCATGATACTGAAAATTCCGAGGGAGCTGGTCAATAAAAGGACAATCCCCAGAATAGAGAGGGAAACCGTAAAGACATTCACCGACTGCCTGAGTTCTTCCATATAGGATGAGGTTCCCCGGGTAGACCCCTCCCAGATGATGATGGAAAGGTCATCGCCAAAATTGCTTGTTAAGACCTGACGGATGGAGGAGGAGAGCTTTTCGACGGACTTTCCATCGGCTTGAACCACAAACTGGGCAGACATCATGTCCAGCATCATCTGCTTGTTCCCGCCGGCTGTGATCAACGCCGTATAGGGGTAGATCATGTCGCCAATCCCGTATGAACGCCGGGTGACCTCACTGGGAGACTCAAAGACTCCTGTCACGGAATACTGCTGCACCACATTTTGAGCCTGACCACCGGGCCTGCCCCTGTTCAACATCTCACCTGGAGGCTGTATCCACTTTCCAACGGCCGCGTCAACCGAGCCATACAGGAGTTCGGCCATTTCCGAACTGATCCAGACCTTTTTAAGACCCATCTCCAAATCATTGTCTGTCATGGGGTTTCCGGCAATAATATCCAGAGAAAACACGTTAAAATAGGCCGGTCCCGAACCGACGGCATTCCTCAGATTATAGGATTTTCCCTCTGTGGTAACCTGATTAAAAGCGGGAGTGATCAGGGGAACGGCAAAATTGATCGAATCCAGATCACTCAGCAGGACAGAAGGTGCCGTGGAGTCCCATTCAGTGGGTCTTGCTTCTTCCACCTTGCCTAAGGAGTCCCATTCGCCGTTGGCCACATAAAGGATGAGACCCTCTTTATCCATCTCGGCGGTGATCTGTTCTTCCAGAATAAGGCCGGCGCTATTTGTCAGAATCAAGATGCCAGTTCCCAAGGCCACGGCACCCAGGGTCAGGAGAATCTTAACCGACGATCCGGACCAGTTTCGAATCAGCATATTTATAAACTTCTTCATCATTTTTATCCTTATTTTGACCAGCCCTCAGGCAGCCCTCATGGCGATGGCCGGGTCGATTTTGGCATACTGTCTTACCGGCAATAGACCGAATAAGAGGGTCAATGCCATGGAAATAACAACACCCAATAGCGTGTACAGCCCCGTACCACCGGTGATATCCAGAGACTCCTGCATTGTTCTTGCCAATGGAAGGGACAAGATCGTACCAAGAAGTGCTCCAATTAGGGTGATGCCCAGCGATTCTGATGCAAAGAGCAACGAGACCTGCTGCCTGGAGGCCCCCAAGGCCATGAGGATACCCACATGCTTCTTCATCCTCATGGCGCGGCTCACCAGAATATTAGACACGTTTACAGAGGCGATAAAAAGTCCCGAAAGGGATAAAAACATGATCAGCAGGGCAATACCCGTATTCCGGTTCATCAGCTGCTGAGCCTCGGACCGGGGATTTGAGATCACCAGCTGCTGTCCTCCAAACTGGCTATCAAACCACTGCTGCAACTGTGAGGATGTTGCATCCAGCTCATCGGGATCCTCCACGGCAAATCGAAGCTGAGTATTCATGGCAGAACGCCTGAAATCCCCGGAGCCTCTGCTCCTGTAGGGAGAATAATAGAGATCCGTATCCTCCTCCCCTTTCACAACTCCTATGATTGAATAAAGGCCTTCTCTGGTGAGGAGCTGCCTGCCCAGAAGAGAGTCATAATCAGAGCCTTCTTCTAAAAGAGAGTCGGCCAGATCCTGCCCCAGAACCACAATGGAGGAGTTTCCAGTCATATCCTGTTCGGAAAAAAGGCTGCCCGCGACCAGCTGGGTGTCCCAGGCATCAAAATATCCCGGAGTGACCTCATAACCACTGGATTCCTCGGTTTCTGCGATGATAATGTTGCTTTCTCCTACCGCTTCGGCCAGATCTTCGGCACTAAAAGAATCTTCCCGAGGCCTGTCATCTCCTTCTGGTCCTTCTGGAGGCTGGTTTCCATCGCCACCATCAGGCCTCTGCTGCCGTTCCTGCTCCCGGGCCACAGTCTCCTCATTTATAAAATGGATTCTGGAATTATTTTTCACATAGGCAAAGGTCACCGCCGGTGCCAGGTCGGCAGCGGAGAGGTCCTCCGAGGTAAGAACAGCCGTCTCTACCACGGCTTTTAGGCTGACGGGAGCCTCCATATCGTCGGCATCACCGACGGTGGAAACAACAATTTCCTTGTACCCCGGAGAGTCGAGGATTTCACGACTGAGGCTCACAGTATTGGCCAAAAGGGCTATCCCCGAAGAAGCGGCTCCGATTCCCAGTGCTACGGCGATGATCAGCAGTCCTGATTCCAAAAAACGGTCTCCAAAACGTCTGATGATAATTTTAAAAGGTTCATTCAGCACGGAGGTCCTCCCTCTTTATAGAATCATTCGATGAAAGTTCATTCTGTAATACACCATCCTGAAGATTGATGATTCTATTGGCCCGTTTCCCCTGATCGGGGTTGTGAGTAACCATGACAACGGTGACACCCTGTTTATTGAATTTTTCGAGGATCTGCATGATCTCCTCTCCCTTATCGGTAGGAAGATTTCCCGTGGGCTCATCCGCTAGAATCAGGTCTGGTTCATTGGAAAGAGACCGGGCGATGGCCACTCTCTGCTGCTCACCACCGCTCATCATGGTAGGCAGGTGGTTCATCCGGTGACCCAGTCCGACTTCGTCCAGCAGTTCGATGGCCCGGGACTTTCTTTTCTGCCAGGGAACCCCGGCGTAACTCATGGGCAGCATCACATTTTCAAGGGCGCTGAGCTCGGGAAACAAGTTAAAGCTCTGAAAAATAAACCCAAAATGGCGATTACGAATCCGGGCCTGTTCCTTATCGGGAAGAGAAGAAATTTCATAGTCTTCCAGGAAATACTGGCCCGATGAAATGCTGTCCAGGATACCCAAAATATGCATGAGTGTTGATTTCCCGGAACCCGAAGGTCCCATGATAGCAATATATTCTCCCCTCTGGATTTCTAAGGAAACATCCTTGAGAGCCCTGACTTGAGTATCTCCCAGGTCATACTGTTTATTGATATTTATCATTTTAATCATTTGTAAAACTCCTATAAGTCTACTTGTTTTATATCACCAGGGTTCCCGTGAAACTCTGCTGCCTTATCCACTCAAGTCCTCAAATTCAAGAGTGTTGTGTTACTTGAGTGTTATTTCGTCCATATCAATATAGCTCTGATAGCTTCCGGTAATGATCTCATCCCCGGCGCTCAAGCCTTGAAGGATCTCCACATCATTCCCTTGAATCTCACCCAGGGTTACCTTTGTTTTTACGGCCTTATTTCCCTGTATGAGGTAAACATATTTTTGATTTCCCGTTGTCAGCCAAGCCCCGCGGGGAAGAAGCAGGACATTATCCTGAACTTCCAGTGTGATGGATGCCACGGCCGAAGCACCGGGAGTGAGGGTCAGTTCTGTTTCCGGCTTAGCTCTCACGCTTATCATGGCAGAAAGGCCATCCGTATCCATGGTGGCTATTTTTCCAATCTTGATGATGCTGGCTTTCATGGTATTTGTTCCGATAGTAACCGTCATTTCTCCTCCTTCGTCCAGGAGTCCCGCATACTGTTCATACACATCAAAATCGATATAAACGTCCGACCGGTCGGCCACTATAAACAGAGAATCCGACTGCTCAATCAGACTGCTTTTAATAGCAAGAGTCTCATTGATACTCAGGACTTCACCCGCAATGGGACTCTTGATTTTTGTTTCTTCAATATCCTGCAAAACGATTGCCAGCTCTACTTCTAACTGGTTTATGGCTGCCTGCTGTTTTCTTTTGTCGATAAGACCGGAGCTGATGGCTTCATCCAGAGTAGCCTGGCTGTCTTCCCTTTGTTCTATCAGGTCTTCAAGTACATCCAGGGCGTCTTCATAATCACTCTGGCGGGAACTCTTCAGGCTCGCCAGCTCTTTATATGTCTGAACATCTGCCTCGGCTTCCAGAATATCCGCATCCAGCCGGCTTATGGTTCTTTCCAGAGCCTGGATTGTATAAACGGAACTGTTTTCGAGGCTTTCAAGTTCGATCCTGGCCTGTACCAGACTGAGACTCAACTCATTGAAATCATCATCCAGATCGGGCACATTCAAAACGGCCAATACATCCTGAGGAGTAACCACATCTCCCTCATCTACGTACAATTCCTCGGCATATCCCTCAACAGGACTAACAATTTCCACCTGGGTGGGCAAAATAACCGTTCCGCTGGCCTCAGTGGTTGAGATAAACTGCCCGGATCTTACCTGGGCACTTTCATAGTCCTTGACTGTGAAAGTTTCCGGTTGCGCCGAAAACCAGAAGAATCCGCAGATACCCAGGATCAGAACAAGAATTGACAGACCCGTTAGTACCTTCCTCTTCTTCTTCTCCTTGCTGGACTTTGGGGTCACATCATCCATTTGAATGATCTTTTTCTCTACTGACATGAAAATCTCCTCAGTAAAGACTCTATTCTTTCTTGGAATCTCCTTGGTTAATGCGGTGTAAAAGAAATGTAAAATATGTAAAATATGGGTCATTCAAATGTTTTTTTTGTGGCTTGAAATCTTCTAAAAAGGTAAGGTAGACCCATGGAAGCGAACAAAAAAGACTACTCCACTCTTCTGCTGATCATCCTTCTCCTTATTTTGACTGGTGTGGCCAACCTCATACTGTACAAATTCTTCAAAGCCGATCTCATACAGAACAATTACAGAGAAGTTCAGAAACTGGAATCTATAGTCCTGGGAACCTATGCGCGGGAATACCAGAGGATGATTCTACTGGTACAGACCATACAAAAACTGGACAGCTCCAGTGATGAAAGCTTGCAGGCCTCTCTAGACTCTCTTATTGCAGACTATGGGCCGGATGGTCAGATTCCCTTCCTCATCAGAGAAGCATCCTTCTTTCATATTGATCCCCGTTCTGATGCATCCCTCAAGGAGGGAGAATTTTCGATCCAAAGTATGCCTACTTTTGAAACCGGACCTCTTGAAACAATTCTTTCACACACACCTCAGGGAAGAGAAGATATCCGTTTACAGGTGATTCTGGACACCGAAGGAATGGCACGCTACTACATACAACCTGCGGTTGAAGAATCTCTCCCTGGGTACTCCCTGCAGTGGATTGATATAAGTGAAGATCCTGTGAACTATAAGGCTCCCTATGAATCTGAGGAAAACATCCGCTTCCAACCCCTGGCGGCTCTCATCGGCTGGCCCCATAATACCAAGGCAGATTTGTTCATCCATCTGCCCATTGATTTTGACAACCGTCATCCCTTCATTCCGGGAGATAAGGAGATGCTCGAAAACGAGAGTTCTAAGACTGATGAAATTGTTAAAAATTTCAAGGACCGGATTTTTCCAATTAGACCGGAAATGAATCCTGTTAAAAAGTCCGACAGGATTCTCAGCATAGGCTTTGACAAGGCTCCCTACTATGCTGATCTAGAGAAGAAATCAGCCCTGTACTGGCTTCTCAGCAACCTGGTGATTTTGGGAACAGCCCTCGTCTTCCTTCTCCTCATGATTCAGATGAAAAAGCTGAAAAGGATGCGGAGTCGTGAAAATGAATTTGTAGCCTCCATGACTCATGAACTGAGGACCCCTTTAACGGTGATCCAATCGGCAGCGGATAATCTATCAATAGGAATCATCGCTCCCGAAAAAGTAGCCCGCTACGGACAGGTGATGAAAGACCAGGTTCAGCGCCTCAGCGCCATGGTGGAAGAGATTCTTCTTTTTTCAAGCATGGAAGGAAATCATCAAAAACAGACGTCCCAGATAGACCTGGATATGACTGCTCTAGTGGATGAATTAAAGGGACGCTTTGCCGCATGGGCCGAAGACAAGAATATTCAGATAAGCTGGAATCTTGAAGGATTCCCTGAATCCGTTACTGGCTACCCGGATGAAACAAAACTCATCCTCTCCAACCTGATCGGCAATGCCATGACCCACGGCTGCCCTGCTGCGTCCTCTCCTCTGAGAATCAAATTCCGTTATCTCATAGCGGGAAAACTGAGAGTGATCATCGAAGATGAAGGCCCCGGAATTCCACCGGCTGAACAGAAAAAAATCTTTGATCCTTTTTACAGGACCCTCTTTACCAGAGAACATCAGATCAGAGGCAGTGGTCTGGGACTTTTCATCGCCCGTAAAAAAACAGAATTATTGGGTGGAACTCTCCGCCTGGAGAGTCCTTATAAGAAATTGAGTCCTGAAAAGCAAAGGGGCTGCCGATTTGTTCTTGACCTGCCCTGCCAATGCAAAACCACGGAGGATCACACATGACCCGCATATTGATAGTAGAAGATGAACCTGGTGTACAAATGACCTTAGAAGACCGCCTCCAAGCTGAAGGCTACGAGACGAGTGTCAAAGGTGATGGAATTAGCGGACAGGAAGAAGCTGAGACTGGAGAATACGACCTGATGATCCTCGACATCATGCTTCCCGGACGGGATGGTTTTGCCGTTTGTCAGAATCTACGCAGTAAAAAAATCAACACTCCCATCCTGATGCTCACGGCTCGAAATACAAACCTGGACAGCATCATGGGGCTCCGCCAGGGAGCCGATGATTATATGGCCAAACCCTTTGATATGGGCCTTCTCTTGGCAAGAATAGAGGCCCTTTTGAGAAGATCAAACCTGCCGACTGCAAAAAACAGCACAAAGCCTTACTTTGAGTTTGGAGATTTTACTCTTGATCTGAATACAGGAACTCTCACCCGGAAGGATGATAAGATAGATCTCCTTGCCAAGGAGTTTGCCCTCTTGCAATATCTTGTGAAACACCCGGGAGAGCTCTTGAAAAGAGACACTATCCTGGATGAGGTTTGGGGCTATGAGAGTGAAACAACGACAAGAACCGTGGACGTTCATATTGCTAAACTGAGACAGAAACTGGGAGAATCCGAGTTGCCCCGGCATATTCAAACACTCCGGGGCCGGGGATATAAGTTTATCCCCTGACTTAAAGGCCGGATCAGTCGGGAGACTTGAGGCCTAATTTATTTAATAATTCTACGGCATTATCGGCCTGGGGCATCATAAATCCTGATTCCCTGGCACAGTCTTCACCAAGGATACGGCAGGATCTTTCCAATGCCTTTGCCAGTTTTTTAACTCCAGGATTTTCTGAAGAAGCGGCCAAAGACCGGGCGGCATCCATCTGGACACTCTTGGTCTCCATCAGCTGATGAAGTGCCTTAGCCTGCTGAGGGTCCTTAGTCTGGACCTTGGGATACTCTTCTGTTACAAGGTATATGGCGTGGGACGGGCAGGCATCCACACACTGACGACACCCGTCGATGCAGAGACTCTTATCAATCTGCCCGGATTCTGTATCTGTCGCAGCTGTGGGACAAACAAAAAGGCACAGACAGTCTTTGGTACAAAGGGTTATATTTCTGGATGCATACATATTAGGATCTCCTTATATGGAATGGTATTGTCTTATTTAATCTTGCTGAAACGGGATTCAGGAGCCTTACAAACAGGGCAGATTGCGGGGGCTGTCTCACCCAGAAAAATAAATCCACAGGCTTCGCAGATAAAAATATCCTTCCCTTCCATCAGGCTCTCCCCTTTTGAAAGAAATCGGTCTACCAGGCTTTTTTGTATTGTTGTGACCTTCTCACCCCATTTCAAAGCGCGTAAAACACCTCTGTCTCCTATTGATTCTGCTTGTTTCTGCAGTTCCGGATAGTCTTGCTTCAAACTTTGGGCAATATTTTCTTTTAAGGCGGATAAATCTTTAATTCCGCTCTTACTTGCTGTGTATTCACCGGAAAGACCATTATAAAATTCTTCGGTTTCATAATTCTGTTGCCTACCGGCGGCTTTAGCAAGGTTACTGAAAATGATGGACAAACTGTTATCTGAAAATGTACTGGTATTGGGCATATGCTCACCTCTCCCGTCCAGTATACCACCGTTCCTTTATCGAATGAAGCCAAATTTTCTATTTTTTGAGGACTCAGAAAGGCTCTTAAAGAGTGCTAAATCATGAGTATAATCATCATATTTTCTGTGACCAGATTATTTATTCTCGGGAATAACCAGGACCGGGCAGTGCGCTTTATGTATGAGTTTTTTAATGAAGTCTCCCAGGAGACGATTGATCATATTGGCCCCCGCTCCCCGTCCGATGATGATCAAATTAATTTCATCAGACTGTGCCTCTTTCAGAATCTGGTCTCCCACATTTCCGCTAGCAATCTTGACAGAGCTGCTGATTCCGGAAGGAATTTTGCTCAGATAGGCATCGGATATTTTGGAATCAATAGCCTGGCGTGCCTTGTCATCCACATCCTCAACATCGTAGATATAGGACTTCCAAAACTGGGCATCCGGTTCGGGAATAACATGAAAGATGATCAGCTCACTCCCAGGATTCCCTTCTGCAATATTCAGGGCATAGTGGTAGGCTTCCTGGGCATCTGTATTGAAATCTGTACAGAACAGGATTTTCTTAAACAAATTTTTATATGGCATACAATTCCTCACTCATTAGAATAGACCAGGTAAAAACAGGCAGATCTGAGGTATCAAAATAAGAATCACAGCAGCCAGAACCAACATTCCCAGGAAAGGCATGGCTCCTCTAAAAATAACTGGCAAAGGGATATCTCTCTCAATGCCGCTAACAACATAAACATTGACACCCACTGGAGGAGTTATCACTCCCATTTGGGTAATAACAACCACAATAACGCCAAACCAGACAGGATCAAATCCCAGTTCCTGCACGACAGGAAAGAAGATGGGGATGGTCAAAAGCATCAGGGCCAGAGCATCTATAAAACAACCGGCTACAAGGAAGAAGAAAATGATCAAAAACATGGTAATTTCACCCGGTAAAGGAAGGGTGATAAAGGCCTGAGCAACGACAAAAGGAATCCGGGAGACCGCCAGAAAGCGACCAAAAATAGTGGCTCCCGCCACAATGAAGAAGATCATACTCGAAGTTCTCACTGTTTCAAGGAGTATCTTTTTCAATTTGACAAAGTTCAGTTCCTTCTGGGCTCCGGCGATGACAAAACTTCCGGCGGTACCGATGGCGGCAGCCTCAATGGGAGTAAAGAGTCCCAAAAACATACCGCCCATGACAAGCAAAAACAGAAGGACTGTCTCGATAACACCGTTTAAGGAGATGAACTTCTCCTTCCAGCTGTGCTTGGGACCCGCAGGACCCAGAGATTTATCCCGGGAACACCGGATATAAATATTGATGCAGAACATTGAAGCGATGAGTACACCCGGAACAATCCCCGCAAGAAATAGGTCGCCAATGGACTGCTCTGTCATAAGGGCATAAACGATGAAGACAACGCTGGGGGGAATGAGCATCCCTAAGGAACCCCCGGCAGCCACAGTACCCGCAGCCAGAGAGTCGGCGTAGCCATAACGCTTCATTTCGGGTAGAGCCACCGAGGCCATGGTTGCTGCTGTTGCCGGACCGGAACCGCATATGGCACCGAAACCTGCACAGGCTCCCACGGTGGCCATGGCCAATCCACCCTTGAGGTGACCCATCCAGATATAGGCGGTGTAAAACAGACGCTTGCTGATCCCCGCATGAAAAGCCACCTGGCCCATCATGACAAACAGGGGAATCACAGAGAGATTATACGCACTGAAGGTTTCATAGAGTTCGGCTATGACCATGCTGAAGGCTGCCTGAGGAGTGACAATCAGGGCAAAACCCAGCACCCCCGAGGCAATCATGGCAAAGGCAACGGGCATACTCGTGAAGAGGAGTCCGAAAAGCACAAGGCTGCCGATGACTCCGATTTGAACAGGACTCATGGTTTAATAAACTCCTTTCCCGGATGAATGAGATGGTAGACAAAGACGACCATCATGAGCAGGCAATTCAGACTGATCACAAAGGGTATCCAAAAGACCGGCATTCCCAGATTGGGGAAGACTTCTCCGCTCTGGTACAAAGAGAGTCCATGGCCAAAGGTATAATATGTGAGGGATCCGAATATGACCAATGCAGAAATTCTAAAAATAAAATCCAGAATGAGACGTCCCCTCTTCCCGCATTTATGATAGAAGAATTCAATGGCAATATGCCCTTTTGCCGCAGTGACATAGGGGAGAGCACAGGCTACGGAAACGACCCCGAAGGCACGGACAAGGTCATAGGCACCGGTGATGCCAATGTTAAAGAGTCTGAGTACGACATCCAAAACTGTAATTCCCATCATCAGTAGAATAGAAATCCCTGCTGCATAGGCAAAAACGATGATAAGCCGGCGAATAAAAGTAAAAAACCTCATGATTATTTCAACATGTCTTGTAAATCATTGAGGAAGGCTTCACCGGGAAGTCCCTTTTCGGCAGTAGCCGCTTCGTATTCGGCATAGACTGGAGCCATTGCCTCAACAAGAGCTTTATTATCATCGTCATTCAGGGAAACAAAGGTTTTTCCCAGGTCCTTAACAAAGGCCTCCCCCTGTCTGTCGCTCTCATCCCAGGCTTCTCCCTGTTTGAATATCCACTCTTCGCTCACATCAGTCATGATGGACTGAAGGTTCTCGGGCAGGGCCTCCCATTTGGCCTTATTCATCACAACAAACATGGTTGTGGTATACCCAATAGATTTGGAATCCACCACATAATCAATGACTTCCCCCTGTTTCCAACCCTTGAGAGTCTCGACAGGACAGAAAGTCGCATCCACCACACCTTTTTGGAGCGATTCGTAGGTGTCTCCCTGGCTCATAGAGATGGGTGTTCCATCCAGGGCAGAAACGATCTTGGCAGAAAGGCCGGTTGCCCGGATCTTCATAGAGGTAATATCCCCGAAGGAGCGAATCTCTTTCCTGCTGGCCAGGATTCCAGGCCCATGGGCATGGATGTATAGAACATGAACATCCGAAAGTTCCTCAGGTTTGTATTTTTGAACAAGTTCATTGGCAATTCTTGTGGCTGTCACTCCATCGGGGTATCCTACGGGAAGATCCAATCCCTCCAAAAGAGGAAATCGTCCCCGGGTATAGGCGAAGACACTCATCCCGATATCAGCGACTCCGGATACGACTGCTTCGTATGTCTGGGCAGCTTTTGTGAGGGTTCCACCATGGAAAAGAGTGATTTGAACCTGTCCATCCGTTCTTTTACCAACTTCTTCAGCCCAGGCTTCGGCAGTTTGTGCCTGCAGATGGGATGCGGGAAAGAAGACAGCATAATTAAGCCTGTATATTTCCTTCTTTTCTGCTTTTGAGACCGAAGAGTCGTCTTTTTTGCTACAACCGGACAGTACCAGGAGTACTAAAAGCAGAAGAGATGTTAGTTTTTTCATATATTCCTCCAAAAGTGACCTAATCCAAACGAGAATGAATATCAACTCATAATTTTTGATTTTTAATACTCTATAAAAACCTGCGGGTGTTTGAATAATAATTTCCTGATGATTATAGCACTAAAAAGTTTAAAATATAAATTAGATTTTTGAAGATTCATTCCCTATTCTGGGAATAATACTCTAAATTCTGTCAGAAAATTGTCTTTGTTTCCATTGCCGTTCGGATTTTTCCAATCTGAAATTCCTTCATGATGGTCTACTGTATATTGGAAGGAAGGAGTTCTGATCTTGCTTTATCCTCTCCTGCAGGGCAGATTGACAAGCCATAAGCCCCTCATTAAAATCCTATTTGTACAGACTCCGAACAAATAGGATCTTCCATGGATATAAAACTCCTGACTCCCAGCGACATGATGAAATACAATGCCCGTGTATTATTGAAAATCATGAGACGAAAATCGGCTCTCTCCCGGGCTGATGCTTCACGGCTCCTCGGATGCAGCCGATCCACCGCTTCTAAACTGATGAACTATCTGGAAAGTCTTCATCTTGTGACCCAAATAGGTTCTGGAAACAGAGGGATAGGCCGCAACTCGGGTCTGTATCAATTCAATCCCAGAGCCTGCTGTGCTATTGGAGTGGATGTGAAACCCGATTCAATCCAATTCATTTTATCGGATTTAAGTGGAGAGATACTGATTGTTCAGGAAGTTGAAAACAAAAATATGTCTCCCGAGGAGACGGTTATGGAGATTCACAAAAATACCCGGAAACTTCTGAATGAGAGCCCTCTTCCCGACGCCCAGCCTCTGGGTGTGGGAGTCATGATACCCGGATGGGTCAGCGATGATGGAATGGTCTTAAATTCGGACCCTCTGGGCTGGCAAAAACCACTTCGTTTCAGGGTGATGCTCAACAGGAATTCTGAGATTCCATTCCATATTCTAAACGACGCCAATGCTCTGGTCCTGGCAGAATCGTCCTTTGGTACCACCGGAAACTGCCGCAACCTTATGTATATTGAAAATCCAGATGATATTGGGGCGGCCTTTACGGATTCAAACCATAATCTCCTGACTGGAGAAAACTCTCTGGCGATGGAAATTGGTAAGATGCAGGTGAACTTTAAGGACCGTTTTTATAGAACAGAAGACTTCCTGTCCATATCCAGAATCCAAAAACGCTGGGGAGTGACCATCCCGGAACTGAAAAGAGCCTTCGATTCGGATTCTGAAGAGTCAGGAGAGATTTGCCTTCAGCTTGCCGATATTTTCGGACAGATCATCACTCAGATTTCAGCTCTGCTAAACCCCTATGCCATTATGATCAATACCCCCTACATCAAGAGCAGCCAGGCATTGGAACATCTGAAAAAAGCCGCCTCTTTTTATATGGAAACCACCCCCTTACGAGGGACACAGCTCCTCCTCCCGTCTCTGGAACGGTCGGCCCTGGGCGGGGCCTGCTGGGCTATTTTGAACAGCTCCTTTGATTTTGTGATTAAGGATTAGGATTTCCTGTGCGGCCTAAAGGATCTGCTTCTTAAGGAATTGTCTGAAAGACTCTGCTACGATTTCGGGCTTTTCCTGATGAGGTAGATGCCCTGCTCCCTCTATGATTTCAAATTCAATGTTCTCTTGCAGTTCCTGCTGAGATTTTCCCAAATCCACGGGCATGATGCGGTCATCCTCTCCCCAGAGGATAAGAGTGGGAATATTCATGGTTCTTAAGAGATCCGGAAGGGATTTCTTCTGACTTTGCAGCCATGAGTTCATGTGGCGGAGGATCGAAAAAAAAGCATACCTCTGCTTTTTATCTCTGACACGCTGATTCACCCTTGTAAAAAGAAAAGACCTGTCTTTTTCACTCAAACCTTTCAAATCATAATAATAGGGAATCAGAGTCTCATAGGCTTTTTGAGGATTTTTTCCCAGCTTGCTGTAAAGCGTCTCTCCCAAAAAGGGGATTAAAAAAAGGAGGAACGGCAGAGATGTTTTTTGTGTTGTAAGAGGAATAACTCCATCTTCAAGTACCAAACTGCTCACAAGATCGGGCCTGGTAAAGAATATATTCTGAGAGAGGATTCCTCCCAGGGAACTACCCCATAAGAGGGCCTTGTGAATTGTCAGAGAATCGAGGAATTCACAGATCACATCTGTAATCCAGGGAATTGAGTAGAGTGTTCTAGGCTTACTGCTTCGGCCAAATCCCGGAAGGTCTGGAATAATGACGCGATGAGTCTCTGACAGAGGCTTGACCATATGCCGCCAGCTGTCAGCCTCATCCGCCAGGCCGTGAATCAAAATACAAACAGGCAAGTTAGGGCTTGATGTATCAAAATAAAACAGATCCAGTTGACTGTTTTCCAGATGTATCATTTTTGAATAGGGCTTTAATTCACTCCAGGGTTCCATCATATCCTTAAAACTCCTCAAATCAGTCTAAAGGACTCTCTCTCAGTTCGTCCAGTAGGGTCCAGCCATAAAGAACTGTACGGGAGGCCGTGTTCGGGTCATAATAGAGATTATCAGAGTTAATAATGGAGAAAATCATGCTTTATAGACCATTTGGAAAAACCAATGAAAAACTCAGCATCCTTGGATTTGGAGCCATGCGGCTTCCCATTATAGGAGATGATGTCAGTCAGATTGATGAGGATAAAGCCCTAAAGATGATCAGACATGCCATAGATGAGGGTGTCAATTATCTGGACACAGCCTGGCCCTACCATGGAGGAAACAGCGAAGCCTTCTGCGGCAAGGTTATGAAAGACGGCTATCGTGAGAAAGTGAATATTGCCACAAAACTCCCCAGCTGGGACATCAAGAAACACGAAGACATGGACAGGATTCTGGATCAGCAGCTCAAGCGTCTGGGAGTGGAAACCATAGACTTTTACCTGATTCACTCCCTCAACACGGCAAACTGGAATAACATGAAGAAGCATGACTACAAGTCTTTTCTTTCCAGAGCTGTTGAAGCTGGGAAAATTCGCTATATTGGATTTTCACACCACGACAGCATTGATCTCTTCAAAGAAATTGTAGATGACAATGACTGGGATTTCTGTCAAATACAGCTCAATTATCTGGATGAAAACTACCAGGCCGGACTGGAGGGTATGGACTACGCCTCCTCAAAAGGCATGGGCGTAGTTGTAATGGAGCCCCTCAGAGGTGGCATGCTGGCCCGAAAGGAAATTCCAGAGGAGCTCCAGGCCATCTGGGATTCTGCCGAAGTAAAACGCTCTCCTGCGGAATGGGCCCTCAGGTCGGTATGGAACAGAGAGAAAGTATCTGTGATCCTCAGCGGCATGACCACAATGGAACAAGTTGTAGAAAACCTAAAGACCGCCTCCCAGGCCCTTCCCTCTTCCTTAAGCGAAGAGGAAAACAAAATTATCATTCGGGCACAGAATTATTTTCACAGCAAGATAAAAGTGGACTGCACCAACTGCCGCTACTGCATGCCCTGTCCTCAGGGAGTGTATATTCCAGAAATATTCTGGGCTTACAACCACGAAGCCCTATTTGGTGATTTCAACAAAGCCAAGTTATGGACAACTAGCTTCCTTAAGGAGCATCAAAGGCCATCCAACTGCAATCGCTGCGGCGCCTGTGAAAAACATTGCCCTCAAAATATAGAAATCAGAAAACATCTAAAAGTGATAGCGGCCCGGTACGAAGGAGTCACAACCTGAATCTAAAGAAACATAAGCATATCTTCAACAGCATTTCCTCGGTGTATAATCTTTTTTACAACTACCAATGCCGGGGATATTCCCGGGTTCTCAAAGAATATATTGACACACTAAAGATCCCCGAAAAAGGTCGCATTCTGGATATCGGCTGCGGAACCGGAGCCCTTGTACAGAGCCTCTCGGAATACGGGTATGATGTAAGCGGGGTGGACCTTGCCGAGAAAATGCTGGGACATGCCGTCGAAAGAGGCCATAACTGCCGTTACGGAAATGTTGTTGATGGACTGGGGATGGAAGATCATTCCTTTGATTTGGTGACATCCGCCTTTGTGGCTCATGGTCTGGACCGTGAAAAACGAAAATGCCTCTTTGAAGAAGCGGCCCGCCTAACCAGGGGCGTGGTACTCTTCCACGATTACAGTGACAAGAGAAACTGGTTTATTAATTTTATTGAATATATGGAAGACGGAGACTACTTCAACTTTATACAGTCTGGACTAAAGGAGATGAAAGAAGTCTTTACAAAGGTGGAAGTCATCAAAATCAGGAAATTCAATAGCTGGTACATTTGTCGTCCATAACATGGAATCAAACAAACCCCATCAAACTCAATCCGTAATAAATTGAAATCCCCATTCCCGTGACTGTCAGATATCCAAGGGATTTATGAATTGTTCTTCCGATTTTTTTATTTCTAAAACGATTCATATTCAGACCTAAAAGGGGGGTGCAGATGAGAAGAACTCCGCTAAAGGCTCCAAAAACAGCGTGTTGGGAACTCAGGTGGTACCCGTGACTTGTCTGAACCATGACAAAAGCCGTCAAGAGAGCCGTTATTCCCGCTGCTCCGGCATAAAGTCCCAAAGCCCTATGTGTTTTATACCGCCATTTTTTTCTCTTCCATAAAAGAGAAACCAGGATTGCTCCAACCATGCTTAAAAGGGATGTCGCCATCAAAACAGCATGGATTCTCCAAAGAATTTCGTAGATCAAAATGCCCCTCCTGTATTTAAGGAATGATAGGGATATCCCCAACCCCATCCAGAATATAATGAGGTCTATAGGCGAAACGCTCTATATCACTTCGACTCGTCACTCCGCTGAGGACAAGAACGGTATCAATTTCCGATTCTATTCCCGCTATAATATCCGTATCCATCCGGTCACCCACAATGGCTGTTTCTTCCCGCTTACAGCCCAGTTTCTTTAAGGCGCTGCGCATCATAAGAGGATTTGGCTTTCCCACAAAGTAGGCTTTGGAACCTGTTGAGAGTTCGATGGGGCTGATCAAAGCCCCCGTTGAAGGAACAATTCCATTTTCAACAGGGCCGGTTAGATCAGGATTGGTTCCAATGAGTTTTGCTCCCTTTCGAACAAGGTTCACCGCATGAATCAATGTTTCCATATTGTATCCCCGGGAATCGCCGACAACAACATAATCGGGATTGACATCGTTCATTGAAAAACCGGCATCATACAGGGCATTGGTCAGGCCTGCTTCTCCGATAACGTAGGCACTGCCTCCGGGGCATTGAGATTTGAGAAAGTCAGCCGTAGCCAGAGCGCTCGTATAGAAGTGATCCCGGGTCACTTCAATGCCCAGGCGGGATAATTTTTGCTGCAATTCCATAGGAGAGCGTTCACTGGCATTGGTAACAAACAGAAATTTCTTTCCCATATCCTGCATCCAGCCTACAAAATCCAAGACTCCCGGTAAGATCTTGTTCCCATGATAAATAACTCCATCCATATCACAGATGAATGCATTTTTACTCTGTAAATTGTCCATCAAAATCCTTTTATGATTTAAGTTTGAGTATTTTATCTTATAATAATCATAAAGGATTTTGACTTAGGATTGTACTGTTTCTCTCCAAAAAACGTTGTTTCCGGATTCGATGGGGATATAGCAAGCCTTGTTTCCCCCCTGAAAACTCCCCAACAGGGCCTGAATCCTCTCGGTCATGGATTCCAGGGCCTGATTGATCAAGGCCGGATCATAGCCCCCCTGTCCCATTTCTAAAGTCCATTCCAAACCGGTGATCCTTCCCAGAATGCGGCCAAAATCTACTTTTTTCCTCTGAACCATATCGGGACTGACCGAAAATGATGTAATTTTTTTGAACCGCTCCGCCATTCTGGATGTAAGAGGATGGGAGGCAAGGGCTTCTGAGAGATTAAAATTCTTTATCAAGGCCATATGTTTCAGAAACTGATCGGCAACCTGTTGATAGATGACGTCATTGGAGCCTTCAAAAATCTGGAAGGGACGGCTGTCTACAACGGAGCGGCCGGCAATATGGCTGAGTTTATATCCCTTGGCTCCCACTAGCTGAAGAAGAGATTGGGAGGCATTTTGCATCATATCGCTCAGGACAGTCTTATGAACATTGGCTTCCAGGGATTTACCCGAAAGATCATGATCAATGGAGGAAATACCCGCAGCATGGCGGCAAAACGCAGAAGAAATGGTAAAGTCGGCCTGGAGTTCTGAGAGCCTTTTCTGGACCTGATCATAAGAAAAAAGAGACTTCCCGCTGACAACTCTCTGCCTAGTATGGCTCACAGCCTCATCCAGCATGCGGTGAATAAACCCAGTAGCCATACCGGAAAAACGCATTCTGCTCCTGTGCAGAAGATCCTGCATCAGCCGGATACCCGATTTTCCGGGAATCAGTCTGTGATGTGAGGGAACTTCGATATCCACCCTGTTGCGTGCATAGGGAATCATATAGAGTCCCAGGTTTGAAAACTCTTCTACGGGCTTTACAAACTGTCTGGGGTCGGATGAATCACAGATGAAAAAATCGATGTCCCGTTTAAGCTCATCGGAACCCTTCTTTTCTCTGGCCGTCATCAACCAGTAATCGGCTCGGCCGCTGAGGCCTGCCCAGTGCTTTTCACCCTCGATGGTATATCCGCTGCGGCTTTTTTCCCAGCTTGTTTTCATGGCAAGAGCATCCGTTCCATAACCTGGTTCTGTAATCATGAGTCCACCCAGGGAACTATTGTTTAGAAAAGACGGGAATGTTTCATTTTTAAGTTTTTCTTCACCATACTTGGCAAGGGGTTCCAGAAACAGGGCTCCGTTGATTCCAAGTATCAGTGACAGAGGTAGAGACTCATAGGATGTAGACTCCAGAAGACTCAAAATTTCCGCAGGATGACTCCCCCTGCCGCCATAGGCTTGGGGAATAGAGACCGCGGATGGATTAAGGGCCGTGATCTGGTCCAGGACTTTCTCGGGAATCCCTCTTTGAAGTTCTTCTGAAGGCAGATTCTGTTGTGAGAAAAGATTTTTAAGTACTTTTTGATATTTCTTGAGATAGTCGCTAAATAATTCAGACATATTGGAAGCCTCTCTTATATAATACTTATCTACTAATATATAAGAGAATGCAAGCTTTCAAACTGCTAAAACTGATTTTTATGTTAATCATCATGGATCATTGCCTTGAATAGTCGCCCCTTTATCTGATCTTCTTCCAAAACTTTCAGAGCTTTGGCGGCGCTTTCCCGCTTCACAGCCACAAATGTAATATAGTCCAGGCGGTCTATTTTGCCCACATCATCTCCGGGAATACCCTTTGGAGAAGTCAAGGCACCCAGGATATCTCCGGCACTGATTTTATTCCTCCGCCCTCCATTAATAGAGAGTGTCACCATGGCGGATTCGAGGTCCTCGACAGAGGTTAATTCTTCAAAATCAAGACGCTCCGCTTTGTACCGGCTGTTCAAAAACTCATTGATTGAATCGAGCCTAAAGGCCTCTTTCTCGCGCATTAAAGAAAACGCAAGGCCTTCCGAACCGGCTCGCCCTGTCCGGCCGATCCTATGGACATAGGTCTCGGTTTCGAAGGGCAGTTCATAATTGATGACAGCACCCAGATTCTTGATGTCCAGGCCCCTGGCTGCGACGTCGGTAGCCACCAGGATTCTGGAGCTTCCATTGGAAAAGCGAATCAGGACTTCCGTCCGCTCTTTTTGTTCAAGATCACCATGGAGAGCCAGGCTGTGAAGACCCGAATCCTGCAGCTCTTTTTCTACCCGCCGGCAAGAATCCTTGGTATTGCAAAAGACAATGGTGGAATCCGGGCGAAACCGGGCCAGAATAGAAACAACTGCTTTGGTCTTCGCCACGGGAGCCATCTCATAAAAACGCTGGTGTATGACACTCTCTTCATGCTGAGTCTCAACTTTGACTTCAACAGGTTCATTCATGACCGACTGACTGAGCGCTTGTATCTCGTCGGGAAAGGTGGCGGAAAAACAGAGGGTCTGCCGTTTCGCAGGGGCAAATTTCATGATTCCCTGAATCTGATCTATGAATCCCATATCCAGCATTCTGTCTGCTTCATCCAGCACAATCATTTTCACTTCATCCATCACAAGAGACCCTCTTTGGAGGAGCTTTAAAACACGCCCGGGGGTTCCCACAATAATATGAGCCTGATGACTAAGAGAGTGTTCCTGTTTGTGCATGGGAAACCCACCTGTAATCTTCAAGAGCTTGATATTATGCTGGAATCGGGCCAGGCGGCGCAGCTCAGCTGTGACCTGTTCTGCCAGTTCTCTTGTGGGGCACAAAACGACTGCCTGAACCCGGTATCTTCTAGTATCCATATTATGGAGCAGTCCAATGCCGAATGCGGCGGTCTTACCACTTCCTGTTTTGGCTTGTGCCAGGACATCAAGCCCTTGGAGAATAGGAGGAATGCTCATTTCCTGAATATCAGTCATGGTTTCATAATGCAGGTACTTCAGGTTCTCTTGAAATTCACGGGAGAGAGGAAGATGTGTAAATGCTTTCATTGAGTGCAAAGTACCACGTATTTTACAGATGGCACAAGATGAGTATTCCTAAGAAAAAGTATTACAACAGAAGGAAATGATCAGCATCCCCATCAGGATGTTAAAACCTGATGTATTGTATAGACCAGATTTTCAATTCTCACAGGTTTGGCCAAATAGGCAGCCGCCCCGAATTCCTTGTAATTAAAAGGTGTCACAACCGTACTATATCCGGAGCACAAAATAACCGGGATCTGAGGATAGAGATCTTTGATTATTACACTAAGCTCCGATCCTGTCATGCGAGGCATTGTCTGATCAGAAACGATGATATCAACAATATCAGCATTCTGTTCTAAATAATCCAGAACATCCTGACTCTCGCAAAAGGTTGTGACTTTATACCCTTTATTGATTAAGAGATCTCTAAAAAGATCACAGTTTAATTCCTCATCATCAATGACAAGAACATGTTCATTGCTGCCTTTAAAAACGGGAGTATCCTGCTGAGGCACTGAGTCAAGATTCCGGATGACCTGGGGGATATAAACAGAAAACTCGGTTCCTTCATCCGGAATTGAATGAACGGTGATATTTCCCTTATGGTTCCCAACAATCCCAAAGACAACGGATAAACCCATTCCTGTACCGTCACCGACCTTTTTTGTGGTGAAAAAAGGTTCAAAAATATGACTCAGAGTATCTGCATCCATACCAGAACCATTGTCCTTCACGGAGAGGATGGAATACTCCCCCGGTGTGATTTTACCCAGTATCCCATCCAATTCTTTTTCCAGATTCTCTTCAAAGAAAGAGATTTCCAGTACACCCTTCTCATCCATGGCGTAACTGGCATTGGTACACAGATTCATCAGAATTTCATGGATACTGGTGGAATCTCCCAAAACTGGATTCGTTTCATCTGAGAATGCCGTCTTGATATGAATGGAACTGGGTATGGAGGCTCTGAGCAACCTTAGAGCATCCTGAATGACGGGAATTATGTAAAATATTTCATTTTTTTCAGGCTTCTGCCTACTAAAGGAGAGGATCTGGTGGACCAGTTTTTTAGCACGGTCCCCGGCGGAAATAATATTGTCCATATAGGAGTGGATTTCTTCATCCTGTGCATTTTTCAGGCTCACAAGTTCTGCATATCCGAGAATACCCGATAGGATATTATTAAAGTCATGGGCAATCCCTCCCGCCAGATGACCGATGGCTTCCATCTTTTCAGTCTGACGCAACCGGGTCTCCATCTGGAACTGCTTGGATTTGTCATCAAAAATGACCAGAAGATTCCCTGAGGGAAGTTTTGAAATATGATTTTCAACGATTTGAGTCAGCCTGTCATCCTTGTATTCCCGAACCGGCAGGAATTGGGATTCACCGGTTTTATGTGTCAATTGAAGACATTTCAAGAGCCCCATGGACGAAACACCCGGAAAAACCTCACTGACTCTTCTTCCTTTGATATCCTCCAGTTTGACATTGCTGATTTTTTGTCCGAAAGGATTAAGATCGAGGAAGATAAAATCCTCTCCATCCAGATAGGGTTCAAAAATACTGATTCCCGAATTGATATATTCAAAAATATTCCGGAAATAGATTTCTTTTTCCTTGGTAGCATCTTCTATTTTCTTCTTCTCAGTTTCATCTCTAAGGACACAGTAAGTCTGCCTGAAGGAACCATCCTGGTTATAGCCGATCCTGCCGTCAAAACTGATATAGTGCAGTTCCCCCTTTTTACCTACCAGAAAAAACTCACTGTGAATGGTTCCTCTTTTCTTAAAAAGGGGGAATCGTTTTTGGAAGCCTTCTTTATACCCAGGGGCCAAAAAATCACCGAACCACCGTCCAATGACTTCGTGCCGCTCATATCCGGTAATCCGAAGCCAGTTCTCATTGACTTCTAGAAAATTACCTTCTTCGTCCAGAGATTGATAGGCAACGGGTGCATTATCAAACAGATTGTAAGCCCGTTCATCGTTCTCGCGGGGTTCCTTTTTTTTCACCTCCGCATCAGGATTATTCTTTAGAAAAACAGAGAAGCCGATGACCTCTCCTTTGGTGTTTAAGTGGGGGTAAATATTAATGGAAACAGATACAAAATGACCGGTCCAGTCCATTCCCTCTGCGACAGTACTCACCGGTACGGGGTTTTCCAACACATGATTGAGGGTTTCTTCAACCAGTCTGAAATTGTCTTTATTCATCATTGGTTCCAGAGTACGGCCGAATCGCTCCTTAAGCAGAGGCCCGAACAGGTCAAAAGCACTATGATTGGCCTTAAGAAGACGGCCTTTGAGATCCAACTCAAGAACAATATCGGAAGAACTCTCTAAAAAAGCCTCGTATTGAGAATCCAAATCATGATGTGTTAATTTGTCATAGATGTTTTTCAGGCCGTAATGGACCAAATCGGCAATTCCGGAAAAAAAATCCTTTTCTTCATCATCTTCTACAACAAGGGGATCACCAGAAGCCGTCATCCATCCAAGAGAAGCGCTTCCAAAGCCCAGCGGCCGGGTGATATCGGATTGATTTTCTAAATGATGATTGAGAGGACAATGGGAACACTCCGCTAAGGAGTCATGAATCAAAACGGAATCTCCTGAATCCAGTGATTTATGTACACAAGAAGGTAAAATTCCCATTTTGAGAGTGTATTTCATTGGTTCAAAAGAGGAATCTCCCCCGGCGGCAAATCCTGCATGGAAATAGGGCTCTACGGGTAAGTTGTGTTGGGTGAGCACGATCCAGACCGTAGAATAGATGTTTTCACGAACGAGGATATGACACACTGAATCAAGGAAGATTGCTGGATCTGTCTCTTCTACAAGAAGGCGATTGATAAGCATCAAGGCATTCAATTTCCGATTTTGATCTTTCATGTAGTCTCCAATTACCAATTATACAACACAGATATAAGGATTATGAAAAATAACTTATTTTATATTTTCATATTTAAAATTCCTCAAAATTTTCCTGGCCACTCTCCAACCGCTCAGCCATGGACGCTTTCGGTATTGAATTCATTCTATTATCAGAAAGGCCATGAGACGGTTTTTTATCCTCCGAAATCTGGCTTCTTTTTTTCTCGAAATCGCCTTCCAGCTTAAAAAATGAAATAAGAGATTGCAGAGTTTCAGCCTGTGCTGAGAGTTCCTCCGCCATGGAGGCGGACTCCTCCGAAGCCGAGGCATTCTGCTGGATCACAGAGTCCAGCTGATTGATAGCCTCCACAACTTGTTGTGCCCCTGTGCGCTGCTCTCTAGAAGAGGCGGCTATTTCCTGAATAAGACTGGCCGTATTTTTAATTTTTGGGACTATATTCTGCATCAACTCACCAGTCTCCACGGCCTGTTTGACGCTGCTATTGGCCAATTCCGAAATTTCATTGGCAGCGAGTTTGCTGCTGATGGCCAGTTTTCCGACCTCTGCGGCAACTACGGCAAAGCCTTTTCCGTGTTCTCCCGCTCTGGCTGCCTCGATGGCGGCATTGAGACTCAGCATATTTGTTGATCTGGCAATATCTTCGATGACTCGGATCTTGGCCGAAATATTTTTCATGGCTTCCACAGTCATCATCACCGCAGAACCACCATGTGCCACAACTTCGGCTGCCTCATTGGAGACCTTTTCAGTCTGCATAGAATTTTCCGAAGTCTGTTCTATATTGGCCTCCATCTCTTCAAGAGAGGATGAGATTTCTTCAACTGACGAGGCCTGTTCGGCCGCCCCCTGAGAGAGCTGCTGCGAGGTGGAACTCAGCTGCATGCTTCCGGTCAATACATTGTCCGCCCCCTGTTGAACCTGAAAGAAAATATTGCGCAGACTGTTCCGCATTTCAGAAAGAGCCACTGCCAATTGACCGACTTCATCTTTCTGGTCGATGTCTATGACTGCCGTCAAATCCCCCCGGGAGAGCTGTTCGGCAAAGGCAATTCCCTTTACCATGGGCCCTGTAATGCCTTTTGCTATGAAAAAAGCCATGAAAAGACTGAAAAGAAAAGCAAAAATGGTGATCAATAGAACAACGGCTCTGGTGGATAGGGCCGCCTTCATCATGACCTCATCTGTCATAAGATGCAGTCTTGCATCTCCCCGGAGCTCACTCAACAAAGCCTGAACAGTTCTGAGAGCCGGCTTTGTTTCACTGGCATAAATCATTGAGGATTGAGCCATGGCGGTCAAATCCTTCTCGGCAATATTTTTCAATGCACTTAAATCCGCCAGGGTGGAATCCAGTAGCGGTAGTGTCTCTGATGTAAAATAATTAATGGCCCTTGCAGAATTGGAAGACAGAGCAGAGTTGATCACTAGGACAGACCCATGCAGTTGTTCATGATGGATCACCATTGTATCCCAATGCGACTTGAACTCGGAACTACCATTATCATAGATGCTACGGGCTTCCTCGCTGTTTAGCCAAAGCCCCAGTCCGCAAAGATTATGATCGGTTTCGACCTGCAGTGTCTTATCTCCCCGGATGAATGTGTCTCGAATTTCTCCAGCCCATTGTAGATGATCAACCTGCCTTTCGGCCAAAAGAGCTGGTAGATCGCGATTAGCCTGCACAAATGTCTCATTGATATTCCTGGCAGATTCATGAAGTTGACGATGGGGTTCTTCTATTTGCTTCAAAATGGGGCCAAGAGACGGAATCAAGGCCTCGGCTTCCTCCCGCCCGGGTCCGTAAAGCCACTGCCCAAAGGCGCATTGGTGGTCATCCAGCTGAACATTCAGCTGGTTTATCTGGTCATCGGTGATAAGAGCGTTAACCTCGTTGGCCCAGTTAAGATGATCAACCTCTTTCTCTGCCAGAAGAGAATCCAGTTTATTCCCTTCAATCACTTCTTCTGCATTCGCTACAATTTCAGAAATACCAAAAATAGACCAAATGGCTACAAACAGTGTCAAAAGAATCAGAAGGCCAAAGCCGATAATCATCTTTCCATTGATACTAACATCTTTCCATCGAATCATTTCCGTTAACCCACCTCACCCCTACATCGATACAGGAGTTTACTAATATGAGTTTAACGGAGGAATGGGAAATTTAACATCTTTTTAAAATATGTTACGGTAACACCTTTTACTCATCATAGAACCGGGGAGAGATCAATCATCTTCCATGAGTTCATAAACTTCATCCCAAGCCTCGGGTTCTCCCCTACGCAATCTGTTCAAAAGTTTGTAATGATAAATGAGGATGCTCACTTTTTTCTCCCGGAAGCTCTCTTGTGTTTCGCCAGGAGGAAGGAATTCTCCTGGAAGGTCCGGGGAGTTTAAAAGAGACTCCACTTCTGGAAAAAAACGGGAGGAATCAACGGTCAGAAAATCTTCAAAATCTGAGAGTAAAATAGGGGAATACCTCATTTCTTTTAGCGCATTGGCAGTATTCTTAATTTTCTCAGGGTCATCGCTGATAACCAGATCCTTTAACAATTTATCAAGGTCCATGTGTCCTCCCCGTTCTATAAATTAGGAAATATCCTTCGGAGTTGAATCTGCCTCGTCTTCGGCTGTTATCTCCGAGTCTATTGATTTCTGTTCGCCATCCTCTGGCTCATCCGCCACAGAAGACTCCTCTTCTGAGGGCTGTTCAAGAGGATCACAGTTGCTGCAGAGGTTGGCATCATAAAGAAAAATTTGATTCAGATTCAGTTTAGCCCCGCAATGAGCACAATCTCTGCGATAAGGGAAAATCTTTGATCTGAAAATATAAATCATTGCGGCAATAATCCCCAGAGGAACCATGATCCATTTCGGTTCAAATCCTTCTTCCCTAATGACAGTCGCACCTATGTACAGAATGAAAATAAGGATTGCCTGAAAGAGAGTGGCGGTTCTTTTCTTGCTGCCCCTTTCCCTGTAACGCCTTTGGACCAGATTTAGAACCAGCCAGCCTAGGAAAACGTAATAAAAATTATCGGCTATAAAATCAATCATTTTTTAACTCCAGAAGGTTTTAAACACCCTGATTTCAGAATTACCATTTTGAATAGATTATACGGGAGAGCTTTATATTATCCAAGTCTGCCGCCTTGAGTGTTGCCTCGACTCCTTCATCTTTCAGAAAGATTGCAACGGGGGTGTAAAGAGTTTCCCCTTCATTGAGCGTATACCCCTGTATGAGAGAATCCATGGCGGTCTGGCCGTTTCCGTCTTCAAGACTAAGGTCGACTCCTGCTTCCTTCAGAATAACAAGAGTTCTCAGATCTCCATAAAATGCAGCATAATGCTGAAGGGATGTTCCCAGGCGGCCTGTTTTTTGAGTATCCCATCCCGCTTCAATCAACAGGGATAAGGCGGTATAAGCCCCAGATGAAAAAGCCCCGAAAAGAGAAGAATTCTCCAGAAACTCCGCATCATCTTTGATGCCTGAATCCAACAGCAGCTCGATAAGGTCAAGATTATTTTTAAAGGCGGCATACCAAAGAGCATTTAGCCCCATATTGTCTTTCAAAGCCGGATCGGCCCCCCTAGACAGCAGGAGTTCCGCCATATATGTGTCGTTCTGGGAAGCAGCCATCATCAGGGCACTCACACCTTCTGTATCCACAGCATTGGGATCACTATCCGAGTCAAGCAGAAGCTTAAGCCCCTCATAATCACCCTGAATCAGGGTTTTCAGGAATTCATGATGCATCCACCGAGTCTCGATGAGGCTCAACGCCCGTGCATAATGCTGTCTCCGGGTCCAGAGCTCACTCAAGAAAGGATGTGCATAATACCCATCCATGATGAGGCCGCCTCTCTTTTCAAGATAATCGGCCAGCTCTGTATGAATGCCGTTTACAGCCAGTTGCAATGCCGTAGAACCAAGAGGAGACTGTAAGTTTACCAGGGCCCCTGCCTGGAGTAAAATCTGGGCCAGATTTCTATCTCCCTTCATAGCCGCATGCATCAGGGGAGTGTAACCTTCTGAATCGATAAGATTTGGATCTGCCCCCTGCTCTAAGAGCCAGCGGACTTCATGACTGCGTTGTTCAATACACATCAATATAAGCGGAGTATGACCATCAACCAAGCTCAAATTCACGGAGTGATTATCCTCCAGAAAAAAACGTGCATCCTGTAGACGGGAGTCTCTTAAATCCGTAAGAAAGTCCTCTTCGGGAGTAGCTACCATTGGATGGATAGCAACCCACAGGAGGATTAAAATCATGAAATATCTCATTTCTGTTCCTGATGTTGATTATTACAAAAAATTAGAGGGTTTTTACAAGATTTCCCCATACGCAGCTGTTTAACTCCTATTATAACGATTACCGGGAGTGGAAAATGGCTTCAACAACTTTTACTTTACATTATGGATCAATGATTATCAATGAATCTATTTCTCCCGGGAAGAATTTACTGGAACTGATTCATAGTCTCCCGTCTGTAAACATAGATGCGCCCTGTGGCGGAAAAGGAACTTGCGGTAAATGCAGAGTTCGAATTATAGAAGGTGAAGCCTCCCCTGTGAGCGATGCCGAAAAAAAGTTTCTCAGCGCCGCAGATATAAAGAAGGGTATACGCCTGGCCTGTAAGACTCTGCCGGAAGGCTCGGTAACGGTGGTCCTTGAAGACAGTATGCACAATGCAAAGATTATGGAGTCCGGAGGTCTTCCCTACACGGGCCGCCTGAATCCTCTCTTGAAAAAGAAAGTGATGAATCTACCTCCGGCCAGCTTGGAAGACCAGAGATCTCTGGAGACAAGGCTGCTTCAGGCCCTCCCTGAGGGATCAGTTCTGGATCACAGAATTCGCCTTAAACTGGCAGAATTACAACAGAAAGAACAGTATGAAATGACCCTCAGCTTTTGTGATACAACCATCACCAACCTGACCCCTGGATCTGATATGACTCCTTCCTATGCCCTGGCTGTGGATATTGGAACCACAACAGTGGTGGCCTATCTTGTAAATCTATCCACCGGCCAGATGATGGGAACTGCCTCCGGACTGAATACCCAAAAGAGTTTCGGTGCCGATGTGATTTCCAGGATAGATTATATCGGTGATGATAAAGAAAAACTAAGCCAGCTGCAGCAGAGAATCTGCTCTCAGATTGAAGAACTGGCATCTAAAACACTGAAAGCCGCCGGACTGAACGAAGAGGATCTGATGGCTGTCTTTGCCGCTGGAAATACGACGATGATGCACATCCTGCAAGGATTGTCTCCCCAAACAATAGCCAGAGCTCCCTTTATACCCGTGTCTACAGAAGCGATGATCCTTAAACCCTCAGAAATTGCCTCCCAATTGCCCGATCATGTCCGCTTTGTACTTCTCCCTTCCCTGTCGGGGTACATCGGAGCCGACATCGTAGCGGGAATACTGTCCACAGAAATCGCCGAAAGTGAAGATCTATGCCTTTTGGTAGATATTGGTACCAATGGGGAAATTGCAATGGGGAACAAGGATTCTCTGACAAGCTGTTCCACCGCAGCGGGGCCTGCCTTCGAGGGAGCCAATATACAATGTGGCGTGGGAGGAATCCCCGGGGCCATCAGCAGCTTCAGGTCAGATGGAAACTCCTTTAGCTTTGAGACCATTGATGATAAGCCAGTCAGCGGAATTTGCGGTTCCGGTATCATTGACCTGACAGCCTATCTTCTAAAAGCCGGATTGGTGGATTTTACAGGCCGATTTCAGGATGAATCCGATTGGAGAAACAATCCTCCGGCTTCCAAAGACTCCTTAATAAATAAGGATGGTGAGATCCGTTTTGTCTGGGAGAACAAAGAAGATTCATTGTATTTCACACAGAAGGATTTAAGAGAAGTTCAGCTCGCCAAAGGGTCTATAGGGGCAGGGATTGCTACACTGGTCAAAGAGTCAGGTCACTCTTTGGATGACATCAAAAAGGTATACCTTGCAGGAGGATTCGGTTCATATATTGATCACCAGAGTGCTCTTGCCATAGGATTATTACCACAGGAACTCCAAGGGAGGATTCACTGCGTCGGCAACTCCTGCGGTGCAGGTGTCATCCGTTGTGCCCTGAACCGGGATGAAATGGAAAAGACGAAAATGATCCTAAATAAAACAAAATACATCGAATTATCGTCAAATAAAGGCTTCCAGGAAGAATATATGCTGAACATGTATTTCCCTGAATATGATTAAGAGACTACAATACAAAGCATGAATGGAAAAGCCAGAAACTATATTTCCCCCTTCTATGAAAAAGCAATTGTCGCTGCAGAAACTTACAAGAAAGCCACCGGAGTGGATTGTTTTGTCATCAACAACAAGGGATTCAGGTTAGACAAAACTGGAGCTCAGGGAGGAGCCTGCCCCTTCTGTAAGGATCTAAACGACCTATGCGGCAATAGTAACGACTGCCGTCAGACCCATTTATATGGCGGATATCAGGCAGAAAGATTTGGAGGCAGCTACATCTATTTTTGCCCCATCAATATGCTCCACTGGGCATCTCCTCTTATGGAAGAGGGACTGATGACGGGAGCTCTGATTGCCGGGCCCGCCCTGATCATTGAACAGGATGAACTTCTGGAAGAACTGAACTCGAAATTCGGAAAGGAACCCGTTGATCAGGCTCAGCTGAAGAAAAAACTAAAAAACATTCCCCTGGTGACAACAGAAAAGGCAAAGGCTCTTTCAGAAATTCTTCTCATCACAGCCTCTCATCTGATTGAAGGAGATCACTCACAGCTGGCATCCAAGAAAGACTCGATGGACCAGCAATCCCAAATTTCAGAATACATACAGTACATCAAACAGATGGAGAACAAAGATACTGAGATATCTCAATACCCCATCGAAAAAGAGAGGGAACTCCTGCACCTCATTCAAACCGGGGACTCCAAGGAAGCCCGTCGTGTTCTTAATGAGATTCTGGGAGCGGTATTCTTCTCTTCCGGCGGAAAATATGATGTAGTCAAAGCCAGAGTACTGGAACTGCTTGTGCTGTTGTCCCGGGCTGCCGTGGAAGGCGGAGCCGATGCCGAACAAATTTTTGGAATGAATTACAACTATCTAAAAGAGATTAACAACTACAACTCAGTAGAGGGACTGGCCGGTTGGCTTGCACGGGTCATTGTCCGTTTTTCCGACCTTGTTTTTGACCTCCGGGATGTCAAACATGCCGATGCCATCTACCAGACAATTCAGTATATCAATAAGAACTATGCCGAGAAAGTGACACTGGATGAGGTGGCTTCCTCTGTATACCTCAGCCCGGCTTACTTCAGCAAAATATTCAAGGAAGAAATGAAGTGCAACTTCAATGCTTACCTGAATCAGGTGAGGATCAATAAGAGTAAAAATCTCCTGATAAACAGCAAATTCTCCCTTGTAGAGATAGCCGGTATGGTCGGATATGAAGACCAGAGCTACTTTACGAAGGTCTTCAAGAAGATGACAGACCTCTCTCCGGGAAAATACAGGGAAAAACGCGGTAAGATTGATACGTCAAATCAGGAAATCCATTGATTCGTTGACTCTTACCAAAGAAAGAAACAGGATTCAAGATATGGAGACAATGACTACTATTTTTATATAGATTATTTTTTATCTTTATTCTTCTTTTTTACCAAAAATTACTAAAATTTTCCAATACGTCCTCATTTGGGCATAGCATACTTTAATCGTTCAGAATGAAGGAAGCGAGGTGAAAAACCTCCACGATCCCGTCACTGTGAGCAGGGACAAACCTGAATCATGCCACTGGAAGCAAGAAGCTGACCGGGAAGGCTCAGGGGAGAATGAACTGCAAGTCAGGATACTTCTTATGAACCGGTTTCCGGGGCTTTAACAGCCTCGCCGTATGCCGCATTTCGCACTTCGTGGATTAAGTCGAATGTATTAAACACTTTAACTTAATACTGAACCGGGTCATCCGGTTCCACAAAGGAGAAACAAGATGGCTGATCTCGAACAGATTTCCGAAATGATGCAGAAAGGTAAAGCTAAAGAGGTAAAAGAATTATGTCAGGAAGCCTTGGATGCAGGCATTTCGGCTCAAACGATTCTGGATGACGCTCTGCTGGCTGCCATGAATATCGTCGGAATAAAATTCAAAAACAATCAGGTATTCGTTCCCGAAGTTCTCATTGCCGCCCGTGCTATGAATGCTGGACTGGAAATACTGAAATCAGAACTCGAAGCCGGCGAGTCTGAAGTAAAAGGGAAAGTTGTCCTGGGTACAGTAAAAGGAGACCTTCATGACATCGGCAAAAACCTTGTTAAAATCATGTTGGAAGGGAAGGGACTGGAGGTCATTGACCTGGGCACTGACGTATCACCCGAACAATACGTAGAAGCAGCCAAGACTAACAATGCCAATATCATTGCCGTATCTGCCCTACTGACAACAACAATGACCCAGATGGAAAACGTTGTGAAAGCGGCTGAAGATGCCGGAATCAGGGATAAGATCACCATCATGATCGGAGGAGCTCCCGTAACCCAGTCCTTCTGTGATTCCATCGGAGCCGACATCTATACTCCCGATGCATCCACTGCAGCTGATAAAGCTATGGAAGTTTGCTTAAAATAAGATCTAACTCTTCAGTTGGCTTTAAACAACTATTGAATTACAATAAAACTCCGGTACTACCGGAGTTTTTTTATACCCGAGAGATCCTGGGGGAGTCTTTGAAAGAAACTAAAATCCGGAATTGAACTGGTTAAGGAGATGAATATGAAAATAAGCAAAAAAATCTTTGGAACTCTTCCCGATGGAAGTAAGGCTGATCTCTATACACTGGAAGGAAATAACGGATTTGTTGTACAGTTTACAAGCTTCGGCGGCATCATCACCTCCATTCAATATCCGAATAGAAAAGGCAAAGTTGAAGAGCTGACCCTCGGTTTTGATACCTTGGAAGAATACACCAAAACCCGTTATTATTTTGGTGCTTCCATTGGACGTTTTGGCAACCGTATTGCCAATGGACGTTTTACCCTGGAAGGAAGAGAGTACACATTGCCTCAAAATAATGGAACAAACTGTCTCCATGGAGGGTTAGATCATGCCTTTGACAGAAAAAACTGGCTCACGACTCCCTTTGAGAACAAAGACTCCGTTGGTGTCATTCTCAATTCATTCAGCCCGGACGGAGAGGAAGGGTTTCCGGGAAACTTGAGTACCACCATGACCTACACACTGACCTATAAAGGGGAGCTGATACTGGACTACAAGGCTGTGACAGACAAGGCGACCCCGGTTAACCTGACAAATCATACCTACTTCAACCTATCCGGGATAGCAACAGGTACAATTCTGGACCATAGACTGCAGTTGGATTGCCCTTTTTATCTACCAGTGGATGAGAATCTGATCCCCACCGGTGAGATTCTATCTGTTAAGAATACAGAAATGGATTTTACAACAGAAGAGGCCATTGGGACCCGCATTGATCAGGTGGCTGGCGGCGGCTACGACCACTGCTATGTCCTGCCTTCCGGCCGTGAAGTGAGGAAGTATGGAACAGTCTATGACCCGCACTCAGGCAGAATCATGAATGTGTTTACAGATCAGCCGGGAGTTCAACTCTATACGGGAAATTCTCTTGATAATGTGAAAGGACGGGGATCTCAGGTTTATAAAAAGAATGGAGGGTTCTGCCTGGAAACACAAATGTTTCCAGACTGCGTGAATCAGACCCATTTCCCCGACTGTATCTTAAGGCCAGGAGAAGTGTACTCTCATACCAGCGCCTATCAATTTTCAGTGAAAAAAGTGTGACCTATAATGAGTCCGGCTATTCTTCGAGTTCAGCCGGTTCGTCTCCTGGAAGCATGATGGTAAAGATGCATCCCTCCCCTTCTCGGCTTTGAACCGTCACCCGGCCTCCATGAATCTGGGAGATATGCTTCACAATGGATAATCCTAGTCCTGTTCCGCCCATTTCACGACTCCTAGCCTTATCGACTCTGTAAAACCTCTCGAATATCCGTTCAAGGTCTTTTTCTGGAATACCAAATCCCTGATCTTTGACTTCTATACAGATATGTGACTCTTTATAATAGCCCCTGACTCTGACTGTCTTATCGGGAAGACTGTATTTCACGGCATTTTCAATGAGATTTGTCACAGCCTGTTCCAATAAAACAGGATGAGCAGACAGCTGACAGCCGGGGGCACACTCCACTTCAATGACAGTATTCTTATCACCTGCTTTTTGCTGACAAAGAGAAACAGCACTGGAAAGAAGGTCACCCAGGGAGAAGGACTCTTTATGGAAACGGCGGCGACCATCCTCGATCCTAGAGAGGGTCAAAAGGTCATCGATGAGGGCACTCAGATTACGGGTCTGACGAAACATGATTTCGACAAACTCCTTAGCCTTTTCAGGGTACTCCAAAGCTCCCGAACGCAGGGTCTCGGCATAGCCCATGATGGACGTTACCGGGGTTTTTAGCTCATGAGAGACATTGGCTACAAAATCTTTGCGCATGATCTCCAGTTTCTTGATATTTGTAATATCATTCATCACAAGCAGTACAGTAGGGGGAGTATCCTCATCCCTGAAAAGAGCATCGGCATTGATCTGCAGGTACACATCTTTGTCCTGATAATGAATGATGGCCTCCTGAGGCTCTCCTGTTTTCAGTGTCTTTTCGGCTAATTCACAGGTTTCAACAGATTTCATGACCTGAAGGATACCTTTCCCCAAGTAGGACAAACCATCTCCCGGTTCTAACATAGCCAAGGCAGCAGGGTTCATCTCCTTGACCTCCAGCCTGTGATTCAGCAACACAACCGGCTCCCTCATGCTGTTGAGCATCCCCAACAATTCATTTTTCTGATAAGTGATTGTATTGATTTTATCCTGAAGCTGACGCCCCATGGCATTGATAGACCTGGTGAGTGATATGGCTTCACGGGAGCCAGACACATCCAGCTCCACACCAAAATTTCCCTGGGCGAACTCTCCTGCTACATCCTTTACAGAGCTCATGGTAGCACTAAGGCGCCGGGCAATGAGGACAGTCAAAATTCCACCTAGAATGAGGACAACTATAAAAATAAAAAGGATCTGCTCATATATCCTGTCCAGGTCATCCTGAATATGATCTATAGACTGGGAAAGCCTGATCACAATGTCATTTCTATCGTCATAGACAGCGGTATACAGCATCATCATGGAGACAGTACTGCTGTAGCGTGTAGAACTTCCCCAGCCATCTCTGAAGGCCATTTGGATTTCCGGTCTGAAAAAATGGTTATCCATGCTGTCCTTGTCTTCTGATGTATCTGAGAGAACAGATCCCTCTCTATTGATGATGGTCATCCGGGCATCCGTTCCATCAATAAGAGTTTCACTGTACTTTTGAGCTGCCTGTTCTGTAAGAAAGCCTGATGGGGGAATCAGATTCACGGCCATACGGTTCATGGCCATTTGATGTTGCAGGGTTTCCCTGTTCATACCTTTTTTAACGACTCCGATCGTTACGGCAAAATACAGGACGACGGTTATGAGGAGTAAAATGAAGATGGTATAAAATAGCTGTTGAAAAAATGATTTTCTGTACACAATGCTCCCTTCGATGAGTGGATACTCTTCGGGTTCCTTCTGGAACAGGATAGTAGCCCTCTCCCGGTCAGTCAATGAAGACAAACTTTAATAATCTCATCATACATGTTCCCAGGGGGTGTATCATGTTAGATTATTGTTAGGTTTCTGTTAAATCAATTTTTTATTGTCATTTTAAATACCTGGTTTATCCTTTTTGAAACTGTTTATAGGATGATAAGAAAAAGAGTGAAAATGCGTTGACAAATTTTTGGCTCTTGGGTATTATTCCAACACCAATTACGCGGTAGTGGTGGAATTGGTAGACACGCCAGCTTGAGGGGCTGGTGCTGGCAACGGCGTGGAGGTTCAAGTCCTCTCTACCGCATTAGAAAAACCCTGAGTGCATTTATGTGCTCAGGTTTTTTTTATGTCCAAAAAGAAGAAGACTTGAACTGGACCTTTAGGCCCAATCAGATAATGAATAAAGCAGTCAGTGACGAGACTATGGAGAGACAGAAGAAATGGAAGGACTTATCCCCACTAACCTGAGAGAATGACTTCATCTTTAGAGACTAAGAAGCAACTGATTTCAGCATAAAAAAATCAAAAGTTGTGACAACTATGTTGAAACATTCCGCAGTCCAGGTAGATTACCGGATAAACCGCATCTAACGGCCGGTTCTGCCAGGCAACAACATCTTCCATCACACCATCAGTAATTTTTGAAATCAGAGTATGTGAGACTTCAACATCGTACATTTCCTTGAACGTGTCAGCGATATCTCTTGTTGTCATGCCCTTGGCATAGAGAGTGAGAATATTGCTATCCAAATCAATTTCTGAAGTATCTGTTTTTAAAGTTTTCTGGGTATAACCATTCCGAGAGTTCTCTGAAGGTCGCTGACCATTCTTTTTCTCTCCAAGATGTTCCTCCATCTCAATCTCAAGAATGCGTTCCATGGCAACCTTGGCCAACATTTTGGTCATATCTGAGATATCCTGCGGTGTCTTCAGGTTCTTGGCTAGTTTATCAGCCAACTCGTTAAAATCATCTGTGTCGTACAATATAAAAGCTCCTATATTCTTATATCAAAGATTAAGAGCTTTACACAAATTTATTTACAGGCTCGTGATCAAGAGCTTCTTGGCGGATTAAACTGTTAAATCTTTCCACATATGCATTCATGTATGGAGCATAGGAACAGATATCAACTCCCGGAATTCCAACCCAGCCATAGTCGATTGAAGTAAACTGTGTAGCATTGTCATGGATTATTGCTACCTACTGATCTGAAAAATCCTCATAGAAGAGCGCAAACCTCTATTTTAAAAACTCCCGACAAGGGGTATCGGTCAGATCATACCTGATTATCCCTCTTGATTAGAGTTCAAGAATCTCCTTCAGCTTCCATTGGACTGAATCTTACACTGCTTCCGAAAAGGTCTGAATTATAATGAAGCAGTGAAGTTATGAAATTGAACATATTTGAATATCAGCAGTCTTTTATTTAAAAGGATTTCTACATTAGTTGATAAAGCCATAGCACAGGGTTGAAGATCTACTTTCTCTGTATAAGGTCTATTTTCATACCTAGAAAAAAGATTATTTTAACTAATTCTACCGAATTGATGCATTTCTCTTCATTAGTATACTTTTAGATACTACTATCTATAATAACACCTACTTGACTTTATCAAATGTATACCTATTATTGACAGCATAAAAGAGTAAAATATTTTAGGAGTAGTAAGATGAAAACATATGGATATATGAGAGCCCACGATATTCAGAATTTTTCGATAGAAGAAATGAATATAAAGACAGCAGAGCCAGGCTCACTGGATGTTATTGTGCGGGTGAAGGCAATATCCTTTAATCCCGTAGATACCAAGATTAGAGAAGTGAGAAGCAGTGAAGATGAACAACCGCAAATCCTGGGTTGGGATGCCTCTGGTATTATTGAAGAACTGGGTTCTGAAGTTACGAGTTTCTCTAAGGGAGATGAGGTATTTTATGCGGGAGACCTCACCCGTCCAGGCAGCTATTCCGAATTACAGGCAGTAGATTATCGTTTAATAGCCAAAAAGCCTGTATCCATAAGTCACAATGAAGCAGCAGCCCTCCCCTTAACTTCAATAACTGCATGGGAAGCTCTCTTTGAAAGGGGTTTTGAATATACAGCAGAGACAAAGGTTCTTATTATCGGTGGTGCTGGTGGAGTTGGATCAATGGCGACTCAACTTCTTAAAGCACTAACCCCTGCGACTGTCATTGTTACCGCCTCACGTGAGGAAACACAGGATTGGTGCGGCAGCATGGGAGCTGATTATGTAATAGGCCGCGATATAGAGAAAGACCTGATCGAGAAAGGTATAGATCAGGTGGATATTGTGTTTAGCACCACTCATACTGACCAATATCTTGATGTCATACAGAGTATTCTTCGACCCTTTGGAAGTCTTGTACTCATTGACGATCCTGAGAAACTGGATATTGTTTCATTTAAAGTAAAGGCACTATCTGTACATTGGGAATTAATGTTTACAAAATCCATGTTTGGTTATCACCCGGAACAGCAGGGACAGTTCTTTGCAAAGCTCGCGACCCTGGTGGATCAGGGAAAAGTAAAATCAACTATAAATATGACACTTCCTAATTCAATTGACAGTATCCGTAAAGCTCATAAATTACTCGAGAGTGGAAAATCAATAGGCAAAATTGTAATGGAACGTTCATAAAATGAAATACACCGGTCCCCTTTTCAGACCTCCACTCGAGGCAAATACAGTACTACTTCAGGTGTCTGTTGCTTGCGCCCGTGACAAAGAGAGAATGATCAGGGCAATTGATGATTCAATTAAACAAACAGATAATGAGTTCTTAAACAGCGTTGATGCACGGAACTCACTATAAATAAACAAGATAAGGAATATAAAAATGGATGCAGTTACATTACTGAGAGAAAGAAGAAGTATAAGAGCTTTTAAAGATGAAGTAATAGATAGAGAGATCATGAAAAAGATTATTGACAATGCAATTTATTATCCCAGTTGGGCGAACACTCAGACAGCAAGATATACCTTAATTGATGACAAAGAAATTGTTAAAAAACTGGCTGAAGAAGGAATGTTCGGACCAAATATAAAGACTGTGGGTAAGGCACCTGCAGCATTAGTTATCAGCTATGTGAATGGATTTACGGGAAAGGCTCCCGGTGGAAATGAATTTGTAACGAAAAAAGGAGCATCCTGGGATATGTTTGATGCAGGAATTGCCAGTCAAAACTTTTGTCTTGCAGCATATGAAAAAGGTGTTGGTACTGTTATCATGGGCCTTTTTGATGAAGATAAAGTATCAGAGATTATTGATCTACCAGAAAATGAAACAGTGGCAGCCGTTATCCCCTATGGATATGAAACTAAACACCCCAAGGCAGCACCACGAAAAGCAATTGATGAAGTAGTAAGATATATTTAAGGAATTAGCGCTTATGGATATTACAGATTACCTGAGAATTGTTGCAGATGAAATACATTCTGTTGTTGTCGCAACAGTTGATGAGAAAGATTTACCCTCTACAAGGGTTATCGATATTATGCTCTATGATGAAAATGGCTTGTATTTTTTAACTGCTAAAGGAAAAGTCTTTTACAAACAGCTTATGGAAAAAAGCTATCTATCTTTAAGCGCTATGACTTCCGGTCCGGATACTATGTCACGAAAAGCAATTTCAATATCTGGAAACATCAGAAACATTGGATCTGATAGGTTGGAAGAAATTTTCAAAAAAAATGCCTATATGAATGAGATCTATCCAAGTAAAGCAAGCCGAGAGGCTCTTGAGGTTTTCTGCCTTTATCGTGGACAGGGAGAATACTTTGATCTCAGCACAAAGCCTATCACCCGGGACAGTTTTGTTCTGGGTGGCGCTCCACTGCAGAAAGGGGGATTTTTGATCACAGAAAAATGTAGCAGCTGTGGAATCTGTATTGAAAAATGTCCTCAGGATTGCATTGATCAAGGAAGTCCCTATAAAATAAATCAGGAACACTGCCTTCACTGTGGAAACTGTTTTGATGTTTGCCCTGTAAATGCCGTTATCAAGGCAGAAAGGATTTAAAATGGAAGTTGAAAAAAAGAAAGTATCCGCGGGTTGTCCTGTTGAAGCAGCTCTCAATGTAATCGGTGGTAAATGGAAAGGGATTGCCTTATACCATCTACTGGTAGACGGAACACTACGCTTTAATGAATTGAAACGAAGAGTTGGCAATGTTACACAAAGAATGCTTACAAAACAGCTAAGGGAACTTGAAGAAGATGGAATTATCAACCGACATGTGTATGCCGAAGTCCCACCGAAAGTAGAATACAGCCTCACAGAGAAAGGTGAAACTCTTCGTCCCATTCTGATTGGCCTAAGAGAATGGGGAATGGCAAATGCTTTTCCAGAGTTTTTAGAGAAAAATAGTACTGCCAGCAATGATAAATAGCTGAGGATTATCTAAGAACCGCTTTCCATAAAAATATTCTGCTATAGTATAATCTTTTAGAATATTTTAAGAACAGCAGGTGTAACTATTGACATTACACCAAAGAACCATTATCTTAGGTGTAACATATCTAGTTACATCTAAGAAGAGAGGATAAAATGAGACTAAGAGAATATGCAGATGCAATATCTTTATATACTTCTGTATCCAGACCGGAAATAATATCCCGGAAAGATGAGTTAATCTCCACTCTTAACAAAGCAATCAATTTTCTCAGTAATGAACAAAAATCATATTCTAAGATTCCGTTGGATCTGGAGGAAAAGAAGAAGAACCTCAGGGGTCTATTAAATCAGAGAATGCCCGGAATAATCCCCAATGATATAAGCTTAATCCTTGACAGAATTCTCTGGACTGAAAGGGTTGAAAAAGGAATTGTAGAACTCAAAGAAACAGAGGCTGTATGGAGAGGAGATATTACACAACTACAGGTAGATGCCATTGTGAATGCAGCAAACAGTGATATGCTCGGATGTTTTCATCCTCTTCATGCCTGCATTGATAATGCCATACATTCTGCTGCCGGACCTCAATTAAGAGAAGACTGTCATAAAATAATGAAGCTCCAGGGCATCAGGGAGCAAACAGGATGTGCAAAAATAACAAAAGCTCATAACCTGCCCTCAAAATATGTGGTTCATACAGTAGGTCCCATTGTAGAATCTACACTAAGTGAAAAACACAGATCCCTACTGGCATCCTCATATAAATCCTGTCTTGATCTTGCATCCAACCTGGAAGACATAAGGAGTATAGCCTTCTGCTGTATCTCTACAGGAGTCTTTGGCTATCCCAAAGAAGAGGCCGCAATTACAGCAATTAAAGCAGTGAGAGAATGGAAAAAAGAAAATCCTGACAGATTTGACCGGATCATTTTCAATGTATTTACGGAGAAAGATTATGACATCTATAAAAGACATATTTAGACTGATAAACGAAACTAAAAATATACTGATTGGTGCCGGCTCAGGTCTCTCGGCAGCAGGTGGAATGCTGTATACAGACAAACCCTTCTTTGATAAACACTTCCCCGGGTATTCTGAAAGATATGGTCTGGGCTATACCTACGAAGCTGCCTTCCATAACTTCCCAACACTGGTAGAACAATACACATATTGGGCCAGACATATCAAAGAAATGAGAATTGATTTTCCTGTGGGCGCTGTATATACAAGGCTTTTGGAATTGCTTAAAGATAAGAACCATTTTGTAATTTCGACAAATGTTGATGGTCAGTTTGAAAAAGCTGGATTCGATAAGGAGAAACTATTTACGCCGCAAGGGGATTACTCCTTTTTCCAATGTTCTCGGCATTGCTGTGATCAATTGTATTCAAATAAGGAATGGTGTGATCAAATGCTGGATGGTATAAAAGATACCGACTTTGCCGGTCATAAAGACCATATCCCCTTTTGTCCTAATTGCGGAGAACTGCTGGCAGTCAATATCCGGAAAGATTCATTTTTTGTTGAGAAACCCTGGATGGCAAAACAGGAGGACTATGCCTCTTTTATTGATTCTACTAAAGGAGAAGAATTAGTACTCCTTGAACTTGGTGTGGGCTTTAATACGCCAACAATTATCAGATTACCCTTTGAAAAATTGGCTGCTGACAGAAAAAATATAAGTTTAATACGGGTTAATCAGGATAATACACAGTTATTTCTTAAAGAAGCTGAAATGAACTATCTAAGCGTGCAACAGCCAATTGAAAAATTCTTAATGGAATTATGAGGAACTGAATCAGTATGTGTCTATTTTTTGCAAACAGATGTAACTATCATAGTTACACATAGAATATTAACGTCAAACACGTATAGGAGAGTTTTATGAAAAAAAGTTTTATAGCCATGGTCATTTTGGAAGTATTGGGAATATTTATTTTTAGTGGATGTACCAGCATATCTGCAGAGAAGAAACTTACAAACAGTGATAAAGCATTACAGGTATTAAATAGTCTGGAAAGTGGAGATCCTGCTGCATTTGAAATTTGGGTCAGTGAAGATTCCTATACCCAGCATAATCTTACATTTCCTGATGGGAGACAAACTGTTCTGGATGCCTTGCCCTCACTTAAAAAAGCCGGAACAACTGTGGAAATCAAAAGGGTAATCACGGATGGAGACTTTGTTGCCCTTCATTCAGCGTACAATCTTTTTGGAGAGAAAGCAGGATTTGATATTTTCCGTTTTGAGAATGGTGTAATCGTTGAACACTGGGATAATCTGAGCTCTATAACGGCAGCCAACCCCAGCGGTCATACTCAGTTAGACGGTTCAATAGTGATCAAAGACAGAGAGCTGACAGATCAAAATAGAAGCCTTGTAAAAAACTTTGTTAATGATGTACTGATAGGTAAGAATCCCGGGAACATAACAAAGTATTTTGATGGTGATAAGTACATACAGCACAACTCAGGAATAGCAGATGGTCTGAGTGGATTAGGAACAGCTCTGGCATTTATGGCTGAAGCAGGAGTGACAATGACTTATGATGAGACTCATATGGTTATTGCAGAGGGTAACTTTGTGCTGACAGTAAGTGAAGGTTCATTTGCTGCTGAACACACTTCATTTTATGATTTATTCAGAGTTGAAAATGGGTTTATTGCGGAACATTGGGACATAATAGAAACTATTATTCCTGAATCAGAAAGAGCGAATACTAACGGAAAGTTCTAAAAAGTAATATTGGGATCTGAGATCACTATTTTGTCAGATCCCTTATACTTACACTGAAAGGAGTATGAAATGAGTCAGAATCTTAAATTAAACAAACAGAATGCCATAGCTTTTTATAAAATGTCCTATATGGGACAACCGTCTCAAGCAATTGAAAAATATGTTGGGGCAGAATATATACAACACAATCCGGCTGTAAAAAATGGGAAAAGTGGATTTATCAGCTACTTTGAACAGATGTTAAAAGAATATCCAGATAAAAAAATTGAGTTTGTAAGAGCCCTTGCAGAAGGTGACCAGGTAGCCCTTCACACTCACCAGACCTGGCCGGGAAATGATGAATATGTAACTATGGATTTTTTCCGATTTGATGATCATGGAAAAATTGTTGAACATTGGGACTCTATTCAGCAGATACCTGATAAGACAGAATGTGGTAACACAATGTACTAAAGGAGAATTACCTGACTAGCGAAGCAGTTGTCAGGTTTCTTCTTTTTGTTTAAATTACGAGGTAACAATGCAGATAGGTACAAAATTTTCAGTTTCAATTCATATTCTACTCAGTGTTGAAGTCTTTAAAAATGATTACAAAGTAACCAGTGATTTTATAGCCTCAAGTGTGAATACAAATCCAGTGGTAATAAGAAAGCTTATGAGCCTTCTGAGAAATGCCGGACTTATAGAAATTACCCAGGGAACCGGTGGCATAGAACTGACAAGAGCTCCCGATCAAATTTCCTTAAAAGACATTTACAAGGCAGTAGAACCACAAACGGAACTATTCAAGATTCATAAGGACACAGCTCCAGGCTGCCCTGTTGGTGGAAACATAGAACACCTACTGACCCCCTACTTCGCAAAACTACAAAGTTCTTTTAACGAGAATCTAAACACTGTCACCCTGGCAGATATGATGACATCCCTGGCCAATTTACATAAAAGATAGACATTTGCTGCAAGCAACTGAGTCGCAATTTATTATAGAATGAGCCGAACTTATGAGTTTGAATGACCAGAACAATTTGTTACTGATCACAGAATACCGCCCATCATAATCGATGGCAAATCTATTCTTTATAGATTTTCTGATAACACTGTTCACAGATTCTATCGCATTTGTCGTATAGATGATCCTGCTAATCAAGACTGTAGTCATTTTCACAAAACATGAATGTACCCATAGCCATATCCCTTTCACCATCTTCTACAACTTCTTAAGTTCCAGCATCTACCATAGAATAGATTGCCCTCTCAGTTGTTTGAAAAGTAATGACTACGTTACGGCCTTCAACATGAAAGAACCAATTATTGAATGGTGGGTTCTACTTTGAGCACTATCAAAAATTTCAAAAGCAGGTTTTAATTCTTCGTCTACAGGTTTCATTTCTTTAGTGATACCATCAGATTCAAGGACTTGATATCTTTCAATTAATTTGAAATTCCTGTCATATAGAAAATGGCTACCTACAACCATAGCTACAATACAAATTTTTCCACTATCAAGTCTTCAGATAAACCTGCTATTATGAGCATATATAGAAGCAATACAATTAATGTTTTCTTCATATTTTCCTCACTCTCTACATCCGGTATAATCAACTAAAACTTTGAATGATTGCCTCGTCTGTGGTCTATAACAATACTTTTCAACATTCACTCATTTTCAGGTCAGATGATTTTTACTTAATACTAAATTCGTGAAAAATATGATTTTATTCAATTCTAGCTTATTTATCCTTCTCCATTGTTTACCCAGCAATCTCTACCTTCAAAAAAATAATATAATACTTACTCGTTTCATAAATAACTGCATCTATATTATAGATAATTTAGAACGATTTAGGATAAAATATTTGTCCCGATTCCCAGGACATTTACAAATGAATCTCCATCGTTGGGATTTTATATCAATTCGCCTTCATCATTGATATAACCTATCCGATTAACATTCCAAACAGATGCATAATCTCCTATAAATCCATAGGCTTTATCAAAAATGGGATCAATTACAATCTCACCAGTTTTATTGATATACCCCATTTCCCATCTTTCTTAATTGCTGCTAATCCAATATCAGAAGAATGAGAAACTTCCTTATATAGAAAATTGATTTGGATACTACCTTCTAAGTCAATTAACCCCTTACAATTTTTTCGAAGAGAGTTGGCTTTAAAATTCCTATCTCGTAAAGTTCCCCTATTCCTATAAATCTAACATTGTCACTCGTTTTTCGATTTTTTTTATTAAATAAAATTCTAAAAGGTGATAGTGTAATACGATTTTTTATATTTTTCGTAACCAAATGAACCGGAAAAGCTATTTTCCTGCGTTTATTTAATATTTTATTGGAGTATTTCTATGAAAGAACGACAACAATGGGGAACAAGGCTCGGCTTTATAATGGCTGCGGTTGGTTCCGCCATAGGTCTTGGAAACATCTGGCGTTTCCCCTATCAGGCGTACAGCAATGGAGGGGGAACATTCCTTATTCCCTACTTCTTCGCCATGCTGACAGCTGGAATTCCTATCCTTATTATGGAATTCGGTCTCGGTCATAAATATAGAGGAGGAGCACCAAGTGTCTTTGCCCGTCTAACTAAAAATTACAGTCATCTGAATAAATTCGAATGGATCGGCTGGTGGCAGGTTCTCGTTGCACTTATTATCGGTCTTTACTATGTAATTATTATAGCCTGGACTGTTTCCTACACATTCCTGGCATTTGGACAGGTTTGGGGAACGGATACGGGAAGCTTTTTCTTCAATGATTTTTTGAAAATCAGCAGCAGTCCTTTAATTCTGGGTGGAATGAACTGGCCTGTACTGGCTGCTTTAGTGGCAGTATGGGGCATCATGTGGTATATCCTGTTCAGCGGCGTATCAAAAGGAATAGAATTAGCCAATAAAATTTTTATGCCGACCCTCATTGTTCTTGTTCTTTTCCTTACAGGACGTAGTCTTTTTCTCGAAGGTGCCGCCGTCGGTCTGGATTGGCTTTTTAGACCTGATTTCTCAAAACTCTGGGATGTTTCAGTGTGGACCAGTGCTTACGGACAGATCTTTTATTCCATGAGTATCGGTTTTGCAATTATGATTACCTATTCCAGTTACCTGCCGAAAGACTCGGATATCGTAAATAACGGTTTTATGACTGGACTTCTCAACTGCGGCTTCAGTATTATTGCTGGAATCATGATCTTTGCTATACTGGGTCATATGGCGCAAGCTCAAGGCGTTGGTGTGGATGAGGTGGTTTCAGCCGGAATTGGTCTGGCGTTTGTAACCATACCCCAGGCAATCAACTACATGCCAGCCCCCTGGCTAGTGGGGCCTCTATTTTTCCTTTCCCTTACCATTGCGGGGCTCTCTTCCGCCATATCCATCAACGAAACTGTAATTGCCAGTTTTATTGATAAATTCGGTCTAAAAAGAAAGAAAACTGTCACAATCTATTGTATCGGTGGATTTCTGTTCAGTACGATTTATGCTACAGGAGCCGGGCTCTATATCCTCGATATAGTTGACCATTTTATAAATAACTTTGGTATCCTGTTTGTAGGTCTGACAGAGATTATCCTTTTCTCCTGGATTTTCCGTCTGGATGAACTGAAAGAACATATTAATCCTCTCTCAGATTATTCAGTGAAGAACTGGTGGAACTTCTGTCTGAAGGTTCTGACACCAGTGGTGCTAGGCAGTATGGCTATCACAAATTTTGCTTCAGAATTGAAAATCGGCGTCAGCGGAATTCTAACAAGAGTCAATGCCCTGGATGTCATGGCAGACAATGGTATTATCATTACCATTGATCAGGTAGCACCGGGATATGAAGGCTATGGGAGCAGAGAACTCTTCCTGTATGGATGGATTGCCGCCATGGGAGTGTTTGTATTCTCATTTGTATTTCAAAAAATGAAAGGTCATAAAACTCACCTTGGGGGAGAAAACGTATGAGTGGAGAAGCTATCATCATGATGGTCTTTGGTTTAGTAGTAACCTGGGGCGGAGCCAGCCTCTGCCTGTATATTGCTGTAAAAAAACAGAAGAAATAATAATCTTAATCACAGAAGAGAGCCCAGGAGAGGAGCCTGGGTTTCTTACGAAATCCCATTCCAATTATTTTATGTTTTTTTAAGAGAACAGCACCAACTCTCTTTACCGCAAGTTCAAGAGCGTGAAGCATGTATTTGATGTGCATAATTCAGAACCCCTTCAATAGATACAATTTCCAGGGGTTCTGAATTATAGATTGATCCAAATAGCTGTGAAAACCAAGACAGTTAACACCTCACAAATTGTTTCAACCCAAAAAAAGCTCTGAACTTTTAAGTTCAGAGCTTTGACAGTAATCAATGTAAATTCAAGAAAGAAATATCTTTTTTGAAAGATCTACATCTTCTTCCATCCAGACTCTACTGTCGACTTCGGAATTAAACCGAATCAGCCATTACGGCTCGCGGGCTATACCGACGGTCGGGAATTTCACCCTGCACTGAAGATACTATTTTGTTCTCAGCAGATTAAAATACATTGATTTGAATGTCAGTATCTTATTATCCCCTTTATGCAGCTTGGCCAATCATAGCTAGTTTACTTTTCAGATTATTAGGACAGCTGTGGTTTCTTTAGAAGAGAAAGACTCTTGTTTCCAGAAACCAATAGACTTATCATTTAACAATGAGAGGTAATTAATATGATTAAAGCTCCACTAGTAGCAAATAGTGCTTCTTTAGGATTGAATTGGATATATAATATGCCATACTTAAAAAGAATCACGAAAGATAAGGACCCTGTTTTTTGGGAAATTGATCCTGAAATCTATAAGAATTCCAGGAAAGGGTATTTAGCATACCCTAACCATCAAATTGGAGACTTAAGTTTTCAAGGTAGTCTTCTTCTGCTTTTATATAAACATCTTCAAGAGAATTCGGACTATTCACCAGAGCAATGGAGAAAGGATGTATATGACTACATCAAACCCGGAGGTAAATACGAAGGATGGGTTGAGTCTTATGGTCTGGATTTGGTATTTAAGGTACTCGATGAAAGCATGAATAAGAAAGATTCAGTTTTAGAGACTAATTATAATGATGATCAATTGGTCGGGTTTATTCCTTACTTGGCTTTTAAAACACTAAACTTGGATTTTAAAAAAAGCTTGCAATTTGTAAATGTGTTGTCTTCAAATCAAGACTATAAAAAACTTTATGACATGTTTGACTTAATACATGAAGGAAGTACTGATAAAGTATCAATGGAAAAGGTGATAAAGAAAGCAATTTATATTGCACCTGAGAAATACCATCACGATTTAGAGAAGGCAATAACAATAGAGGATACAGATAAGTTTATTATTGAACATTCAGGAACAGCCTGTCATATCAGTCACAGTGTCCCTTTAATTGTTCACCTTCTATATAATGGATCATCCTATGAAGATGTAATAAGAAAAAATACAATAATAGGCGGTGCAAGTTCTGATCGAGGACTTATGCTGGGATTTATAATGAATAAAATTAGTAAAATCCCTTCTGAATGGGTTAAAGTATTATTAAAACGAACAGATCTATAGATTACTTTTAATTTCCCCTAAAATCCTTTTAAAAGAGAAAAATAGAAGCAGTTCACTCCCCTAGGATTGATTGAGATAGATCTGTCTCTTAATAAATCGAGCCTGTAAAATATTTTGTGTAAAGATCATTTCTAATTCAGAAATCGCCTATCATATTCGATGGCGAATCTATTCATTGCAGGCTTCCAGTTTCTCAGTGGCATAGACCACTTTCTGGAAGCTTGCTCAATAGCTAGATATATTATCTTAATTGCAGATCCTTCATTAGGGAAGATCTTCCGATTCTTTATAGATTTCCTGATAACACTGTTCATAGATTCTATCGCATTTGTCGTGTAGATGATCCTCCGAATCTCATCGGGGTAATCGAATAATGTGATAAGATTTTCCCAGTTCCGGTATCACCCTATACTGATTGAAGGACACTGTGTATCCCACTTTTCTGAGAATCGATCCAGCTCAATTTTTGCCTCTTGTTCTGTTATTGATCCATAGATTTTCTTAAGATTAGAGGCTACTGTTTTTCTGTCTTTATAGGAGACATATTTCGGGGAATTTCGAACTTGGTGAACGATGTATAACTGAACTTCAGTCTTGGGAAAGACAGCAGCAATAGCATCAGGGAAGCCTGTAAGGCCATCGACACAGACAAAGAATATATCCTGTACACCACGATTTTGCAGCTCTGTAAGGATGTTTATCCAAAACTTAGCTCCTTCCGTATCAGCTATCCACAGGCCTAGAAGCTCTTTCATGCCCTCTGTATTCACGGCGAGAGCAAGAAATACACTCTTGCTGTCATGCCCTTGGCATAGAGAGTGAGAATCTTGCTATCCAAATCAATTTCTGAAGTGTCTGTTTTTAAAGTTTTCTGGGTATAACCATTCCAAGAGTTCTCTGAAGGTCACCGACCATTCTTTTTCTCTCCAAGATGTTCCTCCATCTCAATCTCAAGAATGCGTTCCATGGCAACCTTGGCCAACATTTTGGTCATATCTGAGATATCCTGCGGTGTCTTCAGGTTCTTGGCTAGTTTATCAGCCAACTCGTTAAAATCATCTGTGTCGTACAAAATAAAAGCTCCTATATTCTTATACAAAGATTTGGAGCTTTACACAAATTTATTTACAGGCTCAATAATTCTTGGATAGGTATGATTATATGCGATATCTACCTTCATCCGTTTATGTCAGCATCACCCTCACTGCTATCTACCAATTCAATTTTGGCACCTTGCTTCAAGGTATTACTGATTGTACAACCACGCTCAATCAGGAGTTTTAGCTTTTTCTTATATTTAGGATCAAGATCTGGAAAGTCAAAGTCCACTTTAAAGTCGGTAAATCGATTACCGGCTCCCTCTGTTTTCGAAGCATCAACCTTGATATCCAGCTCACCATCTTCAAATGGAATATTATCCCTCTCCAAAATATTGCTTAGGGTAATAGAGACACAGAGGCCTAATGATGCCTCCAGAAGCTCCCTGGGATTTAGTCCGGTCAGCCCTGCAGACTTACTACCATGAAGCTGGTGCCCCGATGCATTATAAATCTCATTTTCACCTTTTTTATATTTAATTGATACCATATGATATTCTCCTTATTCTGCAAAATGACAAGCGGTAAAGTGTTGCGGAGCAATTTCACGCATTAGCGGCTGCTCAACATTACAACGTTCAGTAGCGAGAGGACAGCGCAAAGAAAAAGGACATCCGGAGATTTTCATCGTATTTGATGGTATTTCTCCCTTTAATATGGTGCGCTGTTTCATATTAGAACCTTTGGAAAAATCGGGAATAGCCGAGAAGAGGGCCTTTGTATAGGGGTGTCGCGGTGTGGCAATAAGATCATCAGTGAGCGCATCTTCCACAATGTGACCCAAATACATGACACCAATACGATTTGAGATGTGCCGAACCACACTGATATCGTGGGTGATAAAGATCATGGTCAGCTTGAGTTCCCTCTGAATACGTTTTAAAAGATTCAATATCTGGGCCTGAATCGAAACATCCAGGGCTGAAACCGGTTCATCACAAATTACGATTTTGGGATTCATAATCAACGCCCGTGCCAGGCCGATTCTCTGTCGCTGTCCACCTGAGAATTCATGAGGAAATCTAAAATAGTGTTCCGGCTGTAGCCCCACGGTCTCTAATATAGCAAACACTTTTTCTTGCCGTTCTTTGACATCTCCGATTTTATGAATAATAAGGGGCTCCTCCAAAAGAGAACCTACACGCTTACGGGGGTTAAGTGAAGAAAATGGATCCTGAAACACAAGTTGTAAATCTCTTCGGTACAAGCGAAATTCCTTAGAATCAAGGGCCATCAAATTGGTTCCCTGATAAAGGACTTTACCGCCGTCACTCCCGTTTAATCCCAATATTGTACGACCTACAGTCGTTTTTCCTGAACCACTTTCTCCAACAAGGCCATACGTTTGCCCCTCATACAGGTTAAAGGATACGTCATTCACAGCATGTACATAGGCAACGGCTCCGCCAAGGCGTCCCATAGAACCATAGATGGGAAACTTTTTCTGCAGAGATTTTACCTGTAAAATGGGTTCACTCATTTCTTCCTCCAACACCCTTATCCAGACAGGCAATTTCCCGGAAGTGCCAGCATTTTACTCGGTGATCGTCAAACCCTGTCTCAGTGAGTGGTGGCTCCTGGGTAAAACATTTTTGATCTGCCCATTCACAGCGCGTACAAAAATGGCAACCCTCGGGTACATTAAAAAGAGAGGGAACAGTTCCTTTAATGACATAGAGTTCTTTGCCGCGTTCACCTTCCATACGGGGAATAGAACGAATGAGCCCTATTGTGTAGGGGTGTAATGGCTGTGTAAATAAAACTTCTGTAGAGGTCTCTTCCACAATTTGACCAAGGTACATAACCCGCACACTGTCACAAATCTTTGTAACCACACCGAGGTCGTGTGAAATAAAAAGAACTGCCATACCAAGTTTTTTGTTAAGATCAACAATCAACTCCAGGATTTGTGCTTGTATTGTAACATCGAGAGCCGTAGTCGGCTCATCGGCAATCAACAGTTTGGGTTCACAGGCCAGTGCCATAGCAATCATCACACGTTGCTGCATCCCTCCGGAAAGTTCATGGGGATATTGATTGGCACAGCGGGCAGGATCCGGAATACCTGTCAGCTCAAGCAACTCTATGGTGCGAGACAAAGCCTGTTTTTTTTTCATGGACTTGTGCAGAATAAGCACTTCTTCAATTTGATTCGCGACCGTATATACAGGGTTTAATGAAGTTAATGGATCTTGAAAAATAACTGCAATATCATTGCCCCGGAGGGTATGTAAATCTTTTAGATTCATTTTTAATATATCAATATCACGAAACATCACCTGTCCATCATATATAACAGGATCTGTATGCTCTAATAAGCGAAGAATAGTCTGACTCATGACACTCTTTCCACAGCCACTCTCTCCGACAATTCCTACAATTTCACCAGGATTAACAGAAAAACTGACATTATCCACCGCTGTCACACGTCCCCGGTCAGTCTCAAACTGTACCTTGAGATTCTTTACATTGAGTAGGGGTGTTTTCTCGTTTTGCTTCATATTTGATTTCATCTTATTAATAGCTCTCTACCTCTTCTTTGTATGAGGATCAAAGAAATCCCGCAGCCCATCACCAAGAAGATTTAGGCTTAAGACTGAAAGAATCAACATAATTCCGGGCATAACCGCTACCCACCAGGCCTTATGAATGACGAGCTTGCTCTCTTGCAAAATATTACCCCAACTGGGTTCAGGGGCAGGGATTCCCGCACCCAGAAAGCTCAATGCAGCCTCTGACAATATAGCACTGGCAAATACAAATGTAGCCTGTATCAGTAGGGGTGAAAGAACATTGGGAGCAATATTTAACCACAAAATACGCAGATGACCTGCCCCCTGAATATAAACGGCCTCTATATATGCCTGTTCACGGACAACAATAGCACTGGATCGCACCACTCTGGCAATGCTTGGTGTAAACACCACAGTCAGTGCAATCACAACATTCCATATTGACGCACCTAAAGCCGCCATAAGGGCAATAGCCAACAAGATACCTGGAATGGCAATCAGGCCATCACATATGCGCATAAAAATATGATCAAGTGGTTTAAAGTAGCTGGCGTATAATCCAATTGCCAAGCCGAATATTGAAGACAATGCAGAAACAGCAAGCCCGACAGTCATTGAAACCCGGGCACCGTACATAACACGGCTCAGGAGGTCTCTGCCAAATCCATCAGTACCCAAAAAATGTTCCGGGCTGGGTAAAGTTAAGCGCTCGGTTACTTTCATGGCATAGGGATCGCTGGGAGCCAGAACAGGAGCGAATATAGCTATCAGAACCATTAGGGTAAGAATGACAATGCCTATCATCAAACTACGATTAGTCCGCAGTTTGAGCCACATCAGTTGTCGTTGTTCTTTTAGTAAGCGGCTTCTTATATCTTTTGTGCTTTCTTTTTGATTTACATTCTGCATAAATAATCCATCACTTTCTATCGAGTCGTACACGTGGGTCAATCAGGCCATACATCAGGTCGACAATCAGGTTAACAGCCACATAAATCAAAGTGATAAACAGTACAACACCTTGGATGACCGCAATATCCCGGCGGGTGATAGAGTTAAGCACCAACTGACCCATACCGGGGATATTAAAAAGGGATTCCACAACCACAGCACCTGTAACTAAAGTCCCAAAGCTTTGACCTAACACTGTCAGGATAGGCAAACCGGCATTTTTGAGTGCATGTTTTAATAGTACAATTTGTTCTTTTAAACCTTTTGCCCGGGCAGTTTTGATAAAGTTGTTATAAAGGACATCCAGCATAGAAGATCGCGTCATTCGGGTAATGAGCGCTGCCTGAACCATCCCCAAGGATAAAGCAGGCAAAATCATATAGCGCAAATGCGTCCAGATCCCCATATCTAGAGAACGGTATCCTGCTACGGGGAGCCATCCAAGTTGAACACTAAAAATCAACATTAAGAAAAGCCCCAGCAAAAATCCGGGAATAGCCATACCCAATAAAGCCAAAATCATTAAGGTGGAGTCGAAAACAGTGCCCCTCTTATGTGCAGCGAGAATACCAAAAGGTATTGCAATAAAGACTGCGATGATCTGTGCCAGTATAGCCAAACTCAGAGTAGGTGGAAAGTGTTCTTTAATGGCCACACTAACAGGCTGTTTCATAAAAATTGAGTCACCCAAATCGCCTTTTAGCACATTGGATACCCACGAAAAGTACTGGATATGAATTGGTCTGTTAAATCCCATCTGATCATTTAGAATTTCGATTTCTTCCGGCGTAGCCTCCATACCCAGTAAAGTGGCAGCAGGACTACCAGGAGTAATATGCACAATCAAAAAAATCACAATGGATACGACAAAAAGTACCGGAATTAGAGAAAGCAGCCTTTTGGATATGTATACAATCAACGTAATCCCTCATTTCTTATATAGATATTTAGGAAGAGGGCTCATACAATTGTAAAAGCCCTCTAGTTTATTATATTTGAAAAATTGTTTTCACTCAGAAACAACAGCATTCCAGTAGATAGGAAGATCAAAAAACACAAAATTACTAACATTACTACTGGTAGCCATTGCATCATTGTAATGGCCTATTGCTGTAGAAGATCCGAACTCATACATAAATTGCTGCAGATCACTCCAAGCCTTCCTGGCAGTTTCATTGTCAGCCGCCCCTCGCATGGCAGCCACAGCAGTAGCGACTTCTGGAACATCAAATCCGGCCCATGTGGGATTAAGCACCAGGTGCATTGGAGGAATAATCTGATAACCATTACTGGTTATAAAAAGATCCCATTGGCTAAAATCAACCCGGGCCTTCATGAAGGAGGGAAAATCGAGGGACAAAACTTCTGCTGTAAAGCCCGCCTGCCGAAGTTGTTCTTGTACTACAAGAGTCGCAGTATACATCTCCTGATAATCGGGAGTTGTCAGCAACTTGATGGTCTCACCGGTATATCCGGCTTCTGAAGCCAGCTTTTTGGCTTTATCGGGATTTTTCTGGTTATAATATTCAGCCCCTGAATTTACGGCCCATTGTGGTTGATTTACATTCATATAACCGGGAGCAAGGGTAAAGAGTTCCTTGTCAGAAAAACTTGCAAGCATAATTTCATCCATGTTGAGTGCAGCCAGGATTGCCTGCCGCATCTTAACATCACTAAGCACACCCTCTTTGATATTTAAAAATGCATTCATTGACCCGCTTGGCTGAGAATACAGGGTCACATTCTGATCATTCATCAGATCCTCATAATTCTCAAGGGGAACGCTTTCACAGACATCGTATTCACCGGTTTTTACACCTGCAATTCGGGTTGAATGATCGGATACAACATAGAAATACAGGTTAGGAGTAGCTGCTTCCTTTCGTCCTGAGTAGGCACTTGGTTTGCTATCGATCATAGTATAGTCATCATATTTAACCAGATGAATGTACTGATCCTGTTTCCATTCCTGAAACTTATACGGACCGGTGCCGATATACTCCTGAACACCTTCTGGAGTGGCAGCCTCAATAACTTCTTTTGGCATTATTACCGGAAAGAAAGTACGTGTAGAAATAATAGTCAGGACATCGCTTGTAGGCTCAGGAACTGTCATTGTGACTGTGAAGTCATCTACTTTTTCAAATACAGAACCGCCAAGTAAAGACTTACCACGGGATGAAACTTCCAGCCAACGGTTCATAGACGAGACGACGTCATCAGCAGTCATAAGCTTTCCATTGTGGAATTTGACCCCTTGCCGTAGATTAAAGGTGTATACTAAACCGTCGTCGCTGACTGTATAGCTTTCTGCTAATTCTGGAGTAGGCTCATAATCCATATTCATTGTATAAAGCTGTTCGAATAGGTTGCCACTGATGGTTAGTGAAACTTCTGAAGAAGTCAAAGCACCATCCAGGGTTGGCGGCTGTGCCGTAATAGCAATATTAAGGGTATCCTTGTAAGTGGGTGCTGCCGCTACATCCATGGTACTGCTACTTTCATCTTTTCCGCCACATGCGGATAGAATCATTGCTATCCCCAGTACTCCAGCAAGTATTCTAATACTTCTCCAGTTTCTCATAAACCACTCCTTCCTTCTGCGTTTTATATTGAATCGCCAATTGTATGTGATGAATTGCCTCTTAGATTACCCGTATATTTATAACATTATAATCTCTTCGGTCATTAAATTACTTTTTTTTATTTATAATAAATCATTATGAATAACATTAACTCTATATATGGATAATAAATAATTGTTCAATATGAGTCCGGATGACTTGTATCAAAAATAGATAGAATCAACAGATTATTACAAAAAGGTAGTTTTTTCATAGTTTGTTACTTTTCTGGATGATACCCAATAAAGAAATTCATCCTTTATTCTTTATACTACGACCTCCGGAATTCCAGGTCTCTATAACGGAACATACAGAACCGAAAATGCCTGAATCCTGTCCTTTGGTCTATTTAACTAATGTAGAATTGTATCATTCTGATGCTGATGCCTCTTTAAAGGTAAAATCAGAGATGTAAACAAGATTTAATACTGAAAGAATTTCTAGCTATAAATCGAGGACTCACCCCGCCCTCCAAAACGGTCTTTTGCAAATGGGAATTCGCATTCCCGAGCATTAAAGCGTAACATACTCATAGTCAGCTGATTTTTAATTATACAAAACCATGATAAATCTATAATATAAAAACAACAAATGAATCTTGGAGTGATTCTCCCTGCTTTATTGACTAAAATGAGAACTAGAGACTATGAAAAGTATTGACTTAACGAAGAAACGAATAAAACAAACCATACCTAGCGGCATTGTCATAATACTGCAGGGAACTCAATGCAAATCTTTTAATATACTTCATTCGGGAATGGTTGAGGTCCTCTATGCTGAGAACGTACAAGAAAGGTCAGCCCCTGAGGCTATAATTGATATGAGTCTCCGCATAGGACTTGTAAAAAGTGAAGCAATGATTGGTATAACTGGTCTCTTGAGTTTAAATGATGACTATACCATTTCCATTCGTACTGTTTCAGAATGCATGATCAGCACCCACCCCATGGACAGGGAGGAGTTCATTTCACAAATTCATCAGGACCTATCTCTCAATTTCAAAATTTTAAGAGATCTCTGCACCAGAATTGAATCCGCTTTGTACCTCTTTAAAAACTATAAATACCTTTGGCATAAATATGCATCCATTGCTGATTCTATAGCTCTGGGTATACCGGGTACATCATTGTCTGTTGGTGAGATAAAGAACCGAAACCAAGCAGAACTGAAAGAATATTCCGCGTACCTCAAGGCTTTGATAACAGAAGATGATCAAGCTCTTCTTCCTAAATCATGGGATTACAATCTATTCCTGGGTGAAATACAAAATAGACTCAAACTCTATGAAAACCATGACAAGACACAGGCAGAGAAACTAATTGATTATCCTCAATTCCTGTTCATTAAAAGACTGATTCAAAAAAATGAGAAGATCCTGAACGCCTTATTCGCAAAAGATGACCCCACGAACCAGTATGTATTCGATTTTTTAGGCCGGACTATTGAAAGTATTTTTAAAGCCAATATCAAATTGACTGCTGAAATCAAGGAACTCATTGAAATGATCTATTCCGATAAGGGATGGGCCGTACAAGCAATCTCGGGGTCAAAAAACAGCGACCCTCAAAAAAGAAATTTTTTACACTTCCTGGCAAAATTCAGCTGGCGTTGCAGGAAAGATACTATGACCCTTTTAGGAATAGATATTTTTACAGAATTTAGAGTCTTTTCCGCATTAAAGAATTTCAAGAATTTCATTATACCGGAAGAAGATAAGCTTATAAAGTCCGGTTCAGCCGCAGAAACTTCGGGAATACAAAAGCGTCTGGCCAAATATAACAATCTACTTCCAAAGATTTTGGAATTCTCATGTATGTCTGATGAATTTAATGAAGAATTTCAAACTCTAATGGATCAGTTATTAAAAGCAGAAAAAAAACATGGAAGTGATTCGAGCCTTCAAAAAATCAGGGACAGCATCTCTTTAAAATACTGGCAACTTTATGAAGCTTGTTTCCTAAAAGTCATAGACTCGGATCTTAAAGGTTTTATTCCTGGAATCATGCTCCACTTTGGAGTCATAGATGAACGATTCCTGACAAATGAGGACCTCCTCACCCTTGATAGCTTCTATGCAAATAATCTCTTTAACGATGATGAGATTCCAGTGATGACCCTTCCTTACTTTCTTGAAAAAATCTACAAGTCTGAGATCCCGGCCTCAATGACCGAAATGGGAGATCTTTTCAAGACGATACTGAAATCTCAGGAAAAGTTGACAAAAAAAGAGCGGGAAAATACCTATATTTATAAAGATTTACCTGAAGACAGAGTACGCTTCGAAATCAGGAAGATTGCCGGAGAACTATCAAAGATGCTCTTTGGAAACAAGAAGAAAGCTCTTCCATTTCTATGCAGTGAAACCCTGTCTGGAAATATGAAACGATTCTTTATTAACCCGGATTCCTTCATTGAGATTGTGCAAAAATACCGGCAGAGAGATTTCTCTCTTTTTTACAGAGAAGTATTATTCAAACACAAACTGGGTTCTGATTTTATTCAAACTGAAGTGGTACCGAACTTTATTTTCTACCCTAGCTTTGGTACCAGGGCAATCATGTGGCAGGAAATGGATAGCAACAACAAAAACAGTGCAGGCAGAATATTCTTTCCCCTCTTCTTTTCCGAGAAACTAAAGGATACTATCCTCACACAGTTGGCCTATTTCCGCTGGGAACTGCAAAAAAGCATTGCAGGATACAATTGGACTGATCCTGTAGAAGGCGGCCTTGTAGGAGTATACTACGATTATATCCGCTACTTTAAAAAGAATCCGAATATCACCCCCGAGGCCAAGGAACGGCTGGAAGAATTCGTCAAGAAAACCAATTCTGATAAGGATCGTTTTACCAAAGAATATAGTATGTGGGTTGAGCATGAATACCATGGGAAAATGCGCCTGAACAACTATGTACGTGATATTTTTTACCGCTACTGTCCTTTTCCTAGAAAGAAACGGGAAGAAATGTCACAAAAACCTTCCTTTTCAATTATGGAAAATAAGTTTCAGAACCGCCGCCAGAAAGAGCTCCTAAAACTAAAATCCAAAGCGATCAAGTTTGAAAAGAAAAAAACTCCCCTTCCCGTTGAAATAGACAACTATAGAAATTTTCTGGAGTTGTAATGATTGAACAGTCATTTTGGGTCTGTTTGAAGATTCGAAATATCAATGAATTCAAAGCATTATACTGATTGAATCTCAGCATATTACCACAAATGTATATTCAGTAGTATCCATGTATCTCCTGCCTTACATGATCAAAAGTACTCATAATTCTTTCTCATCGTATTCCTCAGCTTTTACATAGATTACACAGATTTTACATTCTCTTGATGGATGAAAAATAGAAATGCAATAACCTGTGACACACAGAGAAACTATACAAAACAAGCCTGTGGACAATAGAGGATCTAGGCCATAGGGCAATGCTGATCTGTTATAATTAATTAAAGGAGTTTCTTTTGAACAGTTTTTTCTCAATCAAATTCAGATTATACCTACTAATGGCTGTCTTTATTACGAATTCCTTAATCATTGGTATATTAGTCAATTCTTACCTGGGAATAATAAATAGGCACTGGAATCACTACAATGCAGCTGTCGTTGATACAGAAGTTTATTTTGCCCAATTGGAATCAGCACTGGGTTATGGAGGAATGATTCATCATTTCAAAAACTATATATTGAGACAGGATGCTGAATATATTGAAAAAGGAAATATCAGCTTCGAAAGCTTTAACCTGAGCCTTGATAAAATCTACAGCTCTCCCGAATTGACGAGTGAGGAAAAAACACACTTAGAAATCATAAAGAACACTATGACTGAGTATAGGAATGCCCTGCTCTCAGCAAAAAATTTATATGATCAGGGAAAAACTGTCAGTGAAACTGACTCAATCATTTTAATAGATGATGCTCCGGCTTTAGCAGCGTTTACATGGTTTAAAGAGAACATTAAGCAAAACAAAGAATTTTTCCACGATGAGTTATCCATAACAATAAATAAAGCTATTTATCAAACCGTGATCATACTGATAATCACAATGATATTTTTTCTTATATTTGCTTTTTGGATTTTATCATCCATTACAAAACCTCTTTTATCAATACAACAAATTACGGACACCGTAGCAAAAGGGAACCTGAGCAAAAAAATAGATATGAATAAAAAGAATGAAATTGGGTCTATTGCCAATAATTTTGATGCTGCTATCACAAGTTTGAGAACTCTGGTTAAGAGTGTAAAAATCAGTTCAAATGGCAGTCAGGAAATCAGCGAGAATCTCAATTCACAAATGGTTCAAACAGCATCTGCTGTTAGCGAAATATCTGCGAATATCGAATCAATGGAACGTCAGTTTGAAAAATTGACTGATAGTATAGGGACATCATCTTCTTCTTTAGAACAAATTGTCAGCAACATAGAAAGCTTGGCAGCTGAAATCACGGATCAGTCCAGTGCGGTAAGCCAATCCTCGGCGTCGGTAGAACAGATAAATGCATCGATAAAGAATGTTGCCTGTATTGCAGAAATGAAAATTCAGGCAGCTGGGAATCTTGTGGTCATAGCATCCGCCGGAGAAGAGGAAGTCTCCAGTACCAACTCACTGATAACAGATACTAGTAAATCTGTAGATGATATACTGGAAATGATCAATATTATTAATGATATAGCCTCTCAGACTAATCTTCTGTCTATGAACGCGGCCATAGAAGCGGCTCATGCCGGTGATGCTGGCAAGGGATTTGCCGTTGTTGCCGATGAAATCAGAAAACTGGCTGAAAATACAGCCGAAAACTCTAAAAGAATATCCAAGACGCTGACTCATATGGTAAATAATATCAATGAGACTCTATCACTGAGTAATAAAAGTGGGCTAACACTCGCCAATATCAATGATGAAGTCCGGGAAGTTATTTCTGCTTTTGAAGAAATTGCTAGAAGTACAGTTGAATTGTCTTCTGGCAGCAATGAGATTCTAAGCAGTTCAAATCATTTAAATGAGATAACTGAATCAATCCGACTCGAGTCCCAGGAAATGAATATTGGAGCCAAGGAGATCAACAAAGAATTGAAGTTGATAAAGGAAATATCTAAAAACTCTCTCAGTGGAATCAAAGAGATACGCTACGGTTCTAATGAGATTAATCAATCTGTAAATTTCATTCAGGAGATCAGCAAAGAAAACACTGAAAATATCTCGAAGCTGATTCAGCAGATCAGTATCTTTACAACATAATCAGAAGCACCCCCCAAAGGCTGAATGCTTCAATGTAAGCGGTACAGATCCATTTTTTATTCAATCTTCAAAAATAGCCTTGTTAATTATTGATGATATTGTTTAAACTTTGTTCTCTCACATAACATAATTGATTTTATTTATGTGCATTGTTTTATCATTTATATACATTGGTTTTAGGTTGATTTAAACAGCCTACCTGTCTCAACGGGTAGGTATAATACTTTCCGTATAATTATTGATTTTTAATCTTTGTCATATAATGTTATAAATACTTTAAAAGTAAACGAGAGGAGAAATCATTGAACAAACTAAGAACAATACTATACATAACTGTATTCTTATTGATTGGAATGACTCACATTTATGCTGGAGGATCTCAGGATGCATCAGTCAGTACTGTCATGGAAACCGGAGCAGCTAAAGATTTATTTGTATATGGCATCGATGGCGATCCTACAAACAATGTTAATCCCATAACAGCTAGTGGACGATACGACCTCATGGCAACGAAAGCCATGTTTTCTCCACTCTGGGTTTTCAATGGTCCCGAAGATTTATATTTTTACCTGGCCACAGATGTATCAGCCTCGGCTGATATGCTCACATACACGGTGAAACTCCGCGATGATGTCAAATGGCATGATGGAGAGGAGTTCAATGCTGACGATGTTGTTTTTACTTACAAAACTATCGTCGAACAGCCTACAGCAAACGGTCATGATGTGTATCAATTCAACGGCAAGCCGATGAAAGTCACAAAGGTCGATGACTTCACAGTTCAATTTACTTTTCCTACGGCTATACCTTTTGCCCTGGAGATCCTCTCTGCGGAGAAGTTTATGACTCCCGAACATATTTGGGCCGGAGAAACAGAGTTTCAGGTTAATGAAAAAAACGCTCACCCTATCGGAACAGGGCCCTATAAGTTTAGTGAATACAGAGAAGGAGAAAGCCTGACTCTGGTCAAAAATGAAGACTATTTTTTGGGTGAACCTGAGATAGACAAGGTCATCTACCGTGTTGTTCTTGATGCTAATGCGGCTGTGGTAGCCCTCCAGAAAGGCGAGATAGATGCCCTAGCAATACAACCGACAGATGTTACTAAATTTGATAAGAATCAAATCGGTGTTTATCCCTATTCAGAAAACAGAATTGGTTACTTGTCGGCGGTTCTCTACAGAGAGAATATGGATAATATCAACTTTAGAAAAGCGATACTTTTTGGTATAAACAAGTCAGATCTCATCAAAGCGACATACGTATCAGAAGATTTTGCACTGAATGCGAGATCCTTCCTTCCGGAACATGCCTCTTATTATTCAAAAGATGTTGAAACCTATGAGTATGATCTGTCCATGGCAAAGGAGTTTCTGGCTAAATCCGGTTTGAAAAATCCTCAGATTAAAATTGCCTACCTGGCTAATAATCCAACATATGAGACACAGGCTCTTCTGATTCAGGCCAATCTTGCCGCTGTGGGAATTGCCTGCGAACTGATGCCTCTCGATGCAGGAGCCATGTACAACAATGCGCTCTATCCTAAAACAGCCGAATTTGACTTGTTTCTCGGTGGATATATTATGGGTGTTGATCCTGACAACTACGCTAGCCTCTTCACAAGCGAAGGAGGAGCAAACTTCTCAGGCATCAAAAATGAAACAATTGATGGACTTTTTGCTGCTGGTAGAGTAGAGCTCGACACTTCAAAAAGAGCCGCCATCTATAAAGAACTTCAAAAAGAGTTCATGGATTATGCCTTCTTCCTCCCCCTAAGCGAAAATAAGAGAATACTCGCTATTTCAAATAGAATTGGTGGAATTGATGAAGCAAAACTTGTACCGATCTTCACATTTGAAGATATGTCAAAATTAATAGAAAAATAAGTATATTATAGCCCGTATCTCCACGGACTATTTTAAAATATCTAAAGAATTGAGGCTTGTAGTGATAATAATTGTTTATCGCTGCAGCCTTATTTTTGTTCTGACCGGGAGGATGTGAATTGTTAAGATATATCTTAAAAAGGATATTGCAGGCTGTACCTCTTATTATCCTCATTTCTATCATTACATTCGGGCTTATTCAGCTGGCGCCTTATGATGCCATTGATGCAATTACAACACCGGATATGTCCCTTGAATACATAGAGGTTCTCAAAGAAGTTAACGGCTTGAATGAACCAATATATATCCAATATTTTATTTGGGCAAAAAATGCAATTAGAGGTGATTTCGGTTACTCATTAGTGACTCATTCAAATATTAAACAGGCCTTGTCGGATCGAATACCCAATTCCATGCTACTGATTGTTCCTTCCTATATTATTGCTTTAATTATAGCCGTAATTCTAGGACTCCTTGCAGGATCAAATCGAGGTCGATGGATCGACCGGGCTGTCGATGGTTTTTGCTCAATAGCGATTTCCGCCCCTTCATTCTGGGTTGGCCTCATACTGATTTACTTCCTCTCCTACAAACTGAACCTCTTTCCCTCATTCGGTATGTACACACCTGGTTCGCCCAGGACGACATCCAACCTCCTTGCTCACATGGTTGTGCCCGGGCTGACCCTGGTTATTGCGTTACTGCCTCAAATGATCAGATATGTGCGAAGCTCTACAATCGGACAACTCTCGGAGGACTATGTGATGGTGCAAAAAGCCTTCGGCGCCACAAGTCACAATATTTTGTTCAGGCATATTCTAAAGAATGTTCTTCTGCCGCTGGTAACCTTGGTTGGAATGTCTCTTCCCATGCTCGTAACCGGTGCTTTTGTAACAGAATCTGTTTTTTCCTGGCCGGGGGTAGGACCATATTTTTTGGCAGCTATCAGGGGGTTCGATTATCCCATCATCATGAGTATTCTAGCCTTATCATCCAGTCTGGTTATAATTGGAAATCTTCTTGCGGATATTCTCTACAACCTGATTGATACGAGAATTAAGGAGATGAACCAGTGAAGAACAGACGCTTTGAGATATTCAAGGAAGAATTAAAAAATGACAAATGGGCCATCTTTGCTTTCGTTTTGCTGATCATCATGATACTGGCATCCCTTCTTGCTCCACTACTTCCTCATGATCCCAATGAAGTCAATATCAGTTTGATGAAAGACACCCCCAGCCTAACCCACTGGTTCGGTACAGACGAACTGGGACGAGACTATTTTACCCGGGTTCTTTATGGTGGCAGAGTATCACTCATGGTTGGTATTCTTGCCATGATGACCTCAGTCATCATAGGAACTCTAATCGGAACAGTCAGCGGCTACTGGGGTGGTGCTGTAGAGAACATCCTCATGCGTTTTGTGGATGTTCTCTCGGCGATCCCCTGGATGATTCTGGTAACTATAATCAGTATTTTTATCCAAGGGGGAATCTGGGCTATTATTATCGTGATAGGTGGATTCAGCTGGATGGGAGCCGCTCGTCTAGTTAGAGCAGAAACCCTATCGCTGAAACAGCGGGAGTATGTACTTTATGCATCCGCTTCGGGAGAGCGAAACTACAGAATTATCAGAAAACACATCCTGCCGGGAATCTATCCCACCATTGTTGTGACTGCCACCATTTTTATTCCCCATGCCATTATTATTGAATCCACATTGAGTTTTCTCGGTTTAGGCGTCAAGGCACCGACCTCTTCATGGGGAAGCATGTTGAAAAACGCTCAGGGTTTTCTCATGGATGTGCCTCATCTGGCGATCATTCCGGGTCTGATGATCCTGATAATCGTCTACTGTTTTAATAAGCTGGGCGATGTATTGCGCGCTGTTGTAGAACCGAAGACCATGGGAGCCTAGAGAGATGCCTATATTGGAAATTAAACATTTGGAAACCTCATTTTTGACTAAAAAACAACGACTCGATGCCATCCGTGATGTGAGCCTGAGAGTCGAAGAAAAGGAAGTCTTGGGGATTGTAGGTGAATCAGGAAGCGGAAAGAGCGTAACCATGAAGTCTGTCATGGGGATTCTACCATCCAATGGTGTAATCCGTGCAGGTGAAATCCTTTTCGAAGGACAGAGTCTTCTCAAAATTAACGATCAAGATAAGAGAGCCTTGCTGGGGAATGAGATTTCAATGATATTCCAGGACCCCATGACTTCGTTGAATCCCTTAAAAACTGTTGGTTACCATATTGAAGAGATCTTACTTCGTCATAGAAAAGTGGACAAATCCACAGCTCATAAGCTGGCAAAACAGGTATTGGATATAGTTGAAATCCCCAATGCAGAAAAGCGCCTTACCCAATATCCCCATGAATTCAGCGGTGGAATGCGTCAGAGGGTCATGATTGGCATGGCTCTCGCCAATGAACCGAAGCTCCTCATTGCCGATGAACCGACCACAGCTCTGGATGTGACCATTCAATCTCAGATTCTAGCTTTGATTAAAAAACGCCAGCATCAGAATAATATGGCAGTCGTCTTAATCACCCACGATCTTTCTGTTGTCTACAATATGTGTGACAGAATCATAGTCATGTATGGTGGTAAAATCATGGAGGAAGGACTGCGTGAAGAGATATTTGATTCACCATATAAACACCCTTATACAAAGGCACTCATGCTTTCCATACCCAATATAACCGACGATGAGAAAAAAAGGTTAGTCCCCATAGAGGGAGTCGCTCCCACATTGGAGGATTTACCAGAAGGATGTCCTTTTGCTCCTCGCTGCAGTCAAGCCATGGATATATGCCGGGAGATGCCAGGAGAAACCCTCTTTTCGGACACACACAAAATTTATTGTCACTTTGCCGGGGGAGAATCTACAGATGAGCAGTGAAAATTTAATTGAGACAGTGAATTTGAGCAAGCACTTTAAAGTCCACAATGGGCTGGGAAGAAAACGAACCCTCAAAGCAGTCGACGGTGTTAGTCTGACTCTGAAGAAGGGAGAAACCCTGGGAATCGTCGGTGAATCGGGATGTGGAAAATCAACCCTTGGACGGACCATTACCCGACTATACGATGCTTCAGGAGGAAAGATTCTCTTCGAAGATGTGGATATAACGGAGATGAAAGGTTCAGCATTCCGGATTTATCAGAAAAAGATGCAAATAATTTTTCAAGATCCCTATTCATCTTTAAATCCCAGTATGAATGTCAGGGAAATACTGAGTGAACCGCTCAATATTCATACAAAACTGGCAGGGAAAGAACTCAATGAAAAAATTGAAGAGACACTGGAGGTAGTCGGCCTAACAAAAGCCTCCATAGAGAAATTTCCTCATGAATTCAGCGGCGGACAGCGACAGAGAATAGGAATTGCCCGAGCCATTTCTGTAGAACCGGATTTTATCCTTTGTGATGAACCAATTTCTGCACTGGATGTTTCCATTCAGGCCCAAATCGTCAATACACTGGAAAAGCTGCAGGAAAAAATGGGTGTATCCTACCTCTTCATAGCTCACGACCTATCTATGGTAAAACATATTTCCCATAAAATAGGAGTTATGTATTTAGGGAAAATCGTTGAAGTATCGGACACACTCGAATTGTATAAAAATCCTCTTCATCCCTATTCTCAGGCCCTGCTGGACTCAATCCCCAAAATTGGAAGTATCTCCAACTTTGATAAGATTCTCTCAGGTGATATACCGAGTCCCATAGATTTGCCTCAAGGTTGCCGATTTCAGAGCAGATGTAAATATGTCATGAAAAAATGTAGGGAGAGAGAACCAGCTCTCACTCCTGTTTCAAAAGATCATGCCGTGGCCTGTCATCTTTATGATGAAGTCTGATTTGATAGAAAATTATAAGGAAGGAATAAAATGGATGTAAATAAAATAGACCTCAACTTCATCTACGATTTTGATGGAGAAGTTCGAACTCCCACTGGTAAGATTCTCATTGGAGAAGGTGAGAATAAAATGATGCCCTACGACCTGCTTTTCGGAGCCCTCGGTTCCTGCATGTATGCCAATTTTATAGGTATTTGTAAAAAGAAGAAAATAACATTTGACACAGTTAAAGTTGAAGTCACCGGCGAAAAACGCGATGAAATTCCAGCGCTACTTCAATGGGTCAGCGTCAAGTACATTGTCAAAGGAGGTAGTTCGGAAAAAGGATTCATCCAGGCCGCTGATCTTTCCTCAAAGTACTGTTCCATTTTTCAGACTATATCAAACGTAGCAAAGATGACATGCACTATTGAATTTGAATCATAATCCGAACAAGTGGAATCTGCTGTATCCCGTTTAAAGGCTCATACATTTTACCCGTCAATCATAGGAGTAAGTAAAAAATATGAGCATTATATAGAGGTTTAATATTTAATGTCGCCTATGAAAATCGAACCCTTGATGTATACTGATACATATCTGGGTTTCCCCCCGCAGTTTTAAGGAGCTTCAGGGAGCATTCATTTAGAGAAGTCATTACTTCATCATCCAAAGGTGCAGCTGTTATAATGGATTGAAGCTCTTTCAGCTGTTTCGTATCTCTAGCCCCTACCAGAATTGTATCGACGAAGGATTGGCTGCGTATATATCTGATAGCCAATTCCGTCGGAGTGATGCCAAGATCCTTTGAAATCATTAGAAAATCATTTAATAATTCCTGAGTTTCAGCTTCCATTCCCGGCCCACCATGAGTGGCTGCTTTTCTTTTGGGAGCAAAGTGCCGGGTTCTCATTCTGCCTTCCGGGAAAGAGTCCAAGCTATTATATTTACCTGTGAGTAATCCTTGTTGTAGTGGAGAATAGACCCAAAGATGTTTCCCCTGCTGCTTAGTCAGCGGTGCAATATCATTTTCAATGACACGCCACATTAGATTATAAGGTAATTGGTTGCTGATTATAGGGTAAGAATGGGTTTCTTCTAGATCCTGAGATCCGAAGTTGCACACACCGATATGGAGTATCTTCCCTTCTTTCTGCAACTTTTGGAACGTATCCAGGGCTGTTTTGTTCTCTTCTGTCGTCCCGGGCCAATGAACCTGCATAAGATCTATGGTATCACGGCCCAAAGTCTTTAAGCTGGTTTCCACAGAATCAATGATATCGGCTTCACTACAGCCGTCTATTTTCATTTTTGTAGCAATGACACCTTCGGAAATACCCTTAAGAGCTTTTCCCAAAATTCTCTCGCTGGCGCCATCACCATAATTAGGGGAGGTATCAAAGAGTGAGATTCCGCTATCTAGAGCATTGTGAATGACCTTGATCGATTCTTTTTCATCAATGTCTGACCAGATATCTCCTCCCGCAAATGTCCATGTACCTAATGCCATGGGAGGAAAATTTTTTAAAGGAGAGGAGGATGTACTCATTATATAGTCCTTGTTAGTCTATAATTTATTTAATATTTTTCAGAAGAAAGAAATAGATTATCTCCAGAATTTGGATTTTTTTCCGGAGATATCATGAATTTGGATTCAATTTATAAAAATGTATTAAAGACCTAGTATTGAAGCTCTTACTTGTTCAACGCTTCACGGTTTACTACATTACTTGCCTGTTCACCCTTCAAAATCAAGCTCATTCCATTCAGAAGTTCTCCTAGCATATCCAGTCGAACATCGGCAATATTGGTACAGCAGTGCGGTGTGATCACGATATTAGGAAGTTCGGCAATCTCCTTGGAAATATTTGGTTCAAACTCATGCACATCTAAAGCAGCACCTCGAATAGACTTTGCTTTTAAGGCTTGGATAAGAGCTTTCTCTTCAACAATAGGTCCTCTGGATGCATTAATGAGATACGATGTATTCTTCATCATACCCAATCTTTCTTTGTTCATGTAGTGATGATATTCGGGAAAGTAAGGCATATGAAGAGTGAGGACATCAGCTTCTTTTATGACATCTTCTGCGGACATAAAACGCGCATTCAATCGTTCTTCATCCTCTTTAGTAGCCTGATATAAGTCGTTATAAACAACATTCATTCCTAAACCAACAGCTTTTTGGGCAACAGATTTCCCTATGCGGCCAAAACCTATAATTCCTAATGTTCTACCGGATAAGACCATATCCCGCTCCAAAAGTAAGGATGGTTTGCAAACAAGATCTTTACGAAGTTCTCTGTCATAAAGAACGGTACTGCGGCAAATGCTCATCATAAGGGCGATAGTCATCTCTGCTGTAGATTCCATTACAGAAACGGGTGTATTTAAAACAAGAATACCTTTTTCGGTAGCGGTTTTTACATCTATATTGTTAAATCCAGATCCAAGATTTCCAATGGCTTTTAAGTTGGGCGCTAGTTCTATAAGAGATGCTGGACATTCAAAATCAGCTATTGTGATTAAAACATCTGCATCCTTGACATGTTCTTTTATTTCATCATCCGAGAACTTGCTTAACGGAGTTTCCGGGAAGATGACATTCATATTGGAAAGTAAGTCGCTGAATCTATCTAAAGGTAAATTATGAGTCAATACTATGGTATACATTAATCTTCTCCTGTGGATTACTGCCTATGTAAAAATGTTCGGTTTACTTCAATTACTGTTTGCTTAGCTAATTCAATGTCTCTATTTCTGATGGCATCAATCATCTGCTGATGATTCACATAAGATAAAAATCCTGCATAATGGATATTTAAATAATCCTCTCTCAAACCTGATTTTATCAACTGCACAAGGTTCTCATTCAATTGTTCCATAAGAGGATTATGAGTTAGTCGTCCAATTTCCAGATGAAAATCAATATCAATTTGATATAAGTCCAGAGGATCAGGATTTTCCCCTAATGCCATCTTTAATTGATCATTTTGTTGTTCAAGTTTATTTATGTCTTCATCACTACAGTTTAGAATGACCATCTCTAACAATAGTCCTTCTATATGTTTTCTATATTCGAGAAGTTGTTCATTTGTGAATGTCCTACTTGAACCTTCAGTCATTTGAAAATTAGCTACATTCTTCGTTTCAATGAGATCATTTTTCACAAAGGTTCCAAGTCCCCGTCTAATCTCAACGAGGCCAACAGTAGAAAGTACTTTGATTGCTTCTCGTACAGAACTGCGTGATGTACCACACATCTCCATTATTTCCAGCTCACTAGGTAGTTTATCTCCTTTTTTGTACGAACCATCCAGAATTTGTTTTTTAACAACCATCATGACATGATCAATCTTAGACATAAATCTATTTCCTTTATTGAATCACAGAAGGCCTCCGCAATCCTTTTTTCACACTTTTTATTATCGGCCAAGATATTGATAGTATAGCAACAACTATGAAAAATGCCGATATTGGCCTGGAAAAGAATATTGAGTAATCTCCCTGGGACATAACCAAACTTCTTCTAAAATTTCCTTCTGCCATCGGTCCTAAAATTAGGGCCAGAACAATGGGAGAGAGTGGAAATCCACCCTTAATAAGAAGATAACCTATCACACCGGCAATGAGCATAGTTGTAACATCTGTAAAATTATTATTTATGGCAAATGAACCAACAGTTGAAAGTACCATGATAATGGGTACCAATGTTTTCTTGGGTATAGCAATAATCTTAGTAAATAAACGAATTCCTGAAAGTCCCAAAATCAACATAAAAATATTGGCAACAATGAAAGTTCCAAAAAGTGTATAGGTTATTTCGGCGTGTTCAAGAAATAGCTGTGGACCAGGTATCAAGTTATGAACCATCAAAGCACCCAGCATAACTGCCGTATTTGGGTCACCGGGAATGCCTAGAGTCAATAAAGGAATCAAAGCACCACCTGTTGTACCATTATTAGAGGCTTCGGGTGCTGCGATCCCTTCAGGGATACCTGTTCCAAAATCCTCGGGATGTTTTGAAACACGTTTTTCCATGTCATAAGATACAAAGGCACTAACATCTCCACCAGCTCCCGGAATAGATCCAATAAACGTTCCTGTAAAACCTGCACGAATTATAGTCGGAAGAACCCTTTTAAAATCAGCTTTTGTAGGCAAAATTCGCTTTGTTTTCCCAACTGGAGCCGTCTTATTCAGAATCGTCTCAATGCTAATAAAGCACTGACTCAATGCAAACAAACCTACGAGAACGGGAATGAATTGCAGCCCTCCCATTAAATAGGTGTTACCAAAATTAAACCGGGAAAATCCGGTAATATTATCCATACCAATAAGAGATAATATCAAGCCTAATATTCCGGCCATCAAACCTTTGACCAAAGACTCCCCTGAAATACTGGCAATGATACTAATCCCAAAAAATGCCAGTGCAAAAGTTTCTGGTGCACTAAATTTAAGAGCGAACTCGGCTAGAATAGGAGCGATGAGAATGAGCATCACACCACTGATAATCCCACCTCCAAAAGAAGAGATGACAGAGATCCCTAACGCGCGGCCGGCCTCCCCTCTTTGCGTAAACTTATAACCGTCAATGACAGTAGCAGCTGCAGAAGGCGTTCCTGGAGTATTTATCAGAATAGCTGGTATTGAACCACCATAGATTGCTCCGCAAAAAATACCAACCAGCAATGATATTCCGATCTGAGGTTCCATTGAAAAAGTAAGAGGCATCAAAAGAGCGACACCCATCGTAGAGGTTAATCCAGGCATTGCACCAAAGGAGATGCCCATCAAAACTCCCCCGAAAACCATCATAATGGTAAAAGGGTCAAGTAAGTTATGAAGTACTAATGAAAACATTTTTCAGCTCCTTAAAATATTAGCCCTGAAGGTAACTGTACCAACAGTAAAGTAGTAAACACAAAATATAAAAATATTGGCACTAAGATAGGAACCAAAATTAGAACCTTTTTATTCCTGTTTCCTAAAAAGAAAAGCATAGCCAAAAGATAAAAAACTGAAGCTATTAAAAAGCCTACAACATGAAGAAAACCAAAATAAAGAGCTGTAAATAAGAGGGAAAACCATACTCGAGAATTCTCTCTTGAAATGAGTTTCACCTCATCCACAGAAGTTTCTTCACTCTTAAAAGAAACCACAATTTGTAGAATTGATAAAAAAAACCCAATAATAGATAAAACCAGGGGAAAAAAGCCGGGGCCTAAGTTTCCATTAAATCCAGACGGAAATGATCTGGATACAAAAAAAACAAACAGACATAACAGAGCAAAAAATAGTGAAATAACATTTGCTACTTTTATCATTCTTTAAATTCCTTATGAACCAAATAATCGAGGCCAGGCAATTGCCTGGCCCCGATTATCGTAACAGAGTTAATCTATCATACCAAGAGCTTTAAACTGTTCACCATAGATCTTGTTTTCTCTTTCCATGAGTGCTAAGAAGTCATCCGCATCTTTATAATCTTTCATAAAATTTTTGTTTTTCATGAACTCAGTAATTTCAGGATCGTTAAGAGCATACTGAATAGCTTCATCAATTTTAGCGATTACATCCGCAGGAGTACCCTTAGGTGCAACAAAACCTCTATAAATTGTAAGCAGCAGATCTCCGTATCCTAACTCTCTAAGTGTTGGAATCTCGGGGAGCTCAGCAAGTCTCTCAGGGGAGAAAGAACAAAGGATTTTTGCTTTTCCGGAAGCTACATGTACTTCTACTTCCTGAGCACTTACTGTAGTAGCCTCTACGTGTCCACCAGCAAGAGCTACAGCTGAGGGTCCACCACCATCAAAGGGAACATGTACAACATCAATACCAGCAGCAGCAGCGAACGCAGCAGCTAATACATGCCAGTTTCCACCGTTACCTGAGTTACTGAAACGAACTTCTCCAGGATGTGCCTTGCAGTAGTCAATAAACTCTTCCACTGTGTCATAAGGAGCATCTGCCTGGACAGTGAGTGTTCCATAAGTAGAGTTAACATTACAAACAGGTTCAAAACTTTCGTATGTAAAATCAACTTCCTGAACATATGGTACAGCCAGCATCTCTGCAACTGCAGCAGTAACTGAAGATCCATCAGCTTTTTCTTTTGCACCAGCAGAAAAACCAATAGCACCACCGGCACCAGGTTTATTTACAATTATAACAGGTACTCCCAATTTTTCTGATATTTTTGGTGCTAATGCCCTGTAAAGAAGGTCTGTCCCACCACCGGCTGCAGGTGGGCAAGTAACAACAAGCTGTTTTGCAGGATAAGCATCACCATCTACAGCACCTTCAGTTTGACCGTTTGCCATAACACTGAATGTACTTACACTCGCTAGAACCATTAGCATACTTAATGCCCGAACCATTTTTTTCATCAATGAATCCTCCATAATTTTGTTTTTATCTTTTCAGATTTAAAAAAGATAAACAGATAGACATCATATTTCAGACAATTCCAACACGGCATTGTCTGATGTCATTCGACAATTTTATATCGATATATGCGATATTGTAAAGTTTTTTTTTCACTTTTTTTATTTCCTTACAAAGTATAAATTTATACAATGTTGAGATTCTAAAACAAATGAATTGACATTATTCTTTCTTGCAGTATAATTCTATTCATACCATTATACGTTAGCAGACGTCTGATGTCATAAATTATGTTTTTTGAAAAATGTATAGATTACTTAAAGGAGCTTTTATGATAGATATTCGTAATTTCGTACAACTAGGGATAAGCTCAATCCTGCTATACCCTAAAGCCCTAAAGAACTCTCTTTCTCTTTTCACTGCAATTGAAGAGTCCTGTCATTTGGAACATTTTGAAGTTATCGAGAGTTATCTTCCCCATGAAAAGGATATTCGTAGTGAAGCGATAAAGACAATTAAAGAAACAGGAAGAACTATTCATTACAATTCGCCCCTTCCTTTTCAACTGGACGGCCCTTATTCCTGCGGTAGCTCAAATGCAGAGTATAGAAAAAATTCTTTTAAATTGATTAAACAGCACATTGAATATGCCGCAGAAGCAGATGCACCTCTTTTTGTACTAACAGGATGCATCGATAAAGGTGAAGAAGAAAGAGCCGCCCGTCTCTCCTATCTTGAAGATTTCATCTGTTATGCATCTGAAGAAGCTGTTCAGCATGGAATTAAAATGGTCCTGGAACCTATCGAACGGCATCAATTCAAAAAGATTGTTCTTGGTCCTACGGAAGATTGCGTTTCGATGGCCAAAAGAGTGATGGGCCGCAATATCAAGAATTTCGGGTTAATGCTAGATGTCATGCACCTCCCTCTCATGGAAGAGACTTTTGATCATGCTCTTGAAAATATTCTTGAAACCGGTCTGGACCACGTCCATATGGGCGACTGTGTAACTGACCCATCCAGCTCCTATTACGGACATACCCATCCTCCTTTTGGAATTCAAAAAGGGACATTCAATCAGCAGGATTACAGTTATCAGTTCTTCAAATTTCTTGAGTGTGGATATCTGAGCAGCACACCATCAGTTGAAAATAAGCCTACAATCTCGATTGAAGCTCAGGCCTATCCTGGAGTAAGTCCGAGAACATCTTCCATTGTTTTTTATGAGAAGCTCAATTCTGCCTTTGCAGACGCTCTAGTGAAATTCAAGAATCAATAAGAGGATTAAATATGAAACTATGTTATCAAGTTGCTACCCCTGATGTAAAAATCGCAGAGAGTGTAACAGCTTACCAGGGCAGTTTAGAAAAAACATTCGGGGACATTGCCAAACTTGGTTATGACGGAGTTGAGCTTATGACTCTGAATCCCGGCAAATTAGACTGGGATGAAGTTAAAAAGACAGCAGAACGACATAATCTTATTGTTGGTTTAGTTTGTACCGGGGAGATTTTCGGACAGTTAAACCTCTGTTTTACAGATCCGGATAAGTCGATCAGAGAAGAGGCAATCAGCCGGGTAAAAGAGATTATTGATTTTGCCTCATTCCTTGATGCCAACATCAATATCGGGCGGGTGAGAGGATACTACCGACCCGATGTAGATAAGGAGCAGACTGACGCCTGGGCAGTAGCGGCCTTCAAGGAAATAAGCGAACATGCTAAACCCCTGGGAGTAACCATTGCTCTAGAAACTGTCACAATCATGCAGACGAATTTCATCAACACCATGGAAGAAGGTCTGAAATTCGTAGAGTTGGTTGATCATGAAAATTTCAAACTCATGATCGATGTATTCCATCTGAATATAGAAGAAAAAGATCTTTATCAAACGATCACACAGTATATTCCCCACACGATTCATGTTCATCTTGCAGATAATAACCGCCGTTATCCCGGGAACTGCGGAATGGATTTTAAAAAGATCATCCAGCTATTTCACGACAACGGCTTTGATGGAACCTACTGCACCGAAATTTTTCAGAATCCAACTATGGAAATTGCTGCAGCTGAATCAATAAAACACTTGGGCCCCATATTCAAAGAGGTCTATGGCAGGACAATAAAAGCATGAAAACGATAGCACTAATCCATACAGTAAAACCCGTTCTAAATTCTTTTGAACAAGAAATCATAGAAGCTGCACCAGAGGGAAGTGTCAAAATACATAATATCCTTGATGATTTCCTGGCTCATGACCCCAGCCCGGACGGGGCTGGTTATTTTACGCCGGAAAACAAGCAGCGATTGTTCAATCAGATTAAGAATGCAGAATTAACAGGAGCTGACTTAATCGTTACAACTTGCTCTACTTTGAGTCCCATAGTATTAGTCATCAAAGAATTTTTTAGCACTCCCATTTTGACTATTGACGAGGTAATGGCTGAAGAAGTTGTAAGCAAAGCAAAAAAAATTAAAATTTTGGCAACAGCAAAGAGCACAATAGAACCGAGTTGTCAGGCTCTTTATTCTGCGGCTAAAAAACTGAATAAAGAAATAAGCATAGACTTTGAAGATAACGAAGAAGCCTACAAAGCCATGAAAAATTACAATATGGAACTGCATAACAAACTTGTGTTAGAGCAATCAACTCAATCTTCTAACTATGATGCTATCATCCTGGCACAAGCCTCCATGGCTCATTTGGAAGAAGATGTAGAAGCTCATACCGGAGTAAAAACCTATAGCAGTCCTAAACGATGTATTCGAAAAATTATTGAGATCATTGGCAAAAACGAACAAGAGAACTAAAAAACACCAGTGAATACACATCACTATTTGTGAATTACGGATTATATGATTTTTCCAGGACCTCGAGGGGAGCTGGATTCATCTTGTAAACATATTACAGGTTCTCTGGCCATAACCAGAGAATAGACTAAGTTAAGGATAAATAAATGGCAGTAGATTTAGCAGTAATAACAAACAGAGAACTGCATGCTTTGGCACAGCAGTTCCGAATTGATGTGATCAAAACTCTCCATGACAAGGGAACAGGTCACTGGGGAGGGTCAGCATCGGTAGCAGAGATCCTCACCTATCTCTATTTCAGACAAATGAATATCCAGCCTGAAAATCCCGATTGGGAAAACAGAGACAGGTTAGTTTTGAGTAAGGGCCATGCATCGCCCATGCTCTATGAAGTACTGGAAAAGAGAGGATACCTGAAAGATGGAACACTCAAAACTTTTCGCGATCTGAACAGTTCCCTCCAGGGACATCCATGCATGAACAAAACTCCCGGTGTAGAAATGTCAACAGGAGCACTGGGACATGGTTTATCAGTGGGTCTGGGAATGAGTCTGATGGCAGCCCGTCAGTCATCCCCTTTTAAAACCTATGTAATAGTAGGCGAAGGCTGTCTCAACGAAGGTCAGTCATGGGAAGCCATCATGGCCGCAGGTAAATTTGCACCAAAAGACCTGGTACTCTTGGTTGATTACAACAAAGTACAGCTGGATGGACACTCCAAAGACATAATGCCTCTGGATCCTCTGGCAGATAAGTTCAAAGCTTTTAATTGGAATGTAGCTGACCGTAGTTTCAATGGTCATGATATGGATGATATAGAAAGTTCATTCAAATGGCTTTCACAGCAAGATCAGGGCCCCTGTGTCATTATCTATGACACAATTAAAGGGAAGGGAGTCTCTTTTATGGAAGACAATCATGCCTGGCACGGTGCTCCGGTAGGAGATGACCATTTTAGTGAAGCACTGCCCCAATTAGAAAAAGGTCTTTCAACCTGGGAGGAAAAATAATGGAAAAAATAGGAATGCGTGATGCCTTCGGCGCTGCTCTGGTAGAGCTGGGGAAAACAAATGATAAATTAATGGTTCTGGATGCTGATGTATCTTCCAGTACTCGAAGCGGACTCTTTGGAAAAGCCTACCCCGACCGCTTCTTCAACGTCGGTGTGGCCGAAGCAAACATGGTTGATATTGCTGCAGGAATGGCCACTTGCGGATATCGTCCTGTGGTCAGTGCCTTTGCTATCTTTCTAGCTCTTAAAGCCACCGATCAAATTAGAAACGTAGTTTGTTACAATAAACTGAATGTGATTATTGCCGGTGGTTATTCTGGACTTTCAGACTCTTTTGATGGTGCCAGCCACCAGTCTATTACAGATATCGCCATCATGCGGGCTTTTCCTAATCTCACCGTACTGGCTCCCGCTCACGCTGATGATGTGACTGCAGCCCTGGAACAGGCACTTGAAATTGAAGGACCTGTTTATATACGAATGTGCCGTAATCCAAGCCCGGTTCTTGTTGGTAAGAAAGCTCTGACAATCGGAAAAGCAGAGATCCTCAATGAAGGTTCGGATATTACCATAGGCGCCTGCGGGATAACCGTTCCTATAGCGATGGAAGCCTGTGAAGAGCTTGCTTCAAAGGGTATCAAAGCCCAGATCTTGGATCTAAGCAGTATCAAGCCCATTGATAAAAAAACAATTACAGAAGCGGCTGAAAAAACAGGCTGTTTCCTGACTGTTGAAGAACATTCCATCCATGGCGGACTTGGAAGTGCCGTATCTGAAGTTCTTGTCAGGTCCAAGCCCGTTCCTATGGACTTTGTAGGAATAGAAGACTGTTTTACTGAATCTGGGCCCTATGAGGAACTGATGGAGAAATATGGTCTCAGTACAAAGGCCGTCGTTGCTAAAGCCGAGGCTCTAGTCAAATTAAAATAATGATCCCTATGATTTGAGTGAACAACCGGGGCTGTGAACCAGCCCCGGATTGATTTATAATTCTGTAGCTGGTGACGCAAGAGACATTGTTTAACCAGCTCCATAATTTTGTTAAAAGCTCTTCATCGGCACCCGGTATACAAAAGTAATCCTATTAAGTTATCGATGCCTGATATATGTTTTGTATAGATCCATCGAGGATTTTACTAAATTCCTGAGGACTCTGATCTACATTTAACCCTTCAGATAAGGCTCTGGAAAAACTGGCTATCACATTATGGTTCCTGGCCAGCTTTTGATTCGCAACTTCTCGAGAATAGCCTCCGGATAAAGCGACAACCCTCAAAACATTGGGGAATGAAGTCAGTTCTTCATAAAAATTATCCTCATCTGGAATGGTTAACTTCAGCATGACAAGAGTATTTGAATCCAGGGATTTTAAGTGTTTAATAAGTTCATTTTTAAGGACCATTTCTGCCTTTTCTTTATCAGGAGCATGGATATCAACCTCCGGTTCTATGATAGGAACCAGACCTGCTTTAGAGATGATTTGTCCTATTTCAAACTGCTGGTCAACAAGCGCTTTTATTCCGGTAGTATTGGCTTCCCTGATAACAGATCGCATCTTTGTTCCAAAAACATGCCGCTCATTTGCCCGCTTCAGTAGATCGTCCAGATGGGTAATGGGTTTCATGACCTGAACCCCCTGTTCCTGATCTGCCAGTCCTTTATCAACTTTCAAGAATGTAACGATACCCTTCTTATCCCAAAGATAATCAGCGCTATGGAGTCCATCTACCCTGGAATCCATTGTCTTTTCAAAAAGGATGGCCCCTAGTATACGGTCTTTATTAAACACCGAACTCTCCATAATGCGGGATCGCATCTGGTGAACCAATTGAAACATCTCCTCATCGTTGGAATAGGCATCTTTTTTAATGCCATATGTTTCCAGGGCCTTCGGTGTACTACCTCCGCTTTGATCCAGAGCGGCAATAAAACCTTTTCCACTTTTCATTCGTTCCATCTGAGTCAGATTCATAAAAGTACCTCCATCAAGTTTGGTCTTTATTTAAAGATAACCAATTATGGATGGTAAATGTTTAATTCCTTGGATTATATACAGAAATACCTCAGTTTTTCTTCGATGGAAAGAATCTATGATCCAAACAGTCTTTTCAAAACAAAATATTCTTGAAACAGACAAACGGCTCTAGGAATCTTAAATCTGAAAAAGATTTTGAACGAAAAAAAACCTCTCCAGCATAGAGAGGCAGTGAGTCTCGCCCATTAAGGGTAATGACCTAAGAATTAACCGTATCATTCTGATTTCTCGTCTGGCTTGATTTGTTCAAAATCTCAACTACATACCTGTTTTCAATCCATACCCAAAGGTAAATTGAAAAAAATAATATAATCGCTACAAAGTAGGAAAACAAAACAAACCTATATAGTTCTACCTCAGTGGATGAGGCATACAACTTTTCAATATTATATTCGCTTACTAGTAAGTGAATGATTGTATACTACCAGAAAGCTAAACAAATGACAAGTACTGCAGACATGATTCCTTATATTGTTATTGTTATGATTTTATTTCATCATCAGAAAAGCCAGAGAAGGCAGCCTGAATGCAGTTTTGGATGACTAGATCAGATTCTTTTATACCCCCAAACCCCAAACCATTTGCCTAAACCTCAAAAACAACTTGGTTGCGGCCATTCTTTTTTGCTAGATAAAGATTTTTATCGGCATCATCAATCAAATCTTCAGAGCATTCATACTTATGAGTGTATGTAGCAATACCGCCACTGATTGTTAAATTTCCTATGGTTGCAAACTGATGCTGTGCAATTTTCAACCTTAAATCATCTAAAAAATGGAGAGCAGCATCGCCTTCTGTTTCTAGTAAAATCAATATAAATTCTTCTCCACCATATCGACCGAAATGATCCGTAGATCTAATATTTTTTATGACCACAGTTGCCAATTCTTTGAGAACATGATCACCGATCATGTGTCCATAGGTATCATTAACATTTTTAAAATGGTCTATATCAATCATACAAATGGAAAAGACAGTGCCATAACGTTTGGATCTAAGATACTCCTCTTTTAACTTTGTTAAAATCATCCTCCTTGAAGAGATTCCGGTCAACTGATCATTAAATGCCATGTATTTTATGCGTCTGCCAGTATAAGTAGAGTAAACAACTATAAAAGCCAATAAAACAATGAGGCAAAGAAAGGAAGATGTGATAAGCCAAAATGATCTTCTGAGTTCAACAAGTCGTTCATTGTCAGAGTTTAAAAAAAGATAGGCTACAGTATTTCCGGTAAAGTTACGAATAGGAAGAAAGGATAAAACTCTCTTTTCCTGGTCATAGTTAACTTCGATTGAAAAAGGTTCTCCATCTAATAAACTACTACTCAGAGATTTTGCTATTCTGTCTGAGTCCTTTTTCAGGATATGGTCTGCTAGTGAATAGTTCTCAACCAGACCCTTATCTAACACAAATCGAGGATCAATTGTCCACTCGGAATAATTTGATTGTTCACTACTAAAGACTTTTTCCAAAACCACAGACTTCAGTAGAATAAACTGTGATTCCTGATGATAAAGATTAGCTATCTGATCAATAATGGCAGCTATGGAGATGCTGATTTCTACTGATCCAATATGCTTTTCATTATACATCAGAGGATAAAGATTCCGATAACCATTAAAAATGCGCCCCTCTTCAAAACCAGAAATACTTTTTTTCTCTCTATTAACATATTCAACGGACAACCTGATTCCCATTAAGTCGTCCCCATAGGTTTCAGGTTTATGAAAACGCAAAAAACTCAAATTATCTGCGGTGTGAAAATGAAGCTGGCGGAAATTAAAAGTCTTTAAATTGTTATACAAAGGAGATAGTTGCCTTAGAAGTGTTGCTCTCAATTCATTTTTTACAAGCTCATCCTCAGTTAAGGACGCATCATAGAGTACTTCTAAAACACTCTCTTTCTGGATTTGATTCAAATTGATAAAATTGGCCATGTTTGTATATTCAGAAACAATAATATCATACTCGTATCTTAGCTTATCGATATAATTGTCCATGATTTTCTCTTCAGTAGCAGACATATATTTGAACACGACAACATATGTCATTATAAAAATAAGGGGGAAAACGGTTAGTAGAAGGGGTTTCAAAATTTTTTTCATAATGCCAAATGACTCCTCATATATTAAGCTTAACCGCTGAACAGAATATCTAAGCATTTTTAAATAGGAATCTAAGACAATGAAGCCTTTATAGCCTCCAGTCCTGCCTGCGCCACAGCCTCATCCTGATCAGGAGTACCGGAACTGCAGCCGATAGCACCAACAATTTGCCCTTCAACAAAGAGTGGCACCCCCCCTGCGAATATGGTAAACCGCCCCTGATTACTAGACTCAATTCCATAAGTCGGCCCACCGGGTTGACTGATCTCACCATATGCACGCGTTGATTTTCGCTGTGCCGCTGCGGTAAAAGCCTTATTAATGGCAATATCGATGCTCGCAATCTTACCATATTCCATTCTGTGGAACATCAGAAGGCTTCCATTAGAATCAGTAATGGCAATATCCATATCCACCCCGATTTCCTTAGCTTTCAACTCAGCAGCTTTCATCATGGTTAGGGCATCTTCTGGCGTAAGGGCAAGAACTTTTTTCATAAAATCTCCGTATCAATGATCTCTGTCTTCCGGTTTGCATATTTTCTATAGACCATCCATATTATCATGGATCTTAAATTCCTTGATGGACCTACCGGGAATCAGTGTTGTTGAGATGACAACATCGTGTACTTTTTTATGAGGGTTATGGATGATCTGATTCAATAATTTGACAGATTCCTGGCCCATAATCAGATAATCCTGAGCCACCGTGGCAATTTGAGGCGTAATCAATTCACCGATAGACAACTGGTCAAAACCGGCTATAGAAATATCCTCTGGAATTTGATAACCGAGGCTGCCGGCAACACTCATTATATTCAGCGCAATATAGTCATTTGTGGCCACTATGGCAGTGGGAGGATTTTCATTGGAAAAGAACTGTTCCAGCATCGCCTTAATAGCATTCTGATTGTAAAGAGTTTTACTTTCCAAATCACTGTAATACTGATGGTTCAGGTTTTCAGGAAAGAGCTTATGGATGATGAATTGTTCTTTCACTTCCATTTTATAATCATTCATAGCCTTTATGTACCCATAAAACCTCTCGACTCGGCTACTGGACTCATGAGTATTTCCAGAGACAAAGGCAATCCTCTTATGTCCTTTTGATATGACGTATTGAACAATGGAATAAAAGCCGTTTTTATTATCCGATGACACCAATGGTGCTTCAACACCAAAGACCTTTCTATCCAATAGAACAAATGGAAAATTCTTCCGGATCATTAGATTATATATTTCAGGGCTTTCATTTGATGAACTGGGGAAGATGATGGCTCCAACAAACCCTTTTTCGATCAATTCTGAAATTAGTTGTTTTTCAAAGTCATAGGGTGATTTCATCGTTGTTTCATCTGATTCATTGGTGTACAAGTTCAGGGAGAATCCCAGATTTCTGCAGGAAATGCCGATACCCTGAAGGACCTCCATTTCAATGTATATATTGGATGTGGAAGAAGGAATAATAACTGCGACTGAAGGCTGAATGTTTTTCATCGGGTTTTTACTATTTTCTTCCCACATGCTTTGAGGAGTCACAAAGGAACCGGCCGCTTTCTGCCGACGAACATAATTCTTCTTTTCTAGTTCAATCACAGCCCGTGAAGCTGTGATTCGACTGGTCCCATACTGTACCATTAACTCTTTTTCTGTTGGAATCTTATCCCCGGTTTTATAAACGCCCTTTTGTATTTTCTCATAGAGATCATCAAAGATGATTTGATATAAAGGAGGGGTTTTTGTTTTAGCCAATGATTGACTCCTAAAAAAAATTCAGATCCTATAACTCAGTAGCAATTCATTCTGCCATGATCTTTATCATTATAAGACAATTCAGCAGTTCATAACAGTATTCAAAAATATGAAATGTATCGTATTTATATAAAAATCTTGACAGATTTTCAAACTCACATCCATAATGTTATATCATTATATTCTTCTATGTATATAACATTAAATATTGAAACATAACTATCTGCTCTGACAACATGAGTGAAGGACTTGAAATGGACTTAAAATATATAAAGTATGAGAAAGAAGATCATATTGCCCGGATAACACTGAATAGACCAGATGTACTCAATGCCCTGCATCCCCCTGCAACGGCAGAATTAAATGCTGTTTGGACAGATTTTAGAGATGATTCCCATCTTTGGGTTGCCATAATCAGGGGAGCAGGTGAAAAAGCCTTTTGCGTGGGAGACGATCTCAAATACAGAGTCAATGTGTCTGATGACAGCGCCTTGCGTCAATCCGATGAGCATCCAAACTATACCCCGGTCAACTGCTTCAAACCGATTATTGCAGAGGTGAATGGCTATGCCATGGGAGGAGGACTGGAAATTGTCCTTGGTTGCGACATTATAATCGCTTCGGATACAGCGAGGTTCGGATTACCCGAAGCACGCCGTGGTCTTCTGGCAGATGCCGGAGGAGTGGTTCAGATAACCAGGAGGATTCCTCATCACCTGGCTATGGGTATGATTCTGACAGGAAAAATATTCTCAGCCGGCGAAATGTATCGTATGGGATTGGTAAATGAAGTGGCCACAGCTCAGGATCTCTCATCCGTTGTAGAGCGTTGGGTGACCGATGTCTTGGCCTGCTCCCCTCATGCTCTACAAGCAGCCAAGCAGGTTGTCTCAGAAACAGGTCAGCTTCATCCTAAAGTGGCAGCCGATCAGATGGAAGGACTCCATAGGGTTCGCATGTTACGGGAATCTGAAGATTATTTGGAAGGACCTCGGGCATTCTCAGAGAAAAGGACTCCTTTGTGGACAAACCCTAAATCGTGAACCGCCAAAATTGAACCATAAAATAGATTCAAAAGCATTGACTACTTGGAGATTAAAACATGTTAAAAGAAATGAGTGCCTTGAGTGGGATAAAGATCATTGATTTCAGCCACGTTTATCAGGGTCCTGTAGGATCTCAACTACTCGCGGACTACGGTGCGGATGTGATCAAGGTGGAACGCCCTAATTTTGGAGATTGGAGCCGGCACTGGGGCCCCTATGCCGGTGATATAAGCCTCCCTTTTGCCGGTCTTAACCGAAATAAACGTAGCATCACATTGGACTTGAAGTCAGCATCAGGCAAGAAAATTATCCTGAAACTCTTAAAATCGGCAGACATTTTGATGCATAATTTTCGCCCAGCAGTAATGGAAAAACTGGGCTTGGGATATGATGATTTGAAAGAACTAAATCCCCGATTGATTTATGCTTATTCCTCAGGCTGGGGAGATTCAGGACCCTATGTAGATCAGAGACGCAGCGGCCATGATATGCTGGCACGAGCTGCGACAGGATGGTTTAATAATCCGGATACCAACAAGCTCCCGGAAGCCATGGGGATGTCTGCAGACTATCCAGCAGGACTCATGCTGACAATTGGAATTTTAATGGCATTGCAATCCCGGGAAAAAACCGGTGAGGGACAGCAGGTCACAACCGACTTGTATAGCGTTGCTCTCCACGCCAATTCATGGGAAGGAACAACGCAGTTGAATCCTGATTCTATTGATAGCCACACAGGTATTGGGAAGACAGAATCTGCCATCAATAAAATATTTAAGACCAGCAATGGTTTTATTGAAGTCTCCCCGGTTTTTTCTGAAGATTCTCTGCGGGACATCTCCCTGGCCATGGGTCTTGATGATCTTTCAAAAGATCCTCGTTTCATTACTGTTGAAGATAGAATGAAGAATAAAAAAGAATTGAATTCTTATCTTGAAAGATTCTTTTTGACTAAAACAACACAGGAATGGGTGAACCAACTAGAGGCAAAAGCTGTATTGTGCACAGAAGTACGATCTTTTTCAGAAGCAATTAAAGATCCTCAAACTAAAGCAAATAAGATGCTGGTTGATGTAGATCACCCGGGGACAGGTTCCTTAAAGCTATTGGGAACTCCTGTTCGCCTTCATGGAACGAAACCCGTATCCCCTACACACGCTCCCGGTTTAGGTGAGAATACGAAGGATATTTTGAGTGAAATAGGGTACTCTACTTCTGAAATTGAGTCTCTTGTTCAAGAAGGGGTCTTCGGCTAATGCACAGCTTCTAGACCATGAGACTAAATGAGGCATCTCTTTTTAGAACTTTATATCCACAAAATGGATGTCTCTTTTTCCTTTCCCTTTTATATTGTATTATCTCTGCTTGAAAATAAACAGAAATCCTTCCTATGGAGAGTGAACCATTGAAACTAACAGCTGAAATAAAAAAAGAAATACAAAACGCACAGGAAAAACAACTCAAAAATATACTCAAACTGTTATCTGGCTCCGATAGAAAGGCTCTTACAGCCTTTTTACAATCGGGTCAGGCTCCAGGGAGCAAAGCATTTAAGAATCTCAAACCAAATGTGCAAAAGGGTATTCTCAAACTGAACATGACCAATATTGAAATTATGATTAAGAGGACACGGAATCCTATTACCAGATGGCGATATAAAATTGCAAGATTCTCATACAAAAGTCTGTTAAAAGGCACGAAAAAAGAGCTGAAAAAAACAAAAAAAAAGAAGTAGTATCCATTTCTACTGGATTTTCACCAGTCTTTTCTCAAAAGTAAAGTAAAAGTCTTCTTTTACAAGTTGATTCCTCATAGCTTTCTTAGAAAGATACTGACTTTTTTTAAAAACAAGTTGTCGAAGACCAGTATTATTTGCATAATTACTTTAACCATATAATTATTATTTACAGAATATCTGCCATTTATGACTATATTTGTAATATATAAGAACTTAGATTTGTATACAGGCTGTCCGGAGACTATACATTAGTCATTAAGTAGGCCAAGCTAATAAAAAAGTCTAGATAAATTATCTTAAATGAAAATACAGGAAGTATATGAATTTAAATAGCAATAGATGGAAAGCCCTGATTGTAGATGATGAGGCAGAAAGTTTACGTTTACTAGGGTATATCTTCAAAGATGATTTTGAATTGAGTTTTGCTCAAAATGGTTTAATTGCTCTTGAAAAAGCGAAACAGATACAGCCCGATGTTATCATTCTAGATATAGTCATGCTGGAAATGGATGGCTTTGAAGTTTGCAAGAGACTAAAATCAGTCAAGGAAACTGCAAAGATCCCTGTTATCTTCATAACTGGTGCCGCTGATGTTAATACCGAAAAAAAAGCATTTGAAATGGGTGGAGCTGAGTTTATAACCAAACCCATTAACCCGACACTGGTAAAGACACGGGTGAACAATGTTTTAAAGGTACACAACCAGAAAAAAGCCTGGGAAATGGAAATCAGAAAAAAAACCCGGGAACTCAGAGAAGTACAGAAAGCTGCAGTCTCCATGCTGGGCATTGCCGGACATGTAAATGATGGTAGCATGAATAAGCATATCTGGAGAATGGCTCATTATTCAGCATTATTAGCAATGGAAGCAGGCTGGGCAAAAAAAGATATTCAATATATGAAATTGGCGGCCTCCATGCATGATACAGGGAAAATTGGGATTTCAGATAATATACTCAAGAAACCGGGAAAATTAAATGAAGAAGAACAGAGGTTCATGCAGGCTCATACACAAATTGGATACGATATTCTCTCACAAAGCCAGACACCGCTTTTTAAAATGGCAGCCGAAATAGCCTTATATCACCATGAGCGGTGGAACGGTACAGGATACCCCACAGGAATAAGTGGTGAAGAAATACCGGAATCAGCCAGAATCGTAGCCATAACCGATGTTTTTGATGCTCTTACTGTAAAAAGACCATATAAAGAAGAATGGACTTCAGACCGATCTTTTGAAGAGATAAAAAAGATGTCCGGTACTTATTTTGATCCTCGTCTAGTGGATCTATTTTTGTCTATAAAGCCCAAAATTTTACAGGGTATGGAAAAATACGGAAGGTTATAAAACACCTTATATTTTTACATCCGGAAACTATATGGTTCCCAAAGAAATTCATAGTTGATTGTGATATGGAATACGGAGCTCCAGACAAAAACTCCTGGCATTATCTATAACCTGTATATCTCCATTAAAATAATTTTTAAGAATATAACGCACCGCTGACAATCCCATTCCTTTTCGATCATCTTTAGTTGTATAGCCTTCTGTGAAAATGAGAAGACTCTCCTGAGTGGACAATGGCGCGGCTCCATTGTCTGAGTAGAGAATCATGAGCATTTTACCCTTCTGAGTAACAGAAATTAAAACATCTTCTGCCGTCAAATGACCTTTTTGATTATCCCAAGAATTATCAATAAGGGCTAGGAATATCTGATTTAACAGGAAAGAATTCCCTGTTATGTACGATTCATCCGCTGCGTTTTGGGTAAAATTGATTTCAAGATTATATGATTCAAGAAAACTACTCATCCATTTTGAAAAGAGGATCTCTTCTTTCCCGTAATGAGGAGTATCTACAATGAGTAACTTACTAAAGGCTGTCAGCCTTTTATCGGAGTGTTCTATAGCATCATTGATCGAACTGAATGCGTTCTGCATTTCAGAACTAACACGGATCTTCTGAAGATCATTGAGTGTTCTCAATATTTTTTTATTATCTAAATATTTTTTAGATATTCGTATCTTTTTTGTAATTAGAAGTTCTTCAATCTTTCTTATATACTCTTTTGCTAAAAGAAAAGGCTGAAAAGTTTCTTGAAGTTCATTTCGGAACTTTTTAACATCTTTTAAGAGTCCCTGTCTCAATTTCACCATGCAGGTGTCATAACAAAAGAAACGATTTTGAATAAACATGTCCTGCAATTCAGATGTACCTTCAGAGCTTATTTTAGCAGCATGACTTCCCCTCGAATCTGGTACAACACTACTTTCCTGAAATATTTTCTGAATCCTAATAAGAACATCATCTTTCTCAAAAGGTTTGATCAGGTAATCAACGGCACCCAAGCTGAGCCCACGAATCACACTCTCTCTGTCAGATTTTGCCGTAAGAAAAACTACAGGAATCTCACTGGTTTCAGGTTTGCTTTTCAGAATTTTGCAAACCTCGAAGCCGTCCATCTCTGGCATCATAATATCCAGTAGAATCAAGTCAGGCTTTTTTATGCTGACCAGTTCAAGTGCTTTGGCTCCATTTGTCGCGAAATTCAGACTGTACTTATCACTTAGAATGTGTCCCAGAAGTTTCAGATTCTCAGGGGTATCATCAACAGCAAGAACATTTTTATCTTCCATTATCATCAGCCTCCTGTAGGAACATTGCCTTCCCAATTATACATAATAGGAGGGGGATGCATTTTATTCAATCCTGGATTCTCTTCCGATTTGGAAATGCAAATGAGGAAAATTGAGAAGATTGCAGGAACAGTGTGTAATGAACTATAATTCAATGAACCCAAAACCAATCCTCAAAGAAACGTTTTTTTCATTGAAACAAGGGAATATTTATGGATTTAAACCAAACGCTGCTATCAAGAATCATGAATACAATTCATGACCTTGTTGTAGTCATTGATAAAAATTTTCGAATTGAGTACCAAAATCAATCATTTGAAAACTTTATTCAACTAAACTCTCAGGACTTTAAAGAAATTGGTAACCAATCCATAGACCAGATACTACCTCCTCCTTTAATGCCTATTGCCAATGCTGTACACAGCAGTTTTGAACAACAGAAGGTTGTCCAGAATATTTTGGAAGTAGAATCTTCTTTATCCCTGCACTATTACAAACTCACAGCCATTCCCTATTTCTCTGAGATGGGCATGAGTTCAAGTATATGCATATTAACGAATATCACCAATCAAGAGTTAAAAAAGAGGGAGTATAAACAGCAAAATCTTTTCCATTCCACTCTGATCAAACGTCTTCCTACTGGAGTATTCGTATTTGACTATTTGGAAAATACTCCATCCATATCTCTTTGGAACCCAAGGATGGAAAGCTATTTTAATATTACTGAGACTGAAATCCTCGGTGAAAGCTATACTTATTGTTTTTCTGAAGAGCTTTCACGGCTCTTTGGAGAAGCATTGGAATCTATCAAAGCAACCGGTTTTTACTATTCTTTAGAAGGACAGCGTGTATCTACTCCTATGGGTATCAGATATTTTCATATTATTTTAAATCCAATCAGGGACAATCAGGACAATTCACAAACATATCTTTGCCTTATGACGGACACAACGGAGAGTGTGAAGCAAAACAAAGAACTGGAAGTCACCAAACAAAAACTGGAGGTATCACTTAACACCACCTCTGAACTCCTGGAACAAACAGGAGCCGAATTTTCGTCAATTATTGACTCCTCCTTTGAGGTGAGTATATTTTCTCTGGACAAGGATTTAAAATACAGATTTTTCAATACACGACACGCCCTGTTCATGAGGGAGACCTATGGTGTCAAAATTAAGAAAGATGAACCGGAAGTCCTGGTAAGAGATGAGAATGACACATCCGGCATGCCTATCCTGAATCAAATAGAATCAGCATTTAAGGGGCAGACAGTAAAAACAGAGATCATTTTCCATCTTCCGGAAGGCGCGCCCATCTTTATGGATACAGCATTCTCTCCACTTTATGATAATGGTGAGATAACCGGCGTAACGGCCCTATTGTTTGATGCAACGGATCATAGAGATGCCATGGCTAAAGCCGGGATTTTTCAAACTGTAGCCGATCATGCCGAATACGGCGTTTTGATTCTAGATCAAGACTATGTAATTCAATACATCAATCCCTACTGGAAAGATATTCTCTTTCGTTCCAAAAAAGAAGTTTTGGGATCTCCTTTCGAGACTGTATTTCCGGAGGATCAGGGTATCCCTATTAAGATGGCCATGAAAGCCATGGATGAAGGAGGGGGTAACAGAGGTGTTCGTGTCGACTTTAATCCAACGGATGAAGAGATAATTCACACTATTCTTAATTTTGTCTCATATGAGGATAAAAGTATCAAAGCCAGGGGTATAGCCCTGTTCTGCTTAGACATCACTGCAATGGTGCAGGCTAAGAATTCCCTCATAGAGGCTCGCGATAATGCAGAGAAAGCATCCATTCAAAAGAGTTCTTTTGTTGCTAATATGAGTCATGAATTCCGCACACCCTTGAATGCAATATTAGGGTTTTCCACACTGCTGAAAGATTATATTGCCGATCCTGTACCACAAAGTCATTTAGAAAGTATTATCAACAGCAGCAATGTTTTAAAAAAACTAATCAATACAGTTTTGGATTTTTCCAAGATTGAAGCAGGAAGAATGGAGATCGTCCTGGCATCGGTCGAAACAAAACCATTTTTTCAAGAAGTGTATGACATGTTCTGTTTTCAATTCAGCGAAAAGAGAATCGATTTTGAAATAAGAGGCATAACTCCAATCCCTCGAACATTAGTGATGGATGGACTGCGTGTTCAGCAGATTTTTATTAACTTGATCAATAATGCCCTCAAATTTACTCATAGGGGCTGTGTAAAAATCCTTTTAAAATACAATGAAAACACTCAAACCCTTATCATAAGCATTGAGGATAGCGGTATTGGAATAGCTACAAAAGATCAGCAGAAAATATTCGATACTTTTGAGCAAAGCGAAAAAAACAATAATAGAAAGTATGAAGGAACAGGGCTGGGATTAGCAATTACAGAAAAATTTATTACCCTCATGGGCGGATCAATAAAGCTCTCCAGCGATATAGGAACTGGTTGCCGTTTTACCATGAAGCTACCTCTAAAAAGGAGTAACGCGGAAACACATCAACAACTGCGTTACCATCAGAAAATCTCAATTGAAAACAGTTTACAGTGTTATGCAGATACCTCCATTTTAAATGAAAATATGAAAAAATTTGGGAATCAACATGGAATTAGATTTCTTCCCCTTTCTTCTCTTACTCCCGAAAATAGTAAATATGCTCTAAAAATTATCTATGGAGAACCAAACCGGAAACTTTCTTCAGAAGAAAGAAAAAGAACCATTTTTATGGTGGAACATCAGAACTTTCTTAAGATAAATGATGAAGAAAAATTCAATATAATCACAATGGGTATGTCAGAGATAAAACGTCTCTATGCTATAATCAGTATATTAAGCGGTCTCCAATTGATCACGATGAATAACAAGCTCAACCTTTCTCTCCTAAATACAGAAGAAACAGAGAATCTAAGAAGAGCTATAGACCTAAGAATCATAAGTGACATAGAAAATGCTCTACCTATATTGGAGAAATGTGAAGATGAAACAAAACCCTATTCTCTTCCCATAAAAGATGCACTCACTCAATTTGATATACCGGCTCTGGAAGACTTGCTTGATAAAGTAGGAGACATTTTATCTAATGAGAACTCATAACAATCTGGAGGATTTGATCGGTATTCTATTGTTAAAGGAACAATATACATATTCTGAATCATATAGAATGCAAGATTTCACTAATAGTCTTTGATATGGTCTTGAAAACTTGTAGTTTCATAAATATTATTATGCTGAAACAATAGATACTTGGAATGAAAAATCATTACTGATTTTTTCAATCATTTTTATTAAAACTGGAACAATAAATGAGTAAACTGAGACTTTCAAAAGAGCTATTTTCTATCAGGATGAAGCGGTTTAGTTTACTCATTATTATTGCCTTGACCATATTTTCTGCTGTTTTCATATTATTTTGGAAACTACATGCAAATTCAGTCAAAGAAAAAGCCAAATATGAATCAATTATTGAAACACGAACCCTCGCTGAGTCTACGCAAAATCAAATAGCCTTCCTTTCAAAAGAAGTCCTTCAACTTGCATCTCTCTCAAGCATAACAAAATGGGTTGAAAACAACGATTCTCCAGAAATTCTTCATGATATACAAAGGGACTTGCTTTCTGCTTCCAAAGAAAAAAGGATATATAACCAGATTCGATTATTGGATGATCAAGGATTGGAAATTGTAAGAATAGATTTTGATAATGACAAGGGTGCTCAAGTAGTGCAGGAAGACTTATTGCAAGATAAGGGGTCCCGATATTATTTTGAAGAAACACGCTCATTAATGGAAGGTCAGGTTTATGTTTCTCCACTGGATCTGAATATTGAAAATTCTATAATCGAAGAACCGCTAAATCCAGTAATGAGGTTCGGGACACCCCTGTACAATTCAGAAGGTGATTTTTCAGGAATAGTGATTTTGAATTATATGGGTGGAAGGATTTTAAATTTAATAAGGAATAAAACATCTTCTTTGCCCGGAACATTCTCCCTAATCAATGATGATGGTTACTGGCTAATCAATCAAGTTCCGGAATACGAATGGGGGTTTTTATATCCTGATAGAAATAAGATGAATATGAGTATACTTCATCCGACATTGTGGCATCAGTTAGGAAATAAAATTTCTCAGCAGACAGAAACTGATAAAAAGATTATTACTTCAAAATGGATTGTTCCAGCCATAGACAATGTGGTAACGCGGTCCAACGATTGGCTGGCAGTTTATGAACTAGATTATTCGGAATTGGGTGTTTCTATAAGTGATGCATTTTATCGATATTTTAAGTTTTTTATCGTTCTGTTTCCAATAATGCTACTCTTATCTGCCTTTATTAACCAAATTGTGAGTACGAATAAAAGCTATCAACTAAGATTAAAAAGAATGGCTTTATATGACAGTCTGACAGGGTTGCCGAACAGGCACTTATTCTATGACCGGCTTGCGAATCTGGTGGCTGCTCAAGGGAGGACTCCCAATCACTTTGCCATCCTCTTCATGGACCTTGACGGGTTTAAAGCCGTCAATGACAAGTACGGACACGAAGCCGGTGATAAGGTGTTGAAAAGCGTATCAGAAAAATTGAGAATCCTGACCAGGAAATCAGATACCATATCAAGATTTGGCGGAGATGAATTTGTTCTACTCCTAGCAAATGTAAAAAACAATGAAAATTGCGGGAAGATTGCCTCAGAAATTGTCAAATCAATTTCTGAAGCCATACTCATTGACGGAAATACAATAAACATAGGTTGCAGTATAGGCATCAAACTCGTTGAGGATGCAAAATTGAAATCTACAGACTCGTTGCTCGAAGAAGCAGATCAGGCTATGTACCAGGCCAAAAAGAATGGCAAGAACAGATATGAGTTTGCATCCGAAGAAATCATTAAAAATGAAGAAAGCCCTTCTTAGCTTCTGTGTCAGCCACTGGATGGAGTAGAATTATATTCTTTAATCAGCGCCAGAATGTCCTGGATACACTCTGGCTTGGAACAAAAATACCCCTGGTATTCCTCGCAGCCTAATTCTTTAATATAAGCCTTCTGGATTTCTGTCTCAATGCCTTCTACAATGACCTTGATATTTAGTTCATGAGCCAGTTTTACTATCGCTTGCAATATGGAGCCATCGTCTGATTCAGGGTAATCTTTTATGAACAGACGATCAACTTTTAGTTTATCAGCATTCAATTTCTTTAAATAACCCAATGATGAATATCCAGTACCGAAATCATCAATTGCCACAGTGAATTTATTGTGATGCATTGTTTCTATTATACGATTTGTGAAATCTAAATTTTCTGACAGTACGGTTTCTGTTATTTCAAAACAGATGATATTCAGCGGAAAACCATCATCATTAATGATTTTTATCAGATCCTTTGACCTCTCCCCTATATTCGACCAGCAACAGGTTTAGTTTTCAGCTTTTTTAGCTTACTCTCAAATTCTATCGGTGTCATTCCTTTCAATCTTTTTTGAGGTCTTTCTGTATTATATTCAGTCCACCAATTTTCAATTTTATCTCTAGCATCACTGATCGTTTCAAAATAATGGGAATTTAAGCATTCGTTTCTGAATGTTCCGTTGAAGCTTTCAATATAGCAATTATCAGTTGGTTTTCCTGGCCTCGAGAAACTGATCTTGATTCCTTTCTCATAACACCATTTATCAAGCTCTTTACTTCTGAATTCTGGTCCATTATCACATTGTAACGTTTCTGGATAACCATATCTTTCTCCAGCCCTTTCTAGAACCTCAGAAACATGTCGGCCGTTTATTGAATAACCAACATGAATAATTGGGGACTTATTTGTTGTTGGATCTATAACTGTTAATACCTTAAGTTTCTTCTGATTTGCAACAGAATCACTTACAAAATCAATCGCCCAAAGTTTACCAGGTGTTTCTGGGATTACAGCAGGCTCTCTATTTTCAGACGATATCTTTTTCCTACGTTTCCTTCTCTTCAGTTGCAATCCCTGTTCGTTGTAGATCCTCTCAGTACGCTTATGATTGATGGGCATGCTATTCTGGCGAAGTTTCAAATGGATCATACCACAGCCATATTTTGAGTTCTTTTTAAGTATCTTATATATCTCTTTGATTATCTCACCATCATCATTTGGCTTCAAATCATAGAGATAAGTAGATCGTGGTATTTGAACTAAGCGGCAGGCTCTTCTTATTGATAACCCGAAGTATTTCACAAGATGCTTTACAGCGTCTCTTTTTACTCCGGGTCGCAGAACTTTTTTATGATTTCCTTTTGAGCCATATTATCAAGTGATAAATTGGCAACTAGTTTTTTTAGGTTTTCATTTTCTTGTTCTAGTTGTTTTAATCTAGCAATCTCTTTTGAAGACATATCTGCATATTTTCTCTTCCAAATGTAAAAAGTATTCTCGCTGATCCCGTATTCTCGGGCAACGTCACTAACCTTTTTTCCTAGTCTCTGTTCTCCCAGAATCTTTACGATCTGTTCTTCTGTAAATCTCTTTTTCATATCAGCCTCCATTATATTTTTTGGCTGAAAACTAATCTAGGTTCTGGTACGATTTATTGGGGAGAGGTCACCTTAATAATTGTGAAATCTGTAAATTCCTGGGAAGACAAATTAACAGAAATCCGGAAATCATCATTGGTTATCTCAAGTAATTCTCGGCATTCCCGGACTACCCTGCTCAGAATATATTTACCAAGTTTTTTTATTTGGATGGGGTTTTCTTCCAGAATAGGCACAAATACAGAGGGAGGAACGGATCCAAGATTCTGATTATTCCACCTGACAAGGGCCTCCAGACCAATAATTTTATTGCTGATTGCATCATTCTGAGGCTGATAAACAACCGTAAACTCTTCCCTCTCGAAAGCAAAGTCTATTTCCTTTTTGATTCTAAAATATTGGCTGACTTCTTCATTTATATTCTGGTCAAATAATAAGTATTTGTTTCTTTTAATCCTTGTGATGGCTTCAAGAGCTATATTTGCCTTTTCCAAGAGATCATTTATTTCATCCCCGTGATCAGGACCCAAGGCAACCCCGGATATATAGTCGATATAACACCTTTCATCACTAAACTGTAGAGAAGCTACTGCCCTGTCAATTCTATCCATTACATCTTCAATCTTATCTTCTCCAAGAACCAAGGCTATATATCAAATGTGATGAAGGAGCAATGATTGCACTTTTACTGCTCATTTTTTGCTTAAGTTGGTAGGATAAATTACTAACCAGCATTTTTTCTTCATCTTCTGTCATTCCGCTTCTTAAAACAGAATACTCCCGAATCCTTAGGGCAATCACTATTTTTCTATCAGAGTTCCCTTGCAAACTTCTCCTTAGCACCGGGATGATAGATTCTATTGACGACAACGAAGCAGATTTATAAGGCATCGCTATTTTCTGGATCTCATCAATTACAGGAATATTTTTCGGCTCCGAATATATACCGATGTAATAGGCCACCTGCTTGGTACTGGTCGTAACCGTTCGTATTCTTAAATACTTTTGAATATGTACATTTTCTGCTGTTACATTCCACATATTTCCTTCCCAGATAATCTGATTATTCATAGGTGAAGAAAAATCAGGAACTTGATCCCCCTGTAAGAAGGTTTTAGGCTTTTTACCCTTGATATCTTTGAGTTTATAACCATATATCGATTCAAAAATAGGATTACAATAAATGATCCTTTTCGCGCTGTTTGTGATCATCACACCATCATGAGAAAAATCGGAAATGATACCCGATGCTAAAAGCAGCAAATGTTCAGTTTCTTTCTGTGTTAAAAAAATTAGAATGATGAGAATAATGAAAAATTCAAAGAGAAGAATGAGGACTTTAAAATATTCGTTTCGGGCAAATAGAGAGCCGTAGATACTTACAATTTCTTTTCGATCATAACTGCTCAACAAAAGCCAGTTATCGCTGATTTCATCAAATACAATATTAAAGTTGCTATTGTTTACCCTTAACTGCCTCTTAAAGTACTCTTTGCCATTTAGTGAAAAACGCTCTGATTCACTTGCTATGGTGAGGTCATACAAAGGATTGTCACCTTCTCTACCCATCAAAAATGATGTTTCTAACAAAACTTCTTTTTGTATCTGATTCAAATTGAGAAAATTTGTTTTGTCCAGCAATCCAATATCAATATTTCCTGAATCCGCATTTTCGCTTTCCTTTAGAATATCTAATATCGTATAACCATCAAGGTTTATAACTAAATACCCTATTTTTTCATTTCCTTTATTGATAGGAACCCCAAACCTTACTGTAGGAGTAAATGGCCTTTGAATCTGACCATTCTCCACATTCAGATCAAAATCAGAAATATAGAGATCATTTTGACCTATTTTCTGCAATCCCTTAAAATAGTACCGTTCACTTTTATCCTGAAGCTCTATATTTTCAAAGATATGATTATCTAGAATACTATGTTCAACTCGCAGGATTTCAAAGCCTGATTTAGAAATATATCTCAGCTGAAAAAACAGTCTTTTACTCTCCAATACTCTGAAGAACATATTTTTCATCTCTATATAATTCAGATCATTTGGATTCTGTATGTAATTTGTAAACTCATCCGATTTTTTTATCAGATTCAAATCATCATAGGTATTTTGAAATAACTGGGAAAACTGTTATTCATGCAAGCTTATCAATTCTTCCTGACTTCGATTTACCTGGATCAGAATATCCTCTATTTTTTGCTGATAAATCCTACTCAATGAAAAGTACGTTATAAACAGAATAGGGAGTCCAAAATATATGTATCTTAATAATATTATTTTGAATGCCCGTTTGTTGTATTCAAATAAAACCATAATTTATCTTCTATATCCTTTTTATATTATGGATTAATCAAGAAGTTTCACTGATTCAATACCAAAACACGGGAACCGTTTCTCATCCAATAGATATCCATACGATATAATGTTCACGCATATGCAAAAAAGAAGGATTTGGTAAATAATTTTTATAGATTTACAGTAAAAAATACTTAATTGTCATTCAAATAAAGATCGAGGATTCTTAGTCAAAAGTCAATATCCGCTATAGAGATAACAAGATAGATCCTTTTAATAGAAGGAGATTGGAGAGATATCAGGAGTTGTCCGGGACTTTCTATATTCTGAGGGGAAGTGAATATCAACTCTCGAGATGTTGGAGATCTCTGGATCATAAACTAGCTAGAAAACCCGACATTATTCGTAAATACATCCAGAAGAAAAATATCAGAATAAGAAGCTTAATGTGGCAGAGATTATATATAGATTCTGAGAATATTCGATAAAACTATACATTTTTATCGAATATTGACAATTGTACTCTTGCCTTTTTCTTTATACATGACAATTATACTAACATATCTAATAATGTTAATTTAAGGATGTATAGATGAAACACAAATTGATTTTAGGAATGGCTTCAATATTAACCCTGACGGTAGTATTTATAGGATGCAGCAAGAAAGAAGAGGTTGCAATGACAGCGTCTCAGCCTACAGAAACTGGAACCAGCAGTGAAATTGATACCATGACCACAGCCTCCATAGTGAACACAGCTGAGGGATTTATACAGTCGGCATCACAGGAAGGGAACTGGATTACCGCCGTAACCCAGGATCTCACTATCGATAAAGACGTAGTGCTGGATGGAGAATTTGTCCACCGGGATGAGATCTATAGAAAAATCGCTCTTTATGACCAGGATGCAGACCATAATGTCACAGCCCGTTATACCCTCAAGGCTCCCTCTCTCACCGTGAAAAGTGAAAACGCCCGTATCCAGGGCGGAACTTTTGTGGGTGATGTATACGTAGAAGCCAACAAATTTCACATTTTTGACGGAACAGTAGACGGTGATATTTATTTTGCCTCAGAAGAATTCAAAACCAGTTTTGAACTTCTTGAAGGTGGAACCCATACCGGAGCATTGATCGTTAAATAAGTTAAAACCTCAAAAACCGCCGGTGGTTAAACAAAAGACCACCGGCTGATTCAACTAAGAATTCCACAGAGAGAAAAGGCAGTTCCCTTATGCTTTTGAAATCATTTTCCCAAATTCGACAGCGGATACTTGATCCTTCTCATCCGGATTCCACTGGTTTCTTAATCCATCTGAAATGATCTCGAACCCGGCATTCTTCATCAGATCATCCATCACTTTTGTAGACTCACCGCTCCATCCATAACAGCCAAAGGAAGCCGCTTTTTTATTTTTGAAATTCAGCTCTTTTACCAAATGAATAAAGCCCGCCATAGAATGAAGGATGCTCTTAGCAATTGTAGGAGAGCCCAGAAGAACTGTTTTTGATTTAAAAATTTCTGTAATTAAGTCATTTTCGTCACTTTTTGATAGATTACATACTTTTACAACCACTTCAGAATCGGCCAGCCCGATTCCTTCTGCAATTTTTTCAGCAATTTTCTTTGTACCGTTCCACATAGTATCATAAATTAGGGTGATTTGATTTTCCTGGTAATCATCGGACCATTGAGCATACTTTTCCACAATTTGCATGGGATTATCTCTCCAGATCACACCATGACTTGTTGCTATTATATCTATCTGCAAATTCAATGCGATGACTTCTGCCAATTTCTTTTTTAATATGCCACTGAAAGGGGTTAGTATATTTGCATAGTATTTAAGGGCTTCATTAAAAAGATCACATTCATCGACTAAGTCATTAAAAAGCTTTTCAGTAGCATAGTGTTGTCCAAAAGCATCATTGCTAAATAGGATATTATCCTGAGTCAGATATGTTGCCATACTGTCCGGCCAGTGGAGCATCATCATTTCAACAAAGATGAGTTCTTTTCCGTTTCCTATATCAATTTTATCGCCTGTCTTTACCACATGAAAATCCCAATCCTGGTGGTACTGCCCTTTTAATGATTTTACTGCATTGGATGTGCAATAGATTGGAACCTCAGGAATATGTTTCATCAATGCCGGGAGCGCTCCGCTATGATCAACCTCGCCATGATTGATCACAACGTAGTCAATTGTATTCAGATCAATCTTTTTACTGAGATTTTCGACAAACTCTTCGGCAAAGGGAGCCCAGACAGTATCCATCAATACAGTTTTCTCCTCCTCTATTAAATACGAATTGTAGGTAGATCCTTTGTGAGTTGAATATTCGCTGCCATGAAAACTTCGAAGTTCCCAGTCCACTTTCCCGACCCAGGATACATTGTTTTTAATACTTGTTCTCATACACAAACCTCCATCTATAAAACAATTATACAACCATTCTTGTTAATTATGTTAAATAAAGGTAAATGGGAATTTTGTGTCAAAATATTTTGTAAAGAAGGAGATGGAAGACTTTTTACAATACCTTAGAGAGACTAGAATTTTAAATATATATACTAAGAAAGCTCACGGGGGACACACCAGCCTACGGGCAAAAGATTCATTTCCAGCCTGACACCCCAAGAACAAATAGCGGCAATGACCATACTAAAAGGTTCAATAGGAATGATGAGATCGTACGCGGGAACACCGGCAAAATCACTCCGGCAGATTCTAACCGGCTCTAGGATGATATCTAGAACCTCATGACAGCCCCGGAATAGAAGTTGATCCGGCTCACCACCCAGCGCCTTGATCAGCTTGTTTGATGAGGGCCCCATAATAGCCATACGCCCGACAGCTTCAGTTTCGTTTTTAATTCTGCACTCAGTAAGGAAAGGATGACTCCATAATCGTGTCATGATTTTGGACACAGAGGTCCTGGGGGCATTAATATAAAACTGCCGGTTCAAATCACAATATATATCAATGGGGTCATCACAGATCTCTGTGATTGTGATACCGCAAATTCCATGTCCAGGTTTAAGACCGGCGAATCTGTCTGCTGACCATTTTTCTACCTGGTACTCAAACTGTTTTCCTATAATCGACACCCACCCTTGGTCACCGCGGTCGGGAAGCCCCGCTCCTTGGGTCAAAGCCAACTTCTCGTCCTCGGCTCCGGACATGTACTTTTCTAAAAATACCTCTCCAAAGGCTATGTGCCTCACAGGATCAAATCCTTCATTAGGAAGAATTGAGGCTATAAATGGACTGGGTTGAATCATGATTTCTCCAGATTGTTTATCAAAAACGATGTCTGTGTGAAAGGTTCATCTGCCGTAAGGACCAGCAGATGAACCTTTCCAAGGAACTCTACCAGTCTATGCCCTTTCTAGCAATGATACCTTTTTGAAATGCATGCTTCACATCTTTGATTTCACTCACTGTATCGGCAAGTTCTATCAGTTCTGGCAGTGCATCACGACCGGTGATAATGACTGTTTGTTCAACAGGCCTGTTTCTAATTGTATCTAATACATCTTTGGTATCCAGATATTTTAAGCTTAACATATATGTCAATTCATCCAGGAGAACAACATAATAGGATGGATTTGTGAGATATTCCTTTGCTTCATTCCAAACTTTCTCAGCCGCAGCCATATCAGCAATTTTATCTTTGGATTCCCAAGTAAATCCTGTAGCCATGACTGAAAAGGGAACATCATGGTGAACCAGAAGGTTCCTTTCACCACAATCCCATTTCCCTTTTATAAATTGAGCTACTGCGGCTTTATATCCATGACCGACAGAACGGCTGACCACACCGAATCCTGCTGTACTCTTTCCTTTACCATTCCCAGTAATCACCAGAACCAATCCTCTAGATTTTTTAGACTCGGTTGAGCTTTCTTCTAATTCCATACACTTTCACTCCCTTAGTTTATTTTTCTAGGCAATAGACCGGCCATCCTGATCATCATGGTTTTCAGTCTTCTTCTTTCTTATTTCAAAGCGGGCTACAAACACAGCGGCCAAAAGACCGACAACGAAAATAAGCAACGCTGAGTTGAAAAAAATCTGCTCAACGCCATAATCGTCTATGATTTGTCCATTGATGAATGTCCCCAAGGCTCCCCCTAGAAACATATTGAAACCAGCCAGAGACATTGCCGTACCTTTCATGGCCGGCAGTTTCTCTTGGGCTGTTGCTATAATTGTCGACTGAAGAAAAATAAATGAAAGACCGAATCCAAAGAAACCAAGGATTTGAACTGATAGTCCGGCCTCAGAAGCCAGAAGGAAGAAGGAAAGAGATCCCAGAAGCGTGGCATACACAAGAAATCCATGGCCTAATTGCTTTCTCAGCCCTGAGGCTACCCTTCCTCCGACAACGGTTCCTATTCCGAAAATGGACAGAATAAGACCAATGAAAAGTGAGTTTAAATTTGTAGATTCTGAGAGGAGAATACCCGCATAAGTGAAACTGCCTAAGATCGTAAAACCTACAAGGAATAGGAGAGAGACAAGTCTCATAAACCTGAAATTTGTAAAGGCGATCCTGTAAGAAGAAAAGAGATTGAGCTTATCCGTTTTCGCCTTGTCCCGTTCCAGCAATTTCAACATAAAAATAGCTAAAATGAGCTCGCCGATACCATAAATCAGATAGACAAGACGCCAGGAACCCAAAAAGGCCATAGCTCCTCCTATGGTTGTAGCGCTGGCAGCTCCCATGAATGCCAGACCCATGACCATCCCCAAAGCTTTTTGCCTATGGTGGTCATCAAAATTTTCACCAATCAAGGCCATTGTCACGGGAAAAATCCCTGCTCCGAATACGCCGTTCATGCCTCGAAACAGAAGGAGAGAGGGTAAGTTAAATGAAAGGGCTCCAAGAATGCTGAATACAGCGGTGCCCATGGCAGCTGTATTGATGATATTGGCTTTTCCGAACCGGTCGGAAAGAGGCCCGAACAGCAAGGTGAAGGCTCCAAAAGCCATCATGTAAGATGTGACAGACAAGGCTGCCGTACTCAGCTGAAGCCCCAGGTCTCCCGCTATGTCTGCTAAAAGAGAGGCCGCCGCATAATTGTCACCATTTGCTAAAAAAGCCATTAGCCCCAGGACCCAGAGCATCTTTGTCTTTTTATTCACAGGATTCTCCCCTTGAACCTGTTTGGTTCTTAAACCGTCAATAATCTCTCATTATTTTTTAGAATATCCGTTAGGGGTTGTCCCATGGGCATGAGGGTAATTCCTAATGCGCTAAGTTCTTCAACAACTCCAAGTTCTGTGGCACAGGCGATACAGGCATTGACGATCACTCCGCTGGATTGTATCTCTTTCAACCGTGTCTGAATCACCTTATTTTCTGCGACAAGTTTTGCAGTAGCACCCCATACAATGATCTGCACTTCATCCCACCAGCCTCGTGTGACCGAAGCCTCGGCGTACATGAAAACCATGAGTTCCGCTGTAATGGGATTTGCATTTGTCCATAATATATTCAGTGAATTTTTCATTTAATATCCTTCCTTAACATTTTGAATATTCATTCAAAATAAAGAATGAGAGCTTTTTTGTCAACAACATTTTGAATATCTATTCAAAATGGATAGTTTCTGTTATATTAAGAGTGCAATAAGGATGAACCAGACAGAAGGATATTATGGCAAAACCAAAATTTGACAGAGATCTTATCATCGAAAAGTCTAAAGATCTCTTCTGGCAATATGGATACAATTCATCATCTATGCAGGATGTTGTCCAAGCAACAGGGCTCAAACCAGGATCGATCTACAACTCTTTTGGAAACAAGGAAGCCTTATACAAAGAGGCTCTGGAAAGCTATACAAGTAAAAGTCTAAAGCAGATGCAGCAGAATCTGGAAAGTGCCTCCAGCATAGGCATAGGGCTATGCCAATTCCTGGATGACCTGATAAGACAATCGGAAGATCAGAATTATAGCGCTTGTTTTCTCATCAAAACTCAATTTGAGATAACAGAAGAAGAGGGAGACCTCCATAACAGTGCCGTTTCAGGTTTGGAGAGAGTAGAAGAGGTCTTGAGAGGCTTTCTTATACAGGAGTACGGGGAAGAACTTGGCCGAATACGTGCGACCAGTGTCATGCTTCATATGCATGGGATACGGGTCTACAGTTACAGAAAAAATGCTGTGCCGAGGATGCACCTTGGTGTGAGAGAAGGCTTACCCTGGCTCCCCTGGGACGATTATTTTGCTTCACTTGATACTCAGGCATAGTGCTTGAGATATAAGAAGAGACTTTTAATGCTGCTATCCAGCAGCACTCCCCTCCTGCGATTGAATACATAGAAAAATAGTAAGTTAAAAATATGTCCTGTAGTCTGCCAGCAATTTTTTAGCAGTTCGGGAGTCTCCAGAGAATAGGGGCACAGTCTTTCACAGGCGCGGCAATTTATACAGTTATCAATCTGTTCTATTTCCTTTTGCCACTCTGCATTTAACCAATTCTTACAGGGCATTCTTGAAAGAAGAAAACTCATCCTGAATACACTGAATTCCTAATGAGTACTATTGGTAAAGACAGCTCCTATTTTACAGTTTTAGATATCAAATTTAACAATGAATTGAAGGTAAAAGATCTTGTCCAGCAGATACTTACATTCTCAGAACAAAACTGTAGTGTCCCTAAAACCCTTGGACATTCAGGGACCAGTTATTATCTTGCCAAGAGAACAATTTCTCAAAATGAGAGATGCCATCTTGGCAATGCAAAAAAATCCAGCTTTTAGTGACAAGAAACAGTGTCCAATAACAAAGTAAGAACTCAATTAATTACTAGATTGAGTCAATATCATCAGGAACTAAGAAATAAAATCCAGGGAATCTCCCACTCTAATTGAAATTATATCTTCGAATAGAATCTGTGATTTTTTGAGCTTAAAATTGATTTCAATTTCATTTTTTCTTATGGTACGAACAGAACTATTCTTTGGGAGACCGAAAGACTTCAATTCAAGATTTCCACCTAGAATAACGAATGAGGATTTTTCATTCTCAATTGTAAAAGATCCCCATGCTGTGTTAAAGCTCCAAAAAAAGGAAGAAGGACCATCAAATATAGGTTTAAAACCAATATGCTTAATTCGACCATCGAAAGTAAAACCGGAAAAAGTCAGTAAGAGTGAATAACTAGCCATGGACCTTGCGTAATTACTTCCGCACTCCATTTCATTCCATGGGTTTCTCCTGAATCCATCATATCTGTCACGAACACTTTTTACGACTTTCAACCCCTCCTCGATCAATCCTCTGCGAATCATCAAATCAGCCGCAGCGTATTCAAATCCATGCATGGTTTCCTGGGAGTATGGCACAGGGATAGTCGGACGTTCCTTATTCTCAGGCCAGGAACAAATAACCAATCCTGATTCATCATTAAGACAGAACAAGCGGCATGGATTGTAGTGTTCTCTCATGTTTTCACGGAAATTGTATTTCATAAGAGATCGAAGAGCCTTTTGAGTCTGAGATATCTCAAAGATATCCCCCAACCCATAAATATCAGAATGCCATTGGCCCAATAACTGATCTATAGAAACTCCTTCTGCAATCTGGTACTTCAGTTCTTTGTGTTCTTCACTCCAGTAGATATCATAAATTGTACCGTCATTGTTATCAAAATTGAATAATCCTTTATCAACAAAGGGTTCCAGCAATTTTTTATTCTTCAAATCAATTTTCTGGATAAAATACTCGCCGTTAAAAAGATCTCTATTTAAAATCCGGCATCCTTTTTCTAAAATCTCTTCATACTCTTTTGCGGAATCCAGATCATCCATTGCCCTAGCCATCTCAGAGCAGGCTTTTAATGCCCCTAAATACATACCACTTAACCAGGCATTAGGACCGAACAATTCCATATCCAAAGTATGGTGCTGCATTCCAGTTAGTATTCCGGTTTTTCCAGGATCCCACTGGTCAAGATTTTCTGATGCCCATGCAAATTCAAGTGCTTTTTTGACTTTCGGCCACAATTTTTTTAACCATGAGAAATCACCGCAAATTTTCCATTCACGATAAGTCTTCATAATGGTAGCAAATTGACCATCCACAGCTGGTCTAAAATGCCAGCGAGGAGAGCCGATAGGGAGCATAAGCCTGAAAGTAAGACTACCATCATCAGCCCAGTTATACTCATATTCAGCTTGTCTTACAGACCGGGAAAGTTTAGGAAATAAAAATGGAAGTACCTGAGCATATCCCCAAACATGGGAACATGTGCCTTCACATGATCCTTCATTTTCACCAGAACCTTCCCATCCGTAAAATGTACCATCCTCAAGACGCCAAACCGTAGGGCTTTTCAGTATAGAAACATTTGATGTTACAGCATCCAATACGGATTCAGGCAGGGATGAAGCAAAGAGAGCATTCCTAAAAGCTACAGTACTTCTATATAACCTATTCCAATTAAGAAGAGAATACTCCGCTGAATCTGTTGAATTACTCCAAAGAACAGCATAGTAATTAAGCCAACTTTTTCCCAACCAGTATTTTTCTTCTTCCGTATAGGGGGTTGTCCTCCCTGACTTCATTCGCCCCCAAGTGTTTTTATTGACTGGATGGCTCCAGGAAATAGTGTAGCGAATAGTTTTACTTTCACCTGCTGCGAGTTTAATCCTGGATGAAAGTAAAGCATTGTCTCTGATATTTAAATCTTCTGGTGCATATGATCTCTTCTTGAAAGGACCAAAACTAGTCATATCCTTCCAATAGACTTCTAAAGCATCAAACCATTCTCCTCGATAAAGATATTCCTGAAATGATACATCTTCTGAATCAGTAGCAATGCAGAGATCACCCGAAGAAATATCGTCTTTATTTTGATCCAAAGAATCTAGCATTATTTTTGAAATACCAGATTTTTTAGAAAAGGTATTTCTCGTTTTTCCCTTATATGGATTACCCAGGATTCCATTTAAATAATAATAAAGAGTCTTATCTTGAGTATTTGTAATAGTAAAAGAGAAAAATGCTGCAGGAATACTGCTATCATCTTCCTCATGAGGAATTAAGGGATTGAACGCTTCCATCACGACTTTTCCTGGAAATTTCATATCTGAGAAACTCAACTCAGCAATAGGAAAAGTTCCTTTGAAAGTATTGGATTCAAAATGTGGTAAGCCTGCAAGAGTTTCTCTGCGAGGTCCAAATCCAAAACCTTCTAAAGTCTTTTCTGTTCCGAGAGGCCCGGTGAAGGGTGGATTCAAATCACCATTTAAAACTCTGGCATCCAGCACCCTGGTCTCATCTTCCACTTTAATAGAAAAATGGGAAAATTCATTGTACTGCCCCTTTGCAGGTCTGTTAAATATCTCCCAGTCCTGTAGATGGCCATTACCTGCTAATCCAATACAACCACTACCTATTCCACCTAGAGGAAAAGAAATGGATGTCTGATGTTCATTTGTATATTCAAAATTCTTTCTCATCGATTGTTCCTTTAAAAGTGAGGTTACATTTTTTACTTGAATTGGTGATTAATGCACCCCAAAAGCAAATAACTCCCTTCTTGTTTTGGGATAATCCTGTTTTATGATGCACTCAAATAGCCTATCTTTTAATTCGGTTTTTATATCTTGATACTGAGGTTCTGCTATAAGATTATGTTGTTCATCAGGATCATCAATTAGATTGAATAATTGTTCACCGTTTTTGTCTGCATAATAAGTATACCGATATTTTTCTGTTCTTATAGTTCGCGCCCAATCCCCCACATCCATAGACCAGATTGGATTATAACTTTCAATATAGGCTTCTTTTCTCCAGCTTGGTTCTGCATCAGCTCGGCACAAATTCAAAATTGACTTTCCAGGAAAAATTGGAATATCTTCTTTTTTGATATTTAGATAATTACCCATTTCTGGCATCAGCTCAGGTAAGGAATCTGACAAATCCAAAATTGTTGGACAAAAATCTTCTGGTTGAATGAACTCGGTACAGATACGACCTTTCGGCAGACCAGGTCCGGAGATTATAAAGGGAGATCTTATACAGGCATCATAGTGTCTTTCTTCTTTTCCATAAAAGCCATGATCTCCCAATAACTCTCCATGATCTGAAATGAATAAGATATATGTATCATCATAAACATCATTTTCTTTTAAGGTATCCAAAATGATTCCCAGTTGATGATCTAAATGAACCAGGTCTGCAAAATAACAATGTCGTGCATACATATCATTATTTACATATTTCCCAAGCTTAAGTTTTGAAAAATACTCTGGTGCATGAGGGTCTATTTTCCACTCAGAAGGAACTGGTCGTGGAATGTTTTCAACATTAACATCCTTCATGAAATCAGCAGGAGGAGTAAAAGGACTATGGGGTTGTACATAACTGATTTGTGCAAAAAATGGTGTATTGTTTTTACATTCCTTAATATAATTGACGGCATACATCGTTATCCATTCTGTCTGGGAGAGTTCCTTTGGGAACGGTAAAGTAGTAGAATTTTCCATATTTTCTGGAAAATTGTCTGTTTCCCATTTCGCTTTACTTCGAAGCTTATTAATCCTTTTTTTTAGATCCTCTTTTCCTTCTCCATATTCTTCAAACTCGGGGATATGAGAAGCCCATATAGTCGTAAGAACAGAATCAAAATGCTCCGGATGATTTTCTTTTACCCAGTCAAGCCATTCACCACCTCGCCCATCTTCAGTAATATGAGTCTCATCAAATCCATATTGTTTGTAATCAGGCCAAAATCCTTCAAAATGTGGTCTTAAATGTACTTTCCCAAAAGCACCAGTTCTATACCCATTCTTTTTCAAAGAATGCATAAAAGTAGGTAATTGTGGATTTAAAGAGTATCCATTTTCCAAAACCCCATGACCTCTTGTTGTTAAGCCGGTAGCCATAGTGGCTCGAGTCGGACAACACACAGGATTACTAGAAAAATAATTTGAGCACATAGTTCCATTATCAACTAAAGATTTTATATTCGGTAATTCACAAATTCCGTCAAATGCAGCATCCAACCATTTTTGTGAAAGCTGATCGACCATAAATAGTACAATGTTTTTTTTCATAATAATCTATTATCCTTTGATTCCACCGGACTCTAACCCCATTGCAATATACTTTTGACCAAATCCGTAAAAGGCCAAGGGTGGAATAATAGAAACAATGACACCAGCTAAAATAATAGACATGTTCCCGTTATCCATCATTCCTTTTAACTGAAAAAGGCCTAATGGCAATGTCATATTCTCTACTGAATTAATGAGGATAAGAGGTCTAAAAAAATCATTCCACACCAACAGCAAATGCATAACCGCTGTTACTAAAAGCGCTGATTTCATCATTGGTAAAATAATATAAAAATATGTCTTAAACCTGTTTAATCCATCAATGGCGGCAGCTTCATCATATTGCATAGGAATTGTAAGAGAATGTTGTCTCATTAAAAAAACACCGAGAGGATATACAAGACCCGGCAATATAAGTGCAGACAAAGTATCCAGAAGTTGTAATTCTCTCATGACAATGAAAAGAGGAATAATTGTAACTTGTGCTGGAATCATTAACCCGGCTAATATGACAATAAAGACAATTTCTGATCCTTTAAATTTTATCCTTGTTATTGCAAATGCAGCCATACTTGAGATTAAAAGCTGCCCAGAAACCGCGAAACCAGCAACAATGGAACTATTTATTATATTTCTTAAAAAGGGTAACTCTGTAAAAACGCTAGCATAGTTTCCCCATAAAAATGGTGCTTTCGGAAAGAAACTGGGAGGAAGCTTAAAGGATTCCTTTGCTGGACGTAAAGATGTTGAGAACATCCATAACAAGGGTAATATAATCATAATGACTACAAAAAATAGAGCTATTGATACTGCTATATCCGTAAAAGTATATCTTTTATTATTACCGATCATAATTAACCCATTTATTGGAAAATTTATTTTGTGAAACTGAAATAATCAAAATTACCAAAAACAACAGAACTGCTAAGGCAGAGGAATAGCCTAAATCAAACCTTCGAAAAGCTACTTCATAAATAAACAAATTAACTGTTCGGGATGCATCTCCAGGCCCTCCATTAGTGAGGAAAAAAGGCTCATCAAAGATTTGCAAAGTGTTGATAAATAATACTGTTACCACAAATAGGATTGTAGGAGTTAGCATAGGAAGCGTAATTCTAAAAAAACGAGCTATTGGTCCTGCACCATCAATATATGATGCTTCATAAATATCATTGGGGATACCATTAAGCCCAATTAAGAAATATAAAAAAGAGGTACCTACAAATTTCCAAACACTGAAAATCAATATCGAAGTGAATACATATTGGGAAGAGGTTAACCAAGGAATGGCCTCAAGGTTGAAAATATTTAATAGCCAATTCATGATTCCAAAATCTCTATTAAATATGTATTTCCAGGCAATTGCCATTGACGCTGTCGTTATAGCAACTGGTGTATAAAGAATAAAACGATAAAAACCCTGCATTTTTATTGATACTGATTGAACGAATAAAGCTAGTAGTAAACCAATGATAGAATGTAATAATACTAAAGATATCGCCAATTTAAAGGTTGTTAAGAAAATACCCATAACACGAGTATCCTGAAAGGCACTGATATAATTCTTTAGTCCAACAAAAGAGGGAGGACTTAAAAGATCATAGTTAGAGAAGCTAAAAACAAAAGTAGCAATAATTGGCAATATGAGAAAGATAGAAAACACAAGAGCCATTGGTAATAGAAATAAAAATGCTTGTTGAGAGTCGTTCGACCCAACCATTAAACTCTCCTCCTTTTTATCATTTTTTAAATGTAAGATAAGAAACCAGCCGTACAGAGCCCTGTACGGCCTTTAGAAATACAGAAGATTTATTTCTTTAATACATTGTTTATTTCGTTGTGCATACCAAGGACACAATCTTCAACTGCAATCTCATCTGCCATTAAAAGACTAAAATAACGACTAAAAATCTGAGCAATTTCGGGATATGCTTCTGGTGCTTGTACCGGTGATGCAATATCAGCACTTTCTCTATAAAGCATTGTGTTCTCTGGTGCATATTGAGGTAACATTTCATCCATTACAGAAATTCGTGTAGGGATCGCATCTAATTTAAGAGCACTCTTTTGCGCATATTCGCTGCTTAAGAATTTTGCAAGTTTATATGCTTCTTCAGGATGTTTTGACTGTGAGCTTACAACCCAGGCACCTGACCCGAAAATAACTTTCTGTGCCCCAAAATTTGGTAAATACTGTATATCAAAATTCATATCTGCTTCTTTCCAGGAGGGAAGAGGCCATCTACCTAAGAGGACCATAGCAACCTGACCATTTGTAAACATAGCTATAGGGTTTGCTGTATCTGCAGTAGGCTGAGGAGCATACTTATATTTGTAAACTAAATCATATAGCATTTGAAAGGCTGCGAGAGCTTCTGGTGTATCTAGAGCAGAAGCAGTCATATCTTCATTAAGAAATGATGCACCATAATTATACAGCCATGCACTTGTTACAAAATAAAAGTCAGGTATAGAAAAACCAAAGACTTTTTGACCATCAACTTCTCTTGTTAGTGCTTTTGCATACTTCAGAAATTCTGTTTCATCCCAGTCTGAAGAAGGTACGTCAAGGCCGACTTCTTCAAGCATGTCAAGATTAAAATGTGTGACAACATTATTCCATCCAAAGACAGTTCCATATACATGTCCGTTTAGTTCAAAGGCAGACTGTAACTTAGGATGAAGATCTTTATAATCATCTCTAAAAGTAGGATCATTAGCTATATATTCATCCAAAGGAATCGCCATATTTTTAGCCGCTAAATACTGAGCACCTTCAATGGCAACATACATAACATCAGGAGAATCTCCTCCAGCGATCAATGTTCTGATTTTTACAAAATAATCTGACCAGTCATTGGCAGCAACATTATGAATAGCTTCAATTGTTAAATCTGGGTTTTCTACTTCAAACTCTGCTTTTAACGCCCCCATTTCATTTCCCAGATAGTTTCCCATTACAGCAATACTTAATTCAACTGGCTCTCCAGCTTGTTTTTCTTCAGCCTCTTGATTACCCGAAGCAAAAAGCAAGCTTCCCATTATGCACATAAATAGAAATGTCAATCCTTTTTTCATTTACTACTCCTTTTAATTTGTTCAACTCTCTTTGCAGAGTTACCAATTACCGTAAACGTTACCGGTTGCGTTTACGGTAATTCTAGAATACAATATTTAGATCGTCAAGGAATTATTAATATTTGCTAAAGACATTTTTAGATGCAGATTTATATTCTCAGATTTGATGTGTTAAGATAATTCTAAATTGGAGCATACAGTAATGATCACGATAAAAGAGCTTGCCAAGTTATGTGAATGTTCAATAGCAACTGTAAATCGAGCCTTAAACGACAAACCTGATGTCAACAAAGTAACGAAAATGCGTGTAAAGAAACTTGCCGAAGAACTGGGATACAGGCCCCATTTGATGGCCCGTAGTCTTGCCACAGGCCGAACAAATATCATTGGATTGATTGTACTTGATATTCAGAATCCTTTTTTTGGTCAGCTTATCAATATTCTCAATAAAGAATTACTTTATAAGGGGTACTCTCTTCATCTTGGAATTATGGATGGCACTCCGGCGTCAGAATACCATGCATTAGAACAAATGGCCGGTATGAAAGTCGATGGTATTATCCACTTCCCCATGAATATAGGAGCTAAATACAAACAATTCCTCAATCGCCTACACATACCTCTTGTCCATTTATGTAACTTTCTGGACGATGATTTTCCCTTTGTGGGTGTGGAAGAAAAAAAGGCTACGATTGAAGCTGTAGAAACAATAAAATCAAAAGGATATGAAAAATTAATCTATGTAAGTCCCCCTCTACGCTACAGAGGAAGCCGAAATCTATACACAATTGAAGAACGACTTAAGGGCGTTGAAGAATCATCATCAGGGCTTAAAACTGAATACATTACCGAGAGAGATTTTATTCAGTCGACTTATGAAATTATTAAAGAACAGCCAAAAAGGACCTGCGTTTTGTGTTCCAATGATATTTTTGCATTGGATATTATGACCGATTTTAGAAACCGTGGTTTGATCTCTCCTAAGAATTACGGTTTAATGGGATTTGATAATATCTCCTTTCTGAGACATATTACCCCTCGACTATCAACTATCGCTTATCCTGTAGAATCTCTCGCCATGAAATCCATGGAAGTGCTTCTAGATTTAATCGAAGAGAAACCATCCCGCCGAATTATGATGAAAGCTCATCTGATTGATGGTGAAACCATATAAATTGAAAGCTTGTGTAATGCAGGTCCAATTTTCATTTATTATTTTAGTCTTCAAAAATAAAGATATCCGTTTCCGATTAAAGAAACATCGCATATTTACTTGACTCTTCTCCTTTAGTTTCATAATTTGAATTCTATTCTTTCAGGAAGGAGAAATCATATTTGAACACGATCATCATATATGTTATCACCGTGGTAGCCATCTTGATCTCTTTAATAAAAGATAGTAACAAAACTGTGAAAGCTCTCAAGAAAGCCATTATGTCTTTAGAAAAGATTCTTCCCCAGTTTCTAACGGTTATATTTTTGGTAGCCCTGGCCATTGCCTTTCTGGATCAGGAAAAGATTACTCAGCTATTAGGTGACAATTCAGGTATTTGGGGCATTTTAGCGGCCAGTATTGTCGGCAGCATTACCCTCATACCCGGCTTTGTCGCATTCCCTGCCGCTGCAGAGTTACTTGAAAATGGTGCTGCCTTTGCTCCCATTGCAGCATTTGTTTCCTCATTGATGATGGTTGGAATTGTCACTCTCCCCCTGGAAATATCCTATTTTGGAAAAAAAATATCCATCATAAGAAATTCTACAGCCTTTGTCTTTTCCATTATTGCAGCCTTTTTTGTTTCTTGGATGGTTTCCATATGAGAGGAGTTTTAAAACGATATCGATTTACGATTATCATGTTCATTCTGTTCCTCTTGATCATTATGCTTTTTCCTGGACACTCCGAAGCTGTCAAAGGATCTTTTTCGAACCAGATTCTTACCATGATTTCAATCATTCCGCCGGTCTTTATCCTTTTAGGGTTATTCGATGTTTGGGTTCCCCGGGAAACAATCATAAACATGCTTGGTGAACAATCGGGTATTAGAGGAGCTCTTTTAGCATTTTTCTTGGGATCGGCTGCGGCAGGACCACTTTATGGAGCCTTTCCTATAGCTTCGGTGATGATGAAAAAAGGCGCTAGCATATATAATGTGTTTATCTTCATAGGGGCATGGTCAACCACAAAGATTCCGATGTTTTTATTTGAATCCAATGCTCTGGGTTATAGATTCTCCGTATCTCGATTGTTGATAAGCATCATAGGCATCGTTTCTATCTCTTTTATTTTAAACAGAAGCACCAATACAAAAGAAAAACAGATTTTATACGAAAGATTTCAAACGTCCAATTCTTAGGAATTACACGGAAAGGTGCCAGAAGCAACAAGAGAGAAGATGGGCTGCATTATTGTTTTAAAATTATAATATGATCTGCCAGATATCCACATCATGGTATTGATTAAACTTAAAGCCGCTCTCTTTTAAAACACCGACTTTTGAAAAACTCCATTTTTTATGCAGACAGAGACTTGCTTCATTTGAGGATGTAATAAGAGAGATCAATGTATGCAAACCTATTGATTTTGCTTTATCCAATAGGGCTTCCATCATGGCATTACCTAAACCTCCACCTCTGAAAACCTTATTCACATAAAGGGTGAGCTCAGCAGTTCCATTGTAAGCGGGTTTAGGATTCCACATAGACAAGGATCCCCATGCGGCAACATGCCCATCAAGCTCTAATATGAGTATAGGATGATCTTTCCCATGTTCATCAAACCATTGATTTCTCTCACCTAAAGACTGCTCTTCAGTATGAAAGGTGGATACGGAATTCACGATTGCTTCATTATAAATATCCAAGATTTCTTTCACATCATTTTTTACTGCATCTCTTAGTATCATGAAAAATCCGACCTCTTGATTGTTAAAACAACCATATGAGAATTGATTACAATTGGCAATATGGAATCTGGGAATAATAATACACTCATGGATTTATCTCACGAAATAAAGAATATTAAGCCATAGAAGTCAGCCATTTTCAGCGCTGAAATATTATGTTATCCTTTGGCATGGATAAATTACCTTCCGAAATGTGGGCCATGGTCACCACCTCGCAAGGGGGATTTGAAAAACTTCAATACCGCCGGGTTCCCCTTCCTCAAATACAGGAAAATGAAGTACTAATACAGGTTTCGGCTGCAGGAATAAACAACACTGAGATCAATACCCGTCTTGGTTGGTATTCCGACAAGGTAAACAAGGGCACACAGCAACTGCAGGAAAAAGAAGAAGAGGAAGATAAACCAGATGGCGGATGGGGAAAGCCAACCCCTTTTCCATTGATTCAAGGGACCGACTGCTGCGGTCAAGTTATTGCCTGCGGGTCCGGGAAACTGGCCCATCTCCTAGGGCAACGGATACTGGTCCGCCCCTGTATGGCGAGTCAGTGCCAGAACAATTATACGCCCTGGTTCGGATCAGATATTGATGGATCTTTCGCCCAATTTACCGCAGTGCCTGCCACAGAAGTCTTTCCCGTCCATAGCGATTGGAGCGATATTGAACTGGCAAGTATCCCCTGTGCTTACGGTACAGCTGAGAATCTACTGACCCTTGCAGAACTCAAGAAGGATGAATCAATACTCATAACCGGGGCTTCTGGTGGCGTTGGCTCCGCGGCAGTTCAACTTGCAAAAATCAGAGGAGCCCAGATCTATGGTTTATGCGGACACACCAAGATGGATGACTTAAAAAAACTGGGAGCAACTCCTCTCAATAGATCAATCCCCTTAGACCAGCAAATCAAATCTATACAGATGGATACCGTGCTGGATATGGTTGGGGGAGAGAACTTCCCTCAATTATTCGAAACCATTAAGCGGGGAGGCCGCTATGTAAGCTCAGGGGCTATTGCCGGACCGATGGTATCCCTGGACCTGAGAAAACTCTATCTGAAGGATATCACCATGAAAGGCGGGACTGCCTGGCAGCCGGGTGTGTTTGAAAACCTGATCAGCTACATAGAGGAAGGAAAGATTCATCCTCTCATATGGAAAAGCATGCCCATGGATAAGATGGTTGAAGCTCAGAAGGAATTCCTCCAAAAAAAGCATTTTGGAAAGATGGTCCTCCTGCCAAATCCTCTCTAGCTCAATGATGGAATGAATATCCGTTAAAGGAGGATTATATCAGGTTACAGATACTATAAAGCGATGATCTCCTTTTGGCTTTTCAGGATGGAGAGAGCATGAAAAAGAGTCATTATCGCAGCGGACCAATTGATAAAAATGAGTCCTACCCAAACTCCCCTTTCGGCCATTCCCAGAATAAAACAAAGAATGGAAAAGACTAGAGCCGGTGCTGCAATTTGCCTGTAAATTCCCATCCACATTATCATGGCTGGTTTCTTTAACCCCTGGAGCAAGGCGTTGCTTTGAAAGAGTATGATATAGCTATAAAAAGTGAATCCCTGAAGCAGGAGATAATCATACCCCATGCGGATGACTGCCTCAGTCTCGGTAAAGAGGCTGATAATTTGTCTACCAAAAATCAAAACTGGTGGAAGGATCACAGCCATAACAACCAACCCACCCAACAATGATAATTTATAGGAACTGACGACCCGGTCCAATCTTTTGGCTCCATTATTTTGACCAACCATGGCCGCAAGGGCGACATTGAGCCCCACAGTTGGAACAAGAGCAATTTGCTCGACCCGTATGGCAGCACCATAGGCGGCCACTGCATTACTGCCAAAACGGGAAATAAACCAAGTAATAACAAAAGTTCCCAAACTCATGGTGAGGTAGTTCGCCGACGCCGGAACAGCCTGTTCAATGATCTCTACAGCATATTGTTTCTTTGGGATATAGTCTCTGAATCTTAGATTTTTCAGTCCTTCTCTGGATATCACTTTTCGAATCAGATATAAAAGGCCCAGAAATTGAATTAGAACGGTAGCCAGAGCAACACCAGCTTCGTTCATTCCAAAGGTGTACATAAAAAGAGGATCAAGTCCAATATTGATGATACAACCCGCGATAAGAACATTCCTATAACTAACGGTGTCTCCCCGGGATGCCAGAGCGGATGAAAAAATTGGAGCCTGATTTAAAATGGGCATGCCTATGACAATGATTCTCCCATAGGCAACAGCTCCCCTTAATACTTCACCATCTGCTTTGAGAAGCAGAAATATGGGTTCTAAAAAAGTGAGGAGAAGAAGGCTCCCAACCAGGGAAGAGAGAATGGAAAGAGTCAGTGACTGGCTGAGATATTTCCTTGATTTTATGACTTCATTGGATCCTAAAGCATTCGCGATGAGAGCTCCAGAAGCGGCAGAAAACCCAACCCCCAAAGACATGATGAGCATATAAAGAGGGAAATTCAAAGAGAGCGCGGCCAGGGAATTTGTAGAAAGCTGGCCTGCCCAGAAACTATCCACAATATTATACATTGTATTAAACAGAAAACCGACACTGGCAGGAATGGCCAAGCGTTTCAAATGCGGCAGTAGTGATCCCTTTGTCATATCCATTGTTTTTTGAATCATATAATATCCTTATACCAAAAATCTGATTTATCAATCTTCATTTATTTTTGTCAATTAAAAATGATCGATAAGATTATCCTTATACCTTATCCTGAAAAGAAATGACAGGATATATCTATGATCTGGGCAGCTCAATAGGGTTATGAGTCTATCTGACTTTTGATATAACTGGCACCCCATTCCTGAGTATGCCGGATGACCTCGACCAGACTCTTTCCTTCTGGACTTAAAGAGTATTCTACACGGGGAGGAACTTCATCGTAGGATTTACGGAAAATCAGACGATCCGACTCCAATTCTTTGAGCTGGGCACTCAAATATGCCTGGGTAATATGGGGTATTGACTGTTTTATGCGAGAAAACCTCATTGCCTCCTCCCTTAAAAGCCACACAATAACGATTTTCCACTTGCCCCTCACAACCCGCTGTGTCAAACATACGGGACACAAGGTCGCTTTGATTTTTTCGTCTACAGTGCAAACTTTACATTCCTCAATGTACTTATCGATTGACATGAAACTCCCATGGTATTATTATCATACTTAGTATTTTTAATAGCAGTATAACCTATTATCATACTCAAGATAAATCTATTTAAATAGTAATATAAAATATGCTCGAAAGGAACCAATTAAAAATGAAAATGGCAAAAGAAGTAATGACTCTACTCAATGACAAGGAAAGCACAAAGGTTTTAACATCCCTATCTGCAGATGGAATTCCTCATACAGTCGTGATTGGCAGCACAATGGCTCCACAATCGGACTTATTGTGCGCTGCTGAAGTCCTGATGCAGAAAACATCTTCAAACTTGAAAGAAAACAAACAGGTTTCGATCTTAACGGTCAAGGGTAAAGACTCCTATCAGGTAAAGGCTGTTGTTAAAGAATACCTTCAGGATGGTCCATTGTTTGCCAAGGTGAAGCAGGAATTAGCCAATAAAGGAATGCCCTGTAAGGGGATTTGGACTTTTGAACCTACCGAAGCCTATGATCAGAGTGCAGGTCCTAATGCCGGTCAGCAAATCGTTTGAGAGGGTAAAACGTCAGTTGGAAAAATAAAAAGACCTTTCTGCACTGTTGCCTTTCTCATCGACAATACTCACCCTGTGCCGGCCTGATCCGGCCATGATTCCCATCTGGTGATCATACCTGGTAAATCCAATATAATCATCGTCCAGATGCCAGTACAGGAGGCTCTGACTATCCCTCAGAACTGCTTCAAAGATAACCTCGCCCCTTTCACCCCCCAAGAGTCTAGGTGTCTTAATTTCAATTCCATCCGCGGGGGGATATAAGAAAGAGAGACCCCTACTCCCTTCTTCTTTCCCCTTGAAAGGAGGAAGAGGTTTGTAGTGGTTATGAATCCGTCTGTAATAAAACTCCTGAACCGGAGGAAGAACAAACCAGGATTGGTGATGCATCTCACGAATTGGGGTGGTACGGCTATCGACTCTGTATAGCTCCTCCTGATCCAGATGGACAAGTTGATGAAAGGGGCAGTTTATCGTGCTGACACCTTTAAGTGGAATCAAGCGATCCTCAGAAGGACAATAAGGACCTGCTTTATACCCGCTCACAGTGCAGATCTTTTCAAGATGCATTCCCTCCAGAGGTCGATCAAACCAGTCAGAAGTTGCCGAAGATTCTTCTGGAAGCTGACGGACCAGATCGAAGAGAAGAGGTGCCGCCGCTTTCAGACCATTGATTCCCGGCCGGCCTTCTCCATCAGCATTTCCGACCCAAACACCCAGAGCGTACTGGGGAGTCACCCCAATAGCCCAGGCATCCCGCCCGCCCATACTGGTTCCTGTTTTCCAGGCCACATCTCTGTTATTCTGAAAATACTCCCATGAGGCTTCCGGTCTTACGAGATTTTTCATGGCTTCAAAGGTAAACCACAAAGAGGCTGCATCGGGAGAAAGGCTCTTCCGATGCACTGTATTCTCATCAGGATCATATCGCAAGTCAAAAAATGGCGCTTCATCATCAGGATTCTTGAGCCTTCTTCCCAAACCGGCAAAGAGAGAGGTCAGTTCCCACAGAGAAGATTCAGCACCGCCTAGAATCAAAGCAAGCCCGTAATGATCGGCGTCCTCGGGAAGAGACAGTCCTAGGACCTGTAGTTCTCCATGAAAACGCTGATAGTTATACTCCTGAAGGAGATGAACAAAGGGGACATTCAAGGAACGGATCAGGGCCTGAGAGGCAGGAACGGCTCCATCAAAGCTGCGGTGAAAATTTTCAGGCGAGTAAGCCCCCAGAAAGACCGGTGTATCTTTGATCAACTGATCCGGAAGAATCAGTCCGTTTTGTAAGCTCAGAGCATAGAGAAGAGGCTTGAGAAGACTGCCCGTACTCCTTGGGGCAGTAATGATGTCCACAGAATGACCGTGTATACCGCTGCCATCATCGGGACTGTTTCCGGCATAAGCCAGAACATCTCCGCTCTCCAGATCGGCGATTAAAACTGCAGCATTGTGAATACCCCGAATTTTATGGCTTTTGCTATGGCGGGCCAGCTCTTTATTCACCATCTCTTGAAGAGACGAATCCAGGGTGCTCTTTTGCAACGTGCCGGCTCCTTTCTCTAATAGGACTCTCTGCAAAAGATGAGAGGCTAAAGAAGGCAGAGGCAAGGGTTCCTCAGGCAGGGGCTCTTCTATTGAGAGAGACAGGCTCATCTCATCCAATGTTCCTTCGGCTGCTAGGAGTTTCAGCAGATTGTTTCTTTTATCAAGCAGAAGCTCTCTATTTTTGCCTGGATGCATCAGGGATGGAGCATTGGGAAGAACTGCCAGAAGAGCCGATTCTGCCCAGGAAAGCTCCTCTGGATTTCTATTCCAGTAACGCCACGCAGCGGCAGAAAGTCCAACAGTATTCCCTCCAAAGGGAGCATTAGAGGCATAATAAAGCAAAATATCTTCTTTGCTGTTAACAAGTTCAAGTTTGAGAGCCTGAAGGGCTTCGAGAACCTTAACCCTAATTGTACGGGGCCTCCCGGGATGTGCCAGTCGAATGACCTGCATGGAAATGGTACTAGCCCCGGTGAGGATCTCACCCGCTTTAAGATTGATATACAGGGAACGCAAAACTGCAGGAAGATCCACCCCGGGATGAAGATAAAACCGTTTATCTTCAAAACGGATCATGCATATTTTATACTTTTCAGGAATCTGCGTTTCCCGGGGAAAGCGCCATTGTTCGTCTTGGGCAATCCGGCCTCCCAGAAGCCTCCCCTCCCGGTCCATGAGAACCGTAGATCGGGGAGTATCAAAGAGGGGCCGGGGAAGTGGAATCAGAATAATCAGTAAAAAGACCCCCAAAACAACTAATGCTGTAAATTTTAGGGGCTTAGGAATCCTGAATTTCACCGGACCTCGACAGTCCGACCGGCTTTTACCGCAGAAACGGAATCATCATACATGGCACTGCAACGTACAGAAGGCTGATAGTATTGTCCCCGGTAGGAAGCATTTAGAAGAATACTGAAAACCTTAGTCTCTCCCCTTGCCAGATCAAAATAGGTATAAATCCTGTCATCTCTTATATCCTGGTATTCAAACTGTCCCCGATCTGATTCTTGAGAAGCAAACAGCCGGGGATTGATGATCTCCCATCCCGCAGGTAAAATTTGTTCCAGTGCCAGATTCTCCCTCTCAGGCTGTCCGGGGGGATTAGCCACTCGAATCTCCATTATAAAATCTGTTCCGGAGCTTATCGATTGAGAATTAAATGACTCTCCGCTGTTTTTGGGTCTGTAGTTCACACGAAGATCCAGATTTGATTGCTCATCCTGATCTTCCCCCCGCAAGGGTGTCCCCTTTGCCACAAGATTTGCATACAGCAGAGCGTCCCCTTTGTTTTCGAGAGTGAGTTTTCCATCCTGAGCTGGCAGATCTACAAAGGAATACCGTGAATCCGCGGTCACATCATTTCCAGACCCGGAATCGATCCTCCAGGAGAAAACAGGCCGCTCTGATCCGGCATCCTCTCCCAGCCAACGACTGATGCTCAACAGAGTGTAAGCCGTAGTCTGGGTGCTCATCCACTCATTCGAGGCCAGTTTTGCAGCGAGGGATTGGAACAACTCCTCCCCGGCTTGCCTGCTGTTCATCAAAGCCAAAGCTTCCAGCACCAAAGCCTGATCCCTTTGAACCGTACCATAGCTGTCTACTTCAAAACTACTGCTGATCTGAGTAGAAAATCCTTTCGTCAAATCCCTGGCAGCATCCTCTCGTCCCGCCAGAACATAAGCGGCTGCCAGCTTCCACCTAGCGGCAACAGTGAGGGCATCTGAATCCTTGAGCCGATTCATACCTGCCATATCTGCTTTTCCTGCCAGAGCAAGGGTATACAACCTATAGGCTTGGTTCAGGGAGCTCTCTCTCCCTCCCGGACGCCACAAATTGGCCGCTGTCTTTTGATAGGAAAGAGAATCGGAAATCATATCCGATGGAACATGATACCCCGCTTTTTGGGCCTCCAATAAGAAGTGTATGGCGTAACTGGTTCCCCAGGGACTGGCGTGGAGAGAGCCTGACCAATAGGAAAAAGAGCCCTCTTTCAACTGAAAGCGCTGCAACATTTCAATACCATCCCGGAGATTCTTTTCCAGGTCTGAATACCGGGATTCAGAGAGCTCTGCCAGTTGAGGCAAATAGAGCTGGGGAAACACGGATGAGACGGTCTGTTCGACACATCCATGAGGATATGAGATGAGATAATCCAGTCTTTTCTCCAGATTGATCGGAGGCAGAGAGGAGACTTCGAGGATCTGGGAGAACTGATTTTCCAGACCAAAGGTTTGGAGGGGTAGACTCAGCTCGCGTCCCGGTTCTAAAACGAGAGAAGTCACTCTAGTTGTTGGAGGATTTGAGGGTCGGATATTAAACTCGATGAACTGTTCCGCTTTGAGGTCCTCCATCTCTGCGGTAAAACGAACCCGGACGGCTCCCATTTCTCCCTTAGATTTAGCTTTAAAATAAACATAGTCATCAGAAGGTCCCTCAAAAAATAGATCCTGACTGCTTTCTTCCAGAATCTCCAGCGGACCGCTTGCTGTAACACCGACTGTAACAACTCCGCCTCCCTCCTTAAGAGAGAAAACATTGACTGGCAGCAGAATTTCTTCATCCGGTCCCAGGACTCGAGGGAGTGTCCCCAAGACCATCAAATCACTACGGACGGGGACTGTTTTTTCTGTATGTCCATACGCAGTCCCTGCCGCTGCAACAGCCATGATCCTGACTGACCCCACATAGAGGGGCATCTCAAACTGATGAACTCCCTTCTCACCAGCCTCCAGCTGAAATGGACCGAAATAGCGAACAACAGGTTCAAACCGGCTTGCTTTTTGAGGAGGTTCAGGATCGGCCCCTTCACCACCTCCCAGGGATAAAAGAGTTCCGAAACTGCCGGTTCTGGCGGCAATGATATCGTCGAAGATATCCCAAGTTTTGACGCCCAGAGTCTCTTTCGCATAGAAGGTGGACCAAGGGTCAGGTGTCTTAAAATTCGTCAAGTCAAGAAGGCCATCATCCACGATAGCCAGAGTATAGGCCATGGGCCGGCCCTGTTTTTCAGAAACAGTAATAGAGACTTGTTCCCGAGGTTCAAATACGGAGGCCGTCTTCAGGATCGGTTCCAAGCGCGTAGCCGGATCACTCACAGAAAGGGGTATGATCCCGTACATCCTGATGGGCAGATCATTAGTACTGCCAAGATAGGGCTGGACATAACTGGCATGTACATAAACAGTGGGAGCCATAGAGGGTTCAATTGGAAATTCAACTGTTGTCTGTCCCTCTAGCGAGGCGACCCACCAGGAATTGAGAACTCCCGTAGCATCTTCCAGACTGATCAAAATCCGTCCGCCCTCCTCACTGGGAATCGTGAGGATGGCCTGCTCTCCTGTTGTATATTCCTTCTTATCTGCAAAGAAACTCAACCGGGATATGCCATTGCCTCTTTGGGGAGATCCGGCCCATCCGGGCCAGTCTACATAGATGATCTTACCGGTGGAATGACCCGAAATGGGATCAATGACACGAATGAGGTAGCGTCCCCATTCTGGATAATCAACCCTGAAAGACCAGCTTCCTTTCCCATCCTTCAGAGTCAACTTTTCCCGGTCAATAGCCTGCCGGTAATGACTGGAGACAAAATGAGCCAGATCCTCTTCGGAACGATCCCACCACCATTTCCAGTCCAACTTATACATTTCAACTTCAAGGTTTGTACGCTCCGACAAGCTACCATCTCGATTCAAACTGACAATCTCAATTTCATGATCTTCATCAGTCAGTAGCATTCCACGCTTCTGATCACCAGAGGGAGGTCTAATTCCGACATAACTCTCATAGGGAGACAGGGACAAAACATGACGTGTAACACTGAAGTCACCCCCTTCCTCAAAGACTTTGGTCTGAAGATCTATATTTACAAAACCGGGGCTCTTATCTTCAAAGGGAATAGGCAGACGTATCTGAGTCCGCCCCTGGTCGTCAATCTGCCCGGAAAAGACGGTTTCTGCAGAAGAGTAAAATGACTTTCCAGGATCATCAAACTCAAAAGAAGAGTATCCGTCAAAACTGGTTTTTGCTGAACTGAGAACCATATCAGTTTCAGTCTTCATATTTCTGGCCACGGCTCCATGGAGCCATCGAACCTCCATGGGAATCAGGGTCAGTTCGGACACAAGAGGTTCTGCAGGACTGTTCAGAGTGATCTTCAACCTGTTGGGTTTCACAGTCTCGATTCTGACTGTCTTCGAGAAAATACTCCCTCCGACTGTGACACGAGCCGTCCAGAATCCCGTAGGCGCCTCATCATCAGTTTGAACTTGAAAGAGATACATTCCAGCTGTGGAATCCGTAGAAATCATTTTTTCCACTCTTCTGCCTTCAGGATCAAGCAGTTCAAAAACAACAGGATGACTCTCTGGGAGTTTGTGAAACTCATCTTGGAGGATGAATCCCATGGAGATCTCATCCCCGGGACGCCAAACACCCCGCTCTCCATAAAGGAAACCCTTGAGCCCTTCCCGGACATCTCCTCCTTCGATTTCAAAATCGCTGACAGACAAAGAGGAGCCGTCATCTACCCTCATCCAACTGCTCATCCCATCCCGGGAAGCCTGAAGTACAAAGGGAACACCCTGTGGCTTCAGATAGAGATAGCCCGCGGAATCGCTTTGTCCCCGGGCTATTTCCTGCTGCTGAAAATCATAAAGAACGACATCCGCACCGGATACGGGTCCGGCACTGTTCAAATCAGTCACATAAACAGTCATACCGCTGACATCGGACATTTTCGCGATGACCCCCAGGCTGGAGGAGAGAAAACTGACTTCATCAGTTCTTCTGGCATAATATGTGTTGGAGCAGGGATTATCCCGGTTTTTCCAGTCAGAATAATAATAATTGTCCCACATACTATTGTAGGAGGGACCTGTCCATTGGGACTTATTCAGGGGTAGATCGTCCTGTTCACTATGTTCATCCTCACAGGGATAAAGAGATTGCGACCGCCTGAAGGATAAGCGGATCTGATAGAGAGCCCCCGGCTCGGGCGAGACCCAGGGCGTAAGATCAAGCTCAAAAGTATTTTTAATATTCAGGTTTTGGACGCCTCGCCCTTCAAGACTAACAGTTCGGAAAGCAACAGGTTTTCCCACCCGGTTCATATTCCACTTACCTTTCAGATCTCTGTTATTCTGAAGAAATTGAACCATATTGTTTTCATAAACTCTGATGATTTCAATATCGACGGCCTTGAGGGACACCGCCTCCAAGGGAATGAGAAAACGTTCTCCCGAGGGAAGAAGTCCACCATCGGTGAGGAATTCAGCCATAGGCTTTTCTTGAGATCCAGGAATCTTAAACTGAATATCCTGTTTTAAGGTGGTTCCCTTCACATCTCTCAATGAGGGGCTGACATTGAGTTCTTTATCGTTGATGTTGAGCCTTTCATAAAAAACAATGATACGATTATCCTGGATTTTGAGGCTGTGAATCTCCTGGGTTCCAATCCTCACAAGCCCTGAAGTTTCCTGCTGCGGATCAAGAGGCATAGAAAAATGTAGTTCCAGGGACTGTACTGAAGAATTGGATTTCTTCCAACTCATAAATCGGAAGGTATTCAAGGGCGGAACTTCAACTCTTTCTTCCCCTTTCCGGTCGACTCCGATACTTTTTCCCGACCATGGAATTTTAAAAATAGAGGATTCCTGACTCCGGCTGATTCCGGCAATTGAAAAATTATGATTCTCCCGATTGTGATCCCAGCTGACAGCCAGACCCTTTCCATCTAAGGAGAGGATCTGTTCTATAGCATCATTGTCGGTCGTATCCGCCGTATTGATCCGGCCGTAAACAGTCAGAGTTTCAGAGTCAACGGGATCGACCCTGTCTATAAAGACTTCCAGATCCTGCACAATTGTTGAGAAAGAGAAACGAAACTCACTCTTATCATCGGGTACATCTATAATCTGATTTAGATTGAGACGAACTGTATAGAATTGGCTGCTCTTCAAGGTTTCTTCAGGTTGAAACAGGAGAGTCCTGTCTTCAGATAAGGTTGTAAGCCCTTTCACTGCCGGCTCGAACTGGAAGAGATCCTGTAGTTGATTCTCAGATAGATCGACCACAGGGGGTGTTGCCAGAATCACTTGAACCGAGCTTTCACGGCTGAGGATTCCTGCAGAATATGAAGAGATGAGTCCTGTAAAGTCGGCTGGATTGGAGAATGTGATTTCCTCACCGGGAAGATCTGCAACTTTTGAAAGATTCTTATTTTCGCTACAGGAGAAAAGTGTGAGGGCTGTGAGCAGGATTAATAGTTCTTTTTTCATTCGTTTTTCCTCGGGAAGGATCTCTTGCTTCGAATTTCCGGAGTTATGACTCCTTGTTTTTCCCTATTTTGACTTTCATGGCTTTTCCATGAATAAGCGACTTGTTTAATTTCTTGATGGCTAGAAGAGCCTCATCTTCATTGGGCATCTCGACAAATCCAAAGCCCTTTGATTTTCCTGTTACCTTATCCATGATAATCGTCGTGGATGTGACTGTTCCAAAGGGCGTAAAGAGCCCTGTAAGTTCAGCTTCATTCGCCTGTCTAGAAAGATCTGTTATCTGTATATTCATATCAACCAATCTAACAGATTTTACTGATATATGATATGTTGGAATTAAAAATTTAAGCTCCACATTTGTCCCAGTCTTTTTCAGTCGTATCTCCATCTTTTATACCTAGGCTAAACTGTATGAATCGATTATTATTACAGGATAAATAAACTTTTAGCAGGGTCTTTTGAATTACAATATTAAACAAATATTTATTATACAAGTAATTATTTTCGTCCTCTCCATTATATTAGTCGCCGTAGGAAGCATTACGTTCTTTTCTGTTCAACAGGTAGAATCTAGGGTTATTACCGATTTTCATCACGACCTTGAGATAGCTACGGCACAATTCAACTACAAATGCAGCATGTCCCGGGAAAACATCCATGCCATTTCCAGCCGTTCCATGATCAGAAATGAACTTTACAAATGGCACAAAATGGAAATTACATTAGACGAGGTAAAAGAATTTTCCCAATCTAAATATGTAGATGGTGCCTCCGTATATGCAAATTTGATCTATGCCTATAGAAAAGATTTACAAGACAATATCATTGCCAAATATGAGAACGAACCGATCCCGAAACATATACCTGAATATGATAAATTTTATTTTGATGAAGACGGATACTATCTTATCCTTAGAAGTGAAATCCTTTCAAATTCGGAACTCATAGGATATGATACAGCAGCCTTTAGAATAGGAAATTTCACAAGAGGAAAATCAGAACTATTTCAAACGACAAGGATACAGGATTTTCCCGAACGAAACGATTCAATCAGAAACTATTCTGTGACTCTACCCATCGGAGAGAATGGATGCTATGTCTATGCGAAATTGAACCAGCAGTATTTAAAATCTGAAATTATCAATAGAATCATCAGCATCCTGATTCACTCTCTTTTAATTATCCTGGTTGTAATTGTTGTGTCATACCTGACTATTTTGAAACTGACCTACAGACTCGTCCAAGAACTTACAGACTCATCATTAATTGATCCACTAACAAACCTGGCAAATAGAAAAGCACTCTGGGAAAGTACGGCCGAGACTTTGAGTAAATCTTCACGATACAGATTTACCTTTGCACTCCTTTATATAGATATAGACGGCTTTAAACCCGTCAATGATACCTATGGACATGCAACAGGCGATCAAATACTCAAAATGATTAGTTTAAGATTACTGGATACGGTAAGAACATCAGATACTGTTTTCAGGATAGGCGGGGATGAATTCGTCGTACTCATATCGCAAATTGAGAAGAACAGCCACGCCTGTTTGATCGCAGAGAAGATCCATAAGTCTCTTTCAGACTCTTATGAAATTGATGCTTTAAAAATCAAAATTGGCGCGAGTATCGGCATTTCCATATCAAACCCGGATAAGATTGAAACTGTTGATAGATTGATATCTATGGCCGATTCTGCAATGTATGAAGTCAAAAACTCGGGGAAAAATAATTACAAGATTTATTCAGAATAGGTTTGAGAAGACTTGAAACTCTATCAACACGATGACATCTCCACACCCCTTCGTTTGACCGCCTCGAGACCGTTGTCAATCAAACAATGAGTTCCATCTTCCTCCTCATCCGTGCATCATGGTACTCGTCGATATCCTTCAGACATTGGGTCTGTTTTTCACTGTCAAACCCCGCAAAAAGGTTGTCATCTGTCATATGAGCCACACCACAACCCTTCTTGGTCTGCATAATAATGACAGAAGGTATATCCGCAGCATGGGCAGCTTCAATAGCTGTGGCTAACTGGTACATGTCATTTCCATCCTCAACATCAATGACATGAAAACCGAAAGCGCTCCATTTATCAGCCAGTGGTTCAATTCCCATGGCTTCTTCTGTACAGCCGTCCAGCATACTGTGGTTCCTGTCAATAATGGGAATGACATTGGATAGATTGTAATGGGAGATAGCCATAGCCGCTTCCCAGTTAGAACCTTCATTGCTTTCTCCATCCCCAAGTAGGCAATAGGTCCTGAAGTTCTGTTCTCTCAGCCAGGCCGATAAGGCCAACCCAAAAGCAAGGGGAAGTCCATGGCCCAGAGATCCTGTAGAAGCGTCCAATCCTGGAACTTTATTCTTGTCCAGATACATACCCAACTGACTATGTGTATGATTAAAAGTTTCCAGCCAATGAAGAGGAAAGTAACCCTTATCCGCCAGGACAGGAGCAAAACCGACACCAATATGCCCCTTGCTCAAAATGAAACGATCCCGGTCTTCCCAATCCGGTATGGAGACATCAATATTCATATATTTATAGTAAAGGATGGTCAGCAGATCAATGGCGGACAGAGATCCGCCGATATGACTGCTTCCAGCCCAGACAACGGTTTTGATAATCAATTTCCTCAAGTCCCGGGCTTTCTGCTCAAGCATCAGAAATTCTTCTCTTTCTAAAGGCATCTGTTTCTCCTTTCTTCTGATTTTCAAAAAGGCATCACCGACAATATTAATGGTGTCCCTGAAATCTTCATCCGTCAAGGAACAATTGATAAAGTGATTATGATGGCTGGTAAAGAACACTCCCCGGCGGACACATTCTGAAAGGGTTTTACTGCTGCTTCATCAGAAAATCGGCATTGGAGGTTTGTAAAGATTTTTTGAGCCCTGAGAAGTCTGAATCCTCACAGTCCTAGACGGGGGATACGCTCTATTAGAAGAGGCTCTTATTGAAATAGCGGAAATGGAAGGCGATCTTTTCACAGGGATTGAGACCATGTTTGGAATCAGTCTTGCCGATGAAGAGGATTTCCTGATCAAGGGAATCATGGAGTTTATCAGAAACGGACTGACAGATTCGTACTCCTAGTATGTCATCAACTTTTAGTGATCTGAATACTCATTGAATATATCCTCAAAAGTATCCAGAGATCTTTTAAAGGCCGAGAGGATCTGAGGATCAAAATGATCGGGGGTGGTCCGACCATCCCCTTTACATATGATCTCAACGGTTTTCCCATGGTCAAATGCAGGCTTATAGGGTCTTTTACTGCGCAGTGCATCATATTGATCAGAAATATTCATGATTCTGGCTGTAAGGGGAATCTCATCTCCCAAAAGCCCCTGGGGATACCCTTTTCCATCCCAGCGTTCATGGTGTGAGGCCGCAATATCAACGGCCATTTCCAAATAGGGTGAATCTGAACCTCTGAGTATTTCCGCTCCGATCGCGGCATGCGTTTTCATAACAGCCCACTCTTCTTCGGTAAAGGAACCTGGCTTGAGAAGGATCGCATCGGGGATGGCCACCTTTCCAATATCATGCATGGGAGAGGCGTAAAAAATAAGATCACAAAAGTTGCTGTCCATCCCCAGTTCCCTGGAGAGTTCTCTCGTATAGTAACTTATTCGCTTGATATGCTCCCCGGTTTCCTCATCTTTAAACTCGGAAGCCAGCATCAGACGATGCACAGTATCAATGTAGCCGATTCTCAACTGACTGGTTTGCTCTGAGACAAGTTCTTCCAGGTGTTCCTGATAGAGATGCAACTTCATTTGATTCCTAACACGGGAAACAACAATGGGAGGATTAAATGGTTTTGTTATATAGTCAGCGGCCCCCAGATCCAGGCCCATCTGTTCATCCGCTGTTCCATCTTTTGTCGTAATAAAGATGACAGGAATATTCTTGCTGTGTTCCGAATTCTTGAGCTGCCTAAAAACTTCGTACCCATCCATATCTGGCATCATAATATCCAGAAGAATAAGATCGGGAAGGTTCTCTTTATCAATAGACTCTAAAGCATCTCTTCCACTTGTGGCTATTATGATTCTATATTCACCCTTTAAGAGATCATTAAGAATTTTGATATTTGATGGCGTGTCATCCACGATCAGAATTGTATGCTTTGTCATCTTTTTATGTTTTTTAACCTCTCATATTTTAGGATTTTAATTCTCATAGATTTTTTTCAATGCTTCCAGGGCCCCGTAAAAATCCAAAGACTCCATCTTTCTCTCCAGAACCTTTGTCGCCGGACCATTCACCTGTAAGAGCAGATTTTTTATACTTTCGAACTTTTCAAGTGCTTCCATGTCTTTCTCATCAAGCAGGGTTATGAGAGCCTGAATCTCCTGTTGAAGCTCTATGCTATCAATGGAGCTGACATTGGGAATCTCAGCCTGCTGATCCGGAAAATCAGGTAGTTTACTCTCAATGTCTGAAAGGATTGCACTGAGTAACTTATCCGTCTTTTCCAGAACCTCCAGGACCTCATCTTTTTCGGCTACTATGGCATCCACCAGGTTCTTACTGAGTTCCTGCAGTTCTTCTGCGCCTATATTTCCGGATACGCCCTGTAGTGTATGAGCATATCGATGAGCTTCCGTCAGATTCCCCGAATCCAGTAAGGATGAGACCTCCTGATAAAAATTCTTATTTCCCTGCAGAAAATCCTTTAAAAGACTCATATAAAGAGACTTATTTCCTGCTATATGACTCAAACCGATGGAAATATTAATCCCGGTAATCAGTTGCGGAAATCCGGGAGGATCATCCATTTTAACTTTATGGACAAGATCAGGTTCACTTTCACCGGCCTGAAGCCATCTGGCTAAAATAGAGTATAGTTTATCTGGATCAATTGGTTTTGAGATATAATCGTTTATTCCGGTTTTTAAAAATTCATCCCGGTCCCCTGTCATGGCTCGGGCGGTCATGGCGACAATAGGAATGTCTTTTTGAGGGGTCTCTAATTGCCGGATCATTTGCGTAGCTTCGAGTCCATCCATAACCGGCATTTGAATGTCCATAAGAACAAGATCAAAATGATTTTCCACGACTAAATCGAAGGCCTCTTTACCATCATTGGCAATTGTGAGATTAACTTCAGTGTAGTTGAGTAGTTCACTGGCTACCTGCTGATTGATTGTATTGTCCTCTACTAGAAGTATCGATGAATGGTGGTATTTTGGGACCAGACCCGGGTTGAATTCATTAGACCGGCTTCTCTTATCAATGGAATCCAGATGCCCGAAGACATTCATGATTCCATTGAACAACTGTGAGGATGTCAGTGGTTTCTGGAGGATAGCGGTCATGTCTCTCTGTGATGCAAAATTTTCAGCTTCCTCCATTTCCGGGAGAGTGGCCATGACTAAGAGGGGTGGATGAGATGCATGCATGTTGGCCAATGAACAAAAGTCTTTTGACAAGAAAGAAAAATCCACAATACAAAGCTCAAAAGGATTCTGGTCCTGGATAGCCTGCTCCAGGCTCTTTTTTGAGCATTCAAAACTGGAACAATGTTTGACCTGGAATGAAAGATTCCTCAATTGTTTTTCCAGAATTGCAGAGGTTTTTGCTTTCTTTGCGATCAAAAGCACCCTCAAGCCTCTCAAATCCAGAGGCAGCATGGGTAAAAGATCCTCATGATCCTGATTTTGATAATCCAGGGTCAGGGTAAAGGAGAATCGAGCTCCCTTTCCAGGCTGGCTTGAGACCTGAATCTCTCCCCCCATGAGTTCTACCAGTTGCTTACAGATGGAAAGACCCAGTCCGGTGCCGCCATATTTCCGGGTTGTCGAGGTATCGGCCTGACTGAATTTCTGAAACAGTCTGTTGATCTGATCTTCACTCATGCCAATGCCTGTATCCGATACAGAAAACTCCAAAATCAGAGAGTCGGAATACTTTTGGACAACTTGTATCGTGATTTCAATCTCACCCTGTTCGGTAAATTTAACAGCATTATTTAATAAATTGATGAGGATCTGATTAATTCTAACAGGATCTCCTATGAGTCTAGAAGGAATATCCATATCCATATCGATAATGAGTTCCAGCCCTTTTTCTTCTATTTTCGATGAATTGAGAACAATGACATCCTCTAAGATATCAGACAAACAGAGGGGAACTTTTTCAATTGTTAACTTTCCTGCTTCAATTTTTGAGAAATCCAGAATGTCATTGATGATCCACAAGAGTGATTTTGAGGAACTTTGGATTTTTTCAATATAATCACTTTGTCTGGGGGTCAATTCTGTTTGTAGGGCCAAATGTGTCATACCGATGATTGCATTCATGGGGGTGCGGATTTCATGGCTCATATTTGCCAGGAATTCGCTTTTTGCGATAGAAGCCTCTTCTGCCAGTTTCTTGGCATGAATCAATTCCAGTTCAATATTTTTTCTTTGAGAAATATCTGTTTCAATGGCTATGTATTTTCGGAGAATATTCTGATCATCAAAAACCGGCTCGATATACAATTCCAGCCAATAGGGATGGTTGTCCTTAGAATAATTGATAATCTCTTCTTTAATGGGTTTCTGATGTTCCAGGGCCTTATGTATCCTTAGAACAGTTTCAGCATCGGTATCTTCTCCCTGGAGGACTCTACCCGGGACCTTCCCGATCATTTCGCTCAGACAATACCCTGTGATCATTTCAAATCCATGATTGATCCACTCCACCCGACCTTTGGCATTGGTAATAACAACTCCGCTAGAGGTCTTTTCTGCTACAAGTGCCAGTTTTTTTGCCTCAGCATCAACTTTTATAAAGTCTGAAATATCCCGCCACTCCGCTATGAGATACAAGACCATATCGGCTTCATCCATTATCGGTTTCAGAGAAAAATCGATGTACTTTGTTTCTCCTCCCTGTGCAGAATATTCCAAATTCAAACGGATAAAGTGTCCTTCAGAAGATGCCTCTATGGCCTCTTTGATGCGACCGGCAATCGTTTCAGATTGATTCCAGAGGGACGTTGTCCACATCGGTAAACCCAAAACATCCTTTTCATCTTGTATCGTTTTGAGACAGGTCTCATTTACCTGTAACACAGTCCCATGTGGATCCATAAGCACCATGAACTGAAAACTCTGATTGAAAATTCCTCTGAATTTTCTTTCGTTCTGTTTGAGATCCCTGGAAATTTTATTCAGTTCGGTGATGTTAATTCCATAAATATAGACATGACTCCCGGTAGGATCTCTTTTATATGTAAAAAGATATGTCTCATTCCCGATGGTCCACTCTTCCTGGAGAATACTATTTTCATCATGGCTCTCAGGAGTCAGAAACCTGGGTTTCTGAACTGTAAAGCTTTCTGAGATGTCAGTCCACAAAGAACCCAGAGGATCAAATCCCAGGATTTGGGTAAAAACATAGTTGGAAAGAGATATTTTCCCTTCAAAATCAAGCTGAACCACCGGACCTGGGTTAAACTCGGGAAAGAGGGCCATCTGACTTGTCGTATGTAAAGCCGTAGCAATCCTGGATCTATAGCGATTTATAACAATAAAGATTAAAACGAGAAGAAAGCTGAGTCCACACCAGAGCAAGATCAGGGTAATAGAAAATGTCCTCAATTCCTTGAGAAGAATATGATCAAGCGCCTCTTTTTCTATATGGGAAACAAGAAAATACGGTTGGTCTCCCTGACGGTCGACACTTATATTCTTAGAGAGGTCAAAGGAACTCAGAATATCTTTTGTTTCCTTTTCCAGATTCAACTTATGAAAAATAAAGAGACTATCTTCATGTGCAACAGAACCGAAATCTTTTTCACTAAATTTTTCAAAAACTCCCGGAAAAAAAGTTTGAAACGTTTTGTGTGACCGTTCCTGAAATAGGGAGCCCCACTCATCTTCGCTTTGAAAGCCCTTCACAAAATATCCGGAATGATCGATAAGGAGCATGTTCGAAAGGCCTTGTTGTGACACAGAATCCATTTCATCAAAGATCCGCTTCCCAAAATAATTTAGAATAACAATGCCTGCGGGGTCTGTCTGTAAAAAGTTTTGCTTATTAAATATGGGAGCCGCAATTCTGATAACTGGATTATACGGCTCTTCGATCTTTCCATACTCCACATTGAGATCCATGGGAGAAATACGGATTTCACCATCTTGGAGCTGGATCGATTTTTTAAAATAGGTACTTTTAGATTTATCTTGCAGGTCTTCAGGACGGCGTACTTGTGGTTGCCCATTATTATAGTCAACACGAATGATTTCCTGTCCCCGAGAATCTATAATCCGGGCCTGATTGTAGTATTCCTGAAAAATGAGAAGATCCATCAGCTGTCTTTCCACTGCGACTCTCGATTCAGGGTCTTCAGCTGTGAGGCTAGTTAGGACGTCATCTGAGTCCGAGAGAGTTACAATCTCCTTTAAGACCAGTCTAAAATCTCTCAAAACAACCCTGTGAACAACACTGATATTGGTTTCCTCTCTTACGAGGATCTTGCGTTTTTCCTGAGTATATTGAAGGTTAAAAAACCAAATGAACAGAACAGAGACAACAATGATCAGAGGGAGGGCCATCAGGATTCCATTTACAACAATACGAAATTTTGATGAAGTCATTGAAAATGGTGACAACCTTAGTATTTTCGGTGAAATTCTCATATTTTTATTCTTTGCATAACAATCCTATTCTTAGATTTATCATAAGACATTAACAGGTAAAGTGACAGTAACTGTAGTGCCCTTCCCATGTTCCGATTGAAACAGGATCTCTCCTTGATGATTCTTAATGATTCCATGAGCCGCAGGGAGTCCCATTCCAAAGCCATAGATTTCTGGTTTCGTCGTGAAAAATGGCTCTAGAATTTTCTCCTGTACTTCTTTTTTCATACCGATCCCATCATCAGAAATGCTTATCCGGATCAGTCTGCTCTGCGTGTCTGTCCCCTCGATATTCCGGGTTTCAATAGTCACCTGTCCTGAGGTCTTTTTCATATTGATCGCATCAACTGCATTTTGCAGTATACTTACCAGTGCATTGTAGATTTGGTGAGAGTCCCCCATGACCAAACAGTTCTCTGCCATGAAATTTTTGCAAAACTCAATGCTGCTTAACTCCAAAAGATTTGAAGATGTGATCAGTTCATCGATCATAGAGTGAATATCAATAGAATCATGTAGGACCTTACCCTGCTGGGCAAAACTCTGTAGTTTATTTACCATGACAGATGATTTTTTTGCATTTTTCACAATGACTTTTGCATAATTCTCAATATGAGAGTCTGGATTCTTCAGCAAGATCAAGTCGGCATATCCTAGGATACCTGTCAATTGATTATTGAAGTCATGGGCAATTCCTCCTGCCAATCGCCCGAGTTCTTCCATTCTACTCATTTCGTGAAATCTTCTTTGAACCTGAATTTCATTTGTCATATCACGAAAGACAAGGATGGATCCGATGAGCTCCCCCGAAGGTAATTGAATGGGTGATTGGGTACACGAAATATCAACTTCCAGATGATTCTTGAAACATAGGAGCAATCCTCTTGGAATACTTCGAAGGGAAGTACATTCCAGAAGATCAATATCCAGAACGTCTCTTTTTTCCCTATGAATTTCTTTGATTTGAAAGAGATCAGAAAAGCGGCTCCCCACAACTCCTTCAGATTCAATCTTCATAATATGAATGGCAGCTTGATTGATCTGACTGATAGTCCCCGAGGAGTCAATGGAAATAACGGCGTCACCAATCGAATGCAAGGTTGTATGGATCTGCTCCTTGGCCGTCTCCAACTCAGAAATCTTATCATTGAGATTCCTAGTCAAAACCCTCAATTCCTTTGTTTTTTTAACGACACTCTTTTTGAGACTGAAGGACCATGCAAACCATATGAGAAATAGAAGACTCAGGGGGAATAAAGTCCATAAAATGATTCTCACCACATCAGAGCGCAAAATAGGAGAGTCATATCCATCCAGCCATCTGGATCGAATTTCACTGTATTCACCCGACTCCTTAAGGCGATTCAACCCCTCAGAAAATATCCGGACAAGTTCTTTATTTTCACTGAGTGAACCATAATAACAATCTTGAGAAAGGAGTGGAATTCCTGAATTCTTAACATTTCGATAGCCGTTTTCATGGATGATAGACAGGGCGGGAACTGTGGGAGCCAAAACATAATCGCCAGTTCCTTTATTCAGAAGTTTCAATGCCTCATCCAATAATGGAGTGGTGATAAGAAAGCGATAACCCTGATCTTCGGCGTATTCATGCATAATACTATTTTCAACGACAATACAGATTCCCTCTGGCAGTCTCCCGGAATGCAGAAGATTCGGTGAATCCTTCTTCTGGAAGACGCTGTGGTGGATCATGGTATGTGGCTGAGAAAATGAGATTGTCTCAACCCGATCATCTGAGAAAAAGAGCCCTTGAATCAGATCGAGATCACCAGAGAGGAGTCCCTGATAGGTCTCCGGCCATGAGTTTAATATGATTTCAACATCCAGATTCATAACCCTGGCAATTGCAGTTGTCAAATCAACATGATACCCCGATGGACGTCCATCTTGATCCAGAAACTCATAGGGAGGAAAATTTTTGCCTCCCCCCACTCGAATTGTCGCTGTTGAGATTTTCAAAGAGTCATTGTTGGAACAAGGACTGGACGAATCAAGATCCGAAGCTTCCGAAGACGATTCCGATCCAGACTCATCCCATGAACTGGACTCAACTGGGATGAGACAAATAAAAAGTAAAAGAACCAGTACGGGTAAAAATTTTTTATACATATTTTAATTACATAAATAGACAATTAGATTTTTTAATGAAGATCATATTAAAACTCTTCAAAATCTGACTCATAATCCTGGTCAAGCTCCAAAGATTTGATTTCAATCGAATCTCTTTGTATTTTTTGTTCCGACCCAGCCTTCTTTAAAGGCTCTGATTCATGCTGAAGATATTTGACCTGGGCCATATCACTATTTTTGACTTTGAAAAAGCCGATAGTATCCTTCATAGTAGAGGCTTGAGACAGGAGCTCTTCGGACATGGATGCCAGCTCCTCAGAAGCCGTGGCGTTCTGCTGAATGACTGAATCCAACTGAATGATGGCTGAATTGATCTGCTCAGCCCCTTTATTCTGTTCCTGACTGGCCATGGTGATTTCTTCTACAAGCTCTGCAGTCTTTCTCATGGAGGGAACAATCTGTTCAATTTTCTCCTGGGCGGCAATGGCTCTATGAACACTGCTCTGTGTAATTTCCGTAATATCCTTGGCAGCCGCTCCACTTGACTCTGCCAGTTTTCTAACCTCGGAGGCCACCACTGCAAACCCCCGTCCTGCCTCTCCGGCTCTGGCTGCTTCAATGGCGGCATTGAGAGCCAACATATTCGTGCTTCTGGCAATATCCTGAATGACAGAAATTTTTTCTGCAATGTCCTTCATGGCCGAAACAGTATCGGCAACGGCTTCACTGCCTTCCTGGGAGTCTTCTGCAACTTTTTTTGCCATAACATTCGATTGTTGGGCATTTTCCGTATTCTGCTGAATATTAGAATTCAACTGTTCGACAGAAGCAGAGACCTCTTCCATATTGGACGCCTGTTCACTAGTCCCGGAAGAAATTTCCTGTGCCGACGATGAAATCTGTTCACTCCCGCTTGTAACCTGGTTTGAAGCTGAGACAATGTCATTGACAATGGTTGTAATCTGGGCCGTCATTTCCTGCATGGCGGAATAAACACCTGTCAATTTCTTTTCTGGAAAATCGATTTTCAGGTCTCCCTTTGCAATACGGGAAGTGATATCCACGATCTCATAGGGTTCACCTCCAAGCTGAGTCGTAATTGATTTTGTCAATACAAAGGCGATAATAATACCGATTATAGCCGAGACAATGGAGAGGAGAATTGCCAGAAGTTTATTTTGAGATGAAACATGACGTATAATATCATTGACGACTTTCGTCACGCTTCGACCGCTGTCCATGATTACAGCCGCTTTTTCTCTTAGCTGAGTCTGTATGACAGCCCTATCTGCTTCCAAGTTTTGATATTGCAGGACAGTCGATTTGTACACCTTGACCTGATTAAGGATAAGATTGAGTGATTTGCTGACCTGTTCATCGTTAAAATCGTCTAATGAAGATATCAGCAGATTCTCGGCTGTAAGGATATCATCATTCCAATGCTTCGAAAGAATCGGACGCTCATCATCATTTTGGGCTGCAAGATATTCATATCCACTGACTCTAAACTGATTCGTAGCATCCTGAATTTCCTCAAGCTGCATTAACCTGTCTACATAAATTGCAGAAACCAGACCGGATCTGGAATTTTCAGTTAAGACTTCCAGCTCCATCTGGATCAGCTCTTTGATATTTTCAAAAACCAAAACAGCGGCTTTTGCCCTCTGTTTGGCTATCCCATTGATTTGCCCCTGAATATGTGAAAACTCCAAATTCAGATTATTATATTCCGTCATCCCCTGAATGAGGTCTTGAACATGAGACTTATTTTCGTCTGATAGCATCAGTTCTTTAGCATGCTCCGCATTTTCTAAAACACAGTTTGTCTTTTCAAAAGCTTCAGTCATGTAAGAATTGTCACCATAGAGGGTGTATCTCAGAGTTGCCGCCTGGGCATCCTGGGCGTCTGTCAGACATAGATTTACTAATTCGCTGATGACATTTTGGTAATTGATCTGAGAAATCCCCCGTATTCCCATCATCCCCACGATAATGGTGAATACAACGAGAAGTGCAAAACTTGTCATTAGTTTTGTTCTGACTTTTAATTTCTGAACCATAAAAATCCTCCGGAAACGGTCTTCTTAATCTGACCCGATTATATTCTTTCTTCAATATTTTCTTTAAGTTACATATTTTGATGTAACAGTAACATCTTTATTTCCGTTTACATTCTCTAGAAAAGTTTTCAATATTGTTGAACAGCACAGGAAAAGCAGAATATCTTAAGTATTAGAACAAAACCTGACATTTTTGTGTCATTATGAATGGATGGAAGAAGAGTAGGAGCATACAATGGATGAACATGTCATCATAAAGCAGTACCTGACTTTCAATGTCGGAGGTGATGATTACGCAATAAATGTGGGAAACATCAGAGAAGTTCTGGAATTTCAGAGCGTATCAAGAGTTCCGAGGATGCCAGACTATATGAGAGGCATCATCAACTTGAGAGGAAGCGTTGTCCCTGTCATTGACCTGAAAACAAAGTTTGATCTTGGACAAACCGAAAAATCAATTGATACGAGTGTCATCGTCACAGAATTGAAAATAGGCGATGATGACGTTGTTCTTGGACTCCTGACAGATGCAGTCAATGAAGTTGTTGACATTGATGAAACAGATATTGAACCCACACCCAACATAGGCACGACAATTGATTCATCCTTTATAAAGGGGATGGGAAAGAAGGATGATAAATTCATCATCATATTGAATATCAATAGGATTTTTTCTAATAGTGAAGTGAGAGAATTAACGACTGAATCGATATCCGAAGGGGAATCTTAAAGCATCAAAAACCCTGAGGAATAATGGCTTTTTATTCAAACAAGATCAGGTTTCCACCACTAAGCTTTGCCAGGGAGAGTCTGACCTTACGGGATACATCAATACGGTAGGGACATGACACAGAGGCAGCCTCTTTTAGTAGCTTCATCTCATCCCATTTTTTCTTTTTAAAAACTGAGAGACCTTTCTCTCTCATCGAAAACCAGGATGATAATCGAAGACGCAAGGCATAATCAGCAGGGTCATGTTCCAAATAATCGATCATCTGACGATCCACATAACCTTCGAGTCTGAAAAGTTCTTTCAACTGTGCGCTACAATTCCCGCATTGACGGCAAACATAATTACCAAGCTCAGGTGCATCCATCAAAAGAGAGGACTGTTCAGCAGCTGTCAAAGGTCCCTGACAAACGGCCTCAACAGCCTCAGACACATGCTGAAGGGTATTCATACCGCAGACCAGAACATCCGGATGATTACTCATGGCATAACGCATGGCCATATTTGGAGAACGGTATAAAAAGCCATCCCCCAGGGGTTTCATAGCAGTAATCCCAATGTTTCTTTTCCGAGCAAATGGAAATATTTCATCTTTGATTTCAGGCAAATACATATCTTCAAGATAATTACACCATATTAAAATTAAATCGACGGGGAGAGCCGACATGCCCTTGATGTACATGGGCAAATTGTGACTACTAAGACCGATACCACCAATCAAGCCCTCTTCTTTTGCCTTTAACATTCCTTCCAGAGCCCCACCGGGAGAAAGGATTCTTTCCAACTTGTCCTCATCAGGAACTCCATGGAAATAATAAAACTCGATATGATCGGTTTGAAGATTGGTAAGACTTGCTTCAATGTCCCGCCGTATCTCCCTGGCCCCCTCAGCACCACTTTTGCTGCATAAGATAAACTGGTCTCTCCGCCCCTCTAAGACACGACCGAGTTTCTTTTCAGAAGCACCATCCCCATAGCTCCTTGCGGTTTCAATATAATTACCGCCGAACTGCTGATAGGCAGTCACAACCTTATCTATAATGTCCGAAGAAATTTCCACTTGATGAAAGCCGCCGAGGGCTAGTTGGCTGACACTGTATCCAGTATTCCCCAACTGTACTTTTGGTAATACCATGTTCTGATTTTCCATCCATCCCCCTCTCTTAAGACAACCCTTACATTATATCTTATAAAATACCGCCAATGAATATTTCTCTTGTTTTGTCCTTCATGCCCAAACCTCTTATCCATTTCAAGCCAAGAAAGAAACAATTTATCGGATTTTTTTAAGAAGTTAATTGACATTAAAAAAATGGTTTGCTATTCTCATAGTCAATTATGGGTGCCTAACTATATTGAAACAACCTACTTGCTGTTTTTTCAGGCAATTAAGAACACTGCAGGACAAAATTAGGCAATAGAAACTGGCAGCGAAATTCACAGGAGGTCATGATGTTGTGTACAACGGCAAATATTACTGAAAGTAGGGAAGTAAATCTGAATTTCGATAAAAATAAAACGCTCACCGATTCACCATCTAACTTAACAGAGGCGAAGATCAGCAAAGAATATATCATTAAAGATATTATCGCCGATGATCAGGATTTAAAAGATTTCCTGTTTACCCTCGGATGCTACAAGGGTGAAACAATTGCCCTTATATCCATCCTCGCTGAAAATTATGTCATTACTGTTAAAGATGCCAGGTATAGCATTGATAGTGATTTAGCCAGGGCAATCAGGCTCTGAATCACTTAATACAGTAATTTTCTAGAGAAATATAAATCAAAAATCTCAATAAAAAGATCTATGAGCCCGAGGTGGGCCATGAAGGAGAGTCGTATGAACATAGCACTCACAGGGAACCCCAATAGCGGAAAGACAACCCTGTTTAATGCCTTGACCGGTAAGAATGAACATGTTGGCAACTGGGCGGGGGTGACAATTGATCAAAAAGAGGGAAAGGTCAAAAAAAGTATCAGTAAATCTACAGACGAATTAACAGTCATCGATTTACCGGGAGCCTATTCTATGTCTCCTTTTACCTCTGAAGAGAGCATTACAAGTGATTTCGTTCTTCAAAAAAAACCGGATGTCATCATCAATATTGTGGACTCTACCAATTTGAGCAGAAGTTTATTTTTTACAAGCCAATTACTCGAATTAAAGATACCCGTTGTCATTGCGCTGAATAAGAGCGATTTGAGTAAAAAAAAGGGGACTGTCATAGATGTGCCTCTTCTGTCTCGGCTCCTCTCCTCTCCAGTCATTGAAACAACGTCTACCAAAGCCAATGATAACGGTCTGGAAGAACTGGTATCCAATGCCTTAACGGTCTTAGGAAGCACCCAGGCAGCACCTTTTAAGGGTATGTCTGAAAGCAATAATCGACAATCTGTTGAAGCTGATAATAAAGCGCGGTACAACTTTGTCAAAGAGATAATCAAGAAAGTCGAGATTCGTAATACAAAGAGTCATACTCAGACAAACCAGGATAGAGTCGATAGAATCATTGCGAACAAATGGCTTGGAATTCCAATTTTTGCCGCCGTGATGTGGGGCGTGTTCTCCATATCCCAAACTCTGTTAGGACCTTTACTGGCAGATATCCTGGTTGGCTGGATTGACGGCCTTTATGGCTTGATTGAAGGGCTGATGGGAAATGAGGTATCTCCTTTCCTAAAATCACTATTTCTGGATGGAATCATCGGAGGTGTCGGAGCAGTACTTGGTTTCCTCCCATTGATCATGATTCTTTTCTTCCTCCTAGCCCTTTTAGAAGATTGCGGTTATATGGCAAGAGTTGCCGTCGTGATGGACCGGTTTTTTAAACATGTAGGTCTATCCGGAAAATCAATCATTCCCATGGTCATTGGTACCGGTTGTGCCATTCCGGGGATAATGGCCACAAGAACTATAAAAAACGAAAGACAGAGAAGAACAACAGCCATGCTCACCCCCTTTATGCCCTGTGGTGCAAAGTTGCCTGTCATCGCACTCTTTGCCGGTGTATTTTTCAACGATGCTGCTTGGGTCGGCACTACCATGTACTTTATGGGCATAGGCATTATAATCCTTGGAGCCATGATCATTGTCAGAATCACCGGTGAGAAAAATGCTCGGTCCTATTTCATAATGGAATTACCGGAATATCGAGTTCCCAGCCTAAAAAGAGCCACTGTTTCAATGTTTGCAAGAGCAAAAGCGTTCATAATAAAGGCCGGAACAATCATCCTTTTGTGTAATGCTGTAGTCCAGATAATGCAGACTTTCAACTGGCAATTTCAAATGATTCCAGAAGGTGCAGCAAGCACAAGTATCCTCGCCAGCATTTCATCCCCTTTTGCCTTCCTGCTCATCCCTCTTGGTTTTGGTGCCTGGCAGCTGGCAGCAGCAGCCATCACAGGTTTTATTGCCAAAGAAAATGTGGTTGGAACCTTGGCCGTTGTATATAGCATTACCAATTTTATTGATACGGAAGAACTGGCACTGATTTCCGGGAGTGCTGATATAGCCGGTATCATGGGCCTGACATCGGTTGCCGCCTTATCTTACCTGCTTTTTAATCTGTTTACTCCTCCCTGTTTTGCAGCTATTGGTGCCATGAATGCAGAAATGGAAGACAACAAGTGGTTGTGGTCGGGGATTGGATTTCAGTTTGGTATGGGTTACGTAGTTGCATTTTTGACTTACCAGATAGGGACACTCCTGACGACTGGTTCTTTTGGACTGGGCTTTATTTATGGTCTCATTCCTACGGTTCTGCTCATAGGATACCTCATTTTCCTTATGAGAAGAGGTGATCAAAAAGCTGAATTAAAATTGAAAAAGAGCGCCTAAGCTCCAAAAATTCAAATAAGTGAATACATCGGGGCTTTCGATAAGCCCTGGTTGTATTTTAAAGGAAAACAAAGTGGTCAATTTCATAGTCGCCCTGGTGATACTTATTATACTGTCTCTGGCAATTACAAAGCTCGTCATAGAAAAACGGAGTGGTTCAAAGTGCGTAGGCTGCCCCTTAAGTAAGGGGAATGGGAAAAACGGTGGTTGCCACTGCGGGTAAAACAGTTATCTTGATCTTTGAATGATGTGTAAAAATTCATATACAGTTCATTTTTAATTCATCCTTTTTGCACAAATCATATTACAATGGTTTTTGGCTTAGGATAAAAACAAAGCAATTTTGGTATTAGACTCTCAGGTCTTGAGTTACAAAGATTCCAAGGCTATTGCTCGACTTTTTATATCTAGGTAACAGTTACAAAAGGAGAAACTGTTTATGAAGAAAAAGAAAAGACGCTTGAGATCGGTTATTCAGATTCTTTTTTTTATCCTGATTGCCTTCATAGCCGTCAACCACACATTGTTGGAATCCGGAAAAGGGATTCCCCTCCTATCAGGAGCCTCTCTCCATGCGGTCTGTCCTTTTGGAGGAGTAGTCAGTCTATACCAACTGGCAACAAGCGGAACTTTTGTCAAAAAGGTACATGAATCAAATGTCATTCTCATGATCATCGTATTCAGTTCCGCCTTTTTATTGGGTCCACTGTTCTGTGGATGGATCTGTCCCTTTGGGTCTTTTCAGGAAATACTCGGCCGATTAGGAAAAAAACTATTCAAAAGAAGATTCAATCATTTCATCCCCTACAAATATGATAGGATACTCCGATATTTCCGCTATGTTGTTCTTATAATTGTCCTCATTCAGACGGCTCGTTCCGGACTGCTTATGTTTGCCAATATTGATCCATATTTTGCACTGTTTCAATTTTGGACCGGAGAAGTTACACGAATAGCCATCATAGCCCTTTTGGTGGTTATGGGACTGTCCCTGTTTGTTGAAAGGCCCTTCTGTAAATACGCCTGTCCCTATGGTGCCCTTCTCGGTCTCTTTAATCTGATCAGAATTGTCCCTCTAAAAAGAAATGTAAGCACATGCATCAACTGCAGTCGATGTGACAGGAGCTGCCCCATGAACATTTCCGTATCATCCCTGGAAGTCATAAGGAACCATCAATGCATCAGCTGTTTTCAATGCACTTCCGATGATGGAGTCTGTCCTATCCCTGGAACAGTAGAGTTCAGAACAGGAACCTTCAAGGAGAGTGATTCATGAGAGTGAAAGCTAAGATGGCGGCCATGATACTGCCACTGTTCTTCCTACTGGGAATCGGTTTGACCATTCTGACTGGCCAGTGGCAGACTGAGAGCTCAAAAGTCCCAGCCAAATTTAATGATGGAGAGTTGGCGGGAGAATATAATCCTGCAGATATTAGAGGTTCCTATACCCTGGGAGACCTTGAAAAGGCTTTTGGTATTCCCGTTGCCACACTGGCAAAAGCCTTTGGATTCTCCAACAGTGAGGATCAGGCACAAGTAAAGGTGAAAGAATTTGAAGAGCTTTATGGACTGATTGACGGCAAAGAAGTTGGTACAGACAGCATGCGTTTTTTCATCGCTTTGTTCTTGGATAGACCCTATACAGCAGAGGAAGACACAGCCTTGCCTCAACCAGCCTTTAATATCCTGAAAAAAGAAACCAATTTAAGCGAAGAAGTCCTTTCCTCTATCGAAAAAAAAGTTGTATCACTTCTGGATACGCCCCATGCCTCTCCTGATTCACAGAATCAGGATGATAATGTTCTGCTGGAAATAAAAGGAAAGACTCTGTTCTCAGAGCTGCTGGACCAGGGTTTGACAGAAGACCAGATAACAGCCGCTCTGGGAGGAATTCCCATGGGAGAGCCCAGTGTTTCAGTCAGAGACTTCTGTGCCGATCAGGGAATCGAATTCTCAGCTGTCAAATCTGCCATACAAAAATTGCTGGATCAGCAGATGTAATAGGCATCAAAAAGGACAATGATGAGAACCCGGAAAAATAGAATGTGAATAGAAATAACCACATGGTATGTCTAAATTTCACCTAGATTTATTGGAGGTCCTGAATCTAAGAGAGAGGATTCGGACTCAAAGAGCCTAAAAAGCATTCAACACTACTCGGAGCTTTAAAATCAGGAGAGTCTTTTTTCCAGCTCGGCTTTCAGTGACTCATAGGGATGGGCACCCTGAAGGCGCATCAACTGCTTTCCCTTATGAAACAACATGATTGTCGGGATGGATTGAATCGAATACTTAGAGGCTAAGGCTCCTCTTCTTTCTGTATTGATTTTCACGGTGACAATGCGTCCCTTATACTCCTTTGCCAATTGAGCAATAACAGGACTAACCAGCTTGCAGGGTCCACACCAATCGGCATAAAAATCGACCAGAACAGGCAGGTCGCTGGATTGTACCAAATCTTCAAAACTTGGTGGTAAAACGGCCATAAACACTCCTATACATATAAAATACTTGCCCGGACCTGATCCTGGCAAGTAAAGAATTTGAATTGTTCATGCTCTGGAACCTTCAGGGGACCTGGTGTACACTGATAAAGTAAATGTGGCACGACAGTGGCCCTGCGGAGAGTAGAAAAACAGAAGAGGTTGCCATGACAGAAGAAGATTTGGAAAGAGTTAGCGGTGTTTCCCGCTACCATGAACGGATGTGGATACAACGGGATGAATCTGGAAAAATCAAACAAGTTTTTGATGGTGATCTCAAACCCATCGAGACAATGATGCTCTACCGTTCCTTTGAATGTGAAACACAGGAAAACGGTTTCGTCTATAAAGGAGAATTTATTCCCCTTGAAGGTGCCAGAGAATATGCCAGGAAAAGGTCTCAGGGATATCAGAGGCGCAATTATGGACATACAATCGAAGAGGTACTGTAAGGCTTTTGATTCACACCTCCCATTTCATGAATCTAGGATTCAACCCGGTTTCGCCCCTGCTGCTTACCAAATAAGAGGAGATCATCCGCTTGCTTAATGCTGTCTTCTATAGCCAGTAGTGGATCATAGGGGGCGACACCAAAAGTCATGGTAATGTGAGTACTGATATCTTGAGAACTGAAAGAGAAGGATTCAATTCCCATCCTCAGCTTCTCCGCTGCGACCTTCCCTCCTGCAACGTCCGTATCAGGTAAAACAATCAGAAATTCCTCACCTCCCCATCGGCAAACATGATCCTGTTTTCTTAAGGTCCGTTGCAAAATGGCAGCCACCTGCTTCAATGTATCATCCCCGTAGTTATGGCCATAACTATCATTTATCCGCTTAAAAAAGTCGATATCACCAAGAATGAAACAGCAGTGACTCTTATTCCTCAGCATTTTTTCTCTTTCACACTGTATCAGATCTATGATATCTCTTCGATTAGAAAGTGCCGTCAGGGGATCAATGCGGGAAGAATTTTCAAGTTCTTCATTTTTCAACCTCAACTGCCGTTCAAGATCCATGGCCGATAAACTGTAGGCCGAATATAGAATAACAAATACTAAAAAAGTCAGGATCAGATTCATCAGAGTCAAATTTGAAAGAATAACAGTAGACAGGGGGTGTATAACAGGCCAGGTTCGAGAGGAAAAATACAAGATCAGCAGACATCCCAGCAAACTGCCCAGCAAACCCCTTCGATTCAGAGGAGAGATGATGCGATACACAAAAACCAGGGGAATCAAACAAAAGATATAGAGATAAAAACCGCTTTCCCACCCCAAATAGTAAGTAGCAAAATAAGCATGAGAAATAATTTCTATTAAGGTCAGGTTCAATACCAGCCTATGAAACCGAAATCTATTGAAAAATATTGCAGAAACAAAGATCAGACAGCTTCCAATATTGACATATACCAGGGGAAGAACCTGCAGAAAAATAAAAAGTACCAAGAAGCCCACATGGCCCAAAAGAGCCAGGAATACCGTATATCGCGAGGTCAAATATGCGGGATAAGACTGGTAATCTTTAATATTATCATCTGCCTTTATCATAGGCCTAAATAGTACCATGGGATTGATTTTTCAGGGCCACAAATTTTACAAACAGCAATTTAAAGAAATAAGACCCTCTAAAAAGAACTGTTCACACTTCAAATTTATCTGTATGATTCTAATAGTGAGAGTATTATCGATTAGTTAGTATTATTTAAAAAAAAGAAGTAACCCACCACCAATGAACACAGAAAAAGCAGAAAAGAGCATTTTCATTAAAATTGTCATCATCATGATGGCCGCCAGTGCCATTATGATGGTAAACACCGTCCTCAATTTCACAGTGAGAAGCCGGCCGACCATGGGTTATATCAGCTTATTATCCTCTGCCGCAATCTTATTATCCTGCCTGGATCTTATCATAAACAAAAAAAAGCAGAGAGCATTTCTCATATCATTGATTTTTGTAACCCTCAATATTCTTGCATTCTACATTGATGGAAACATGAGGGAGGTGGCACTGGCATGGATACTGGTACTACCACTCATTGCGCATTATACCCAAGGCCTAAAAAAAGGCCTGGTCTTCACTTACATCCTAATCCCGGGCAGCATCTCCTGTGTCTTAATCCGTAACTTTCTCACCGCCCATACCATTTTCAAAACGGGGACTTATATTGAAGTGCTTGTCATCTATTCCATTGTAGCCTATATGACCTTTACTTATGAAAGAGCGGCTCAACAGAAAGAAAAGCTTATTCATACTCAATATTATTATGACAGCCTCACCTCTCTCCCCAATAGGAAAAAGCTGATTCAAGACATCAGCCTTTATGAACAAAAAACTTTGGTTTTAGTCAATATTGATGATTTTAAGGAAATCAATAACATCATAGGCATCACTGGAGGCGACATTGTTCTAAAGGAGATGGCTCAACGGCTGACAAGCCTGAATCCTGATAATGAGTCGACCTTATACAAGCTACACGCCGACGAATTTGCTTTCCTGATACCCGGAGAACAGAGCAAAGAGGAAATGAAACTCCTTGCAGAAAAGATACAAACGATTATGGATATGGATATTGAGATTAAAGGAACTGCGATGATTGCCTCTATTTCCATCGGAATTTCCAACTATTCTGAAAGACTTTTCTCAACAGCAGACATAGCCCTCAGGACGGCCCGATTAAGAAAGCAGCCATTTACAATCTATAGCAACGAACTGGAAATGACCAAGAAATATGAGGAGAATATCCACCAACTCTACCAAATTCAAAAAGGAATTCTAAATGACAGATTCCTTCCCTACTTTCAGCCTATTTATGATATCCACAGGAATAAGATACAGAAATTCGAATGCCTCATCCGTTTAGACGAGGAAGGGACTATCATTGAGCCAAAACACTTCCTGGATATCTCCAAGCGATCCAGAAAATATCCCTGGTTGACTAGAATCATGGTGACAAAATCTTTTCAACACTTCGGTCCAACAGATCATGATTTCTCAATCAATCTGTGCCTTGAAGATATGATCAACCCTGAAACAACATCCCATATTTACTCTGAACTGGAGTCCTTTGATATAGGGGAACGTGTCATATTCGAACTCCTTGAATCTGAAAGGATTGAGAGCCATCCTGAAGTATTTGATTTTATTCAGAGGGTGAGAGAGTTTGGCTGTAAACTAGCCATTGATGATTTTGGTTCGGGTTACTCCAACTTTGAATATATTCTAAGAATGAAATTTGATTTTCTGAAAATTGATGCCTCTCTTGTCAAAAATGTTATCCAAGACGACAATGCCAGGATAATGATCAATACAATTGTAGAATTCTGCAAACAATTAAATATCAAAACCATCGCAGAATATGTATCAAGTAAAGAAATCTATGAAATGATCAGAGATCTAGGAGTTGACTTTGCCCAAGGCTATTTCGTTGGCATGCCTGAAGAAAATACAGAGAGAGACTACCCGATTTTTACCAGCGCGAGAGTTTTATAGAATGCATATCAGAAGGATGAGAAAATTTCGGATATGACAATGCGGTTTCTTCCCTTATTTTTTGCATCAAAAAGATTCTCATCAGCTCTTTTGATAATGCTTTGCATATCCATTTGTGGATAATTGGAATAACAAGCACCAAAACTCATGGTTATATGAAATGTGAATCCATTGAACTCAAATATATGGTTCTCTATTTCTTTGCGAATCCTTTCCAGGACGACCAGAGCCTGATCCATATCTGTTTCAGGAAATAGCATGACAAATTCTTCTCCACCCCATCTGGCGGTAGTATCTGCCCCTCTCATATTGTTCTGAAGGATTTGGCTTATAACTTTTAGAGCGAAGTCACCCCCATCATGACCATATTGATCATTGATATTTTTAAAGAAATCCAAATCACAAAGAACGTGTGTAAATCCTTTATTCGTTCTTGTAAAACGATTTATTTCGTATTTCGTTATATCCTTAAAGCCTCTCCTATTCATAAGACCGGTGAGCTCATCGGTCAATGCCATGTCACGAAGGGAGGCTATCAGCTTATTTCTTTCATGGAGGATTTTTTCAAACACAATAGAGAACAAAGTAAATATAATTACAATATTAGTTATAAAAAATAGAATAGAAATTGTGGATAGATTATTCCCTGAATTCAATGGATTCCCACTTGGATCCCATCGCAAACCAAATAACATCCGTAAGATCATAACAAAGATGGCTACAGAATACAGATTTGGAATAAGTCGACTCTTTGTAATGAGAAGATTTTCATCTTTTCTAAAAATTAAAATTGTATCCAAAAAAATGAAAATGGAAAAAATGCACACCGTAATGATCCTTAAACGTGTGCTGGAATCATTTAAAACCAGGAACAAACTGAAAAAACCAAGAAATATAAAGTCAGTAGAGATTCTATTTCTTACTGCATAAAAATAACACAGCCCCCGTTTGATTTCGACATAAGCCCAGAGAACCATCATATGGGGTAAGAGAATGACGAGCTGTAAAGGAAGAATACTTCTGAGTGATAGGATGAGAAAATTCAAGCTAATGAGTAAAAAAGCAAAAATCCAGTTACGAACACCCTTAAACTGAGATTTCTTATTAATGGATGCTACGAAAAAAAAGAGTGTGACACAAAGCATGTAAATAAAATTATTAAAGATAACGGTTCTGGGGTCTAATTCAATCAAAGACGACTCCTATAATTGATGCCGGGTTTGATCGATCCTCCTGATTTCTCAGTGATATCTGAACCATTCCACTTCAATTATTTCGACAAAGGATCTATTAAAATTCAATATTTATTATATATTCTACTATAAATATTCATTTTAGGCTTTTTTCACTGTGTTTGTTTCTGTTCTGAAGTTAAAATCAGACGATTTATTCTTTTTTTTATAGCAATATCAAGAGGTCTGGAAAGCCTCCCATCCTCCTAAAGTCCCCCTTTCAAGCTGTTATAAACACAACATTCCGCCCCGGGAATATGGAAGAAATTTAAAACCGGGGGCACATCGATTCACAAAAGAAACCAACGCCAAGAATCACTGTATATATTTCTATTCAGTATATACATTTAAAAAATCGAACACTCTTTAAATCAAAGATTCAGGACATCAAGCAGAAGTCCTACTTATATGACAGTTTTTCAAATATTTATCCATCAAAAAAGGGAGATTTTTTCACGCATTTCTACCTGTTTTGAATCTTGACATCGGATGAATAAGAACAGTAGTCTCCACTCATATGAGCTCATTCAAAATAAGAAAGGTAACAGATTCCTTTCACCCGTCCAATACTTATGCGATTGAACAGGTATTTGAGATTTTAAGGATTCATTTTCCCTCTGTGAAGGAGGATAAAATCAATGAAATCCTAGAACAAATGAAGGACCCTCTGAAGTATCAATTCTCCTCTACACTGTTTGTAGCAGAGGGGGGGCAGGCCAATATAAAAGGATTTGCAATTCTCTTTTACATGCCTGACGCAAATTATTGCTTTTTAGATTATATCGCCGTAAAACCGGGAAGGATCTCCTCCGGTGTGGGTGGCGCAATCTATGAGAGGATCAGGGAAGAAGCTCAGCTGCTCAACACAGTTGGAATTTTTATGGAATGTCTACCTGATGATGAATCCCTTTGCAAAGATAAGAGCGAAATAAAGCAAAACAGAGCTCGGCTTGCCTTTTATGAACGTTACGGTGCACGTCCAATCATCAACACGAAATATGAAACCTGCGTCAACCCGGAGGATGACTGCCCGCCCTACCTTGTTTTTGATGATTTGGGTAACGACTATGATTTAACATCAAAGGTTGCTAAGAAAATTGTCAAAACGATATTGCAACGGAAATACCCGGTTTATTGTCCCGAAGAGTACATAAAAATGATTGTCTCCTCCATCAAGGATAATCCGGTCCAATTGCGGGAATACAAATACAGAATCAAGAACAGATCCATAGAAAAGAATAAGGCTGTAAAAAATCATATTCCCCTCATCATTAATGATAAACATGAAATTCATCATATCAAGGAGAAAGGGTACATAGAATCTCCAGTGAGGATCTCCAGTATCACCAAAGAAATCACCAAATTGGAAGCCTTTCAACTGCGACCATCAAGAGCCTATCCGGACAAATATATCTTGGAAGTGCACAATCCAAAATACTTCAACTACTTTAAAAGAGTATGCAGCACTTTTCCTGAAGGAAAATCTATCTATCCCTACGTATTTCCTGTCAGAAATGCGACACGTCCTCCGGGTGACTTATCCGTTTTAGCAGGATACTATTGCATAGACACCTTTACCCCGCTGAATAAAAATGCATTTATTGCGGCACGTTCGGGGGTTAATTGCTCCTTAACCGGTGCAGAATTGCTACTGGAAGGATATCACACGGCCTATGCCTTAGTGAGACCTCCCGGTCATCATGCAGAACGGGATGTTTTCGGTGGGTTTTGTTATTTTAATAACTCCTCCATATCAGCCCATTTTTTATCTGAGTTCGGAAAAGTAGCCATACTCGATATCGATTATCATCATGGAAATGGGCACCAACAGATATTCTATTCACGAAAGGATGTTTTAACCGTTTCGATTCATGGCAATCCATCATTTGCATACCCCTATTTTACAGGCTTTACAGAAGAAACTGGTGAAGGCGAGGGTGAAGGATTTAACTTGAATCTTCCCCTAAAAGAAAACCTCACAGGTGCAGAATACCTGAAGGTCTTAATCAAAGCCCTGAAAAGGATAAAAGAGTACAAACCCGACTATCTGATTATCAGTCTGGGACTGGATATTGCCAAGGGAGATCCCACCGGGACATGGTCCCTGACCGCCAATGACTTCAAAAACAATGGCATAGAAATTGGAAAGCTAGCCTATCCTGTCCTGTTTGTGCAGGAAGGCGGATATTATAACAGAACACTAGGTATTAATGCCCGGAACTTTTTTGAAGGCTTTTTATCTACAAGGGTAAAATAAGATGAAAATAGGACTCACTTATGATTCAAGGGCGGAATATCTCAAAGAGGGATATTCCATGGAAGAAACAGCAGAATTCGACAAAGAGAGTACCATTGAAGGGATAGAGCTGGCGATCCGAAATATCGGCTATGAAACTGAAAGGATTGGAAACTCGAACTCCCTGATGAGGCATTTGTTAACCGGCCGGCGCTGGGATTTAGTCTTCAACATTTCTGAAGGCCTCTACGGCGAAGGCCGGGAATCACTGGTACCTGCCCTGTTGGACAGCTTTAAAATTCCCTATGTATTTTCGGGCCCCGTAACACTGGGGATTTCCCTGAATAAAGCCTTTGCGAAACAAATCATCAGAGACAGCCATCTCAACACCCCCCCTTTCAGTGTTGTGACAAAGAGGGCAGATATTCCACTCGTAAAACTCGACTACCCCCTGTTTGTCAAACCGATTTCAGAGGGAACCGGCAAAGGAATTGATGCCAGATCCAAAATTAATAATGCCACAGAACTTGAGGACGTCTGCTCCTCTCTCCTCCCAAAATTCAATCAAGCAGTTCTGGTTGAGGAGTATCTGCCGGGAAGAGAATTTACTGTTGGTGTCCTTAAAACTGGGGACGATGCCTACGTACCAGGAGCGATGGAGATTGTCTATAAGAATAGTTCAAACAACATTTATTCCTATGAGAATAAAGAGAACTATGAGGAGATAGTGGACTATACTTCCGTAGAGGGAGATCTCTTAAAAGAGTGTGAAGAACTGGCTCTCAAGGTGTGGAAGGCTTTAAACTGTTTTGACGGGGGGCGTGTTGATATGAAGATCGACAAATCGGGGAAAATGAGTTTTATAGAGGTGAACCCACTGGCCGGTCTGAATCCAGAAACTTCGGATCTACCTATTTTATGCAGACTCAACAACATGGACTACCAGAAAATCATTGAAGAGATTCTTGATTCAGCCATAAAAAGAAATTTTACTCATGATTAAAGTCGTGATTCTTCATAACCAAATTGAGAACCATTCAATCGATGAGTTGGATGTGCTGGCACAACAAGATCTTGTCATGAAAGCCTGTATTAACTTAGGGTATGAAACGACAACAATGACCATCGGAGATGATCTGAAAAATGATCTAATCCGGGTAAAAAGTTCAGCCCCCGATATAGTTTTCAACCTCACAGAAGCCACCTGGGGATATGGTGAATTAATCTATATGGCTCCTGCTGTTCTGAATGCATTTAAAATATCCTACACAGGGGTTCCCCTGGATGCTCTTTTCATAACGACCAATAAAGTTCTGGCAAAAGAATTGATGCTGCGGGAAGGGCTGCCAACGGCTCCCTTCTTTAAGATAAACGAGACCTCCTTACTTGATCCCCTGAAGAAATATATTGTGAAACCCATATGGGAAGAAGCCTCTGTCGGAATTAAGGAGGACTTAATATTTACTCCTTCAGAAACAGAGAAAATGATGAAAATACAGTCTTTATCTGATTCTCATTTTTTCATTGAAGAATTTATTGACGGCAGAGAGATCAATATTAGCATGCTTGCTGGATCCGACGGTCCGGAAATTCTGCCTCCCGCGGAAATCATCTTTTCTGACTATTTCAAAGACAAACCCAAAATAGTGGGTTATAAAGCCAAATGGGATGAGGACAGTGAAGAGTATAAACAAACCAACAGGAAATTTGGAACTCTTGAGGATGACCCCACCATAAAGGCCTCCCTGAATGAGATTTGTATGAAGTGTTGGAAAGTCTTTAATCTGCATGGCTATATCCGCATTGATGTAAGACTGGATAATGGGGGAGATCCCTATATTTTAGAGATTAATGGGAACCCCTGCATATCTCCGGACAGCGGTTTTATGGCCGCTGCTGATCGAGCCTGTTATTCAAGAGAAACTGTAGTGGAAAGAATCCTAAAGGACGCAAATTAACAAGTGATGAAATACAGAACAAGTTTGAAAAAATCTGATATCCCCTCTATGAAGGAAATCCTCGTATCAAGCGGATTTTTCTATGAGACAGAAGTTGAAATAGCTCTGGAACTGGCCCTAGAGAACCTTCAGAAGGGTGCAGAAAGAAGCGGATATTATTTTATTCTAGCAGAGGAATTAGAAAAGCCCTTAGGATTCGCTTGCTTCGGTCCCGTCCCTGGAACGCAAAGTAGCTATGACTTATATTGGATTGCTGTTCATAAATCGGAAAGAGGGAAAGGAATTGGCACGATTCTCATGAATAAGACACGAGAAACAATAAAGAAACAGGGAGGACAGAATATCTGGATTGAAACTTCTTCCCGTCCCCTTTATGCGCCTACACGCCAATTTTATCGGAACTATGGCTGCAAACAAGTGGCTGAGATTAATGAATTCTATGGAGAAAAAGATAATAAAATAATTTTTGGAATAAAAAGTTCTTAATTTTACTCTTATGATTCTCCTGAATCTATTATTGATTCCAGATATTGGCTTTAAGAGCAATGCATGAGAAATATTTTAATATTGTGTTCAGAATAAAGGATAAAAAATGAAAAAGGAACTTAAAGAGAATCAGAATGACAGTGACCCTCCCTCTGCTATAGAGGAACACAAAGAGGAGACGATCCCCTTAACGACTGTGGCTGAAGAAAAACCCTTTGTTAAATCTGAAATTAAAACATCAGATTTTAATATTATTAGCAAAGAGACAGAAGATTTCAGGGCTAGGTTTTTCCCCCAGGCAAGTGAAAAACAGTGGAATAGCTGGAGATGGCAAATTCAAAATAGCTATACCCAATTTAACAAACTATCCGAGGTCATCGATGTAAAAAATATTGATGACCTTGCATTTTTATCCAAATCAAGAAAACTCCCCCTGCGGATTACCCCCTATTATGCCAGTTTACTGGATAAACAGGGTTCTGATTCTCCCATTGCCAAGACGGTTGTGCCGTCAAAGCTGGAATTGATTGTTTCTGAAGGAGAAGAGTCAGACCCTCTCCATGAAGATAGTATGTGCCCCGTACCCAACCTTGTTCACCGCTATCCAGACAGAACCCTCCTGCTTTCAACAGGTTTTTGTTCCGTCTATTGCAGGTATTGTACCCGGTCTCACATGGTCCTGAAGGATAAAAAACATTTTGGAACCAAAGCCTGGTCTGATTCCATTGATTATATAAGAAACAACCCCGAAGTTAGGGATGTCATAATCTCCGGGGGAGATCCTCTCACAATCAATGACAAACACCTTGAATTGCTTGTGTCCTCTATCAGGGCGATTCCTCATGTTGAAATTATCAGAATAGGGACAAAGGTCCCCATAGTTCTCCCCCAGCGTATCACAAAGAACCTGGTTAAGATGTTGAAAAAATACCATCCCTTATATCTGAGTATTCATGTGACCCATCCGGATGAAATAACCCCGGAGGTAGCAGAAGCGGTGACACGTTTAGCCGATGCTGGAATTGTTCTTGGCAGCCAAACTGTATTGCTCAAAGGTGTCAATGATAGTGTTGAAGTGATGAAGGAACTCATGCTGAAACTCTTGAAAATTCGTATAAGACCCTATTATATCTATCAATGCGATCCAATTCCGGGTTCTTCACACTTTAGAACCCCTGTCTCAAAAGGTTTGGAAATCATCCAGGGATTGAGAGGGTTTATCAGCGGTTATGCCATACCTCATTATGTCATTGATGCTCCCGGAGGCGGAGGAAAGATCCCACTCTTACCTGAGTATTATCAGGGACGAGAGGGAGATTATGTGCTGATTAAAAACTTTGAAGGCAAACAGTATAAGTATTATGATCCAATTTTATGATCTATTTTGACTGAAAGCCAACAGCTCTTTCGAGCAAATATTCTTACCATTTGAGCCTGAAGTTCCTGTCATCGGGATAGCTATCCAGGGGCAGACTTCGGGCAAAACCGCTCATACGGTTCCCCGAGGCCATCAGAAGTTCCAACCCTCCGGATTGAAGTATGGATGAGGGGAGATAGGCCTCCAGTCCCTGCTGCGCATAGAGGTTCACAAGAAAAAAATACTCTGCCATCAGGCGGGCGTCCTCCTCGGAGGCATCCTCCAGCAGGCGTTCATACCGGCCTGTGTAGGACCGGGCTATTCCAATATCTCTATTGTAATTCAGAATAGCTTGTTGGCCGTCACGGAGCATATTGTCTCTTAAATCGGCTGTGGAGATATAGAGTTCTTCATCATCCCAGCCAATGAGACGATAGGAGTGGGGATATATCTGGAGAGACCCTGTGGTCAACCCGTAAAAAGAGTTGTCTCCTCTCAGATACTCCTTAATATCACTCTTGTGTATATGACCCGATAAACCGATTTTCACTCCATGATCCATCAGGAGATTCAGCATCCTGTTCTCATCATTGACCATAAAGTTGCTCAAATCGAGACCAATTTCATAGTGCCTCAGCAGGTTATGATGAGACATCATGATGACACGTTTCCCCTCTGCCCTCTTGAGAGCCTCAAGAACAAAGTCATACTGTTCAGGATTAAAGCCGCCCCGGGCAACACTGTAACCCCAGTGATAGTTGTCCTGATAATAGGAGCTGTCCAGAGACAGGAGTAATACATCGTCCTCCAGAGCCACCAAATATGAAAGACTCGTAGGATCATTCAGAAGGGCTTCATTAAACCCGAAGTCTTCGTAAATCTCCCTGAATTCCTCAGGGGTCACACTAGGGACACTCTCGGTGCCCGAACCAACGATGCGAAAGGCTCTGGGATTATTGATGTCATGGTTTCCTGTGGTAATGAAGACATGAATTCCATCGTCTTCAAATCCTCCTAGAATGTCAGCCATCTCTTCATGTGTGGCTCTTGTTCCCAAAACAGAGAGGTCTCCTGAAAGAAGAAGAGTACTGACCCCTCGGCTGAGTAGATCAGCCTTAAGAATCTCCATCATTTCCGTAGTGTAGAGGACAGTCCTGCCCTCGTTATTCCGTGAGAACTCTTCAAAACCCGCAGAAGCTGGATCGTAGAGAGACCTTGCATAATGATGAACGTCTGAAACATGGGCGATCTTGGAGCGCCCTTTCAAAAACAGATCTTTTTCACTGAGAGAAGAATACAGCTCATTATCTATATCCAACTCGGGATATTTCACAGGACTCTGTGCCTTTCCCAATGAGAATGGCCGGACCTCAGAAGATTGTCCGCAAGAGAGAAATATTAAAGGAAATCCCAGAAGAGCTGCAATTGTTATTTTTTTGATCATATATGAAGGAAGTTTACCATGATTGGACAGATCATTAAAAGCAGTCGAACTGTTGTGCAGGAATCCTAACCGGCCACAGCCCATCAGTAACCCCTTTCCAACCACTATATTGAACAATACAAATCGCGTGTATACAATCCTGAGAACGATGCAGAACCTCAATGACCCTGACATGGAAGACTGGGAGGATGAATTCTTTGAGAATATCATCCTGACCCATAGTGATCTCTCCGGAAAGACCTTCCAGGACTGTCAGTTTAAATCCTGCCGCATCAGCGACAGTCTCCTCAGGGGGAGCAGTTTTAGAAACTGCCTGTTTGAAGAGTGCGAACTGACTCTTCTAAAAGTAGACAATGCCGGATTCAGCAATTGCCAGTTTACGGAGTCTATGCTGCAGGGAATCAACTTTTCGGAGTGTAACACCCCCCTATTCTACCCGGATTTTGAGAAGTGCGAGATCCGTCACTGCTTTTTCAGCAACATGGATCTTAAAAAGAAAGTCTTTAGGGATTCCAAATTCCAGGACTGTGAGTTTTTCAGAATTGATTTCAGAGAGGCTGATTTTTCGAGAACGGCATTCAGCGAGACTCCCTTCAGTGAATGCGACCTGAGAAAAGCCAACTTTACCGAAGCCAGAGGTTACACCATCCAACCAGAGCAAAACAAACTCAGGGGGGCCGTCTTCAGCTACCCCGATGTGACCGCACTATTGGCCCCCCTGGGGATTGTGATCAAGGATTAATGGGCATAGACATCAGGATGTCACCGCATCGAGGATGGCCATGCACTTCATTCCTTCTTCGAGAGAACAGGGATTGGGACCAAGCCCCTGGAAGTAGTCTACTGTTTTCTGAATCATAGGCTGCTGAATATTCACAGGGTTATCAAAAGAAAAAATATGTTCATCTGATCCGCGCACCAGGGAAACCTTGTCCCCAAAGAACGAGAAACGAATAACCCCTTCAGAGCCATAAATCTCGCAGAGATCACTTCCCTGATTCATGTCATCAATACAGAAAGACCAAAGGCCCTCCAAAGGAATTCCAGAATCAAAAAGGATATGGGCCGCAACAAAGTCATCCGCAGGATTCTTAGCAGACCGATTGGTGGAATATCCACGAACCTCACGGACTTCTCCAAAGTAATAGAGCATCAAGTCTATCTGATGGGGTCCAATATCATGAAACAAGCCTCCTCCTGAGACTTCGGGATTCACCCGCCAATGATCTTCGGTCACGGTCATGATCTCCGATTCCTCTTTTTGAAACACTCTTATATTGACAAACTGGACAGTTCCGATGGCTCCGGAATCCAGCAATTCCTTCACCTTTAAAAAAGCACCAAGCCCCCTGCGGTAGTGAGCCACAACGAGTTTTCTCCCGCTGGACTCCAGCACGGGCTGAATTTCACGACATTCGGCTTCTGTAAGGCATACAGGCTTCTCTAAATAAACATCTTTACCTGCCTCAAGAGCCCGTATGGCCAAGTCTTTGTGGGATGAGGGAGGAGTCGCGATATAAATACTGTTTATATCCTCCCGGCTAAGAACGTCCTCCACCGTGGAGTACCAGGAAGGCACTCCATGCCTGCGGGCAAAATCCTCCGCCTTGGCAGGATTTCGTCTCATCACCGCTTTCAGTTCTGATCTATCGGCTTTTTGAAATGCCGGTCCGCTCTTTATTTCTGCCACATCTCCGGCTCCAATGATGGCCCAGGTTGTCATTTTGGTATTAATGCTTTTGTTCATACTGTTATTCTATAAGGAAAATAGGTTAGAATCATGCCGGAATGAATAAAATCCCGTATTTTGTGTGCTTAAAACATCACTCCCAGGATCATTATTAGACAAAATAGTGCCGAAACCGGCGACAAGGATATTCTATTGAACTTTATAACATTGATATTCACAGCCTTAGCCCTCTCCATGGATGCCTTTGCTGCGTCCCTAAGCTGCGGATGCACCATGGATAATTTCAAACACAATCACTGCCTTCTCACTGCATCCCTGTTTGGCCTGTTTCAGGGAGCCATGCCTCTAGCCGGCTGGTGGGGAGCATCCCTGTTTTCGGGGTCATGGCTTGATGCCTATGGTCACTGGATATCTTTTGCCTTATTGGCTTTCATTGGTGGTAAAATGATATGGGAGAGCCTTCATCCTGAAGGCGTATGCCCCGATCCAGAGGACTCTTTTAAACTGACCAATCTTCTGACTTTGTCAGTGGCTACCAGCATCGATGCTCTGGCCGTCGGCATCAGTCTCTCATTCCTTGGATCAGGGATTTACTTTGAAGCAGCTGTTATCGCGGCGGTAACCTTTGGTATCTCCTATTTGGGAGTACATGCCGGTCATCGGCTGAGCCATCTCTTTGGCGAAAGGATGGAAACAGTAGGAGGTATCATCCTCATACTGATCGGAACCACTATTGTTCTAGATCATTCACCCTTACTATAGCGGATCATCATTGTCCCAGCCCTAATCACTTCCCTTACGAATCAAAAAGGGATGAGAAAGAATGAATTGCCAGCCCCGCTCGGTTCTCTCTTCGAGATCGGGAAGCCCGAATAGCTGTTCCAAAAAGAAGGCTGTGGCTCCATGGGCAACTGTACTCTCACCCAAATCAGAAAATTCAATCTGGCATTCGACCTGGTTAGAATAGGGCCATGACTCATTGATGCAAGTTCTTAAGGCCTCTTTGACAAGGGAGTCGGTATCACAAAGAACACCACCCACAACGACCCGGGTCAAATTTAAAATATTAACAAGAAATGAAATTGTCCGGCTAATTTCCTGCACGATTAATCTAAGCTGGACAGGATTACTCCAGAGATTACTCAATTCAGAAGGTTCAATGGAAAACTGACCGGACCCGTCCCTGTTTTTAAAAACACTTGTATACTCCCCTGCAGAATAGTCTCTTCCGGTATGAACCTGCCCTCTTAAAACAAGACCGACACCCACGGCCAGACTTTGAAGCCCCGGAGACCGAACATCCACATCACGGAATTCCGTAAGAAGGAACAGGCTGTTTTCTTCCCTGCTTGCTTTTTGATCGGCCAGATCTCCCCAGCAGCAGCAGTTAGCATCATTTTCTATCAAAACAGGAATACCGGCGGCTCTAGAAGCGGCTTCAACAAAAGGTAGAGGAGAGTCGATGCCAAAGGCCATGGAATAACAGACAGTCCCCTCTTTTGTATCCACAACGCCCGGCAGGCCCAAGGCGATTCCGGCAACCTTGTATTCAGCCAAAGCGGGTTTCAACTCATCCAAAACACACAGAAAATATTCAAGAAGAGAAGAATCTGAGTCCGCAAGTTTTCCTGATTGAGTAAACACAACTTGTCCCCAGGCATTGCTGATAACCCCATGGTAATACTCCGTCTGGAATTCGATCCCCAGAACATAGCAGAAATCCTGACGGATACCCAACGCCACAGGAGGTCTGCCTCCCAAGGGAGAGGATTCCCCTTCTTCAATTTCTTCTGCAATTCCCTTATCGAGGAGAATTTGGACATTTTTGGTGACAGTTGACTTATTAAGACCCAATTCACGGCACATCAGAGCACGGGAGGAACCACGATTCATCCAGAGAAATCGGAGGATTCTGGACATATTGATATTATTGATTTGATTCTGTGTGGCCATTTTCCCTTGACTCCAAGTCATTCTCATGACACAATTATAGGTATGTTTGAATCTCAAACATACCTATAATATAATTTGTTCCTCCCCATTTAGCAAGTCATTTTCCTCCTGGTTGGAACAAAGCAGAGGAGCCCTCAATGAAGTATGGTTTTTTTGATGACCACAACCGCGAATATGTTATTACCAGTCCTGCCACCCCCTACCCCTGGATCAACTATCTGGGTAGCCATGATTTCTTTTCCCTCCTGTCTAATACTGCCGGAGGATACAGTTTTTTCAGAGATGCCAGACTGAGGAGACTCACCCGCTACCGTTACAATAATGTCCCCATCGATACAGGAGGCCGCTACTTCTATATCAAGGAAGGAGAGACTCTCTGGAATCCGGGATGGAAACCTGTTAAAACAGAACTTGATAGTTACGAATGCCGTCACGGAATGGGATACTCCCGTATCACAGGGATGAAGAATCAACTGGAAGCGGAAACAACCTTCCTAGTGCCCTCAGATGGCAGCACAGTAGAAATGCAGAAATTGATGCTCCGCAACACCGCTAGTGAGACAAAGACATTCCAGCTCTACTCCTTTATGGAGTTTTGCCTTTGGAACGCCTGGGATGATCAAACCAACTTTCAAAGGAATTTCAGCACAGGAGAAGTGGAGGTCCATGGGCCTACCATCTATCATAAGACAGAATTCAGAGAGAGACGAAACCATTATGCCTGGTATCATGCCAGTGAAACACCCCAGGGATTCGATACAGACAGAGAAACCTTTACAGGGCTCTATAGCAGCTATGAAAATCCCGACCAGGTCATAAAGGGTACCAGCGGCAACAGCCTTGCCTCAGGATGGTCTCCTATAGCCTCCCATCGTTTTGATATTACCCTGAAGGCAGGAGAAGAAAAAGCACTCGTTTTTCTCTTAGGTTACACCGAGGTTGATCCTGCAGAGAAATGGGAGAGTCCTGGAAAAATCAACAGGACTCCCGCCGAGAAGTTGCAGGAAGACTATGGCAACGTGGCCGCCTTTGATAAGGCTCTGGAGGAACTGCAGATCCATTGGCAGAACCTTCTGTCCCGGTTCAGCGTGTCTACACCGGATGAAAAAGTCAACCGCATGGTCAACACATGGAACCAGTACCAGTGTACTGTGACCTACAATATGGCCCGAAGCGCCTCATACTTTGAGTCTGGAATCGGTCGGGGAATCGGCTTTAGAGACACCAGCCAGGACATGCTGGGATGCGTTCATCAGTTTCCGGAAAGGGTGAAGACCAGACTCCTGGATGTAGCCTCAACACAGTTTTCTGACGGGAGTGCCTACCACCAATTCCAACCCCTGACCAAGAAGGGAAATGCCGATGTGGGGGGAGATTTCAACGATGACCCTCTGTGGCTCATCATGGGTATCTGTCGTTACATCAAGGAAACGGGAGATTTTTCCATCCTGGACGAAAAGGTAGCTTTTGATGATGTCCCCGGGGTTCCCGAAACAATAGCCACCCATCTGGAACGGTCTTTCTCCTTCACTCAGAACAACCTGGGGCCCCATGGATTGCCTCTGATTGGCAGGGCCGACTGGAATGACTGTTTGAATCTCAACTGCTTTTCAGAAAATCCGGATGACTCCTTTCAAACCACCACAAACAAGAAAGGAGATACTGCCGAATCTTTGATGATTGCCGGAATGTTCTCCTATATTGGCGAAGAGTATGCCCAACTTCTGGAACAGATAGGACAATCCGAAGCGGCTCTCAAGGCAAGACAGGCTGTACTCAAAATGAACACCGCTGTTGAAAACGCAGGCTGGGACGGTGAATGGTTCCTTAGGGCCTATGATGCCCTGGGTGCTAAGGTCGGCAGTAAAGAGAATAAAGACGGCCAGATCTTCATTGAGAGCCAGGGATTCTGCTCCATGGCCCGCATTGGTGAAAGCAAGGGGTGGCCCCGTAAAGCCTTGGACTCGGTGGAGAAAAAGTTGGCTACAGATCACGGTATTATGATCCTCCAGCCGGCTTACCAGGAGTATCATTTGGAATTGGGAGAAGTCTCATCCTATCCGCCGGGATACAAAGAAAATGCGGGAATTTTCTGCCACAACAATCCCTGGGTCATGATTGGGGAAGCCATGGAAAAACAGGGGGACAAAGTCTTTGATTATTACAGCCGAATCTGCCCGGCCTTCCGGGAAGATATCAGCGATATTCATAGAACAGAACCCTATGTCTATTCTCAGATGATTGCCGGGAAGGATGCCGCAAACCATGGAGAGGCCAAAAACTCATGGCTCACAGGAACAGCCTCCTGGAATTTTGTAGTCATCAGTCAGTGGATACTGGGGCTCCGACCTCACTGGCAGGGGCTGGAAATTGATCCCTGCATCCCCAGCAACTGGCCCGAGTTTAGAGCCTCCAGGGTTTTCAGAAACAATCGTTACAATGTCATTGTAAGAAATCCAGAGGGGGTAAACTCTGGGATAAAAACAATATTGGTAAACGGTGAAGAATTCAAATCCGGTATTCTACCCCTCAAGGAATCTTTTACCCAATGGGAAGTTGTAGTAACTCTGGGATGATATAGTGCCCCCTTCAGTCAATACAACCTCAAGCCATTTTAAGTTAGGTTCTCCGGAATAAATCTCATCCGGAGAATTTTCATTCAGATTCTGATGTGGTCTGACCGAATTATAGAAATTAAAATACTTCAATAAAAACTTTACGAAAATTTTTCAATGTAAATATTATCCAAAGCACGACTTTTCCATCCATGCTGATACGAACCATTTCTCCTTCCAGGAGGGATGTGAATTCATTACTAGTGAATTGGCAACCTTGATCTGTATTAAATATCTTAGGCAATCCATATCCCATTATGGCCTGCATCAAAGCGTCCATTCCAAATACTGTATCCATCGTGTTGCTGACATTCAAGGATAATATCTTCCGGCTATACAAGTCTATGATTGCAACGACATAGACTATTCCACCGGGAATATTTACATAGGTGATGTCTGAAGTCTACACATGATTCGGATGCGTTATATTCAAGTTTATGCAAACCTGGAACTTTATTCTAGATTGGTCAGCTGTGATACCAGATTATATTATATAGACCTGTATCTCTTTTGTTATTTAACAACTAGAACTTCTTCATCAGAACCTATTTATAGACTCATTCCTCATCCAAAAGATTTCTAATTGATGAGCAATTGATTGAACGAGAATCAAACAGATGCTAATCTTATTGTTATAGGCTTTTTTAATGCGCTTCGATCCTCTTGAGTTCATCTAAGATTTTTTTATAAACAGCCGGTGAAAAATCACCTACACAGGATTTATCTGTATAAACAGCTTCTAAACCTTCTTCTTTATAGATAGTAAAGATTTTATAATCTTCACTATCCTGATTAACTTGCTCAAATGATAGTGCCGCCAGATAAACACGACAGATATTTTTAATTGGAAGGTTTCTTTGAACAGCCTCAGCCATAGCGCCCACAATACGATCATTCCCGGAAAGTTTCCTGGATAAATCTCTACCAACTCTCTGAACAGTATCACCAAGCGAGGTATTTGAAAAACGAGTTAGCAAATCGTCAATATGATCTGTAAGATCCTTAATAGTGAAAACTTCCGGATACTCACTGAGTAAAATATTTGCCCCTTCTGTCATAACATTTCGAATTTCTTCAACAAAGTCCTTATCTTTCATAAGAGGTGCTAGATAAGTCTCGTTAGGAAAATACTGTCTCCCAAGGTAGGCTGCCGCTGCATGCCCCAAATTGTGAATAAACAACTTTCGATCAACCCAAGGCTTTATAGGTGAAACTAGTTGAATGCAGGGAGATTGCGGTATAGGCCCGATAAATCCATCTTTATCCAAGATTAATGTATTATATGGCTCAGCCTTCATACCCAAAGAGTCCTGTATTATATCTTGTTCTGTCCGTAGGGGAACCATCTTTCCAATACTGGTTTCTACAAGACCTAAATGACTCTCAACAGGAAAAGATCCACTAAGAGATTCAAGGATCTTTCCATGACAAAAAGAGGATGCATTCCTAAGATTTTCTGCAAGAATAATATCTAGCGGTATATATTCTTTCTCATTATTGATTCGTCCAGAGAGGGTCTCTGCAATAAGCTTAGACACGGCTTCAAGGCCAGCTAATCCTACTGATGTAACCATTAGAGGGATTCTCATTAACAGGGGAAAAAGAGCCTCTTTATTAGATAATGCAACAGGATGAAATCCTTGAACAATTCGGATAGTTTCTTCCTCATTGGAACATATTCTAATATTGTATTGCCCAGCTTTTTTCAGGGACGTAATTAATTTAGTATTAATATCGGCTAAATAAACTGTATAACCTGCATCAAGGAAGATTGGGGTGATGAATGAACGGCCAATATTACCCGCCCCAAAAATCAATACTTCTTTACTCATGAAATCTGCTCCCTATAATGACTCTTTATCTCATTAATTCTTGTCTTTTTATAGCCTTGTTCTGTTTCTGTATAGACACCACCCATCTGATATAAAGCAAAGCCTCCAGCACTGACTCCCTCAATGATTGAATCTTCAAGATCAATTAATTCAGATGTTTTTTTAGAGATCTGCCTGGCAATAGAAACAATAATACCTCCCATAAAGTTATCACCACAGCCTGTTGTATCGCCTCTTTTTTCAGGATGGAGTCTAAGGTCTTCGTTAACCCATTGACTCACTGGAAATTTTTTTCCATTTATGGGAATAAATTTATCCGATCCAGTTTTAACATAAATTCTATCATTACCCTGAGTTATAATACAGGCTCCACAACCCTGACCTAGAAAGTAATCAGCAGCATCAGCAACACTGTCTGTCATAGAAAGCCGATGAGCTTCTTCTTTATCCGTAATAAGGATGTCAATCCAAGGATAGGCAGACTCTTCATGAGTCCCCAATGGCCAAGGACCTTCAGGATCTGTAGCCTGATTACGAAAATCATAAACAGTTCCAACGATGTTGAATCCGTTACGTTCTCTTGCTTTTCTTGTCAGTGTGCCCAGACTGTCATGTAAGGGAGGGACAAGGGCAGTTCCCCCCCAGACAAAGATATCACTGTTGAAAAAATTATCATCAATCATATCAGGAGAAAATGCCATTGCACTTCCTAATGTGTTAATAAAAGTTCGCTCACCTGAACCTTCATTCCATTCTGGATCAGATAGTACTATGGTAGATGGAACTGGCAGTCCTATCGCAATATTTGAATGAAAATGCAAAGAGAACCCTGACATATCTTTTTGAAGCCTTTTTGATTCCGCATCATCTCCCAGACAGGAATAAAGAATGATCTCCCATTCAGAGGGGAGCATCTGGGCACTGTGAACCAACGAAACTAATGCAGGACCACCCAAATTTACAGTATCAGGATCCTGACCATTTGTTATTTGTTCTATACAGGACTCAACAGAAGAGTTCTTATATTCTGATAAATTTTCAGCAAAAACAAGTTCACCAGGAGTGACCCCTCCATCCCCTGGAGTTATTGACAGAAAATCACGGAAACTCTGAGCATTGAATGAAATGTGCTTATATAAGTAATCATAGAGACAACAACCAGCTCCACTAATTCTCATGACCATGACTCCATCGCAAGTATATGACTATAATCTGACCCGATTAAACGATATGGCTGTTCATTTTCTTCAATTTTAGGAAATCGACCGACAGCTTTAAAAAAATTATTATCACTACTATCGTCATTGACCATTGAAACCTCTCCAACTAGTACAGGACCTTTGCCTTCTTCACCCCAGAATGTATGAAATACTTTCCGGGGAATGGTAACACTCTCTCCAGGTTTAAGACTTACTGTTTCTCCAGCTGTAATGACTGTCTCAGAACCATCAATACTCAAGACAATATTCTCAGGAGAAAATTGATCATTTTCGTCAGCCATATAAAATTTAATAAGTAGATTTCCCCCTCCCCTGTTTATAATATCTTCCATTTTAACCCAGTGGTAATGCATAGGAGTATATTGATTTTCCTGAACAATCATAATTTTTTCAGCATAAGATTTACTATAGACTGAATCACCAAGTCTACCATTTCTCAAAGTAAAAAGAAGCAATCCCTCTTCCTCAAAATTGTCATGACCAAAGTCTGTAATATCCCAACCCAGCTGTAGGTCCAGTATTTCTTTGTACCTGCTAATATTTTCTACCCAATCATTCTTAGAAAAATGGGCAAAAGGTGGTAACATAAAGTTCATTTTTTCAAAAAACTGTATGGATTCTTTTATTATTTGATTTATTTTTGAGCGTGTCACAATTCCCTCCTAAAAATATCATTTTATCACCTAGAAAGATAACTTATATTATAATTTATTGCTTATAAATGTTGCTTTATTGCTATTTTGACATCATAATTGTTTCTTTATGAAGTACGAAGATAAGTATCATCCCTCTGACCAACTGATTTTCAGATCTCTTGAAGAGGACGAATTTGAATTAACATCCGATTATCTTATTAATCTCAGGGCTAGACAATTTTCAAGGGATCACAAATCCCAGCTTCACTACCATAATACTCTTGAAATAGATATAAACCATGGAGTATGTGGGTCAGCATGGATTGATGGAGACAATATGGATCTGGAAGAATTAGATGTAATAGTGACTCCCCCTGGGACATTGCACTCTTTTGATTTTATTGCTGGAAATGGAACATTTGATGTTCTGCATATATCACTGACAACTCTGGGAAAATATCTTAATATAAAACAGATTTTTGGATCAGATTATACTACCATGAAAAGAATCACTTATATTAATCCAGCATATCGTGAATTGGCTTCAATAATTGAAGAAATTAAGAAAATAGAAGAAAAAGATTTTTTCTCTCAACTTAAATTAATACTAGATATTTTTGGAATATTATTCAAAGAATTAAGATACTATCCTGATGATTCCAAAGAGTCCAATATACTAAAGAAGGTGATTGACTTTACAGAATTAAACTACCACAAAAATATTGATTTGAATACGATATCTTCTTTTGCAGGTTTATCAAGATCCTATTTCAGTCGTTATTTTAAAAGTCTGACTGGAACTGGATACTTCACATATCTAACATTAATGAGATTAGATAAAGCAAAAGAGAAAATCCGTGAGGGTCAAAGTATTACTGAAAGCTGTTACAATTCTGGGTTTGAAAATGTATCATATTTTATCCAATTATTTAAAAAACATAATGATGGACTATCTCCCGGAAAATATAGAACCAAACTATATGAATGAATGGCGAGTCTCCCTGATCATTTTAAGAATAAAAAAGGAAATTATTATACAAGTAGCAAATGAATCACATTTAGTTCTATTGACCTCTACCCCAATAATTCGTACCACAATCTAGATTAGTTTTCAGTAAGCTGAAAACAAAACCTGTTACTGGACGAATATTGGGGGGAGATCAATTGTTCTCATAGATTTCACATCTGTTCCGACATATTCACCATTGGAACATACCCATTTTCCATGAGGTCTATTATTTGGCTAAATGCTTAAACACAGGTTTTCAACGCCATAGAATTTATACTGATCAAATTTAATATCATTATAAACATTTCAGGGACCAACTGAATTTACATATCTAATCAGATTATGAACAAGGATGTCCATTTATTTTTACTTTCATAGAGAATCCTCTAAAAAACGTTAAAAATCAATAGCTATATATTATTATTTGTTTGAATCAAGAAGAATTCTATGTGGACAGAAGCAAAAACTTCTGTCCTCTAATAATCCAAGAAGTCTATTCCGGAAATTCTTCTTTATAGTTATCAGGTGTGACGATTTTCCCTCCTGTATCAATGAACAAACCGGGGAATCCTTCTTTCTTCAGTCCGCCATTTATAGAGCCACCTGTTATAAGATTATGGAGATTCTCAACACTCAAATATCCCATGGAATAAAAATCCTGTCCGACAGCCACATCAATCAAATCTTTGTCAAAGAATGCTTTAGAGCTTGGAAAGACATCCATAGTAACAACTTTATGGTTTTCAGGATCAGACAGTTTCCACTTTGTCATTTCCGGCAGAGCTCCGGGCTGTACAATATAAGGCCAGCCACCGGCCATGAACCAAGCATCAATTTCTGGATTTGCTCTTGTATAGTCTTCAACAATCGTTACTGATTTATCCACATCATCGTCACAGGCTCCTGTGTATACTACCTCAAGATTTGAATCTGCAATTGTATCAAGGAATCCACTTTTTCTGGATTCAATATCAAATGCTCCTGGAATCCCTTCCAGGATGGCTACTTTGACTGTATTACTGGTGCCTGAGAAAAGCTTCAGCATTTCTTCTCCACAAGTAACACCAGCCTGGTAGTTTTCGGTTCCTGCATAGAACTCTCGACCGCTTTCAGGGGAATCTGCATCGAAAGTTGATACAATGATGCCTTTGCTGATGGCTAATTTTAAAACATCTTTCAGTGCATCAGGATGATTGCAGCTTATCGCAATTCCATCAACGTTTCTGGCAATAAGCCCTTCAATAACCTCTGCCTGTAGCTGTGCTTCTGCTCTTACGGGCGCTTGCCATTCCATTGTGATACCCAGATCTTTCCCTGCCTGCTCCGCTCCTTCCTTGGCAGGGAGAAAGACAACATTTCCCAATTGCTGTGGTACAACAGCGATAATTACTTTCTTCTCTTTTGTATCCTGCGAACCTGCGGCGTACAGAATGGTTGAAAGACATACAAACAATAGAAATAGAAATTGTTTCTTCATAGAGACACTCCTTTTAATAGAAACAGCGTTGAATGCCGCTGAATGCATCCGTCCAATTTTTAAATGAACCGGGATTCCATGTAATTTTGGTTCATTCTCATGAGCTTTTTCTGGATCGTCTCAACTGGTCTAAGGTAACCGCGAGAATAATGACAAATCCGATGATAAATTGCTGCCAATGTGATTTTATAGATAATAAGACCAGTGCGTTTCTAAGGATTCCCATTATTGCAGCACCGATAATTGTTCCTGATATGGTTCCGGCTCCCCCAATAAGTGACGCACCGCCTATAATAACAGCTGCTATGGCATCCAGCTCGTATCCCTGCCCTGCGGTGGGTTGTCCGATCCCCAATTTGGAAGCGGTGATAATTCCTGCAATTCCATAGAGACAACCACCAAGTGAATAAACGAGGAGTTTTAACTTATCTGTATTTATTCCGGAGATTCTGGTTGCTTCCTCATTCCCTCCGAGGGCGTAAATATGACGCCCGATAACTGTCTTATTCAGGAATATTGAAAATATTATTGCAAGAAATACCATAACCCATATGGGTGCTGGAATTGAAAGGTAGAATCCTTGTCCTAAGAACAGAAAATCTTCTGTGATTCCAGTAACTGGATATCCCTCAGTGAGGATATAACAAAGGCTTCTTACTATACTCAGCATTCCCAGTGTAGCGATAAACGGAGGAAGTTTCACTTTTACGATAAGTAGTCCGTTTGTCAATCCCAGAACAGTTCCAATAAGCATCCCCAGCAGGATTGAGGGTATTACAGGCAACCCCAGATCAACCATGCCCATGCTCGCAATAACACCTGCAAGACCAAAAATAGATCCGATAGATAGGTCGATCCCACCGGTGATGATCACCATTAATACTCCGATTCCTGCAATAGCATAGGCTGAGGAATTCTTGGCAACAGCAAGGAGATTATTCATGGATCTGAAAGGGGGACTGACGATATACATGGCGATGCACATACCCATCATCACAACAAAGATACTGAATGACGAGTTCTTCAAAATTCTCTTAATTATACTCGTAAATCCAATTGGATTTACTTCAACATTAGTAATTTTCATTATTCTATCCTTTTTTATTTATGAGATTGCCAGACTCATAATACTTTCCTGATTTGCTTCTTCACGGAGGAGTTCTCCACAGATCCTACCTTCCTGCATCACTACAATTCTGTCGGACATCCCAAGAATCTCCGGAAGTTCTGATGAGATCATAATTATGGCAACTCCATCTCTGGCTAGTTTTGACATCAGAGCGTGGATCTCCTTTTTACTGCCCACATCAATTCCCCGGGTCGGTTCATCTAGAATCAAAATTTTGGGCGTGATCGCTAGCCATTTTCCAATGACGACTTTCTGCTGATTACCTCCAGAAAGATTCTTAATAATTTGTTCAACTCCGGGAGTTTTTACTCTCAGTAAATCCACATAATGTTTACTTAAAGACATTTCCTTTTTAAAAAGAATAAAATGAAAGCGAGACAAGGTATTCAAGCAAGCCAAAGTAAGATTTTCTCTTAAAGTCATTCCTAATACAAGAGCCTGTTCCTTTCTATCTTCCGGAAGAAAGCCTATTCCCTGATTCAAAGCATCTACAGTGGACTTTATATTTACCTCTTTACCGTTTATCCTGACTATGCCACTTTCTTTTTTATCTATTCCAAAAATAGCTCGCATGACTTCAGATCTTCCTGCACCAACCAGACCGGCAAATCCAAGGATTTCGCCCTTTCTGATATTGAAACTGATATCTTTAAGAAATCCTTTTGTTGAAAGGTTTTCCACTTCCATGATGACATCAGAGATTTCTGCCTGTTCTTTAGCAAATATGTCATCAATCTCTCGTCCTACCATATGCCGGATTACCTCATTTTTATTTGTTGAGGCGATATCCAGTGTACAGATCATTTCTCCATCCCGCATGATGGCGACCTTATCGGCAACTCTGAAAATTTCATTCATTCGATGAGTGATGAAAATAACGGATACATTTTTCTTCTTCAAATTATCAATGATTTCAAATAGAGTATTAGTTTCAGATTCGGTCAGTGATGAGGTCGGTTCATCCATAATGATAAGTTTTGCATCCAGAGATAGAGCCCTGGCGACCTCAATCATCTGCTTCTGAGCTGTCGAAAGCTGGCTGACTAGAATATTTGAATCAAAATCCATGCCGACAGTTTTGATGAATGCCCTGGCTTCTTCATGCATCGCATTCTTATCAATGAAACCCTTGTTGTTTTGTTCCTGGCCTAGGAAGATATTTTCAGCAATGTTCAAATTGGGTACCAGATTAAGTTCCTGATAAATCATACTAATGCCAAGATGGATTGCACTGAGAGTATTGTGAATGTCTACCTTCTCTCCCTGAATTATTATATCTCCACCATCCTTGGCATACACACCCATAAGGATTTTCATCAATGTTGATTTTCCGGCGCCGTTTTCCCCCATGAGGGCCACAACTTCTCCCTGGTTCATTACAAAATCAATGCCTTTTAGAGCCAGAACACCAGGAAACTGTTTTACAATTTTATTCATCTGAAGATAAGGAACATTAACATTCTCTTCTTTATTCATTTAGCAATCCATTTTATTGAAGTTGATTCACTGTTCAAACACATTGTTTGTCAGGTCCTAGCTCTATATCTCTGATCAGTGTATTTCTACTCTACAGTCCCCTATTTTTGGTCTGTAATAGTTGAATTTCACAGATGGATGATCAGCAAGAATTGACATAGGTACAGCAGTATCAATGATTTTTTTGGAGATCATAAACGCTGTAAGTCTCATTCCGAAAGGATTATCATGTGTGCCTGAATGCCATATTGATACTTCTCCGGATTTCCATGTTTCTATCGGGCCGACTGTTATTGCCTTAACTGGAACTCCGGTAACCACTCCGCCTCCGGATGTTCTTGCGTTCTGCATCAGGGTGACAGGATGAAGGTCTATTACTCTGGCAGATAATTGACGATATACTTCGGGGCTGGGTGGTGCTTTATCATAAGGAGCTTCTCTTTTAAATGGATCATTGAATGCCCAATGTTTGACATCACCCTGTCCTCCCTGCATAATTTCGCATTTTATGCTGTCGTATGATGCCGTATACTTCTCGATATTGTCCGCTTTCAGAAAATGGATATTTTCATCCGGCATCCTCAAAGATGGATCTATTCTGTTAAAGCACAATTCCAGGTTAGCCCGTGCAAAGCTAAGGGGATGAGTAACGGGAACTTCTTTTCCGTTTTCAACCCATTCATCCATTGCCCAGAAATGCCCTTCCTTTACGTTCAATTTCAAATCATTGATAATCCTGGCGACCAGCGGGAGCTGTTCGGTGGGACCTATTGGTCCACAAAGTCCTTTGGGATTATCAGCAGTAGATTTCATCCATGTGTTGATATATTCGAGTGCTTCTGCCAGATAGAATTCCTCCAACGTATCATACATGACAATTTGAAATCCCTCCCTGTTTAGCTGTTCCAGATCTTTGACTGACATGGATGCCGCAGCATCTAGTATTTCTTTATCTAGGGTCGTATAGTCCCACCAACTATTAGCTACAAGACTGTTATTACGCATAAAGTAACTCCTGTTTAAATATTTTATGACACAATTAAGATAACTCAATGTTAGCATAGCGGTTCTAAACCTGTCAATAAATATATTCATTATCTAAATACAATTGATTTAGTCCTTTTTAACTAATTTAATGTTACATCATTATTGTTTTATATTACTATTTCATGTATTTTAAATAAGTTAATTGTTGTAATACCGAATGGGAGTATCTATGAAGAGAATGAAAATCAGTAATGCCATGAATGCCTCGAAGCAAAGTCAGGTGAATATTTCTCTTGTATTTAATTATCTAAGGGAAAATCTTTCTGCAAACCGCTCCAGAATTGCAGAAGATCTCGGGTTGAGTATTCCGGCTGTTTCCAGAGCTGTAGATTTTTTGGAGGAGACCAATCGGATCACTCCCTTAAAGGATTCAAACAGTTCAGCCAGAAGAGGAACTCCTGTCTATGCCATTAATGAAGGTTTTGGTTATATCATTGCAATAGATCTCTTTCAAAACTTTAGCACAGCAGTTATCGTAGATTATTCAGTACATATCAAATCACGTTTAAAAGGATTTCACTCCAATTCATCACAAGATATCAAACGGGATCTTTTTAAAATGATTGACAGCAGTATTGATCAGTATAAATCAGAGTCCCCCTCATCAGAGGGAGGGCTAAAAGCAATTGGAATAGGAGTTCCCGCAGTAGTTAACCAAACAACAGATAAACTTCAAATGGTCTATTATGAAAGTATGAAGGAGGTGCAGTTACGGGAAGTCATAGAAAATCGATATGGAGTTCCTGTGTTTGTCGAGAACATATGTTCCCTCTCCGCTTTTGCAGAGAAAAAAAAGATGAAGGAAGCGTCCCCACAAACACTCATCTTTGTTGAAATTGGAAACTGCATCGGATCTGGAATACTCCTGGATGGTAAAGTGTACCGGGGAAATGGTTTTGCCGGGGAAATTGGTTATTCTCTGATAGGATTGGAGCATACCGGTTATCTAGGACGAAAAAAAGACTACCTGGAAAATAATGCCTCACTTTCCGCTCTTCGACAAAATATTTTAAGAGAGCTAGCTTGTGGTGTTGATTCATCCCTTGCCGGCATATATAAGGAAGACAAGGAGAGCATTACCCCTGAACTGATATTCAGGGATGCTGCTAAAGGAGATTCTCTCTGCAGAAATGAGATTGCAGAAATATTGAATTTTTTTATTCCAGCACTCCATAATATGATTGTTATGCTAAATCCAGAAGTCATCATATTGGGAGGAGACATCTGCTTTCTGCCAGAAATTGACAACCTTTTTGTGAAACCAATAAAGGAGAGTCTATCCCGCTCACTTCCTTTCCCGATCCCTGAAATTGGAATCTCCACATTAGGTTCGGAAGCGGGTATTCTAGGTGCGGCGGCCCTTGCTGTCGATTCTTTATTACTTGAAGAGTTCCCCTATTTGAGTACAACGGTCTGAAAGAATAATAATAAAAGTATTCTATGGAAAATTAATTGAAAAGGTAGTTTCAGAACTACTGTACAAGTGAAATTAGTATTTAAATAAATTGTAAAAAAAAATCATCCCATCAGTTGAGTCTTTTTTCTAAAGAAAACAAATAACTTCGAGGAGTAATGAGATGTTAAAAAATGAAAAAATAAAATCAGCAGGAAATCGAGATTCTGTGATTCTTGGTCATGATACCTTGCAGGTTGTTATTGATGCAGAAAAGAGTATGATTCCAGAACTCAATACCCGATTTCGGGATGGGTGGATTAATGCTCATTGGCAACCATGGTTCAGAGCGAATAGCGGATTGCCCTGGAATAATGAAGAGAACTCCCCTTTCTGGAAGGTTCCTCTATTATATGATATAGCAGGTAATTTCCCATGTGCCCCTAATTTCGGCCCTGGTCATCAGCTTGATGAATATGATTTACCTCCCCATGGATTTTCAGCCTTTGAAACCTGGGAACAGGAAAAACCTTTCAGCCTACCCGATTCCAGGGGATATTCTTCTATCAGTACCCTTAAAGAAAAAACCCATCCCTTTCGATACAAAAAGACAGATATGATTTTGAATGGACAGAATGTTCACTATACAGATCTTGAAATTACAAACACAGGTAGTAAAGAGGAGCCTTATAATTGTGCTTGGCACAACACTGTAGGCCCTCCTTTTTTTGAAAGTGGATGTCTTATTGATAATAATGCGGAAAAGTTTAAGGTCATACCTGAGGGAGGAGAATTTGATACTACTGCCCGGCTAGCGTTTGGAGCCGAAACAGACTCACTTGAAGCTGTACCTCTTAAAAAGGGGGGAACTGCCAACTTGAGAATTGTACCGGGCGTAATTGGTCATTCTGATTTTATTACAGGAGCAGTTCCTGAGAACTGCAAGCTTGGATGGAGTTCTGTTGTTAATCCCCGATTGAAACTTATTTATCTGTCATTTTTTACTGGGCCAGCCGCTATAAAAGAGAATGAAATACCTCTTTATTTTTATGATCTTTGGATGAATTATGGGGGAAGGTCCTACACTCCCTGGGCAGTTCGGGATGGTCTTACGGATCAGACCTTCTGCCTGGGAGCTGAAAATGCAACAGGATATTATGCAAATGGCCTGAAACAGTCTATTGCGAATGATAGACTGCTGGGGAATCCAACTCACCTCATGCTTCCTCCAGGTGAAACACGAACACTTCATTATGGAGTCCTTTTCCAGGAATATACGAATGGTGTATTGGATGAGGGCGTTTCATCAATTACAACGAGTGAAAATGAATTAATATTAACTGGCTATAATGGTAAGTATATTACTGTTCAGGCTGAGTGGGATTTTCAGAGATTACTAAATTGAGTTTGCCCTCTTCTAGATCAACAACAAGAAATAAATCATTCCGAAAATTGCTCTGATCTGGCAAGAGAACCAATGACACAAGCAGCGTAGGTTATTTTTTATATCCCTAGGCACTTGAGTGGTAATAATGACGCCAGAATTGACACCATTACTATATGAACCCAGAGCCATTCATTATATGGAAGACTTACTACATAAACTCTGAAATATGGCACTATACAGCCCTATATGTATAACATGTATAGTGCTCCCATGAAGCTGTACAGCTCCTAAATTAGATTGATGCAGTATAATCTGTGTCTGAAGGAGTAGAAAGATGCGCAGGAAGTGGAGCGATTCAGAGAAAGCCAGAATAGCGCTCATGGTGATTTGTGAAGAGAAAACAGTTAGTGAAATAGCCCAGGAAACAGGAGCTCATCCCGCCATGATTTCAAAGTGGAAAAGAGAGCTGCTGGACAATGCGGATTCTGTCTTCCGTAATGGGAAATCACAAACGTAAAAAGAGCTGGAAGATGAGAAGGAAGAACTGTACAAGCAGATCGGAAAGCTTCATGCCGCGAATGATTTCCTAAAAAAAAACTTGAAGATACAGGGACTCCTGTAAAATCCATGATTGATACTGATTCCAAGAAACTCAGTATCACTGAGCAATGCGACCTCTTTGGAAAAAGTCGTAGCTGGTTTCACTACAAGGAGCAAAAAGATCCATTTCGGGAGTATCAGGATAATCTTGAGAAAAGGATAATTAAGAAACTGTGGAAACAGCATATCTTCTATGGATATAGGCAGATCTATAATCATCTGGATAAGAACATGGGGCATGAGACCTCTCCGAAACGGGTTTACAGGCTGATGAAAGAGATGGAAATCAAAGCAGTTATTCCCAAGAGATGCCTTTCAAAACCTGGAAAGAAGCATAAGAAGTACCCATATCTGCTTCGTAACTTGGATATAACTCATCCGAATCACGTGTGGGCTTCTGATATTACTTACGTCCATATTCCCGGTGGAATCGTCTATGTGGTGGCCATAATCGATCTATACAGCCGGAAAATCTTGTCCTGGAATGTCAGCAACACGATGGATACTACGTTTGTTATGGAAGCGTTGATGCAGGCCATGATGAGATATGGCTTGCCTGAGATCTTCAATACGGATCAGGGATGTGAATTCACTAGTAATGAATTCACATCCCTCCTAGAGGGAGAAATGGTTCGTATCAGCATGGATGGAAAAGGTCGTGATTTGGATAATATTTACATTGAAAGATTCTGGAAAACGTTGATGTATGAAGACATTTATCTGTATCGGTATGACACTCTGAAAAATCTTCGAAAGGGTTTATTGAAGTATTTTAATTTCTATAATTCGGTCAGACCACATCAGAGTCTGAATGGGAATTCACCGGATCAGATTTATTCCAGAGAATCTAACTTAAAAGTGGCATAAAGCTGTATTGACTGAAAGGAGCACTATAGCAAGAATTTCCTGTTCGCCGGAAGTACCGAAGACGCTGATGCTATGTGCTTTTATTACTCTCTCATAGAAACGGCAAAACTTAACGGTTTAAATCCGTATGCTTATCTAAAATGGTTATTTGAAAAGGCCCCATTATTAAAAAATGAAGATAGTCTTGAATCGTTAACTCCTTGGAAATGTAATCCAGAGGATGTAAACAAGAGCATGCTACCAGGGGCCTAGAGAAAAAACGGTTACTTTTGAGCGGCTTATACCATACATATTATCGTAGCAGTGCCTGAAAGTTGATTAAACTATAGGACAGGATACTCAATTTCTTCATTACTCCTATTTATTGAGTAATGAAGCGTCATAATCGAAGAGATATTCACAAGCGATTTCCACCGACTGTTGAAGATTATTTATTTTCTAGATCTCTACTACTACTTTGATAACAGCACGATCATTCTTTTGGGCTTCACGAAGTGCCTCTTCTAATTGAATAAATGGAATACGTGCAGAAACCAAAACAGAAGGATCAATATCGCCATTTCTAAGCAAATCCAGTGCAATAGGAAAACCCCAGTTAGGAATAGCATGTGATGTTTTCAGGTTTTTTTTCTGAAAATGAAGATCATTAGCACTAAGACTTATAGAATCGGAGGAAAAACTAATTCCATTGTAGATGATATCTGCACCAAAACCAGCAAGTTCTATAGCATCAGCTATGGTATTGGGTGGAGAAGTCACGATGACTCTGTCAAAACCATTTGGAAAGTTTTCTTTTAGCTTCATTTTCCAATCAGTAATTGATGTATCCACAGTATGAGTCGCACCAAGGGACTCGGCAGCCTTCTTCCGGCCAGAACCTCTTTCAGTATTAAAATTGCGCCCGGCGAGAACAATATTGCGAGCCCCTCTCTTTTGAGCAAGCTTAATGCAGCTTAAACCAATGATTCCCGGCCCCATAATCAGAACATCACAGTTTAATGGAATATCAGCCTGTTTGCACAAATCAAGAGCAACAGTTATCGGTTCAGCAACCGTTGCTTCCCAGGGTTCAAGCCCCTCATACCGAAGAACCATTTTCTCAGGAACTGTAAGATATTCACCCATTCCCGACTGATCATTCATATAAGTAAATATATCTGTACAGGCCTGTGGTTTCTGATTCAAACATGAAGTACACCTACCACAAGCAACATGATTCTGAATAACGACCTTATCACCGACTCTGAGACCAGTAGTTTCGGAACCTAGCTCTTCAACAACACCAGCAACCTCGTGCCCCAGGGGAATAGTCTTGCCTCCAGGATTCTCATTGTAGAAATGAATATCCGTTCCACAAACACCACAGGCTTGAATCTTAACTCTAACATCATGACTCTTCATAACGTGATGAGCTTTTTCAATTATTTTAATCTCTTTTTTTTTGCTTACCCAGGCAGATTTATACATGTCTTAACTCCATCTTTATCTAAAATTATATTTTATTGTGAGAGATGCCAAATACATCATTGAAAGATCTCCAGTATTGTTGAGCCTTGTAATGACGGAAGACTTATATTTCATTGTCTACCTTCTAAGCAGTTTTTTAAGATCCGGACCTTCAACAACATACGAAACCTCACCAAAACTGTGTGCCGGATATATATTATCTTTGGCTGGACGATAAAAACTTCATCATAATGAGTTGATTTGTAAAGGGTAATTATATGATGGTGCACTTCATCATTGTTTATATACCATTCTTCCCCGAACAATGTATTCTACAAATTCTCATCAGGAATAGCATTTACAACAGTAAATCCACCACGTTTGTGAAGTTCCCAGTTGTGATTATTGTATGGATTATTTGGAATTGTATGGCTATGAAAAAGCTCACTAAACATAAGTTTCATTTCGTCACAGTAGTTCTCAACTCCGTTAGAAATTGAGTATTAAACAAATTGTCCCATTTTTATCCTCCTCCTGATTTTTTGATCTTAAACAAAAAAAGTTCTATTTCTAATGCCTTTCTTCTTACACAACATTTACTTATAAGGAATGTATTAAAAATCCATATACAATCATAATTGTGGTTGTAAAAATTGCAACTGTAAATTCTAATTTTTTATTTAAAATGACTTATTCCAATTTACTTTGAGTATTTTATTTATGCTTAATAATTATTTTTTAATATAGTATATTCATTTATTGTGAACCACATGGACCTCTCTCCAATATTTTATACCAGAACCTAGATTAGTTTTCAGCACTGATCTGATCGCCTCCCCGGAAACTGGGCACTCAAAATGTTAGAAATCGGAAAATATCCGATACTGATATTAGGGGGAGAATATGAAGAAATTTTCATTCACAGAGGGGCAAATTTCATTTGCTCTTAAGCAAGCAGAAACAGGCACTCCAGTTGCTGAAGTTGTCAGAAAAAATGGGTGTAACAGAGCAAACATTTTACAGAAGGAAAAGAAAATATGATGGTCTTTTGCCAAGTGATTTAAAGAGACTCAGGCAGCTTGAAGATGAAATAAACGACTAAAGACAAAAGTTGCAGATCTTAGCCTGGATAAGCACATGTAGCAGGAGGTGCTTTAAAAAAAGCTCTAAGCATCTCTCATAGAAGAGAATTAACAAGACATTTGATAGATGATTATAGGGTTGATACAAGAAGGGCCTGTCGGGCGATTCAGATCCTAAGGTCAACATTCTATTACAAGCCTCACAGAGGTGATCAAATGATGTTACGGATAAAGATTCGAAATTATGCTGAAAGCCGAGTTCACTATGTTTATCAGAGAATCCAGATCCTTCTGAAAAGAGAAGGTTTTTAAATCAATTATAAGAGAGTCTATCGTCTTTATTATCTTGAAAATCTTCATTTAAGGTGTAAAAAAAGTAAAAAACGGGTGGGTATGCCTCGTGCAGAGATAGAAAATATTAGTAGAATTAACGAATCTTGGGCAATGGATTTTGTTTCAGACCAATTGTTTAATGGAAAGAGATTCAGAGCGCTTACTTTGGTTGATATTTATAGCCGGGAATGTTTAGCCATTTACCCTGCTCAATCAATAAAGGCCCAGGAAGTAGTATCAAATCTTGAAATGGTTACACGAAGCAGAGAGTTCCCTGATTCGATACGAGTTGATAATGGTCTAGAGTTTATTTCCAAAGCTCTTGATTTCTGGGCTTATCAAAATGGGGTAACGCTCCAATTTTCTAGACCTGGAAAACCGACGGATAATGCTTTTATTGAATCGTTTAATGGGAGTTTTAGAAAAAAGTTTTTGCACGCTCACTGGTTTCTCTCTCTGGATGATGCAGAAAGAAAGATTGGAGAAATGACTATAATGAGTACAGACCACATAGTTCTTTGGGATACAAAACTCCTATTGAATTCGCTGAACAAGAAAAGATTTCCTGCAGTCTCTTAGACTGCAAATATTATCTTTTTGAGAGTCCAATGAATGGGTGGGGATCAACACGTAAATTGGGTAAACCTGTGCTGGTCTAATATTTGAGAGATGTCACTATAATAAGTGTGAGTCGTACTGTTGGTTCGGTCCGGTTTATATATTTAAGAGGAGAAAAAATGGATTGCAGAAAGATAAAAGAAGCTGGGAATAGAGAGGCGGTCTATATGAACAACGGTAAAATCCGTGTTGTTATAGATGCGAATAAGGGGATGATTCCCGAGTTAAGTACTCAGTATAAAAAAGGGTGGATAAACTCACATTGGCAACCATGGTTTAGAGCAAACAGCCCAGAGCCATGGAATGGAACTAAACACTCTTCTTTCTGGAAGATCCCACTTTTGTATGATATATCCGGAAATTTTCCCTGTGCACCTAACTTTGGTCCAGACAATGTTGTCAATGAATACAATATCCCTCCCCATGGTTTCACTGCATTTGAACAATGGGATCAGGGTGATCCGTATAAAAGTGAAAAATCAATAACTTTTACTAGTACTCTAAAAGAAGGATTACATCCTTTCAGATACAAGAAAACAGACCTACTGCTGAAGAACCATTCTATACTCTATACAAGACTGGACATTCAAAATACAGGTAAAAATAATGAACCCTATAACTGTGGTTGGCATAATACAGTTGGACCTCCCTTTTTGGAAAGTGCTTGTCTTATTGATAACAATGCTCAAAAATACTCTGTACCAGCTGCGGGTACAGAATTCGATAATACAGGGCATCTGAAATTTGGAGCAGAAACAGATAGTCTGAAAGAAGTACCCCTTCGGGAAGGTGGGACTATAGATATAAGAAAAGTACCGGGAATTAATGGATATACAGACTTCATATGTGGTGCCGTTCCTCCTGAATGTGAGCTCGGTTGGGCTTCAATAATCAATCCACGTTTAAAACTTATTTACCTCTCATTTTTCAAGGGACCAGCGGTTGTTAAAAAGGATGAAATTCCTCTTTATTTCTATGACCTTTGGATGAATTATGGAGGCCGCCCTTATACCCCTTGGGCGGCAGTTGACGGTTTAACAGATCAGACATTCTGCCTCGGGTCTGAAAATGTCACAGGCTATTATGCAAATGGATTAAACGAGGCCATAAAACACCCTAAACTATTAGGCTACCCCACATATCTTGACCTCAAACCATCTGAAAAGAAGTCTCTGTATTATGGAACCCTCTTTCAGGAATATGAAGGAGATATATTTGATGATGGTATTTTCTCGGTCAAAGGAGAAATAGATTGTCTTGCGTTGGAAAGCTACTCAGGGATTAAAATGAATATACCCTGTGATTTCCATTTCGCCAGTCTTAGAAATGATGACTAGAGAACAATTTGAATATCCCTTATCAGAACGGCCCAGACTTAGCCACTTTGGGTTTTCTGAAAATGTTACAACATATAATTTTGCCCCTCACTATCACTATGGTTATGAATTAATTTTTGTAACAAAGGGGGAAGCAAAAATAGAATTATTTAAAGGGAGGAATCCAATACATTTAAAAGAGGATGATCTTTGTATTATTTCCCCAAAAACTACTCACGATTTTATCTTTAACAAACAATTTATTTCATTCTATTGGATGGGGTTTCAAACTGGGAGTGAAGTAGCTCTATCCAAGGAGCATATGCAGCCCCCAACCATGTTACTTCAAAAGAAAAAACCCCATGATGTGGAGTATTTCACCATTTTTGACAGAGAAATTGACGAGATTACTGAAAATTTTTCTATTGAAGACTATGCCATATTTGAAAAACGCCCCTATTTTAATCAATCATTTTCAGATATCTATGATGAATTACATATTAGAGATCAGTATTCTGGTAAAATCATATACCAAAAGATACTTGAGATTTTTACAAGAATAGCTCGTCTATTCTCAGAGGAGAAATCATTCGACAAACTTCCACTCCATTATTTTAAAACTTACCTTGATTCACATTGTATGGAAAAGATAGATTTCCACGATTTATCTGAGAAAACTGGTTATACACAGGAACATATATCTAGACTTTTCAAATCAACTTATGGACGCTCTCCTAAAAAATACCATGATGAAAAGCGTCTCAATAAAGCTTGCGTTTTACTTTCCAGGGGAGCCTCTGTTGATGAGACAGCAGGCCACTGTGGATTTAGTTCTGCTTCTTATTTTAGCATTTGGTTTAAAAAATTAACTGGAATTTCACCTCAAAAGTACTGATAGAAAAAGAGCGAGAATAATTAAATATAGAAGCCTTCCCGATCCAAAGAAAGGCTCTGATAATTTTAATTACTATATTTTTTTGCAGCGTTAATCATTGCTCGCATATTTGCCTCCGGAGTGTGCCGTCCCATAGCACAGCCACTGGAAAGGAAAAGATTTTTCCCCTCTGTAGCTTCAATGATCTGTTTTGCCTTCAAGTCTACCCCTTCTGGAGTCCCGTACACCAAAGGATCACTTGGATCAATATTCCCCATTAGAACTGCTCTTCCAGCAACAATGTCACTGGCTTTTTTCATATCGACCTGCCAATCGACCTCTAAGATTTTTGCTCCAGTACTTGCCATATCCCCTAGAATTTCATTTGTATTTCCACAAATATGAAGACTCCAGGGTATCCCATAATCCTGTACCTGCTTACATAGAGTCAGCTCATGTTCCCAGGCAAACTGTCTATACATATCGGGGCTGATTAGGTTAGGACCAGCATATGAATCACCAATAGAGGTAGCATGAGCTCCTGCATCTTTTTGCGCTTTAGCAAAACGGAGGTTAGCTTCGCGGCACCAATCAAGAGCATCCCAGATAATCTTGGGATCTTCGGTAATTAATTCCATCATAAAGTTTTGAGTTCCTCTAAGAAGACATAAAAGATCAAAGGGTCCTTGATCTGACCGTCCCATGATGAAAACTCTATTTCCAATTTCAGAAACTAATCGATCAGTAGCTTCAAGCCAGGCTGGAAGTCTTCCATCTTTTAGAGGATCAGGAAGTTCCATATCTTTAAATTGCCTCAAATCATTTACCAGAGGATTGTGTTCATCTACTAAAGCAGGTTCATTTGGGTTATCAAATATGACCTTAGCACCGCAAGCTTCTGCCAATGAAGCATCATCAACATCAATAACACATCCATCATAACCATATTTATCCTGACTGATGATATGGCTATCAGCCATCATCTTTCCATTCTTATTCATATCCCCAATGCGAAACCCTGCTGTTTCGGCAGCAAACATAAAAGTCTGAGGTACGACAGGAACACGATCGGGTAAATCATTATTTAACACAGCTCGACAACGTTCAAGCCCTGTCATTTCTTTCATATATGTCTCTCCTTTCATTATTTAATTTATTTATCCATATCCTTTATTTGAATCCAGGTACGGATGAGTCCTTTTGGTGATTCAGGTAAATCATGTTCTATCAGTCGGTGTAATTTACCTAGGTTGTAAAATGGAACAGCCGCATACATATGATGCTCGATATGATAATTCATATTCCAGTAAAGAAACCTCAGAAAAGGATTTAATAGAATTGTACGAGAATTCAACCTATAATCATCGACATTGTCTTTCTTACCAATATGCTGTGTTGGATTTAAAAGATACAGAAATCCAGAGCCATAAAAAGGAGCTAGAGTTATCAAGAGGGGAATCTGCCACAGTCCAAAAGCTAAACTCAAACAAATTATAAAGATATGACCAATAAGAGTAAATCTAGCCCAATTAATAAGCTGCTTACGGACTACCATATTTTCTTTGGGAAATAATAATTCTTTCCATTCAGCACTAGCGAAACCTAAGCCGGTATACATCTTGCCTTTTACAATTCCCAAAGATAATAATATTGTGCCATAAACGGTCTCAACAAATCCTATAGGATTTATAAACCCTCTAAGAAAAAATTCTTTAGCTGTAACCATAACTGGAAGAATAACTTCCATATCATATGACCGTTGTAAAGTATAATGATGGTGAACTCTATGGCTTTCACTGAAAAAGACATGATTATTCCAGCTGAGAAAGCCGAAGAGGCGATAAAAGAAACGACTCAACCCTTTTGACTGAAAGACTGTATTATGACTCATTTCATGGAATCCATTTAATATAAATGAATAAAAAATACCGTAGATTAAAAAAAATATTATGTTATAAAAGAGCTTTAAATTCAAAGTACTCCAATAGGCAAGCACTGCAAAAAGCATTAGAAATAAAAGGTGCCCAAGAGTTTGGACAAGACCTTTCCAATTACTTCTCTTTGAGACTAATTTTAAATCCTCTTTAGAGAGGGGGGTTTTATACCATTTAACTTTTATATTTTCTGTCATTACATATCTCACTTTAATTATACATGAGCTAAACAGGTTCAGATATTTATTTTATTGATATATTTATGCATTTTTTTGATATTTCAGAGAAGAGGTACTTAGAGATGATTATTATAACTAAGATACCACGGCATAATTTATCCATAGCATCTTAGTTATTATAAATTTAAAAATTAAGCGATTATTAGGTTTTTTAACTAATCTTTTCTTTCTGATTGAATTGTATTCATCAAAACAGCAGCGATAATAATGACACCGCGAACTACATACTGCCAAAATTGATCAACACCAAGAAGTGTCATTGCATTTATTATAACATATAAGAAGATCAATCCGACAAATGTACCCCAGACCTTTCCACGACCACCATTCAAACTGGCCCCACCAATAATTACAGCTGAGATAACGTTCAGTTCCCATCCACGTCCAAAAGAGAATGTACCCGACATAACCTGGGATGAAGTTAGGATACCAGCAAGTACAGCTGTTAACTGTACTGTGACCATGCTTATTATTTTAACTTTTGTTACATTGATTCCTGATAATCTAGCTGATTCAGGATTACCCCCAACAGCATAAACTGACCGTCCAAATTTAGTTAATTCCATTATCATAAACATTATTACAAATAATATTAACAATATAATTGCAGGAACAGGTATGAGCCCAAAAACTCTTCCGGCACCAAAGACATTGAACCATTCTGGAAAAGTAGTGATAGGGAATCCTTTACTTAAAACTGCAGCAAAACCAAGGGATATGTTCATCATTCCAAGAGATATGATAAATGTTGGCATATTAAATCTTGTACGTAACCATCCGATAAAGAAACCGATTCCCCCACCAGCAATTAAGGCTACAATCATACCAACCCATACTGCACTTTCCAGAGACATGATTCCCAATCTTGATAGTTTTCCAGCAACCAACCCGGTAATAACACCAGACAAGGCAACTGTAGAACCAATTGACAAGTCTATTTCACCCGCGATAATAACCATTGTCATACCAAAAGCGATGACTCCCTGCAAGGACATATTCCGCAATATATTTAAAAAGTTAGCAGATGAAAAAAATCCAGCCGTCGTAAATGACATTATAAGAATAATGATCAGAAGTATTATTTCCAGTACGAATGTATTCAGTAATTTTTTTACTTTTTTTTGTGTTGTAATCAGCATCACTCTCCCCCCATGCACAGTGCATATAAATCTTCAATACTAATATCTTCAGGAGAGACTTCCTGAACAATAGAACCTTCACGCATAATCAATATTCGATGACAAACTTCCAATAACTCTTCCAGTTCAGAAGAAACCATTATACTGGAAATTCCCTTGCGGGATTGTTCCCACATTATTTGAAAGATTTGCTGTTTAGCATTAACATCAATTCCTCTGGAGGGTTCATCAAAAAGCATAATTTTAGGATACGTATTCAACCAGTTTCCAACAACAACTTTCTGCTGATTTCCACCACTAAGTGAATACATATCATTCTCTACATCACTTATTTTAATTTCCAGACCATCAATTTGGCGCTGAACAAATTCTTCTTCAATTTTTTTATCTATAAAGATGCCTTTGGAAAAGACTTTATCAAGACTGGCATAACATAGATTGTGTTTGATAGAAGCAATTAGGTTTAGCCCTTCGATCTTTCTATCTTCAGGTGTTAGTGCAATACCATTTTTTTTCATTTTTTCAGGAGTCGGTGACATTATTCGGTTACCAAAACAGTAAATTTCTCCACTATCAAAATTGTCGGCTCCAAATATAGATTTTAATAGTTCTGTCCTACCGGCACCCAGCATCCCAGCAATACCCAGAATTTCACCTTTTTTAAGTCTAAATGAAACATCTTTGTATTTAGGTGACTGTGTCAAACCCTTCACTTCAAATACAACTTCATCGGAAACCACTAGGTCTTCGGGTCTGGTATTGATCTTAACATCCCCAAACATCATATGTACTATTTCTTTTTGAGAAATACCTTCCATATCAACAGAACCAATGAATTTTCCATCCCGTAAAACAGTGCATGTATCAGCAATCTGCCATAGTTCATGTAATTTATGAGATACATAAATAATGATGACACCCTTCTCTTTAAGCCTTTTTATCATTTTGAACAAAGACTCAATTTCGTGTTTTGCCAGAGCCGATGTTGGTTCATCGAGTTGCAATACCTTAGGATTAAAACTCATCGCTTTGGCTATTTCTATCATTTGGCATTGCCACATACTCAAATTAGAAATATGTTTATCAATATCGATATCAATTTCAAGCTCTTTTAATAAGTCCCTTGCCATTGATTTTGTTTTCTTCCAATCAATAAGTTTCCCTTTCATAGGTAACCTACCTATGAAAATATTTTCAGCAACTGACAATCCGGGAATCAGACTCATTTCTTGATAAACAGTAACGATTCCTTTAGCAAAAGACTCTCTTGGATCTTTAAACTTTAACTGCTTGCCATCAAGGTAAAATTCTCCACCCGTTTGATGTTCTGCTCCTGAAAATACTTTTATCAGCGTAGACTTCCCTGAACCATTTTTTCCAATAAGGGCATTTACCTTTCCACTTTCAAAGGAAACACTTACATTATCTAGAGCTAAAGTACCAGGATATGCCTTGGAAATCTTTTTAGTCTCCAACTTACTCATTACTACTCCCTAATTATTCTAAAATCCCGAAGGCAAATGAAAACGGCTGCTAAATAATTATAGCAGCCGTGTAAATTATTATAGAATTATTTATTTAAGCTTTGAAGCCATATCCGCTTCAAAAGCTGCAATCCCAGCTGGATCGGCTGCATTTAATACTGCCCCAGGTACGATTTCAGTTTTTCCTTTTGTCGCACTATAATCTTCACCATTGATTGCATTGATTAGAGCTTCCATGGCCATATAACCCATGTTATAAGGGTCCTGTCCACAAACAGCCTGAAGAATATTATCACTGGATTTTAACATTGTAATCTGCTGGTCACCTGTATCAATACCAAAGACAAAAGCTTTCCCTGTAAGTCCTGCATTTTTAACTGCTAATACCGCACCTAAAGTTCCACCATCATTTGCACCGAAGAATATATCGATATCTGGATTAGCTGTTAACATATCACCTGCTGTTGAAAAAGCAGCATCCTGTAACCATGCATCCTGATCAGAAACAATTGTTATATCGCTTCCAAGTTTTTGAACCTCATCAAGAAATCCATTTACACGAGCTGTACTAGCTTCAGGAATTAATGATTTGAATTGAAGAATTGCAATATTTGCCTTTCCATCAAGATTTTCTTTAATAAATTTAACAGCTTCAACACCAACACTTTTTCCGAGATAATAATTGTCAGAAGTAAAACCACCAACAATATAAGGAGCATTACTCAGATCCATATTTGTCACAGAGATTAAAACTCCTGCATCATTTGCCTGCTTAAGGACAGTAACTGATGATTCTGAGTTTAAGGGAGCTACAGCAATACCAGCAACATTCTGTGCAACATAAGTATTAATTAGCTCTGATTCTTTGGTTTGGTCATTCGCTGTATTACCAGTAAGTATTTTAACACCAGCATCTTTTGCAGCATCCTGATATCCAATAGAAAGAAGTCTCATAAACTGATCTTCCTGAAATACAATACCACCTACAACGATTTTCTTTTCTCCATCTTCAGCCTGACCATTTGAAAACACAGGCATTACACAGGCAGCTATTAGAAATAATCCTAATACTCCACGTAACATTTTGTTCATACATTTCTCCTTTTTTTTAGTATTTCTTTTTAATATGCAATAAGAGTGCCAAATTAGTAAAAAATCTCTATATATCTTCTGTGAAAGGATTTAATAAAAGAAATGAAATATTAGAAAGATCACACGAGAGAGGAGAATGAGTAAACCTCTACTCATTCTGGGAATTAGTGTACACATTACAGATAATTATAATTTATATTTTTCAATCTTATTGGAAAGAGTTTTTCTGTTTATATTTAGTTGATCCGCTGTTTTAGTCTTGCTAAATTGATTTGCAATGAGGGCTTCTTTGATTATTTTCTTTTCATAATATTCAATTATACTATCCATTTTCCCTTTTAAAGTTTCTTCAGACTGGACAGATGATATAAGGTCATCGTCCTCGCATTTATTTAGTGATTCTGTTTGAAAATTAAATTTAATTGTTTGAGAATCTTCTGTTAATAAAACAGCATTATCTACTACATTTCTTAATTCACGTATATTTCCAGGCCAGAGATGTGCCTTCAATTGAGCGAAAGAATTTTCATTAATAATTATATTTTTATTATATTTTAAATTAAACTTTTTAATAAAGTTTTCTACTAAAACTTCAATATCCTCGACCCTCTTTCTTAAAGGCAAAAGATTAAATGACATAACGTTTATTCTATAATACAGATCTTTTCTGAATTTCCCTTCATTAATCAGTGAAACTAAATCCTTATTAGTTGCTGTTATCAAACGAACGTTTACATTTATTTTTTTTGTTCCACCAACCCTTTCAAAACTGTTTGCCTCAAGTACACGCAATAATTTTGCTTGAACATCTAGAGACATATCCCCAATTTCATCTAAAAACAAAGTACCATTATTGGCAAGTTCAAATTTCCCTATCTTATCTGAAACAGCCCCTGTAAAGGCTCCTTTTTCATGTCCAAACAATTCACTCAATAATAGTGATTCTGATAGAGCAGCACTATTGATTCCAACAAAGTTTCCATTTTTTCTATTACTTGTAAAATGAGCATATCGTGCCATGACTTCTTTTCCTGTTCCACTTTCCCCAGTTAAAAGTATGGTAGTGGAACTGTTTTTTACTTTATCAATTGTTTGAAGGATATGAGTAGTCTCGGGGTTTCTAGTAATAAAATTATATGTATAAACATTTTCCAATAATTCAGTTTTCAGAAATTGATTGTCATTTCTAAGTTCTTTTAATTCACAGTTTTTTTTAATAACATCAAGAAGTTTGTTGCGGTCTATTGGTTTCAATAAATAATCTGAAGCGCCCCATTTCATTGACTCGATAGCTGTCTCAATGCAACCATATCCAGTAATCATCAGGATTGACATTTGTGGTACTATTTTTTTAAATTCTTTTAATAAATCGATTCCAGATTTTTTATCTTTAAGATTAATATCCATAATAGCAATATCAATAGTCTCATTTGTAACAATGTCACTAGCATCAAGGGCATTTCCCGTAGTAAATACTTTATAATTTTCATTAGTGAGCATGACTTGTAAACCCTTCCGAATCCCTTCCTCATCATCAATAATCAGTATATTTTTTTTATTTATTTTAACTTTCATTTACATTATTCCTTAAAATCAGCAGGAAGAATAACAAGAAATGTACTTCCCTGTCCCGGTTTACTTGAGACTTCAATTGTCCCATTATATTTATTAACAATCCCATATACTACAGACAACCCAAGGCCAGTGCCACTTCCTTCGTGATCTGTAGTAAAAAATGGATTGAAAATTTTATTGAGGAGCTGTTCTTCCATTCCACAGCCCGTATCAATAATTTCTATATATATATTTTCATTTTCTGATTTATATCCTGTATGGATTGTGATATGCCCTTTTTTACCTATAGAGCGTATTGAGTTTGAAAAAAGATTAATGAGTATCTGTTTGAGCTCATCTTTACTAATCTTAGAACCTAAACCAATCTTATTGACTTTCGAATGAAACCTAATATCTTTCTCTTTTGCTATAGAATACTGAATTAAAGAAATAGTTTGGTCAATGACAGTATTAACATCGCAATATTCATTTTCTACAGAGCGTGAAGAAGCAAAACTTAAAAGTTCATTTACAATAATTGCAATCCTTCTGGTTTCCTGTTCTATCCATTTTAATGATTCAAATTTAGAAGAATCAGTTTCCTTTGCCAGTTCGTTCTGAACATTTATCATAATAGTACTTAATGGATTATTAATTTCATGGGCAACTCCAGCTGAGAGCATACTGAGAGATGAAAGCTTTTCTGCCTGCATAATTTTTTCTTCAAACTGATGTTTACTAGTAATATCTTCAATTATTAAAATGCACTGATGTTCTGCGTCTATGTCAAACTTATTTATAACAAGAGGATATATTTTAACATCTAAAATAAGACTGGAACCGACACGTTTGACGCAAGTGAAAGAATCCTTTCTCTTTGACAAAACTAAATTAACATTCAATATTATCTGTTCATCAATAAAATTCACTTCTTGAATGTCCCCATTTGATAAAGCCATAAAGTTCTGAAAGAAGTCATTTACCTTCACTACTTTTAAATTACTATCAATAATAGCAATTCCTGCACGAATTGAATGGATAATTGTTTCATTATAATCTTTTAAAAATTCAATTTCCTTAACATAGTCTTCCATAGCGATTTTCCCATTATAGAGATTATAGGCCATACTATTAAAACCTTCATATAACTGATTGATTTCACTTTTTGCATTGTATTCTATTGAAACAGGAAAATCATCTTCTCTTACTCTTTGCATATTTGCAATTACCCTTTTTATAGGTGTTGTGATGCTGGATGAGATTATAAAACTCAGAACAGCTGCGATTAAAATAGAAAGAAGAGAGACAAATAAAACAGTTCCATTTATATCCAGTGATCTTTTAATATATGGCAATTGAGAAAGAACAGTTATCAGAACAAAATCACTAATATCCCCATCTTTTATTAGCTGCCCACCTTTTCTAAATACAAGACTTTTTAATGTTTCATCCATATCTAGGCTTTCAAATTGTTTTGTAGCAGTCAGCAAATTAATATGTGGTAGCTTTTTTTCTATAATTTTTGAATCTATTGATCCATTATAATACTGTTCATTTGAATAATACAAAAGATCTGATTGGGTTTGATATACCAATTGTTGCGAAAACTCCGCATCAATTTTTTTAACTAAAAAGAAATCATATTCAAAACGATCTCTACCATAAATTCTAAGATTTCCAACAAAGTATAAACTTCCATTGACTTCTCTAATCTCAATATAAGGATATTCCTTTGTAATAAAAAAATTTGATAATTCTGGAAATGATAAATTTCTACCGAGGTTTAATAAAAATGATTTTTTATCGTTTCGAACATATAGGAAGTCCATCCCCGATGAGTCCAAAATTATAGAAAGCTCTTCCTGAGCCAACTTCAAATTCTGATCTAATAAATCTCTAATACTTTCATTATCCTTAATTCGGATAAGAAATCTCCACATTCCATGTTTCCATGAGTTAAAGCTATTGAAGAGCAAATCAGACTCAGATTGAAGATCCAGATTAAGGTCTTCTTGATTATAATTATTCACAAGTTTCGATATCACACTAACAGTGAATATGCCCTGAAATAGAATAACAAATAAAATAAGTAAAAGAGTCTTTGTAAATAATTTCATTCCCAATATATATACTTTTGTATGTTTGGATCATCTACATTTTCAGCTGTAAAAAATTCAAAACCTGAAAGAACCTTTTTAGGAATATCAACATTACTATAAAAATATTTGGAAGCCCACTCAATTGCTAGCTCAGCCATTTCGACTGGTTTCTGAGCTAGAACCAGATCTATTTGCCCATCTTTAATAGCTTTAATAAGGGATTCTGTTGCATCCCAGGATGCAATCCTAATTGTTCCTGTTAAACCTACATTTACAACTGCTTCATATGACCCCTGAGCACAGAATACATTGACTCCGAAAATACCCGAAATATCAGGATTTTCTTGCAATGCAGCTAAGGTCATTTCCCTGGCTAGTTCCTGATTATTTTGACAGTATTCAACAATCAATTCGATATTTGGATAATGAGACATCCCTGCTCTAAAACCTGACTCTCTAGCCATAACTGAAGAGGTATCACCAATTGTATTAATCACATAAATGATACCTTTTTCATCAAGCATTAGAGCCATTTCCTCTGCGATATTAAATCCTCCAAGAAAATTATCAGTTCCTATATGTGTAAGTGGAAATGAAAATTCACTTGGCACTGAGTAATCTCCATCACCAATAAAGGTATCTAATGTCATTATTTCTATTCCATTATTATGAATTTCTCTTAGAGATGAAATTATTGATTCTGTAAATGTTGGTGATATTATCAACAAATCATATTTATTCAGAGAAAGAGTTTTTTTTAAAATTGCGATTTGTTCTTCATCACTCCAAACTTGTGGGTATTCAGAGATTGTAATATTTACATTATATTTTTCTGCCGCGGTGCGAAGACCTCGTTCCATTGTTGTATAAAAAGAGTCATTTATACCCGGAACAAAAAGAATATTTGGTTTATTATCAGTCTTAACTTCTTCAATATCGCTCTGAGCTTTAGAATAAATAGAAGAAGAAAGAGTCAATGTCAGGATTAAAATTAGGAACTGTACCTTAGTCATGATGTTTATTATTATGCCATAAAATCCAATAATGTACATTTGAATTCTTTGGAGCTTAGATTTTTTTATTCGTGAAAAAATATAAAGCAGAGGGAATTATTAAGCTATGTAATAAGATATCCACCAGATCCGTACAGCGCTACTAAAAAGAACCATATTTTTTTGCTGAATTGACCAAGGCTCTCATATTAGCTTCGGGGGTATGCCTACCCATGGCACAACCACTTGATAAAAAGAGATCTTGTCCTCCTGTTAATTCTATGACCTCTTTGGCTTTCATTTCAACAGACTCAGGCGATCCAAAAACCAGTGGATCACTTGGATCAATATTACCAATTAAAATAGTACGTCCCGCTGCTATCTCACTGGTTCTTTCCATATCGACCTGCCAGTCTATTTCTAGGATTTTAGCTCCTGTGTTAACCATATCTTCAAGAATAGCATTGGTATTACAACTGATATGTAAACTCCAGGGAATCCCATAATCCTGAACCTGCTTACAAAGAGTGACTTAATGCTACCAGGTAAAGGTTCTATACATGTCTGGGCTTATCAGATTTGGACCTGCAAAGGCATCACAAATGGATGTTAAATGAGCCCCTGAATCTTTATGGGCTTTGGGAAAACGAAGGCTCACCTTTCGACACCAGTCCATTGCTTCCCAGAGAACATTGGGTTCTTCTGTAATCAATTCCATCATCAGATTCTATGTGCTTCTTAAAAAACCCAGAAGTGAAAAAGAGCCTGGATCGGACCGTCCCATAATAAAGATATGATCTCCAATAGCACTGACAAGTCTTTCTGTTGTCCCCAGCCATGACGGTAAACGACCATCTTTTAGTGGATTTGGTAATAGCATATCCTTTAGCTGCCTTAAATCAGTTATTAATGGATTGTGTTCATCAACTAATGCAGGCTCATTTGGATTATCAAAAATGACCTTAGCACCACAAACTTCTGCAAGGGATGCATCATAAATATCAATAACACAACCATCATATATCCATATTTATCCTGGCTGATTATATGACTCTCGACGATCTTTTTCCATTATGATTAATATCACCAATTTTAAAACCTACTGTCTATGCAGCAAACATAAATGTTTGAGAAACAACAGGAACTCAATCGGGTACTTCATGATTTAGTACGGCGAGACATCTCTCTAAACTTGTCATCTCTTTCATAAATCTTTCCAGCATTTTTAATACTTTAAAATCAGAATCCCCTTATGAGTCGTACTTCCTCCACCATTGCCTGAAAGTTCTCAGGAGGAACATAGTTGGCAATTTGATTTCCAGAACCAAAGGCTAGACCTTTTTTGCCAAGAAGGGGAACAACGATATCATGTACATATTTTCTAATATTTTCAGGACTTTCTCTGCAAATAACATCCATATCAAAGCCTCCAAAATTACCAATTTTATCTCCGTACTCATCGACCCAACGTGAAAATGGAGCTATAGCATCTTCATTGGAATGTTTGGCATCAATTCCAGTAATTTGTATAATGTCATCCATGACATCAAAAATACAGCCACAGCTATGTAATAAAAAGGGAATACCCCTTGACTGGACTAGAGATACTATATTTTTATATTGTGGAAGGATGTGCTCTTTAATTGTCTGAGGATTAAGAAGTGGTGCACTCTTAAATCCAAGATCGTCTCCAAATCTACCAATGGCAAGAATATCGCTATAAGATGAAAGGAATCTATCCCATATTGTGTATAGAGTTTCTCCAACTTTCATCCATAATGTGGCAAATAATTCAGGATCATCGATTTCAAGATAAGCAAGATTTGTAAAAGGAACAAAATCCTGAATTGATTCGAAAATCCCATTTCCTACTCCACCTACGATCTTCATTCCCTCGGGCAAAGTAGCCCTAATCGCTTTAAAATAAATATCAAAATGTTTAAAGTAGTCATCAACAATCTGATCCCAGGGATATTCTCTGAAATCGTTCATATTATTAATTATAGATCCGGCTTGTCCAGTTAATCCCTTACCTCCCTGAACGAGTTCAGTAAGGCAGCCTTCGAAGGAGTAACAGTCATATCCATGATCGATATGAAACTGAGCAATAAGACCAAACATTTCTTCAAGTTTCCCAGAATCCTGGCTATTATACATTTGACCCAGATCTCTGCTGAGGATACTAGCTATTACTTTTAAATTAATGTGGTGTTCGTATAGAGGGATGCCTTCTGTCTGCTCATTTCTAGCAGCCTGGACCAAGCGTGTATAATCTGGTTTAAAATCTTTAAGCATTCTGAATCCTCCAATAAATATTATATTGCTTTTCCATTCTTAATAATTAGAAATTTATTGCTTAATAATATCACTATATTGCTATTTTTATTATAAATTCAATTATAAACTGAAGGGAGTAAAGCTTCTTTTGTTTCCCACCAGGAGTAATCCATTCCTACATGATTTAAAAAAATAACGAGTCGATTAAGGTGACCTCAGCCTAAAATTAGACCACTTTATAAATTACTTTCAAATGACATTCATTTTAATCTTATCTGCGGCCATTTATTGTTACAATCATTCCACCAAACATGGATTATTTGCTCAGCATCTTTCAATGATCTAAAATAATTTGTATTTAAGCATTCATTTCAAAATATACCATTAAAGCTTTCAATATTTCTATTAACTGTTGGTGTCCCTGGCCTAGAGAATAAGATTTCAACATTATTATTAAAAGACCATTTATGAAGTTCTTTTCTTTTGACTTCAGGTCCAACGTCACACTTCAGATATTTCAAAAGAAACTCTCCTCTACAATTAAGTTCTAATAAATCAGCTAACTTACTTCCAGTAATTGAATGATCGATATAAATCAGGTGATTGCTTCTCTTCGAAAATGCTCTGTGTAAGCTTAAGTTTTTTTCTACCCATTTGAACTATAATGAGCCCAGATATTAAGACACAGGTTTAAGGTGGGTTTCTCCTTGTAACAATTATCTGGGAGGAATAAATTATTATTATGAAACGAAAGAGTTACGACAAGAAATTTAAGGTAAAGGTAGCACTTGAGGCTATCCGTGGTGAAAAGAGCTTACAGGAGTTAGCTCAGCTCTATGGTATTCATGCAAACCAGATCAGCCTATGGAAAAAGCATCTCTTGGATGGTGTTGAGGATATATTTGAACGGCCAAATAAAAAGAAGACAGATGTTTCTGAATCAGAATTGAAAGAGTCCGAACTCTATAAGAATATTGGTCAATTACAGGTAGAGAATCAATTTCTAAAAAAAAGTACAAGGAACTGTACGGGCACGATCCGGATTGATAGAACCGGATAATTTGAATCTTTCAATCAAGAAACAGTGCAAGTTGCTTGATATCTCTCGTTCAAGCTTCTATTACAAGCCTACAAATTCAAATGAGGCATGGGAACTGGATATGATTATTCTAATTATAGAGGAGTTAGGAAAAACCCCATTCTATGGGTATAGAAAGATCGCGGTCGCATTGAATGATAAAGGTTATAAGATTACTAGAAAACAGGTACGGCGTCTTATGAAGAGGATGGGTTTGAGTGCTATTTACCCAAAGAGGAACCTTTCTAAAGCCAGAAAGGAGCATAAGAAGTATCCCTATTTGCTGAAAGGAAAAAGAATACTGTTTCCAAACCAAGTTTGGGCTACAGATATGACTTATCTAAAAATAAACAATAACTTTGTGTATTTGGTAGCTGTTCTAGACCTATATAGCCGGAAGGTCTTATCCTGGAGAATTTCAAATACAATGGATGTGAGTTTTTGTGTCGATGCACTAGAAGAGGCTCTTATGCAGTATGGGATTCCTGCAATATTTAACACAGATCAAGGGAGCCAGTTTACTTCCGACGCATTTGTGGGTGTTCTAAAAGGGCATGGAATACAAATTAGCATGGATGGTAAAGGTCGTGCTCTGGATAATATTTACGTAGAACGATTGTGGAGGACTCTCAAGTATGAAGAAATTTACCTCCATAGTTATGACAGCATCATTGAACTGAGGACAGCTGTTAACAGATACTTCAACTTTTACAATAAGGAAAGATTTCATCAGTCCCTGGATTATGAAACACCGGACGAAATCTACTATAGAACATTTATGTCAGCTGGTATGAGAGCTGCTTAATAAAGGGAAGGAATACACCTTAAAACTATCTGTTGTTGTGTTGACGAAAGGGCTCACTATAGAACCTCCCTCATTTAAGTTTAATCTAAATTATAAATGTATCCAAATTTCGTGGGGGCAGTCTGATCCTGCCCCGAAAAAACGGAGTATCAGTTAAGCCACATTTCCCGTTTCATAATACTTACTTTCTTTCTCATCAGGAGTCAACCAATTATTTGCTGAGTGCTTCCTGATCCTGTTGTAGTAAATTTCAATATACCAATAAAGATCCTTATTCAATTCTTCCATCGTTCGGTATTTCCGGTGATAAATCAATCGTGTTTTCAGTGTATGAAAGAATGATTCTGCAACGGCATTGTCCCAACAATTTCCTTTTCGGCTCATACTTTGGACAGCATCCACTGACTCTAAAAGGGATCTGAATTGTTCTGATGCATACTGGATACCTCGATCGCTATGAACAAGCATTCCCTTTGGATTATTATTCCGATATAGATATTTTTTAAAGGCATTACAGGTAGAGTCCGCAGAGAGACTTTTGTTAAGATCCCAGCCAACAACTTTACGAGAATAAAGGTCTATAAATACAGATAAATACATCCACTTGGATGCAACCTTGATATATGTGATATCCCCAACTACGGCTACATTGGGCATTTCTGGATTAAAATGACGATTCAAAATGTTGTCAGGAATCCATTCTTTATGATCTGAATCTGTTGTAACGACAAACTGCTTCTGTATCTTGCATCTAAGCCCCATTTCCTTCATAAGAGCTGCTACACGGCTTCTATAGACAGTTTTATACTGAGGATCATCATGCAAATCCTCTGTGATCAAAGGACTTCCTGCCATTTGTTTGTGCTTAATATAAAAAAGCTCACTGATCTTGGTCATCAGTTTTTCTTTGGCTATCCTTCTGGAAGATTTTGATCGTCCTTGCCAGTCATAAAATCCGCTCTCAGAGACATTAAGATTATGGCACATTCTCACCACCGGAAATTCAGAGCGACACTCTTGTATAAAGAAGTATTTCATTTCGGTGTTTTGCTGAAAATGGCCAATGCTTTTTTTAATATATCGCGGTCCATCTCTGCATCATAAAGCTGCTTTTCAAGATCTCGAATCTTTCTTTGATCAGGAGTCAAAGCCTCGATTCCATTACCAGGAAATGCCAAGTTACCATTTGTTGAAAGTTGACGCTTCCAGTTCCCAATCAAACCATTAGCAATTCCCAAGGATTGCTCTACGCTGTGAGCTGTCCGACCTGGTTCTTCTGAAAGTGCTATCGCGTTTCTTTTGAATTCTGCATCATAGCGACGTCTTTTTTTCTCATTCATAGTTATTACCTCATTTTATTAAAAATCGGTCTTAACTACTACTCCGGGAAATCAAGGCAGGATCAATACGGATTTCATTTTTAGACGTATCTCCATACTTCCGCTTCCAATTATAGACAGTATTTGTTGTAATTCCTTATTCTAGAGCTATATCCTTAGTACTCTTACCATTTCTAAGTTCATCTAAAATATGATACGGATTCTAGGAATGAGGTCAATTCTTCCCTCCCAGATAAATGTGAACCCTTTTTCTTAAATCTATTAATTTTAGAGTGTCCCATAGTTTCTCCTGTTATTCGTTTTTATGGTTAAAAACTTTTTAACAGAATGCTATGGGACTTTTTTATTTTAATCCCCTAGGGTGATACTTAATATAAACACTAATATAAACACTTAATTTCGACATTGGTATTGATAATATTTTGTTGACAAATACAGGATCTATTTTACAATTACTTTACAAATCAAATAAACAAGGAGGTTCAGGTGAAAAAAATATTAATAGTTCTCCTGATCACAATGGTAGCGTTCAGCGCTGTCGCAAACGGACAAAAAGATGCAGCTGAAGGACCCCTACAATTAAAGGCAGTGGGCGTCACATTAGGTGACATAGGGAATCCATTTTTCTTCCAGATGGGAGAAGGTGCCAAAGCAGCGGCTATGGAAATTGGCGGAGCGAATGTGCGTGTTGCTGTTGAATCTGCTCAATATGACCTGAACAAACAGGTCAGCCAGATTGAAAATTTTATCGCATCAGGTGTTCAGATCATTGTACTCAATGCTGTTGACTCAAAAGGAATTGCACCTGCTGTTCGTAGAGCCGTAGAAGCTGGTGTTATTGTCATCGCAGCAGACGTCGGTGCAGAAGGTGGTGTTAATGCCACAGTAACTTCCAACAACTACCAGGCTGGAGTTCAGGCTGGAGAGTATATTGTCAAAAAACTCGGTGGAAAAGGAAAGGTTGTTATTGCTAACGGACCTCCTGTAACTGCAGTTATTGACCGTGTAAACGGTGCCAAAGAAGTATTTGCCAAGAATCCCGGAATTGAAATTCTTTCAGACAACCAGAATGCCGGTGGAAGCCGTGATGGTGGATTGAATGTTATGCAGGACCTTCTGACAGCATTTCCTGTTATTGATGCTGTTTTTGCCATCAATGACCCCACCGGAATTGGCTGTGAGTTGGCTATCAAACAGGCAAAAAGAGAGTCTGAAATGTTTGTAGTCGGTGTTGACGGATCTCCTGATGGTGAAGTTGCGATTACTCAGAAAGGATCAATTTTTGAAGCCACACCTGCACAGGACCCCTACACAATGGCTAAAACTGCTGTAGAAATAGGATGGGAAATCATGCAGGGTAACAAACCTGCCGAAGAAACTATTCTGATTCCTGTAGAACTGATCACTGCAGACAATGTTGCCTCCTATAAGGGCTGGACAAGTAAATAAGTCCGATCAAACCATATTGAACTGCTTTTCCGTTAATGGAAGAGCAGTTCTTTTTTTAGGGAATACAAAATGAAAGACGAGAACCTAACCCTACGTGTAAAGGGGCTCAGCAAGTCTTTTCCAGGAGTGAAGGCTCTGGATAAGGCAGAACTGGAAATACATCCTGGAGAAGTCCATGTTGTCATGGGTGAGAATGGTGCCGGAAAAAGCACGCTAATGAAGATTCTTGCCGGAGTGTATACCGCCGATGAAGGTGAGATATATCTGTCAGGTGAATTGACTCAAATAAATGGGACCCTCGATGCCATCAGCAAAGGTATCAATCTTATTTATCAGGAACTCAGTGTGGCGCCCAATCTGACAGTGGCAGAAAATATTTTTATGGGCAGCGAGATATCACGGTTTCAATTGGTGCAACGGGACAAAATGATAGAAAAATCCAGAGTGGTCCTGAAACGCTTGGGAGCAGAATTTGATCCGACAATGCTGGCTGGAAAACTATCCATTGCCGAGCAGCAGCAGATTGAAATTGCCAGAGCTTTGATTCATGAAAGCAAGGTCCTGATCATGGATGAACCAACGGCCGCCTTGAGTGATAGAGAAACAGAGAAACTCTTTGAAGTCGTTATGTCTCTCAAGAACCAGGGAATTTCCATTATATATATCAGTCACCGTCTGAATGAAGTGACCCGCATCGCCGATAGAGTCACCGTACTACGAGACGGTAAATACATTGGGACTCTAGCTAAAGAAGAGATTGTTTCATCCAAAGTAGTGTCCATGATGGTGGGCCGGTCTCTGGATGATTTCTATAAACATGAAATTAATACAGATATCAGAAGAGGCACATTTGTTGTCGAAAATTTCTCCGACGGTAAAACAATCAAGAATGTCAGTTTTGATGTTGGTTCAGGAGAGATCCTTGGTTTGTCAGGACTCGTCGGTGCTGGACGGACTGAAATGGCCAGGATGATCTTCGGTATTGACCGTAAAGTCTCTGGTCAGGTTTATCTGGATGGAGAACAAATTACGATAAAGAACCCCGGCGATGCCATATATCATGGCCTCGGCTATGTTCCGGAAGACCGAAAGTTGCAGGGTCTTTTTTTAGATATGAGCGTAGGTGACAACATTGGTATGAACGTCCTGGGTAAACTGGCCAAGGGGGGGATTCTTTCAAAGGGGAGTAATAATCGTTTTTCAGGCTCCTCCATAGCAGAATTGAATATTAAGGTAACCTCTCCAAATGTCAGAGTACAGAAGCTTTCAGGAGGGAACCAGCAAAAGGTTCTTCTCGCCCGCTGGCTGGCCATAAAACCTAAAGTTCTCATCCTGGATGAGCCGACCAGAGGAGTGGATGTTGGAGCCAAAAGCGAAATATACAGGATTATCGGAGAACTGGCTTCCAGTGGTGTTGCCGTCATCTTCATATCCAGTGAACTCCCCGAAATTGTGGGAATCTGTCAGAGAATTCTGATTATGCGCGAAGGAAGTCTTATTGGTGAGATTTCAGATCGCTCAGAGATTACTCAGGAAAATATAATGTCCTATGCCACGGGTGTCCGTGAAGCAGATTACAGCTATACAAAGGAGGGTTGAAGTGAAAAAGCCCCAATTTTTAACGAATACATCTTTTATGAAGAATCTGGGAATCTTTCCCATACTGGTACTGATCCTTATTTTGTTCTCATTTCTTAATCCCTACTTTATGACAAATCATAATATGACAAATGTACTGCGCCAAGCCTCCATCAATATTGTTTTGGCTGCAGGGATGACAATGGTCATTCTCACAGGTGGTATAGACCTGTCCGTCGGATCAATTCTAGCCTCAGGAGCAGTTATTTCAGTGTCTGTATCCCTGATGCCTACACTTGCCCCCCTGGCAGTGCCCATCGGTCTGCTCTTCGGTCTTCTGATCGGACTGATTAATGGAGCTTTGATTTCCTTTGTCGGTTTGCCGCCCTTTATTGTCACTTTGGGCAGCATGACAGTCTTCAGAGGAGCAGCCTACTTGTTGGCTAATGGCACAACGGTCATAAACAACGACCTTGGATTTGCCTGGATAGGAAATGAATACATCGGTCCTCTCCCCTGGCTTTCGGCCATTGCTCTGATTGTGATTCTGGCTATCTGGTTTCTCCTGAAGAGAACTGTCACGGGTATCCGAATTTATGCCGTGGGAGGAAACGAGGAAGCAGCCAAACTGACGGGAATTAAAACCTGGAAAATACTGCTGATTGTCTATGGATTAAGCGGTTTGCTTTCAGGTTTGGCCGGAGTCATGCTGGCCAGCCGGCTTTACAGCGGGAACGGGCTACTCGGTCAAGGTTACGAACTGGATGCCATTGCTGCGGTTATCCTGGGAGGAACCAGTATGACCGGAGGTATTGGAGGAATATTCGGAACCCTTATAGGGGCGCTGATAATTGCGGTACTGAATAATGGTCTAACCATCATGAATATTTCCTACTTCTGGCAGTTGGTCATCCGAGGTGTTGTTATCATCATTGCCGTTGTTATTGATAAGTTCAGAGTTTCAAAAATGAGATCTTAGAGCTGTCAGCCATCCCCTTCAGCAGGGATGGCTGACAATCTCTTACCAGCTGTATCAGGTCCTCTTTTTCAGGTCATCCAGATATACAGCAATCAAAATCACAAAACCCTTCACAACCAGTTGCCAGAATGAATTGATATTAAGCAGATTCAATCCATTGTTTAAAACTCCGATGACCATGGCACCCAACAAGGCCCCCATAAGGCGTCCTGTTCCACCGGTCATACTCATACCGCCAAGAACACAAGCCGCCACCGCATCCAGCTCAAATCCCTGCCCGGCCGATGGCTGTCCCGAATAAAGGCGGGCCGATAAAATGACACCCGTAAAAGCTGTTATAAATCCCGAAAGGGCGTAAACAGAAAAACGGATACGTCGGACCTTGATACCGGCAAAATAAGCCGCATCCGTACTGTCTCCCACGGCATAAACATGCCTACCGAAGGTCGTCCGTTTTAATATAAGATCCAGAAGAACAAAAAGTATAACGAGATAAATAATCTGAAAAGGGATAGGCCCCATGTAGGCCAGACCGATGCGGTTATAGGACTCAAGGTCGACCCTCACAGGCAGACCGCCTGTATAAATATAGGCAAATCCCCGAACAATATTCATCATCCCCAGGGTGGCGATAAAGGGAGCAATTCCTGTAGAGGCAATAATCAACCCATTAACAGAACCAATAAGGATTCCCGCTATAAGAGCGATTCCCACAGCAAGAGGCACAGCAAGACCGGAGATGGCAATGAGACCAGCAGCCAGAGTCCCGGTAAAGGCCATCACCGAACCGACAGAAAGATCGATCCCTCCGGTGAGGATGACAAAAGTCATGGCCATAGCCAACATACCATTCGTTGAAACCTGCCTCATGATGTTAATCAGATTTCCCGGGGTCAGGAAAACAGGACTCATGATGGTCATGACTGTTCCGAGAACAAAGAGTCCAATAAGAGTAGCACCATAGCGTTTAAAATAGGATTGTGCCCCATGGGTGATGATTTGAAACGACCAGGGATTCCCAGCCAAATCCTGCAGTAAAGGTTTCAATAATTTTCTCCTGAATTCAATTCCAGCTATTAAAAGCGAATTGGCGGATATTACCGCTGTTTATCAAAGTCACTGGAATGATTATTTCTTTTTCAACTGTTTGATGATCCAGATACCTTTCAGCCTGCTCCACCGCCAGTTTGCCCATTTTCAGGGGAGACTGGGCCACGGTACCCATCATTTTTCCATTCCGGACCATGGCCATCCCTGCAGGAGAACCATCGATAGCATATACCAGAACATTTTTTTTGCGATTAGCGGCTTCCAAAGCCGAGATGGCCCCCACGGCAGTGGGATCATTGGTACAAAAGACAACACTGATGTCGTTGTGTGTCTGAAGAATATTTTCCATTTTGGGAACAGCCCCGTCAATGGACCCGAAGGCACTGCTTGTGGCCACAACTTTGAACTCAGGATGCCCACCAAGAACATCCAGGAAGCCATTCAGTCTGTCGATAGAGGGTTTATTCGTGGGATGATCCAGAATAGCAATTTTGGCTGACTCTCTGCGGGCGATAAGATCCAATCCGATGAGCTTTCCGGCACCATAATTATCCGATGAGATAGTCGAGATCACTAGATCACTATCGTATACGGCAGCATCGATGACAATAACCGGAATCCCGGCTTTAGTAGCCTCTTCCAGAGCGGGTCTGATTCCCTTCCAGTCTACAGGATTCAGAAAAATGGCATCCACACCCAATGAGATCATATCCTGTATCTGGTCAATTTGTCGAACCTGATCTAAATCTGGATTATAGGATAGTAATCTGTCCCCATTTTTTTCACACTGCTCCTTAATACTATCATTCAGAGCCACAAAAAATGAGTTATTCAGAGTCATGAAGGTGGCCGCATAGGTTCTACCTTTAAACTCCTGCTGCCCCTTCCCGGATAAAAATGCAGGCATTAAAAGGACCACGACAATAAGAAGAAAATGTTTCAAATCGAGGTATCCTCCTTCTTAGAGATTCTGGAATCAATGGCATAATGAAGAATCATCTCCTCATTAAACTCTGTTTTTCTCAGTTCCTTTACAATCTGTCCTGACTTCATAATAAGGATTCTATCACAATTGTTTATCAGATCTCCCAATACCGAAGAAATCAGAATAACAGCTGTTTTTTGACCCGCAAGGTTATTAAGAATGGAAAAAATCTCCTTCGAGCCTTCAATGTCCACTTCTCTGGCCGGTTCATCTACGATGAGGATATCAGGATGATTACTTGTGCACCTGGCAAAGGCCACCTTTTGCTGAGTTCCCCCACTCAGAGTCTTGACCAATTGATCAGGACTGTATTTTCCAAGTAGAAAACATTCCATGGCGTTCGATATGGCAGCCCGTTCCTTTCTTTTCAGAATATAGAAGAATTGACTTATCCGTTTAAGTATATTGACTGTCAGATTGAACCCCATGGACTGATCTTCCATGACACCAAAACTATGACGGTCTTCGGAAGTGTAACCAATGCCCAGATTCAAAGCCTGCCGGGGGGAATCAATAGAGACAGATTTTCCCCTCAATAAGATAGTTCCTTCATCGGGTTTATCCAAACCAAAAAGGATACGCCCCAGAGTCGTTCGACCCGATCCGACTAGTCCGGCCAGCCCCAGAACCTCACCCTCTCTCAGACTTAAGGAAATATTTTTTAAACGGCGGTTCTTACCCAACCCCTGGACTGTCAGAATTTCATCGCCTCCTGAGAAATGAGGCTTCCAATAATATGTTTGGGTGAATTCTTTGCCTACCATATGAGAAATAACATCATCCCTCGTTAACTTTTCTGTCAAGGAGCTGACAATGAGAGCCCCCTCACGCAGCACAGTGATCCTATCGGAGATTCTCAAAACCTCATCCAGTTTATGGGAAATATGGATGATACACATTCCCTCATTTCTTAGAATTCCCATAAGACGGTTAAACCTCTCACTTTCGGTAGTTGAAAAGAGATTCGTAGCTTCGTCCAGGATCAGGATTTTCGGATGCAGATACACTGCTCTCGCTACGGCAAGCATTCTCTTTTCGGCAAGATTCAGCTCTTCCACCCTGGTACTGGATGAAAAACTTAACTGCAGCCGTCTCAGTATTTCATCGGATTTCTTGTAAATAGTCTTATAATCGATAACCCCCCAGAGGGAGGGTTCTCTACCGAGAAAGATATACTCTGCCAGAGTCGATTTTCCAGGAAGGATCAGGTTTTGCCGGACGATGACTATCCCCATTTTAAGAGCAGTCTGATAACCGAGGGATGACCAAGTTCTTCCGTTTACCTGAATTTCGCCATTGTCAGGTTTAAGAAGTCCACTTATAATATGTACAAGAGTGGTTTTACCGGCTCCGTTCTCACCCACAATGGAGTGTATCTCTCCGGAATGGAAATCCACATTGATATTGCGTAATACAGGGACGGAGTTAAATGAACGGCAAATATCAGAGAGTTTTAAGAGAACATTCATCCATCTGGAAATTATCATGCCCCTATGCATTTGTCAAATTAATTGATAAGTTGAATCAGGTTAATTGACAATGAGTAGCAAAGAATCCAAACACAGAATCATCTATAACGACCTCTATAAAAAAATCCAGACCGGGGTATATAAAAAAGGGGATCAGATTCCCACTGAATTTATGCTGGTCAAAGAGTACGGAATATCCCGACCCACTGTTGCTAAGGCTCTTAATGACCTTCAGGAAGAAGGCTTAATAGAACGAAAAGTCGGAGCAGGAACCTTTGTCAAAAACACTCCACAGGGAGAGGAAGACCGTTACCTGGCTCTTCTTGTCCCCGATATAGGCCGTAACCAGATTTTGGAGCCATTATACTCACAGATAGCCCGTTCCTGTGAAGAAGAAGATTATACCCTCATATGGTCGGGAGCTCTGATAGGAACCTCGGAGGAACGAATACAGCAATCTTTTGAATTCTGCCGAAAGTATATAAAGCAAAATGTAGCAGGTATTTTTCTGTATCCCGCTTCAGACATACCCACAGAAACCTATGAGAAAATGATCAGCCTTTTTGAGAATGCAGGCATTCCAGTTCTCATCATCTATCAAAACCTGTATTCCTTTTCCCGTAACACACCCTATGATTTCTGCGGGATGGACAGCTATGCTATGGGTTACCGGGTCGGATGTTCTCTTATTTCAAATGGGAGTGTACATCCTGCCATCTGCTGGGAAGAGGAAAGTCCTCTTATAAGCTCACTCCTCATCAAAGGTTTTGAAGAAGCCGCCCGGGAATCCTCCCTCCAGGTAAGGACATATCAAATGAACCGAAGTGACAAGCTTGATATAAAAACAGATGAAATCATCGGCTCCGGTACAGATGCCCTGTTCTGTACCTCTGACTCTCTGGCTGCTGATTTTATGACAGAACTTCTGGACAGAGAAATTAGTATTCCAGGAACCATTCAGGTTGCCGGTCTCGGAAATACCCGCTTTGCCAAACACCTGAAAGTCTCTCTCTCCTCTTTGGCTATCAATATGGAAGAAATTGGAAGAATGGCGGTAGACCTGATGCGGCTGCGTCTCAGGAAACCAGGATCTACACCACGGAAGATGTTGATTGATGGTCAGTTTCTTGAACGAGAATCAACTCTCTGCTAAACAATAAAATCCCAAGTTTAAGACAATCTTGAAAAAATAGATATAAATCACATTCCTCCGGAAAATCCTCCATTATGTATTAGATAAATCATTCAATTTTCTCTCACTCTTAAATGAGCTAAATTCAGTCCTATCATCAATAACAAGGGCTTCCATTCTGCATAGCTCTTCATAATCTATAAGTATTTCAGTTGCATTATTTTTACTGTATCCCGTATGATTAGTTCCCCGGTAAAAATCAAGACTCCTATGGTTAAAGACAGATCCGCTTAAAGTTTCAAGAGAACCAATACCACAGGCAACCTAGGTAGGTGTTTTCCTAGAAACAAAAGTCTTTTCATCATTGATCAGAAGGCAGAAGTGACCTATTCCTGATAATCGACCAGCAACGGGTTTAGATTCTAGTATGTATTCATCTACAGCATGACACCACCGCAGGAGGAAGTAGAACTATCACTGATACAAAAATCCTTGATTTCTCCAGGATTTTTTATAGCCTCTTTCTTTATAATTTTTGCGGAGTCCCCATCCTGATATCTCAAATATTTAGAAATTTCTTCAATGTGGTTGCACTCCTGCGTCAGTGTATCTTCACCTTTCATTTACGAAGAATAAGCCCCAATTATCTTTATTGCAAATATTCAACTTTTACTATCAAGGGCACTCAAATTACCAAAAATACAAATAGTAAGATTTCTAGCGAGGATCAACATATTAACTTCATAGTAGTTCTTCTTCAATTCTTTCATATAACTCATAATACCCTCTGCGATTCAGGAATTCCTTGTGTAATGCTCAAAAGTATGCAAATTTTCTTTCGTAATAATATTCAGGGGCGTAATGACTACTCTTTGAATTGACTTTTTGAGGACCTGGGAATCATAGAGGGACATGACCCCCTTATACCCCTGATCTTCGGGTTGCTGGGTCAGAATGAAATCGATGATGCCCTTCTCAACATAGCCCTCTCTACCGGGAATTAGGTCGTACCCAATCAAGGGAATACGACAGTAAGACTCCCCTCGTTTTTCAAGAAAGGAGGCTACGTAATAAACCGATGAGTTGGCTACGAAAATTCCGCTGGGAGGAAACTGGACTCCCCTGAAAAACTCATCCAGACAGGAATGAAAACTTGCCTCATCATCCACATCTTCCTTCATATTCAAAAGAAGCGTATCCCTCCGGTTCTCCTGCATAAACTGACGGAATCCATCTATCCTCTTGGCTAGGTGTGGATTGCTTCCAGGCGGCTCAATAAGCAATATAGATTGACCAGATTCTCCTTGAGGGGAGTGATTGAGAAGCAGACTCATGAGCTTTCCCGAAAGGGCGCCGCTTTGATAAGAGTCCTGTCCGATATAGGAAAGAGTCCTGGTTAATTCTGGAATATCCGAGTCGATGAACAAGTAAGGGATTGTCAGATCCCTCAAAAAAGGCTTCAAATCATCCGGCCGGACGGCGGCGATAAGGAGCCCGTCAACATGAGAGGCCAGTACATCTTTTAGGATAGCCAAACATGATTCTGAAGAATACCTGTCAAATGTGAATAATTGAACTGTGCTGCCGTAAGAGCCAAGCTCCTGAGCCGCCTTTTCTATGCCCTCTGCAACGAGCTGCCAGTAACCGCCGTCTTGGGCCAGATGAGGAATCATGGCAGCAAAACTATGGCTCTTCGTTTTCTTCAGACCCCTGGCATGGATATTGGGAATATAGTGAAGCTCTTCCATGGCCTGCCTGACTTTTTCGGCTGTCTTATCTGAGAAACGGCCTCGCTTATGAATGATCCTGTCTACAGTTCCTATGGAAACACCCACTGCATCTGCAATATCTTTGATAGTAGGCATTCATCCTCCTCACAGAACAATATCGTAAACTTGTCAAAAACCGCCTTTCATATTTGGCTCCGCAGGTGATCTTCACGGCTGGGAGCATGAAATTTCAATTGACAGGAAGGCAGTACAGGGACTAAAATGCGTTATCGATAACGCAAATAATAAATCCAAATAATAGTGTTGTAAAGGGGAATATAGAATGGGTCTGAAAAAACAAATTGAATCAGGGCAGGCTGTTCTGGGCATCGAGCTGGGTTCAACCAGGATCAAGGCGGTCCTCATAGATGCGAACAGGAAGCCTATTGCCTCCGGTGGATATGACTGGGAAAACTCTCTTATTGACGGAGTCTGGACCTATGATCTGGAAGAAGTCTGGACAGGGGTTCAGGGCAGTTATGCCAAACTGAAACAGGATGTCATGGCAAAATACGGAGTCACTCTTAAAACAGTAAAAGGCCTCGGTTTCAGCGGTATGATGCATGGATATATTGTCTTCGATAAAGAGGACAAACAGCTCACCCCCTTCAGGACATGGCGTAACAATTTCACCAGTGAAGCCTCGGCTGCACTGACAGGACGTTTCAACTACAACATACCCCAAAGATGGAGCATAGCCCATCTCTATCAGGCTATTTTAAACAATGAATCCCATGTCTCTGAAATCGCTTATATGACAACACTGGCAGGATACATTCACTGGAAACTCACTGGAGAAAAAGTGATGGGTGTCGGCGAAGCCTCTGGAATGTTCCCCATTGATCTTAAAAGCAAAGAGTTTGATGCCGACCTCATCAACAGCTTTGATACACTCATAGAAGAAAAGGGATTCAAATGGAAGCTTAAAGAGATACTGCCCCAGGTGCTGGTTGCAGGAGAGAAAGCAGGAACTCTGACAAAAGAGGGAGCCCTCCTCCTGGATAGCAGCGGAGAACTGACACCAGGAATTCCCCTTTGTCCTCCCGAAGGCGATGCGGGTACAGGAATGGTTGCCACCAACAGTGTTGCCGTCAGAACCGGAAATGTTTCGGCTGGAACGTCTGTGTTCGCCATGCTGGTCCTGGAAAAAGCACTGTCAAAAGTTCATCCCGAGATAGACCTGGTCACTACTCCAGACGGCAATCTTGTGGGAATGGCCCACTCCAATAATTGTACCTCCGATTACGATGCCTGGATATCCCTCTTTGGTGAAGCTGCAAAAGCCCTGGGAGCGGAAGTATCAGTACCGGTCCTCTATGACACCCTACTCGGCCTGTCCCTCAAGGCAGATCCGGATTGTGGAGGTCTTCTGGCTTACGGCTATATCTCAGGAGAACATATGACTGGTTTCAGCGAAGGCCGGCCTCTTTTTGCAAGATCGAATGACAGTAACTTTACCCTTCCAAATTTCATAAGAACCCATCTTTTCACCTCTCTTTGTGCTTTGAAAACGGGCCTGAATATCCTGATAGATGAGGAAAAGGTTGTGGTGGATGAAATAAGAGGACATGGCGGATTTTTCAAGACAGCCGAAGTGGGACAGAAAATCATGGCCGCCGCGACAAACACTCCAGTTTCTATTCTTGAAACAGCTGGTGAAGGCGGAGCATGGGGCATTGCCCTTCTGGCCTCCTATATGGCTCAAGAAGAAGAACAGACCCTCCCTGAATTTCTCAATGATGTTTTCAAAGAAAGTATGGGTGTTGCGGTAAAACCAGACCCCGCAGATGTGAAAGGATTTAATTCCTTCTTCGACCGCTACCATAAGGGGCTTCCCCTGGAAAGAGCTGCCGTAGAAAACCTGGATTAATCTTGGTCATCCGGAATGGGAAGATCCATATCGACCTGTTCCGGATTCAATTCTTCTGTAGCATAGCGGGTCAAACTCCCGCTCCGTAGAAAGATGTCCATCAGATCTTCATCCAAATGTCCCTCCGAGACCATTCCTTTCATGATTTTTAGAGCCTTGGATAGTTTCATGGGTTCACGGTAAGGACGATCCATGGCGGTGAGTGCCTCGAAAATATCGGCTAGTGTGATGATCCTGGCCTGCAGGGGAATCTGGTCGGCTTTGAGTCCCCGGGGATAGCCTGAGCCATCAAGCTTTTCATGATGCATGGATGCATAATCCCCCACCCTGGACAGATGGCCAGGAAAGGGCAACTCTTCAAGAATCTGGAAGGTCATCTGAGCATGGTGTTCGACCTGCTTCCGTTCTTCAGGATTCAGATTTCCTTTGCGAATAGAGAGATTGTACAACTCATTTTCGGTCAAATAAGGATAGGATTGATCCTTATAGGTATAACTTTTCCCACTGATTTCTTTGAGTCTCTTCAGGTTTTCATCACTTAAGTATTCTGAACTGCTATTACAGCTTTTCAAAAATTCAAACTCTTCTTCCAGTTCATCCCAATCTGCCTGCCGTGCTTCGTTGCAACCCATGGACCCCATCATTCTGTACCGGGCTTCAATGATCTCAATACCATCTTGCATTCTCTCGAGCTTGGTCCTTTTATCCATCACATTTTCAGGGGTCGTGATCTTGCCGATATCATGCATCCATGCAGCCAGTCGCAGTTCCTCCAACTCCTCTTCATTAAAGAGGACAGGTCCGTACTTTCCCATTTGGTTACGGTTCACCTCGGCGGCGATATACATGGTCAAAATAACTACACGCCTGATATGACCACCCGTATAGGCAGATTTTTCATCAATGGCAGCGGCAATACTGCGGATAAAGGCATTGAAGAGCTCTTCCAAATTCTTGCCTAGCTGGACATTGGTCAAGGCGACAGCGGCTTGAGAGGCTAAAGAGATGATCAATTTCTCTGAAAAATCAGAGAAGGGCTGAACAGCACAGAGGTCCTGACTCCGGGCGTTGATCAGTTGAATCACTCCTATCAAATCTCCGGACATGTTCTTCATGGGAATAACCAGCATGGATTCAGAGCGATAATTATTCAGTTTGTCATATTCGACAACACCGGAAAAATCAAAGCTTTCTCCGGTTTCATAGACATTGGAAATATTTATGACCTTTCCGGTCACAGCGGCATGAGAGGAAACATTGGCTGTATTCGGTTTTCCGTCCCTGATCAAAGGAACTGGAGGAAGTCCGATGGGATCTCCACGCACTCCCCCCTGGCGAATGCCCATGGACTGATTATGTAGAATTGAAAATTCAAGGTGGTTCTTTTCGGGGTTATAAAGATACAGGGTACCGCCGTCAGCCCTTGTCAATTTTTCGGCTTCATCCAGAATCAATTCCATTAATCGATTCACATTCCTTTCTGTAGAAAGGGCAAGACCGACCTCGGCAAATGCCCTATATCCGCTTTCGCTCTCTTTCAGGAAGTCTACTTTATTCTTCAGGTTTTTGTTGGCATCTGCAAGATTACGCCTCAGCTCATTGTAGGTCTGGGACAAGAGGCAAAACTCATCATCCGTGTCTAGTTTAATCTCCTTAAAATGGTCCATGTCTCCGGATTTCATGGAATCAATGAGCAGCTCCAGAGGATGAATAATCTGTTTGTGAAATCGATTTCGAAACACAAAATACAGGAGGGCAATGGAAACAAGGATGAATGACAAAATAGAAAAGAAAATGATGTTCCGAGTTCTTAGAAGGGAGGACCTATTGTGAATAAGCAGCACCGCATAGTGGGTATTCTTGTTTACGATCCCGGAGAGAGACAAGGGAGCATAATAAATATTCTGAGCATTCCCAGAAAATTGGACATTTTCATAATAGCCTGTCTCTCCTGCAATGCCTTTTACAACGGCTTCACTGATTTCCTGAGGCCAGTCAATGTTGTATTCCTCATGATTTAAATATCCCTGGCCATTGAGCTCTGAGACATCAGGCCCCAAGACGGAACGTTTCATAGTTTTAAGATTGAACATTTCGGAGAGAATTGCACTATCAGGATGAGCGATCACCACGCCTTCCGTATCGGTAACAATGGCATACATATCTTCCAAAACCAGGGAAGATTCAACAATCTCCTGAAATTTATGAAAATTGATATTCATCCCCATGATTCCGATGAACTGTCCCTGGTCCCAGATAGGATGAAAAATCGAAGCCACCGGCTTGGCACCGGTCAATGAGAAATAGGAGTGGGAAATAAAGGAACGGTAGTCCTGATTGAGTGCCATTTCTCTAAACCACCAACGGTTTTCTCTTTCTCCCAAGTCACCATAGGATCTGGCCGTTTGATACCCATTGTGATCCTGTATGAAAAAGAGTTCTACAAAATCGTACTGATTCTGAACCTGTCCTAATAAAGGATAACCAGAGCTGTCACTCAAAGGAGATTCTGTATCATAGAGATTTCGGTATGTCTCAGACCTTATCTCCCAGTTTTCATCGGCATTGAGGATGGTGTCTTTGATCTCAGGATTAATGGAGAGTTGGTAATTCACTGAAATCGCATGATCCAGAAAAATCCGGATGTGATCACTCAGAGCCTTCAGCTGTATTTGGTCTTTCACATGTCCATCTTGCTCATTACTAAATAAGAGGTAAGCCGTAATGGATATGGATGAGATGAAAACGGATAAAGCGACAGACAGGATCAGCAGCAAATTGAATCTGCGGGAGACTTTACTCATTATACAAACTTCGGATGATTATCAGAGTTGTGTCAAGCATTATTTAAAGAAGCCTGTATGTCAAATGGTGAAATCATCAAAAAATCACCAATCAATGGGAAAGTAATCTTTGAGAAACTTCCCGCACCAATGTTTTCCAGTATTGATACCGTCAAAAAAGGGATCACAAACTCTGGCAGCACCATCAACAATATCCAGTGGCGGCTGAAAATCATGTAGCTCTTCTTTCAGTTTAGAAAGCTGAACAGGGTCTTCATCAGTGACCCATCCTGTATCTACCGCATTCATATAGATTCCAAAGTCGGCCAACCCTCTGGCTGAAGTATGGGTCAGCATGTTCAATGCAGCCTTTGCCATATTGGTATGGGGATGACGTTCGGCTTTTTTAAAGCGATGAAATTTACCTTCCATAGCAGAAACATTGACGATGTGTTTTTGACCCGTATTATCCCGTTTCATCATGGGGATGAGCCTGTTGCAGAGCACAAAGGGGGCCACCGCATTGACCAGCTGTATTTCAAGCATCTCTGAAGTCTGGATCTCTCCAAGTTTTAGACGCCAACTATTGGTTTTTCTCAAATCGACCTGCTGCAGATCCACATCCAGCTTCCCTGCGGGAAAAATGGCCTCCGTAGAGAGGGTATCATCATAGGTATAGGGAATTTGGGATAGCCGTGCCGATTCTCTGAGGCCGACTCCCGGGAGTTTCCCATGCCAGGAGACGGGCAATGCGCTTTCCCGGCTCAGATCATATTGGTCCACTGAGTCCAGTTTTGCTGTGCAAACCTGAAAATTTTCCAGTAGCTTCTGTGTGTTCTCAGGCAGATCATGAAAAGACCTTGATTCATTTTCCATCATGTGGGCATAAAATCCGGGAGGTCTTCTCACTGTTTGGGCCGCATTGTTGATAAGGATATCCAGGCGGCTATATTTTTCTTCCAGATGGCTGCAGAATATCTCCACACTGGGCGTATGCCTCAGATCCAGACCATAGATGTGAAGCCTGTCACCCCAATCCTTATAGCCCTCTTCTTTCGCATATCGCAGGGCCGAATCAACGGGAAAACGGGTTGTTGCAATCACAGTAGCTCCGGCTCGGAGCATCATCAGGGTAGCCTGATACCCAATTTTCAAACGAGAACCCGTAATCAGGGCAACCTGTCCTGTTAAGTCGGCACTCTGAAATCGTTTTTGATAGTTCAGCTCCGCACAGGAAGGACACATGGCATCATAAAAAAAATGCAGCTTTTTGTATTCGGCCTTACAGACATAGCAGTTTCTGGGAGAATGAAGTTCCAGAGTATCATCATTTTCGATGGAGCTGTCCCTAAGCAGAAGCTGAGCTGGAGCCGTAAAGACCTCAAACTCTCTGGCTTGACGGATTCCCGTAGAAGCCCTGGCTTTCCGCTCTTCTAAAACGATCTGCTGCCGCTTTATCTGGCGTTTTGTCTTATACCTCAGCTTTCTCTGATTGATATCAGGTTTAGACAGAATTCCAGCTGATTTCATGAAGTGGATCTGCTGTTCTTTGGGAAGTCTTGCAAAGTCATCATGATGTGCCGCCAAATGAGAAAGCACATCCAGGCACAACTCTATGTCTTCTTCTGAAAATTGTTTAACACCGGTTTTCACATTCTCACCCTTATCAACATCTTTGAAATTATTGCCGCATTATAGCGAAACAGAGAGACTTACTCATTCGAAAATCTCTCAATATCATGTTGTTTTTGTGGTTTTCTTAAGAAAAACGAAACCTCCGGAATTCACTCCGGAGGTTTTAAACTCAATGATAACTAGAAAATCAGGCCATTGCTTTTTCGACGGCAACCGCCACGGCAACAGAAGCACCGACCATGGGGTTATTTCCCATTCCGATGAGTCCCATCATTTCTACGTGAGCCGGTACGGAAGATGACCCTGCGAACTGAGCGCTGGAGTGCATTCTACCCATGGTATCGGTCATACCATAGGAAGCAGGACCGGCAGCCATATTGTCAGGATGCAGAGTCCGTCCTGTTCCTCCACCGGAGGCTACAGAAAAGAAGTCTTTTCCCTGCTCATTGCACTCTTTTTTATAGATACCTGCTGTGGGGTGCTGGAATCTTGTGGGGTTTGTAGAGTTACCTGTAATGGAAACATCTACGCCCTCTTTGTGCATAACAGCAACACCTTCAGAAACATCATCCACACCATAACAGTTGATGGTCCCTCTGTCTCCATCGGAGAATTTGGTTTCCTTCACAACGGCAAGTTCCCCTGTTTCATAGTTGTACTTGGTTTCTACATAGTTGAACCCGTTGATTCTGGAAATCAGGTAGGCTGCATCCTTACCAAGTCCGTTCAGGATTACCCGCAGGGGTGCTTTTCTAACAGTATTGGCATTCTGGGCAATCTTAATTGCACCTTCAGCGGCTGCAAATGACTCATGACCAGCAAGGAAACAGAAGCAGTTGGATTCATCGCTCAGGAGTCTGGCGGCCAAATTTCCATGACCAATACCGACTTTTCGCTGATCTGCAACAGAACCGGGAATACAGAAAGCCTGAAGGCCTTCACCCAAAACCTCAGCAGCCTCACTGGCTTTTTTTATGCCCCGTTTAACAGCAATAGCCGCCCCGAGAACGTAAGCCCAGCTGGCGTTTTCAAAAGCGATATTCTGTGTTTCTTTAACGATTTCATAAGGATCGAAGCCTTTATCGGTACAGATCTTCCTAGCTTCTTCAAGGGATGAGATGCCGTTCTCTTTGAGAACTACTTCAATCTGTTTTATTCTTCTTTCATAACTTTCAAACAGTGCCATAATCTTTCTGCTCCTCCCTACTCGTGTCTCGGGTTAACAAATTTCACACCCTCGGCAAAACGACCATAGCTATTAGTACAGGCTTTAACCGCTTCATTGGCGTCTTTACCGTCTTTGATAATCATATCCATCATGGGTCCTGTTTTTACATACTCATAACCGATGATCTCATCATTCTTATCCAGAGCCAGTTTGCTAATATAACCTTCGGCAAGATTAAGGTACCTGGCACCCTTGGCCTTTGTACCATAGGTGGTTCCCACCTGGGAAACGAGTCCTTTACCAAGGTCTTCCAATCCGGCACCCACGGGCAGTCCACCCTCTGAGAACGCAGTCTGGGAACGACCATAGGCGATCTGAAGAAACAGTTCTCTCATGGCAACATTGATTGCATCACAAACAAGGTCGGTATTGAGGGCTTCCAGAATAGTCTTTCCTGTGAGCAGTTCTGAGGCCATAGCCGCAGAATGAGTCATCCCGGAGCAACCGATTGTTTCAATCAGACACTCTTCGATGATCCCTTCCTTGATGTTTAATGACAGTTTACATACACCCTGCTGGGGTGCACACCAGCCGGCTCCATGGGTAAACCCGGAGATGTCGGTAACTTCCTTAGCAACCCTGAATTTTCCTTCCATCGGAATGGGCGAAGATTCATGCTTGGGTCCTCTGGAAATGGGACACATTTCTTTTACTTCTACAGAGTATTCCATTTTTCCTCCATTATACGGCCGGGATTGAAGAGCAACCCCGGTTTCATATTTTGTTCAAAGCCTTAGGGCCTTGTGTTGGTGAGTCTTTCCATTAAATGTGATTATTGTTAAAGGTGATAAAACACATATGGCAAGCTTAAATGACTTAGATAACAGTTTTGAATATATTAGGGGAAAACAATGATTTTGAAAATAGGCTTTTCAGGATAAATGAGTAATATTTTATCTTATACCCCAATGCTTAAATCATTGGCTTCAGATAAATAGGAAACGCCACAGAAAGAAAACGAACAGACCGCTGGCAATAGAAGCCATCAAAGTATGCTTTCTCCACAAAGAACCTGCAGTTAAAGCTGCCAAAGAACCAAAGATGTAGGCATTCTGCCAACTGATATCCCAAGAGCCTTCGGGAAGTAGGACAGATGGCATAATGATGGCCGTCAGTACCGCCGGAGGAACATAATAGAGGGCTCTCTCCATCAAATCGGGCATTTGGAAACGATCGGCCAAAGCCAGGAGTATATACCGAATAAGAAATGTGACAGCCGTCATACCTGCCAGCATAAGAACTTCCTGGCCGCTCATGCCCGATCCTCCTTTAATACAGCCTTGATGGAAAGAGATTTTTCTGTGAGCAATCCGGCGGCCACTCCAGCTAGAGCGGCAACGATGAGTCCCAACTTAAAAGGAAAAAATCCAGTCATCAAAGAGACAGCACCAGCGCTTATGACACAGATGAGGGCGGGTTTGTTCCTCACAAAGGGGATAGTCATACCAATAAATGTCACGGGCATGGCAAAATCCAGCCCCCAGGATGTGGCGTCGGGAATACGGCTTCCAAGGAGGAGTCCCAGGGCACACCAAAACTGCCAATTGACATACATGGCTAAAGAAGCGCCCAGCTGATACCAGTGTTTTAAGGGTGAATGATCTTCCTGCCGATACCTGACCACCGAAACGGCAAAGGCCTCGTCAGTCAACCAGAAAGCCAGAGGGATTCTCCATCTTTGGGGAAGAGTCCTCAAATAGGGAAGAAGAGTGGCGCTGTACAGCATATGTCTGAGATTCACCACAAGGGTTGTAAATACAATGATTAAAGTGGGAGCTCCAGCCGCCACGAGACCAACAGCAATGAACTGGGCCGAACCGGCAAAAACAAGGAGAGACATAACCATAGCAGCGGCGTTGGAAAGTCCTGCCGTCACCGCCAGAGTTCCGTATATCAGTCCGAAGGGAGCCGTTCCGAGAAGGAGGGGAATAGCCCCTCGTGTTCCATTTATAAATTCTTTAGTCCTACTCATATTTTTCATCGCGTTTCCAGTTTATTTAACATTTGCAGGAATTTTTAGCAACTTCATCATAAAAAGAATAAAGATGGAAACTCTGAGAAAACCTATGGGAGAACTATTTTTAGAATACAATAGGCACCATACGGTTTCACAGAGATCGGGACCAAGGTGACATTTGTTTCCACATTGGAATCTGCGAATCCACCCCTCTCGGGGCGGATTAAACTGCAAAAGTAGTATTACTCTTGGAAAGGCGTCTGCGGGAAGCCAGGATTTCATCTCCGTAAGCCCCTAAAATGCTCTCCAGCTTTTTTTCCAATACGGGCATTCCAAAGGCTTTCTTCATGGCATTAAAGCTGTTTTCGGTCCTAATGGCTCTGACACCAGGATCCTGAATAAACTGATAAATTTGGCCCAGGCAGTTCTCGGGAATGATCAAATTCCCTTTTTCATCATAATCATCCCTAATTTCGACGCATTCCAGGCCCCGGTTCATAATGTCTGTCTTATAGACCAGGTAAGTGGCCACAATGAGGGGCACTCTGGCAGCGACAGTTTCTAAAAGGGCATTCCCAAAACCTTCCCAGATGGGCAAATAGGTGACTATGTCTGAATTTACGAGAACATCCCTGTTTGTATATAATTTCCGGCCTTGTGCATCAACACCCCGAATAGAGGCAACACGATCAGCAATCAGATCCAGATGCACGCCTACACTCTCTGCAAGGGATTGAATACCTGTGACATAACTGTCATCCAGTTCATCCCCCTGATACAATGAAATAACAAAACGGATACGCTCTTTTAACTCCGGATATTTCATTTGAAACTGGGATACGAGCAAAATAGAATCTTCAATCCGTTTCCGGGGAACAATTCTAGTTGGCTGGAGGAACAGGATATCATCCTCTTTGAACCCCAGATCCATCCGAAATGTGCTGTTGTACTCATCTTTCACCGGAGGATGGTCAAAATCTTCACAATTGGGGACGATGTGCGGATTCACCCGCTTAATGGTCCTTAGATTATGGGCAGCATAAGAAGAGATCACAACATGTTCCAAAGAGGGATCATCGGGCGGCATGATTTCTTTCAGAAGATCTTCCATATGATTCCCGCTGAAACGGCTCCGCTCCCACCAGAAATCATGGTGATGAAATATCACAGACATCTTGTACTCCGATGCCAGTTTATATACGGCAGAACCACCGATGAGTGTCATGGGCATTGCATTTGTATTCTGGGCGATAAGGCAGTCAATCTTGTTATCGAGGAGAAAACGATGGATAGTATCCGCTGCTTCGGCTCCCTTTAAATCCAGATCCTCCAGAAGTTCTTTCCGATTATGCTCAGAAAGATTGCTTCTGTTTCCCGGAATGATATGGGGAAACATCAAAAGCTCTATATTTTTTTGGAAATCCGAATCAAAACACAGTTCTGGGACCTCCAGTCTTTTTTGTTCGGGCACCATGGGGAGATCGGAGGCAAAAGATCCCGCAATGGCGTAGACTTCATGTCCCAGAGAACCCAGGACTTCGATCCATTTATCAACTTCAAGGGACACGCCGTCAACGTCGCCCAGTTTTCCGCATACAAAAGCCAGCTTGTATTTCTGATTCATATTTCTAATCAACCTATAACTTACAATTTTAGTGTTTTCAGATCAGTATATAAAAAAACCGGAACCATGTCCCCGTGTCAAAGGAGGGATTCTTGGTTTTTCTCCTCTTTTACGCCCGGATAATAACTCTCTCGAATAAAAGTTCTCTGACTGAAAATGAATGAAAGAAAGGTCCTCACAAGGAAATGAAACCTGCATGAAAAGGCGATGATCAGCCACAGGAGGCTTCATCAGCCAACAGAAAAGAATTATTGCGCCGAAATGTCTTAAAATCAATGTTGTATTTTCTGGCACGGATGCCCATCATCCTGTTGGTAAGCCCCAACTGCTCCGCTGCCCGAGACAGATTTCCTCTCGTAGATTTTAGTGTTTCTACAATCATTTCATACTCAATGGAATCCAATTTTTGCTGAAGGGTTCCATGGATCTCCCGAGTCCCCAGATGCGGATCTGCCATCTGGAGAGACGGAGGCAGATGATAACCGTGAATAACGCGGTCTTCGCTGAGAATAACCGCCCGTTCTATCGAGTTCTCAAGCTCCCGAACATTCCCGGGCCAATGATATGAAATGAGCATATCAATGGCGGATGTCGAAATACGGTGAACATCTTTGCCGTTCAGATGGTTGTATTTTTCTATAAAGAAATCACTAAGAAGGAGGATATCCGTCGGTCTGGCTCGAAGAGGGGGAACCGTGATGGGAATAATATTCAATCTATAAAAAAGATCTTCCCGGAACTCCCCGGACCTCACTTTTTCTTCTAGGTTTTTATTTGTAGCGGCGATGATTCGCACATCAACTTTTATGGTGACAGACCCTCCAACGCGCTCGAACTCTCTCTCTTGAAGAACCCTGAGGAGCTTCGCTTGAATTCCAGGGCTGATCTCCCCAATCTCATCCAGAAACAGCGTGCCCTCCTGGGCTAGCTCAAAGCGGCCTTTCCTAGGATTAAGCGCCCCGGTAAAGGCTCCTTTCTCATGGCCAAACAATTCACTTTCTATGATTGTTTCAGGCAAAGCCGCACAGTTGAGTTTTACAAAAGCCCGTCCGGCCCTCGTGCTGGCATAATGGATGGCTTCGGCAACAAGTTCTTTCCCGACACCGCTCTCTCCTAAGATGAGGATTGTAGAATTGGCGGGAGCCACCTTTTGGATCATCTGATAAACAGGTTGGAGTGCCTTGGAATTGCCGATGATATTGGGTGGGTGTTTAACGGGATCTTCACAGCCTGAATATTCTTCCTGAATTTTCTGAATGCTCTCTTCATCTCTGGATCTGCTATGCTGAGCCGTCTGGGCAATCATGGACGCCAGAATCTGCAACAGCTGTTCATCCCCATCCAAACAGGAATCAGGAGAATAATCCTTGACCACACTGATGGTTCCTATTATCTGTACCCCCGTTCGGATGGGAACACAAAGAAAGGAACTCTCCCCGAGGTTGTTAAGCGTGCCTGTTCTATTGAGAAAACGTGCATCCTCACGAATCAGAGGGACAAGAATGGTCCGTCCAGTTTCGACGACTTCTCCCGTGATGCCTTCACCAGGATAGTAAATGCCTTTGGCTTTTTCCTCATCGGACACCCCAAAGGCTTCCTTAATCAGGATAGAACCGGCCTTTCTGTTAAAGATAGAAATCATTCCCCTTTTGTAGCTGTGATGCACACAGAGGCTCTGCAGAACCTGCCTCAGAAGTCTATCAATATCATTTCCGCTGAGCAGCAGTTGGCTGATGCTGGATATAAAATTCAGCTCTTTCCAAGTTTGATCATTACAATGAGGGCACTTCTCCGCCATATTCATAAACTCCTTTGGTTGCTATAAAGAATCCGCTTTTTTTGAAGACAACCATTCCGGAAAGCCCCAATTTACGGATTCTTCAATCTGCACTCTTCTTTTACAGCCGAGGACAGTACCGGGAGTCTGCTCCCCTAAGCATAAGGAACTACTTTCAAAAATATTTTGGAATCGAGTCATGAATACCTGAAATGCAATTATCAGGCCAAGTGAAACTAATAATTGATATTATATTATATGCTTATGTATAAATGACTTACAAAAACATACAAGAAAGGATGATTCTTTTCACAATGCATAAAAACAAACATTTATGTCTTATAATAACACTTCTCCTACAGAAATGTGGAAAAGTACTCTTTGGAAGAAAAGAGGAATCATCCCTGTTAAAAGGAAGATTCCCAGCTTTTCCGGAGATGCGAAAGGTTTAAAAACCAGGCTGATCAGGGGTGGAATTCACGCATTAGATCGGGCATGGAGAGCTCTCCCGCTTTCCGGGTAAACTCACCACTCTCCTGATGGAAATCATAATCCTCTCCCCAGGTTTTATAGTTCCTGATAACCTGAACAACAGACTGCCCTATATAACAGGCCTCGTCATCTGTCATTGTTGGATGCAGAGAGATCCTGACCCAACCCGGTTTCTGGGTCAAATCACCATGATCAATCATATCTGTGATCTTTCTGGATGTGTTATGATCGATGGAAAAAAGGATGTGTCCATAGGTTCCTGCACAGCTGCATCCCCCTCTTGTCTGGATTCCAAAGCGATCATTCAATAGTTTTACAATCAGATTATGGTGTTCTCCAAGAGCATAGACAGAAACGATTCCCAGCCGATCCCTGTTCTGGGGTTCCAGCATGAAAACAAGAGGCTCTTTTTTCAACTCGTCCAGGAGAATTTTATAGAGTTCCTCTTCTCTAGCTCTGATTTTCAAAGGGTCCATAGCTTCTTTCACTTCGATGGCAAGAGCCCCGCGGATGGCCTGTAGAAACCCGGGAGTACCTCCGTCTTCCCTGACTTCAATCTCATCAAAATAACTGTGACTACCAAAGGGGGTCGTCCATTTCACAGTACCACCCCCGGGCTGATCCGGGATGACTCTCTGATATAAATCATTGCTCAGTACAAGGACCCCAGAAGACCCCGGTCCTCCCAGAAACTTATGGGGAGAAAAATAAATGGCATCCAGCCTTTCTTCCGGATCTTCAGGATGCATGTTCATATCGACATAGGGAGCAGAAGCAGCAAAGTCAACAAAACAATACCCTCCTGCCTGATGCATCATTTTTGCCATTTCATAATAGGGAGTGATAATACCTGTCACATTACTGCAACCAGAAAAGGCACCTATTAAAAGGGGTCTATCCTGGTTTTTTTTCAAAAGGAATGCCAGAGACTTTAAATCGGGTAGTCCCGTCGTATCCACCCGGGGAAGGATCTCCACATCACAGGCACACTCTTCCCAGCTGATCTGATTTGAGTGGTGTTCCATATGAGTCAGTATGACTAGAGGTTTATTATCGCCATGGCAAGTTTCGGGACATCCCTCGGGGAGTCTCAGCCCCAGAATACGCTGGAGTTTACTGATGGCGGCGGTCATTCCGAACCCGGCTAGGAAAAGAGAGTCCCGTTTGTCTGCCCCCACATGGGATTTGATTTTCTGCCGGGCCTCATGATAGGCCCGGGTCATAGTTGTCCCCGTGATTGTAGTTTCCGTATGAGTATTGGCCACATAGGGACCAATCTTATTGGTCATGAACTCTTCTATGGGACCATAGAGACGACCGCTGGCAACCCAGTCAGCGTAGACGATGGGTCCGGTCTCTCCTGAAGCAAGGGTCATGCTCTGATTATTGCCGATGATTTTGTCACGAAAAGGAGCAAAGTGTTCACTTAAAGTCATAAAAGTTCCTGTCATAAATATATTTCTATATATAATAATCCCTAATAAAGGATAGAACAAGGTTCATTACATATAGTTTTCGTATCAAGAAACATCCTTATCAACGTGATTCGTTATCAGAGAGGACTTTGTAATATCCAGAATTTCAGTAAACCCTCTGCCCCCACTGACTGTCCGGGCCTTAAAAAGGAATCTCGTTGAAAAAGGCCTCACCTAGAGATCTGCTCCAGCAATTCCAGGAGATCCTTTCCAGGGTTTTCCAATTCAAAAATAACCCTATCTTCCGACCCCTCCTGCAGCAGATGAAACCGGGGCGAGGGTGTGGTCAGAAAACCGAAGAATCCCCGCTTGTGAACCCTCATCAAAGACAGGGTTTTTTCTGGGGAAAAGCACAGGTGAATCAAAATATCACCAGAGTCTTTCCGGACGGAACCTGTCCCTGAGTGAACCAACGCAGAGAACCAGTTTTCCTGATGAAAACGGATGAAGTGGAGCTGCCTCTTTGAGTCATAGACAAAGAGTCCCCAAAGAGGAGTGTCAAAGCTTCCCGGGTTGGACAAGAGACGCCCGAGAGACCAGGCGACTCCATCGATACCCAAAGACTCTTTTAGTTCAGTCTGCAAATCTGAGTTCGAATCATTCATGACTCTATTATAATTTAAAAGCCAATGTGAGAATAGAAATTAATACCCTTTTCACTTATAGGAAAGGATCTCAAGGATATGCTTTGATGCTTTTATCCGTGTATCAGAATCCAGGGATATGGAATTTTTTCAGCGAAACAGGTACATTCATCTTTGAAATGATCATGATACTCCACAGGATTGCAGGATTTTTGCTCCTACTATCTCATTCTCTTTTTCTCATTAGGTCATGGATCCTTCTAAAAAATGATAGAAGGCCATTACAATTCGATCGGTGGATGATGACTCTCTCACAGATTCTACTTCCTTTAACGATCCTCACAGCGATCCCTGTTTTATCAGAGACTGGAGCGCTTCACTTCCTATTGAGCTTAATGCCCCTGATCATGATGTTAATTCTGTCCCGAAGGAGTCTCCGCCGCCAAAGACCTCTGCTGCTCCCCCTAGTAAATGGGATTTTTATTGCAGCCGCCTTTTTAACGGGGATAATGTTATGAGGTTCATGAAGGGACGTGTGGAAACCCTCTGCGGAGACATTACCGCAATAGATTGCAATGCCATAGTCAATGCCGCCAATTCCAGCCTCATGGGAGGAGGAGGTGTGGACGGAGCCATCCATAGGGCGGCCGGTCCATCCCTGTTAAAGATCTGTCACCGTGTGAGAAGGGAACAGTATCCGGAAGGTTTACCTCCGGGTGAAGCCGTTCTGACAGGCCCTGGAAATTTGCCTTTTCAGGGAATAATCCATACTGTCGGGCCCATTTGGCAGGGAGGAAATGCGGGAGAAGCGGAACGGCTCTCATCCTGTTATAGACAATCCTTGATGCTGGCTGAAAAAAATCGGTTCAAGACCATCGCATTCCCGGCAATATCTACTGGTGTATACGCCTATCCACCCGAAAAAGCGGCTTTGGTCGTTTATAATACACTCAGGAAAGAACTATTACCTTTAGAATATCCAAAGAAGGTCTACCTTGTTTTCTATTCTCACACAGGAGAAAAACAGTTTCTCCAGGCTTTAGAGAACAAAGGAGTGACAGAGTGAGCCTCAACTGGGTTGAAATCAATAGAGTTCTAGAAGAACTGCCTCTGGAAGGTTCCTTCCTGCAGAACATACGGCAAATCAGTTACACCCAGTTAATTTTTGAATTTCACCGTCCAGGGCGAAGCTTTAATATGCTCATTTGTCTGGATAGAAAGAGCCTCCGGATTCATGAAATCAAAAGCCGTCCCCCGTCCCTGCCTAAACCGCCCAGATTCACCACATTCATGAGGTCCAGAATCAAGGGGTGCCGGGTAATCCAATCGGGTCAACTGGGCACAGACAGGATCATTAGACTAGTGCTGAAAAAGGGAGAAAGACAGGACATCCTGTATATCAGACTCTGGGGCGGTGCTGCGAACCTGATCCTTTGTGATAAGGAGGACAAAATTCTAGACGCCTTTTCAAGAAGACCCGCCCGAAAAGAGATTCCAGGAGAACGATTCAAACCCGAAGTAAATGAAAAAGCACCCGGTAAAAAATTCTCTCTGCGCCTCCCAGCTGAGAAAATAGAGAGTTATAGTTCCTTTTTAGAAGAACTCTATTCTGCTGAGGAATCAGAGGGGCAAATCGAAGAATTGAGAGTCAAAGCCAGAAGGAGCCTGGAATACAAAGAAAACGGCATAAAAGTCAGTCTCAAAAACCAGGAAGCAAAGCTGAAGGAATATCAGAATGAAGAGAAGTACAGGCGTATGGCAGACACTTTGATGTCGTCCCTTCATCTGATAAAACGGGGTCAAAAAGAATTCCTCCCCGCAGATGGTACAGAGGCCATCCCCCTGGATTCATCAAAATCTGCCGTTGAAAATGGCCAGAACTACTATAAAAAAGCCGGAAAAGCAGCGAGAGGACATGAGCTGAGAAAAGATGAAATCAGCAATTTGCAGATGCGCCTAGCCCAGGTTCAAGAGGATCTGAGACGCCTAGATTCCATTGAAGACCTGGAGACCCTCAAGGCAATGGTTCCCCCAGAAAATGAGCAAAAAAAAGAGAGCCACAACGAAGTCCCCGGTTTGAGTTTTACCTCTGGTAATTTTACCATACTCGTAGGCCGTTCCGCCAAGGAAAATGAAACACTTATGGGGAAGCATGTGAGGGGAAACGACTACTGGCTTCACACAAGGGATTATCCGGGAGCCTATGTCTTTATCCGCCTGCCCCGGGGAAAGTCGATTCCTCTGGAAACCTTGTTGGATGCGGGAAACCTGGCCCTTTTTTACAGCAAGGCCAAGGCATCGGGAGCGGCAGACCTATACTACACTCAGGTCAAATACTTAAGAAAACCAAAGGAAGGTAAAAGAGGACTGGTTCTACCAACCAGAGAAAAAAACCTCTTTGTAAAATTGGATGAATCCAGAATCCAGCGACTGAAAGGAACAACATAAAACCATGGACATATTAAAAAAAGATATACGGAAACCCATTGTGAGCGGCCTATTCTACCCGGATAATCCCGAAGAGCTGAAGGCAAAAATCGAGGCTCTCATGAATGGATGTCCCCGGGGTGATGCAGCTGTTATCCTCTGCCCCCATGGCACATGGGATAAAACAGGGGAGTCCCTGGGGGCCGCTTTTGCGGCAGCCAGCGAATTCAAACCGGACCGGGTCCTTCTGTTGGGCCCCGTACACAGGGAAAAAGACCGTAGAGTCCTATATCTGTCCAGTAAAAAATATTTTGAAACAGCTTTGGGATTCGTCAACGTTGATAGTTCTGCCGCTTTGAGTCTGACAGAAAAATCGGATCTGTTTGTTTTTGATGATTCTCCCCATATGGAAGAGCATGCTCTGGAGCTTCAAATTCCCTTTATCCAAACCCTCTTTCCCCAGGTTGAGATCATCCCGCTCTTATTGGGTGGTTTGAAGCGATCCGACCTAAAGAAGGCTGCGGGAACTTTGAAACAAAGGCTGTTCACTCCAGATAAAAAGATACTGGTTGTTCTGTCGGCCAATCTAAGCCGCTATGGACTGGCAAGCCAGACTGAAGCAGAGGCTCAAAGATTGTTAGACAACTTAGAGATGCCTTTAAAGCGATCCCTAAAGGAACTGGAAACAGAAGGGCTGATCAGCAGCTGCGGGACAGCGCTATTAACCCTGCTGTCCGATCTTGGTATTCTTCAGGACAAAACCCTTCATATTCTGAAAAGGGACAAAACAGAATTACTGGACAGAGGCGAATTAAAGGCCGTATATTACGCCGGAATCAGCTGGTCTTAGAAAGGAGGAGAAGATGGGAGACCTTGACTTAAATCATAAAGAACAAGAAGGACTTCTGGACTGGGTTCATGCCGTCATAGGAGTAGCCTTTGGTCATCCAGAACCTGTAACTCCAGATTTTCTCCGGGAAATGCCCCGATGCGCTGTCTTTGTAACCCTTCATCTGAAAGGAGAATTGAGGGGCTGTATCGGGTATATGCAGTCTGACAAAAAACTGGAAGAGGCCTTGAGGGACGCGGGTGAATCGGCAGCGTTTAAGGATTACCGTTTCAATCCGCTGAGCGAAAATGAGTGGAATGATATTGAAGTTGAGGTCTCACTCCTTAGCCCCATGGAGGAAATATCAGGTCCTGATGAGCTCATTATGGGGGAACATGGCGCCCTTCTTGCCGCCAGAGGGAGACAAGGTCTGTTTCTTCCCCAGGTGGCCAGCGAACAAAACTGGGACAGGAACAGCTTTATGAATCAGCTCTGCAGGAAGGCAGGACTCCCATCGGATTTCTGGAAGAAGGACAGCTACACACTGTACAGATTCTCCGCGAGGGTCTATTCCCTTCCTATTTTAGATGAAAAATATACTGACTGATGCCTCCCAGCTCTTAATTTAGTATATTATCCCTATAGATGCAGCCAGATTCTAGCGGGAGCCCCATATGAATACATTGAAACAAGACGACAACAACCTGATTCCTCTAAACATTGATGGAAAAGAGTATTCGGCGATCCTCAGCGGATTGAATTCAAAAGTTTTCAGATCTGTCGATATAACGGCTCTCCAAAATGAACCGGGTTGGATTTTCGACGATGAAGAGCGGATGGAACCATGGAATCTGATTGGAATCAGCGAACACAGGGGCTGCATGGTTTTTTATGGTCCCCTCGTGGAAGGACGGGAATTCACATCCGCCGACCTTGATCTGGAGAAACTGAACAGGATGGTTCATCTTTTCCAGGCTCTTAGAAACAAAAAAATGAGTTATCAGGGGTTTTACTCCCGGGGATGGATTTTTCTCAATGACGGAAGAATCCTTCTCCTGCCCAACAGTCTCATGGAGTTTATCCGCAAAAGCGACAATGAGAAAACAAGGATGCTCCACTGGTACCCCTACAACCATCCTGATCACAGCGGCCTGAAAGGTCTGGAGTTTACTGCTGCGATTCTCTCAGCGACCCTCCTCAAGGGTCAGCACCCCTATGCCCCCTGGAAACTGAAGAGGATAACAGGAACGAACAACTGCGCAGGAGCCCCCTCCTCAGTCCGGACCTGCTGATTCCCGGCCTCAAAAAAGAGATATCCCAGGTCATGGCGAGATCCTTCAAGGGGGAGAGCCAATTCATGAAACAGTGGATAGACGCTCTGGATCTTTGGGTCAAAGAGGGCCCTGTCAACGCACTAAGCAAGGAAGAACTGCAGACAATTGAAGCTAAAGCTTCACAAAGAGTAGAACGGGGAGAGAAAAACCAAAGGCGGAGACAGATTTGGAGACAAAAAAATACTTTTTTTATGATCACCGCCATAACAGTGATCCTTCTGGGTGTCATTGTAGGAACCCCCATCAGAAAATCTCTTGAACCGCCGGTGACAATGGGAATGGAAGCCAGAGAAGTCATACACTCCTATTATGACGGATTCAACACTATGAACCAGGAGATAATGGAAGACTCCATAGACAAGAAAGTAGGGAAAGGCGACCTGACAGAAGTGACCAACTTTTTTGTGACCTCCCGTGTCCGTATGGGGTATGAAGGGAAATCCGGAGTGCTCAGTGCCGCAGAGTGGGTCGCCTCAGGACGGCCGGAACTGGAATCTGGAATCAATTTATATGGTGTGGCAGAACTCAGCATTGAGGATTTGGGAGAGGGACAATTTAGGGTCAGCTATGAAAAATGGATACCCGGTTCATCCAACGAAATAGACCAAGTAGGACCGATCCCGCCGGAAGGCTATTTTGTCACCGATCTAGTCACCCTGGAAAAACAGAAGAAAGGGAACTGGCTCATAGTCGGCCTGAATCGCAGTCTCCAAAAAATAACAGAATAAAAGATCATGGCAGAATAAGAGACCTTATATAGAAATATCCACCGGCGGCGATCAGGGACGATCCCACCGTGGTGAGACCAAATCCCATGGAAGAGTCATCTGCGGCCAGGTAAGCCGTTAGCCCCGCACCAACAATAAAAGCTCCTGTCAGTGTGGAATACAGGGCTCCTTGTCTTAAAAGCTCAGCATCATTATGGAAGTCCTGAAAGTTCATCTTCTCCATGTCCTCTTCTTCACCTTCATATAGAAAATCATTGATTTCCCAATATTCCTTCACCTCCAGTTCTATTTTCTTCTTGTTCAAAGGAGCCGTCTTATCCTCTGATGAAACAGAAACCATCTCGTTCCTGCCCAAAAGAACGGTGGATGTATAATCCTTTCCTTTCGCAAAGTCAGAGTCAGCCTGATAGGCATCTCCCTCCTCTGTGTCTAGCCGGCGTACAACTTCGACCTTTCCTTCAAAACAGTAAATACTGACATTCTTTTTTTCAGGTGAACTCCCGTCATAAAAAAGATCATAACCGAAGTCGGTTCCTCTCACCCCGGCAACTGTATCCCCCCCCTCAATCCAGAAGGGTGTGTCCGTTGTTAATTTTTCAACCCGGGCTCTCACCCTTCCATAGGAAACCTTAAAGATTCCGCCCTCATTCTGGAGAGACTTGAGGGTGAAGGTGGTGTTTTCTGAAATTTTGATGATGGTTGAAGAGCCTCCAAGCTGTATTTCAAGCCATGTATCTTCTTCGGTGAGTAGGAGATCCCCTCCTTCCAAGAGCAGTCCTTCAGCCCCTTGGCTGTAAAGGTCATAGTATAGAGATTTTCCCCCTCGAACGAGAGTAAACCCTTCTCCCTCGGCATAGACTAACATGGCGGAATCATCTGCCAAAAGCGAGCTTATCCCCGAGAATAATAAGAGGATGAATAAGGATCTAAACTTGAAAGACATTTTCGGTTCCCACCTTTGGCAAGTATTCAATATTCTGCTACTATGCCTATTATACCATTATATGCGGAGATTCACAGCAGGAGCACTGAAATGAAGTCACATGATTTTAAAAATATGAACGTCACAGTTATGGGCCTGGGATTAAATGGCGGCGGTGTGGCTTCTGTGCGCTACCTGGCAGAACAGGGTGCCAGAGTGACAGCAACCGACCTCCGGTCAGCGGAGATACTCAAACCATCCCTCGATAGTCTGAAGGATCTGGATGTTCACTATGTTCTGGAGACACACAGGATGGAAGACTTTGAAAACGCCGACATGGTCATAAAAAACCCTGCGGTTCCCCCATCCTCTCCCTACTTGAAGGCGGCCCAAAGGGTAGAAACGGATTTATCCCTTTTTCTGACTCTCTGCAGCAATCCCATCATTGCCGTCACCGGAAGCAAGGGAAAATCTACGGTCGTATCCGCCCTTCATCACATCCTGAAGGCAAAGTATCCGGGATGTTCCCTGGGAGGAAATATCACCGTTAGTCCCCTCTCCTTCCTCAAGGATCTTAAGAAAGAGGATCCCGTCATACTTGAACTGTCCTCCTGGCAGTTGGGAGATCTAATGGGAAGAGATCTTCTGCATCCTCAAATCTCAGTGCTCACCAATATTATGAACGATCACCAGAACAAATATGACTCCTTTGAAGATTATGTTGATGATAAGCGAGTCATCTACCAGGGACAGACAGAAACTCAGGATGCTATTTTTCTAGACGATGAGAGAGGCAGGTCCTTCGCGAAGGAGTGCCGGGCCCGCTCCTGGTTCTACAGCTCAAGTGAAAAAGAAGGTTCACATCTGTATCTGAAACAGAAGGAGGGGATCTTTAAAAGAAATGAAAAAGAGGAATCACTACTGCCTGAGACTCTAAACACGCCGGGATTCTTTTTCAGGCAGAACTGCCTGATCGCAGCAGGAGCTGCCAGGCTCTTCGGATTGGATCCAGCAGCAATTCGCGCCTCTCTGAAGGATTTTCCGGGCGTACCCCACAGACTGGAACTGGTGGCAACCCGAGGTGGGGTGGAGTATTACAACGACACAACAGCGACGATCCCCGAAGCCATGGCCGCGGGAATCCAAAGTTTCTCCAGTCCTCTTCACCTGATATGCGGCGGTTCAGACAAAGAACTAAATTTCCAGGGGGTAGCATCTCAGCTCTGCAGTGTTGACCAGATCTACCTCTTGGAGGGAACCGCCTCAGAAAAAATAATAAAACTCCTGACTGAATCTGAAAAATCCTTTCACGGGCCTTTTTCTACACTGGAAGCGGCCTTCGATCTGGCCCGCAGGCAGGCGAGGCCCGGAGATGTGGTCCTCCTCTCTCCCGGAGCGACATCTTTTGGCATGTTCATCAATGAGTTTCACAGAGGGAACCTTTTCCGCGATCTGGCCAAGACTCTCCCCTTCTGACCATAGACAGATCTGTTCAAAAACCTTATTACTTTCTATAATACGCTCTTAGATTGATCTGTGTCCCTGTTATCAAAAAGGATTCAAAACAGATTGCGAGTTAGAATTTGAACGGAGAAAACATGAAGAAACAATCAGCCATTCTCTTTTTATCCTGTGAAGACCGGAAAGGTATTGTTGCAGAGATAACACATTTCATTACCATGTATGAAGGAAATATCCTGAATTGCGATCAGCATTATGATGAATCTGGTATGTTCTTCATGAGGGTGGAATGGGACCTCACAGACTTTGCCATCCCCCAGAAAAAGATAGAATCCGCCTTTGAACCCATCGCTATCAAATTTGAGATGGACTGGCGTCTAGAGTTTTCCACACGGCAGGCCAAGATGGCCATACTCGTCTCCAAATACGACCACTGTCTATATGAACTCATTCTAAAAAACCGGGCTGGCGAGCACAATGGTGAAATCAAACTGATCATATCCAACCACGAAGACTGCCGGCCAATTGCCGAATACTTCAATATCCCCTTTTACTGTTTTCCCGTAACGAAGGATACGAAAACTGAGGTTGAAAAACAGGAAATTGCCCTTCTCAGAAAAGAAAAAATTGACCTGGTGGTTCTGGCAAGGTACATGCAGATCCTTTCGGGTTCTTTCATAGAGGCCTTTCCCCGAAAAATCATCAATATCCACCACTCATTTCTTCCCGCCTTTGTTGGGGCAAAACCCTATCATCAGGCATTCTCAAGGGGTGTAAAACTCATTGGAGCCACGAGCCATTATGTGACCGAAGACCTCGATCAGGGACCAATCATTGCCCAGGATGTGGCCAGGGTGAACCACCGGGATAATGTGAGTGACCTTGTGGAGAAAGGACGAAACCTTGAGAAGAATGTTCTCTCAAGGGGGGTCAGACTCCATCTGGAACACAAGGTTCTGGTTTTTGGAAACAAGACGATTGTCTTTGACTGATCCTCAAATCCTTACCCTGAACTTCAGTTAAAGAGGAATACTCTTCCATCCGTCGAGATCAAGGATCATCTGTTCCCTGTATCCAGCATCCATTGCCGCATCCCTGGCCATTTCAAAGTGGCTATCCAGATGGTCAGGATTATGGGAATCACTGTTGATCAAAATAGGAATATTCCTCTTGCAGCACTCTCTTAGAATAGGCTGGGATGGATATAAATCCTCTGTGGCTCCTCTGGAGATTCCCCCTGTGTTAATTTCCAGGGGAACTTCTTTTTTCCTGAGCAGCTCCAGAACTGATATGACTTTCTTCAGATACCAATCCTCCTTTTCATTGAGAAAACCGAGGGCCTTGTTCCTTTTCTTAACAACATCCAAATGTCCCAGAAAGTCAAAGTGCTCTCTAGTAATCATAAGGGCTATGCTATGGTAGTAATCTTCCACCATCTGCCGGGCATTCCCGTCATAGCCTTTGTCTATCAGCATGGACAGCTCTTTTTCGGGACCATCAACAGACATGAGCCTATCCAATTTTTGAGAATACAGCCAATGCACCGAACCTATGACATAATCCAGAGACTGATCTCCCCAGCTCTTGATGGGCCAGCAGGAGTTCGTTGCTATAAAATCCATTTCCATCCCGGCAAGAATGAGGATGGATTCTTTATACTTTTCCCCCAGTTCCCGTATCCTTTGGACATATACAGGTACTTCATCGGCTGCAAGTGTCCAATCTTCCCCCTCAATGGGAGAATGGGATGAGAATCCAAGAATATCTATTCCCTTATCTATCGCCGTCTTGATGATTGTTTCGGGATCGCCAAATCCATCGCAAAAATTACAGTGTGTGTGGTAGTTGGTTTTCATGGTGTTTATTCTAAATACTTCAGATTAGATGTGCCAGTGGCAAAAGCAATAACTTAAGGCTCCATGTTAAGGGTGGCGTAGCCATTTTTCTTATTATGGTATTTCTACACCTAATTACCTTTTATGTAACATGTGTTACCGATATCTTTATCCTCTCCCTCTATAGTGATTCCAAGAACAAGAAATTATGAAGAACCGGATCTCCACAGAGAGCTCGGGATTTTAAGGAGTTTAGTTATGAGTATGTTTTGTTTTCAGTGTCAGGAAGCCGCCAAAGGAACAGGGTGCGAAATAAGAGGTGTTTGCGGAAAAGAACCGGAAACAGCAGTACTGCAAGACCTTCTTATCTACACTCTCAAGGGAATCGCCCAGGTGGCCGGTCCCGCCAGACTCCAGGGAAAGATTCTTCCCGAAGCAGACCAGGCCATCATGCGCGGTCTGTTTATGACCATCACCAATGCCAACTTTGACAATGACGTATTTGTAAAAACAATCATTGAAGACCTGGCCTTAAGAGACAAGCTCAAGGGTGAACTGGGAGACCTCGTCCCCTCAAAACTTCATGACGCGGCAACATTCACAGTACTCGATGCTGCCAAAATGCAGGAAAAAGGTGAACAAGTTGGAGTCATGCTGACAAAAAACGAAGATATCAGATCTCTCAGAGAACTGATCATATACGGTCTGAAGGGTATGGCTGCCTACGCCTACCATGCGGATCATCTGGCACAGCAGGATGAATCTGTTCTTCAATTTATGTACAAGGCTCTCTACTCCACACTGGATGACTCCCTCACTGTAGACGATCTTGTTGGACTGACCCTTGAAACAGGCGCCAATGGCGTCTCAGTCATGGCACTTCTGGACAAGGCCAACACCGAAAGCTACGGCAACCCAGAAATCACAGAAGTGAATATCGGAACAGGCAGCAACCCCGGAATCCTGATTTCCGGTCATGATCTGAGAGACATGGAAAGTCTCTTAAAACAGACCGAAGGCACTGGAGTGGATGTGTATACCCATAGCGAAATGCTTCCCGCCAACTATTATCCCTCTTTTAAAAAGTACAGCCATTTTGTAGGGAACTATGGAAACGCCTGGTGGAAACAAGACAAGGAATTTGCATCATTCAATGGTCCGATCCTGATGACAACCAACTGTATTACCCCTCCCAAGGCCAGTTATATTGACAGAATGTTCACCACTGGTGCCGCAGGATACCCTGGTGTGAAATTCCTTGATGCCAAACTTGAAAATGGAGACAAAGACTTTTCTGCCGTCATCGAAGCCGCCAAAAAATGTGACCCCCCTGTAGAAATAGAGACAGGAACTATTGTTGGTGGATTTGCCCACTCTCAAGTCCTGGCACTGGCCGATAAAGTTGTGGATGCCGTAAAATCCGGCGCCATCAAACGGTTTTTTGTTATGGCCGGCTGTGACGGAAGAATGAAGGGACGGGACTACTATACCGAATTTGCCCGTCAGCTTCCCGAAGATACGATCATCCTTACCGCAGGCTGTGCTAAATACCGTTACAACAAGCTGCCCCTTGGAGACATCGGCGGCATTCCCCGGGTACTTGATGCCGGTCAGTGCAATGACTCCTACTCCCTGGCAGTCACTGCCTTGAAACTCAAGGAAGTATTTGAACTGAACGATATCAATGACCTGCCCATCAGCTATAATATTGCCTGGTATGAACAGAAAGCTGTGATTGTTCTACTGGCTCTTCTGTCTTTGGGTGTTAAGGATATCCACCTGGGACCAACTCTTCCTGCCTTCCTCAGCCCCAATGTGGCTAAGGTGCTGGTTGAAAACTTCGGCATAGCCGGAATCGGTGCCGTAGAAGAGGACATCCAACTCTTCATGGGTGCCTGATATTCAAGTCAATAAAAAAACGGCTCAGTAAGATGAGCCGTTTTTTTATTCGTCCCTCATGGCCCGCAGCAGTTTCTGCCTATCTAGTATGAGGACCTTCTTTCCCCTGGCTTCGATGAGACCGATGTTTGCCAGATTGGAAAACTCACGGCTCAAGCTGGGCCGGGCTACTCCCATCAGCTGTGCCAATTCTTCCCGGGAATACACCATATCCACATCGTCCTTACCCTGTCTGTCAGAGAGCATGAGAAGATGACTGATGATTTTCTGTTTCAAAGACTTAAACTGAAAGAGCCTGATCTTCTCTGAAAGGAATATGAGTTTATCCCCATTCTCCCTCAAATAGGATCTAAGAAAAGAAGGATAGGTCTGCATCAGTTTCACAATCATATTTTCAGGGATTCTCACAATCCTGCACAGATTGTTGGCATGAAGGGTCACCGGTAGAGATTTCTGGCTTGAGAAGAGGACCGCCGTGGCTGCAGCACAGGGTCCCGACAGAGTTTCAAGTCGGACAACTTTTCCATTGGGCGCTGTCATGGAGGCCGTTACCCGGCCCTGGATAAGGATAATCAATTCCTCATACAGATCACCCTGCTCAGCAACCAGCTGGTCATTCTCAAACTGCTGTATCCTGAGCGGGTATTTCTTAAAGAAGGCATCCAGATCCAGTATATCCAGGTCCTTGAAAAGTGAAACTTCCGACAAGTCGACAAGTTCCTGCTGAGTCATTTACCCCATCCTGTTGATATAGGATGAATAATCTTTCACAACAGGTTCATATTCATGTCCGTCAAACAAAGGAGATGAAATAAGATAGTCGGCGGTGGCCCTATTATTGGCTATGGGGAGATTGTAGAGCACAGAAATACGTAACAGAGCTTTGACATCAACATCATGAGGCTGGGGCTGCATAGGGTCCCAAAGGAAAATAAGGACATCCACTTTTCCGTCACAGATCAAGGCTCCCAGCTGCTGATCTCCCCCAAGAGGTCCGGACTTCAGCTTTGTAATATCAAGACCATGATCACCTTCCAGAGCGAGCTTCTTCATGATGGCTTTTTCTACCAGCTTGCCAGTAGTACCCGTACATATCATCTTATGCTCAGTGAGAATCTGATAGTTCCATTCAACCCACTCGATAAGATCTTCTTTTCTGTTATCGTGTGCGACCAAAGCAATTGTTTTCTTTTTCAATTTACGATCCTTAAATTCTAAAATAATTATAACCAGTTTAAACTTTCAGGACGAATGAATCCATAGAATCTTAAATATTGCGCATATTGCAACTACCCGTCCTTTATATTTCACCGGATTCAACCTTGATTTCACGAGCAATCGGATTATACTAAATCAATTAAAGAACGATAAAATTATCAGACACAGGAGCAATAGATATGGCAGGAGTATGGAGAAGTTCAGAAACCAAGGACGGGCGCCGAATGGCAGGAGCCAGAAGTCTCTGGCGGGCAAACGGAATGACAGAAGAACAGATGGACAAACCTGTGATTGCCGTTGTCAATTCATTCACACAGTTTGTACCCGGCCATGCCCATCTCCATGACATAGGACAGAAAGTCAAAGGGTATATAGAAGAGCTTGGCTGTTTTGCCGCCGAATTCAATACGATTGCCATCGATGATGGAATTGCCATGGGTCACGATGGAATGCTCTATTCCCTTCCTTCCAGAGAGGTCATCGCCGACAGCGTGGAATACATGTGCAACGCTCACAAGGTAGATGCCATGATCTGCATATCCAACTGTGACAAGATTACACCCGGAATGCTCATTGCTGCCATGAGACTGAATATTCCTACAGTCTTTGTATCGGGAGGTCCCATGGAAGCGGGACGGATGTCCGACGGCAAAGGTCTGGACCTTGTGGATGCCATGGTCATGGGGGCCGACACATCTGTTACTGACGATGTTGTTTCAGTTGTGGAGCAACTGGCCTGTCCAACCTGCGGTTCCTGTTCAGGAATGTTTACAGCCAACTCTATGAACTGTCTTGTCGAAGCTCTGGGTCTGGGTTTGCCTGGAAATGGAACCATATTGGCAACCCATGTCAATCGCCTGGGCTTATTTAAAAAAGCCGCAGCCATATTGGTAAAAAATACCTATGCCTACTATCAGGATGGGGACGATTCAGTCCTACCCCGTTCCATCGCCACCCTGGATGCCTATAAAAATGCCATGAGCCTGGATATTGCCATGGGGGGATCTACCAATACAGTCCTTCACATATTGGCCATTGCCCGGTCTGCAGGAATTCACTTTACCATGGACGACATCAACGCTCTGTCCAGAAAAGTCCCCTGTTTGAGCAAGGTCTCCCCCAACTCCCCCAAATACCACATAGAAGATGTGCATAGAGCCGGAGGAATCATCGGGATTCTGGGTGAATTGGATCGAATGGGTCTATTGAACACAGAATCCGGCCACGTGGCCGGTTCCAGTCTTAAAGACGTTCTCAACAACTATGACATCATGTCCCCCATGGTCTCCGAAGAGGTCAAAAAATTCTACACATCTGCTCCAGGCCGTAAAAAATGCCTGGTCATGGGTGGACAGGAAAACTACTTCAAAGAACTGGATACAGACAGAGCCGAGGGATGCATTCGGAATGGGGCCAACTGCTATACGAAAGACGGCGGCCTTGGTGTGCTTAAGGGTAATATTGCCCGTGACGGGTGCATCGTAAAGACCGCAGGTGTTGATCCTTCCATATTCAAATTCACTGGTCCCGCAAAAGTTTTCTTCTCCCAGGATGCCGCCTGCGAAGCCATTTTGGATGCTGAAATTGTAGCAGGAGATGTGGTTGTGATCCGATATGAAGGACCCAAGGGAGGACCGGGAATGCAGGAGATGCTCTATCCCACCTCCTACCTCAAGTCCATGCATCTTGGCAAAGAGTGTGCTCTGATTACTGATGGCCGTTTCTCCGGAGGAACGTCCGGCCTTTCTATCGGCCATGTCTCTCCCGAGGCCGCAGCGGGAGGTGAGATAGCCCTGATCCGTGATGGTGACCTTATTGAAATTGATATCCCGGAACGAACAATCAATGTTCTCATCTCAGATGAAGAAATGGAAGCTCGTAAACGGGAGGAAGAATCAAAGGGTAAAGATGCCTATACCCCTGTCGGTCGAAACAGGGTGGTCACCCAGGCACTGAAAGCCTACGCCCTCATGGCATCCTCCGCCGACAAGGGAGCCATAAGACTACTGCCCGGAGAAGAGAGTTAATGGATAAACGCTTTGGATTTGTGGGAATTACGATAGAAAACAAGGAAGAGCATGCCCTGCAAGTCCAGAAGATCCTGTCAGAATACTCAGAAATTATTTTGGGAAGGATGGGACTACCCCATCTGGAAGAAAACAAGATTGCCGTCATAACCCTGATTGTTCAATCCACAACGGATGAACTGGGAGGATTGACGGGGAAGCTGGGTAGAATTGCAGGAGTATCGGTTAAATCGGGTCTAACGAAAAGACCTCAGACCTGAGTCCCCACAGGGGGACTGCCATCGGAATCCCCCTCTCTGTATAAAAAGGAGAGGGGAATCCGCTAAATATCAAACTTTAATGATTTCCGCAGCCGCAGCCTTCACTTTGTCCCTCACCATGACCTCCGCAGCCACAGCCTTCACCTTCACCCTCACCATGGCCTCCACAACCGCAGCCTTCACCCTCGCCATGGCCTCCACAGCCACAGCCTTTCTTTGTCAGTGCTGCGATCTCTTCTTCACTTGCCGGACGGACACTATTGAGAGTCCCGCTGAATTTCATATGTTCACCAGCCAGGGGATGATTCGCATCCAGGATGATCTTGTCTCCCTCGATGGTCTGCACTGTCATCAGCTTGTTTCCCTCAGGAGTATGGGCTTCTATGATGGTACCGACTTCCAGTTCTGTAGCAGAACCATGAAAATCCTTGGCTGAAACTTCCATAACATTTGACTCATCTTTTAGACCATACATATCGACCGGATCGAGGACGACATCAAATTCACTGCCCTCTTCCAGACCTTTTAGAGCCTTTTCAATACCGGGAACCATCATTCCCAGGCCTTCAATATAGTTTAAAGCTCCACTGTGTTCGGAGCTGTCTACCAGAGAACCATCCTGTCTTCTCAGTACGAAATCGGCAGTAATACTGTTCTGAACTTCACTCATATCATCTCTTCCTTATCTTTTAGAAAAGACTCCGGCCTATAGGCCGAAATCCTCCTGTTATTTACATGTCTTCCTACTATAGATTAATCTTCCGCATATTAAAAGTTTTACACCCCTTTCGGACCTCTTTTTCCTGAATAATCCTGTTTAATTGGGATATGACGTTGATTTTACCCTCTCACTTCCGATACAATCAGCCGTTGATTTTAAGATGAAACTCTTTTAATCCGTATTTATATAAGAGAGAAGGACCCCTATGATACTTGGTGAACAACCTGATTTTCTAGGCAATGAACGTCAGCTAAAAATGCTCCAGAGAGCTCTTGAAGAAGAGAATATTCTTATTTGGAATAAATTCAATGCCAGCAATGGACCTCAATTTAAGGCCAACCTGAAGGGCATCAACCTGTCCGGCCTGGAACTGAAGGAAATAAATCTAACACGGGCTAATCTGACAGGGGCAAATCTGACAAATACAGACCTGAGGTTTGCCAAGCTTGAACACGCACAATTGTCCGGAGCCGATCTTACAGGAGCCGACTTAAGGGGTGCCATCCTGAATGACGCCGACCTCAGCCGGGCCACCTTGAAAAAGACAAACCTGAGCAAGGCAAGACTGGGACGGGTAAATCTGACAGAGAGTGATCTGACTGGTGCAGATATGACCGATGCATCTCTAACGGGAGCCAAGGTCAAGCCCGAAGGACTGGCAAAAACAATAATTAGTAACACAAAGATGCCCGGTAAAATTAAAATTGTGTCAAAAACAGATGACACCAATGCTCCCCCCTGGATGAAAGCCAAGGAGGAAGAGCAGCAGAGGAAACAGCTTCGCCTCAAACAAGAAAAGGCCAAGGAAGAAGAAGAGAAGAAAAAACGCCTTCGCCGCTTAGGCATCAAACAGAGTTTGAGCAGTTGGGATGACGACGACGATTAACCCAGAGCGACATCCAGTGTCATCATGACGGCAAAGCCAACCATGGCACCCAGGGTGGCAATATCTGTATTGCCTGAACTCTGGGACTCTGGAATAGCCTCTTCAACAACTACAAAAATCATAGCACCCGCAGCAAAAGCCAAGGCATAGGGCAGAACAGGCTGCATTACGAGAACAAGCAAGGCTCCTAAAACACCGGCAATGGGCTCTACAATACCAGAGGCCTGTCCATACATAAACGATTTAGTCCTGGAGAGTCCCTCCCGTCTGAGGGGAATGGAAACCGCAGCACCTTCTGGAAAATTCTGAATACCAATTCCAAGGGCAAGAGCCACAGCTCCGGCAAGTGAAGCAGAGGGAATACCCGCGGCCACAGCACCAAAAGCAACACCGACCGCCAGACCCTCAGGAATATTGTGCAGAGTAATAGCAAGGGTCAACAGAATACTCTTATGCCAGCTGGTTTTAACACCTTCGACTTCCGACATGGGGGCATTGAGGTGAAGGTGAGGCAGAAGCTTATCTACCAGTCTCAAAAAGGCTCCACCCACAAGAAAACCGATCACAGGAGGAACCCAGGGGATCATACCCATCTGCTCTGCCATATCTATGGAGGGAGCAAGGAGTGACCAGAAGCTGGCGGCAATCATCACACCCGCAGCAAACCCGAGCATCCCATCAAGTACTTTTTTACTGATATTCTTAAAAAAGAACACCATGGCAGCCCCCAAGGCTGTTACCGCATATGTAAACAGAGTTCCTATTAAGGCTTGTTGAACCGGTTGAAATCCGGAAATCCATTCAATCATCGAAAAAATCCTCCATATCTTGTTTTTTAATCATAGCGATTTTTCTGGACACTGCAACAAATTGAATCAAATCAATTAAAAAACTTACGATTGATGAATCGGAGTGTCTAGAGTAGAATCTGTATAGTCTTTTTGACCAGCCCCTTGGGTCCACAACTAAATAATGACCAGACTTCTCATAGACCCCTGACAGAACATGGAGAACCCCGATGTTGAGAATTGCCCACATAACAGATACTCATATTAGCAAAGAGAAGCAGCCCCTAGATGGCATAAACACCAGAGAACAGTTCTTGAGGATATTGAAAGAGATCAAGACCCGGGAAGTGGATTTGATCATTCACACCGGAGATGTCAGCTTCCCCGAGGGAAGCAGGACAGTCTACGCATGGGTTAAAAATATCCTGGAGGAAACAGAGATTCCCTACCTCCTGACTCCTGGAAATCATGATGACCCATTTATGATGCAGGAAGTTTTTAATGTGCAGAATCTTCCAGCCAAGGTGATCACAACCGGGGCGGTTGCCATGAAAGGTCAGTCACTCATGTTTCTGGACAGCTCTTCAGAAAGGCTCACCATGAAACAACTCCTCTGGCTCAAAAGAGAGATTGAAATAGAAGAGGATCAGCTCTTCCTGTTTCAACACCATCCCCCCTGTACCTGTGGTGTAAAAGTCATGGATGAGAAATACCCTTACAAAACTCCTGAACTTTTTCAGAAAAATTTAAAAGAAACAGAGCGGTCTCTCATCCTTTTTTGTGGACACTACCATATTGAAAAAGAGCTAACCCTCAGCACTCCTGATTTGAAGGTCTTTATAACTCCTCCCACCTTTGGTTCGATCGATCCGGATTCAGAAGACTACCACATCAAAGATCAACGCCCGGGGTGGAGAGAAATTAGAATAGAATCACAACAGTTGGTCAATACAAGCTGCCATTACCTCCAATAAAACTCCTTATATGGATATTATGAAGTTTTTGTCCTACACTCTATACAGGATTTGTGGATGAAAGTGTTTTACTGCATGATCCTAAGATGAATCCCAGGAGAAAACCAAATGAAAAAAACTTTACTGACAGTCCTCATGCTGTCCATACTCTTACCGGCAACTTTGTTTGCTGCAACACCCACTGATGAAGAAGTTTATCAGGCCACTGTAGCCGTATTATCTGTATTCGGTCTTGTTTTTATGTCTTCCATGTTTGGAGAAGCACCTGCAAATGTGACAATGGATATGAATATGGAAACCGGATCAGCCATGATGGATTTTGAGAATTTTCCAGTTGAGGACTTCACAGAAAGCATGGCAGAAATGATGGAAACAACAGAAGAAGATCCCATTGTATTTGGATTCAGCGAAATGACTGGAAAAATACTTGTCAATGAAGCCGGCAATCTCAATATGGATGTCACTTTGACCGGAGGAAATGTGAAGACCCTGGTCATGACTTCTGAAGGAGAGGATATTGTTTCCATCGAAGCAAACGGAAAATCCTACAACCATCTAAAAGAACAGCTTATGAACGCAGGAAACTGATCAAAATGTCTTCATAGATCATTAAGAGGGGCCGACTACTGTTCGGCGGATGAGACTCGGCCCCTGTTCTTTTTCTTGTGACTCAGTTTTTTCTTTCCATCCATTCTTTTTTGCCTGGCCGCTCTGGAAGGCCCGGTTTTTCTTCTTTTCTTTGGAATGATCAGGGATTCCATGATTAAGTCAGCCATTTTTTCTACAGCTTTTTCCCGGTTCATAATCTGCGACCGTTCTTCCTGCAACTGCACATAGAGTTCATCTCGGCTGTTTAAGCGTGAGGCTAACTTTTCCCGAATTTTCAAGATTTCCCACTCCTGAAATCCCTCCAACTCTTTTAGGGACACAGTCAAAAGGACCTTTGTGTTCACCTTGTTCACATTCTGACCACCGGGTCCACTGGAACGGGAGAATGAGAACTGGCCCTTTGCTTCAAGCATGTAAACTAAATCTGAACGCTTCATATGCAGAAAAGGTTATAACCTTAGCTAAGACAGATCAAGTGCATCAGAAACCATCTTCATTCCACCGAAGAGAGGGGATGATGACTTTTTTTAAAACAAGATTTAATTCTATTTCAGTTTATGTATACAAGCTTGACTGCATCAAGGTAGAATACACTCATGATGAAGACTGTCGACCCTGTTCTCTCCGTTTTAAAAACGATTAAACTCCTGGAAACTCTATCAGAACAAGAAGAAGTGGGGGTCACCGAACTCGCAGAAGCAGTGGATGGCAATAAGAGCACAGTCTACAGATTTCTGAACACACTGGCGTCTCTTGGTTATGTGAGGCAAAACAAGACCAATGAAAAATATACCCTCACCCTTAAACTCTTCCAGGTGGGTGTTCAGGTTTTAAACCGGCTGGATATCCACAAGGCATCTCTTGCCGTAATGGAAGAATTGGCTGAATACTCAAAAGAGACAATTCACCTGGCCTCCATGGAGAACCACCAGGTCTTCTACCTCGATAAAATAGAGTCTCCTCTGGCTCTCAGAGTGGCCATGGGTTCCGCACAGGGACGCTTTGCTCCGGCGGTCTGCACGGGAGTTGGAAAGGTCATATTGGCTTACCTGTCGGCAGATGAAAAGGAAGAGATGCTCAAACACGCCGACTGGACTCCCAGAACCGAAAATTCCGTCAAGGATGCTGTAGATCTGGAGCAGAGACTCCTCGAAATTAGGAAGTGTGGTTGGGGATTTGATATGGAAGAGAACGAACAGGGAGTCCGCTGTGTTGCCGCCCCCATCTTCGATAATAGAGGAATCGTCTGCGGTGCCGTGAGCATTTCCGGTCCTTCGGTGAGAATGACAAAGGAAAAGCTTAAAAAACTAGCTGTAAAGGTCAAGGAAGGAGCTGGACGCATATCAGACGACTTAGGGTATATAGACCGCGGTTAAACTGATTTCTAATCAGAAATACCGGCAATCCGGGTGAAAGTACCGGTTGTTCTGATTATGAACCATCTACTTCTTCTCTCTTCGAAACCTGTCTTCCCAATCCCGTTCCTTGTCAAATACGCGGCTTTCCATATTCTTCACCCGTTCTTTCAAATCAGAAAAATCCCGCCGGATATTATCCTGTCTTCTCTGGTTATCATCTCCCCTCACATCCGGTTCCAAAGGCAGGAATAGGGCTGCAAGAAAATAGAGGATTCCCACAGGGAAAAAGCCTGTAAAGAGAAAGGCAAGGATCAAAAAAATACGAATATACTCGACGGGCAGATCTCGCCAGTCGGCAATTCCCTGACAGATTCCAAAGATCTTTCCCCTTCGGGAACGCTGCAGTTTATGTGCTGAATAAGCCATCATTTCAATCTCCTGTAATAACAACACCGATCCATCTTCCTAGGAATGATCAGTATGTTCTATTTTCTAAATCCAGGAGGATGGTTTCTAAATTTTCCACCCTCCTCTTGAGTTCTTTCATGCCAGAGCTGATATCATCCAGAGATTCTGATTCATCCCTGCGTCTGATTTCCCGCTCTTTTTCTTTGTTGACATAGTAAAGTTTCATAAGACGGATAATAGTACCGCTGATCACCGGGATTCCCACGGCGACAGCGACGATCCAAACAGCCTGCATGATCTACTCTTTCCCCTTCATAGACTTTTTCAAGGCTGCCAGCTCTTCATCAATCTCGGTTTCAGATTCCAGCTTATCAAATTCATGTTCTATGGAACTGTCTCTAGAACCGGAGATTCCAAAGCCCGACATTTCGGCTTCGGCTTCCATCCGTTCAACCTTCTTCTCAAGATCGTTGAATCGCTGAAATGCCTGGGTGCCATCAGCCTGCCGCAGCACTGTACGTGCCTGTTTCGTTTCTGCAGCATGACGTCCTCTTTGAATGAGGAGTTTATGTTTTTGTCTTACCTCTTCCAGCTTTTGCTCAAGTTGGAGGATGTTGGATTTGCACTCATCTATTAAGGTCGTAAAGTGATCCAGATCCTTGGCCAATAAATCAATCTGATTCTGACTATTCTTCTTTTCCAGTAGGGCTTCCCTGGCCAGATCCTCCCGGTTCTTTTCAATGGCCAGCCTGGCTCTGCCGTCCCAACGTTCCAGAGTCTTTTCAAGATACTCTTTTTCCCTGTTGATCTCCGCCTTGGATGCCATTTTTCCAGCACAGGAAGACTTCAATTCTACCAAAGTATCTTCCATCTCCTGGATCATCAAGCGTATCATTTTTTCAGGATCTTCCACCTTGTCCAGAATATCATTGATGTTTGAGTTCACGATATCCCTGAACCTAGAAAAAATACTCATATTGTCCTCCTGTGTCATCCTTTCCGATTTCGATTCCCAAAGAAAGAACAACTTCTTTTAAATTAGTCTTACAAATACTAATGCAAGGTTTATGCCAAGTCTTAAAATTGAGCCTAAATCGGAGTTTTAAAGGATACCACAATATAATATTGGCAATTTTTACCTATAATCAGTATAATAGGCCTATGAACAGAGATTATAATCCATCAGCAGATGCCTTAGGCGAATCCAGTGAGTTTATGGACTTTCAGCAAAATCTGAGTATGGCAGCCAGGGTGGACAGACCCGTACTCCTCGTGGGAGAAAGAGGAACGGGGAAGGAACTGGCAGCCACAAGGCTTCATTTTCTGTCTGGAAGATGGAAAGACCCCTATATTCCCGTCAATTGTGCCGCCCTACCCCCTTCCCTCCTGGAATCAGAACTCTTTGGCCATGAATCAGGAGCCTTTACAGGAGCCGGCAAAATGCGCAAGGGACGGTTTGAAGAGGCTCACAAGGGGACTCTCTTTCTGGATGAAATAGGACTGGTGCCCATGGAAGTTCAGGAAAAGATCCTCAGAACAGTAGAATACGGCCGTTTCAGCCGTGTTGGGAGTTCCACAGAAATGGAAGTCGATGTCAGAATCATCGCTGCCACCAATGCAGATCTTCCCACCCTCTGCAAAGAAGGAAAATTCAAGGAAGATCTTTTAGACCGCCTCTCATTCGAAGTCCTCTACCTTCCTCCCCTTCGCTACCGCAGCACCGATATAGACCTACTGGCTGGGCATTTTGCTATGCGAATGGCCCGGGAGATGGGGAAACCGGAAATTCCGGAGTTCTCACCGGAATTGATACAGAAGATGAGAGAATACTCATGGCCTGGAAACATTCGGGAGTTGAAAAATACCGTTGAAAGGGCAGTTTATAAGACGGAAGGCTCTCTGATCGAAGAATTGAATCTGAATCCCTTCAATAATCCCTACCTTCCAGATATGAACCCGGAACTGAAACAAGAGTCAGAGGACTCATGCAAAGATCCCCGCCTCTTAGCTGAGAAGGAAATCCCCCTCAATCAATTCAGAGAGTATATTTTAGAACTGGAGCTACACTTCATACGCAGAGCTTTGGAAGAGAACAGATACAGCCAGAAGAAAGCAGCGGAAGCCCTGGGTCTGACCTATGACCAGTTCCGAGGTTTGTATAAAAAATACCAATCCTCACTGGAAAAAGAAAATGGATGAGCTTCCCGAGTATATAAGGACTGTTACGCCTTGAGAGCCTCCAGCATGGAGGCCGCATTGTAGGAACTTCGTACAAATGGAGCACAGGCGGCTCCCTTAAAGCCCATATTTAAGGCTGTGTCCCTATACCGGTCAAAGGTATCGGGGCTGATATATTTCTTGACCCTCAGATGTTCTTTAGAGGGTGCCAGATATTGGCCCATTGTCAGAAAATCAACATTCGCCCTTCTCAAATCTTCCAGAACGACGAAAATTTCCTCTTCAGTCTCTCCCAATCCAAGCATCATACCGGATTTTGTGTAGATGCTGTCATCGATCTGTTTTACCCGGGACAGAAGCTGAAGAGACTGCTGATAGTCGGCTTCGGGGCGGACAAGGGAATAAAGCGAAGGGACTGTTTCCACATTGTGGTTCAAGATTTCCGGTTGAGCATCCAACACAGTTATCAGAGCATCCTTATTCCCCTGAAAGTCTGGAATTAGGACTTCAATGCCGACTCTTGGCTCCAAAGCGTGAACTTCACGGATGACCTTGGCAAAATGGGACGCACCTCCATCCTCAAGGTCATCCCTGGTAACGGATGTCACCACAGCAAATTTAAGCCCAAGGGCATGAACCGCTTCAGCCAGTTTCACCGGTTCTTCATTATCAACACACTGTGGTTTCCCCCCATGAACGTTACAAAACCGGCAACCCCTGGTACAGACACTACCCAAAATCATGAATGTAGCGGTTTTATTGCTGTAACACTCCATTCGATTGGGACAGTTGGCTTCTTGACACACAGTATTCAAGGTGGAATCCTTGAGGAGATCTTCCACATAGGCCAGATTATTTCCCCTGCGAATGGGAATTTTCAGCCAATCCGGTTTCCTAAGAACGGGTGATTCTCTTTGTTTATTTTCCATGGATGATCTCCATTGATTCGTATCCGTATATTTCTTTGTAAATCTCTGCTATTGCAGGAATGACCAGGTTCATATCCTGAGTCTTTCCCGTTAGCTTTTCCAGAGAGGTGACTCCCTTATCCTGAATACCGCAGGGAATAATCCATTGAAAAGGATCAAGGTCCGTATTGATATTAAAGGCGAAGCCATGCATGGTAATTTCTCTCTCTATGGCCAATCCGATGGCTGTGATCTTATCCTCTCCGACCCAGACTCCTCTATGTTTATCATGACGTTCTGCCTGGATAGCGAATTCATGGTTAAGATAGCGTACAAAAACATCTTCCAAATTGTAAACAAACTGCTTCACCCGGCGGGAAAAAGAAGAAAGGTCAACAATCAGGTAACCCACAAGCTGACCTGGTCCATGGTAGGTCACCTCTCCCCCCCGATTTGTTTTGATCACTGGAATATTTTTTGACGCTGGATCAATGAGAATATTATGGTCTTGTTGCCTCCGCCCGGTTGTCAAAACAGGGGGATGTTCCAAGAGAATGAGTGTATCGTCAATAAGCCCGTTCCGCCGCTTTTCCACGAGGTCATACTGCCATTGAAGAGCTTCTTCATAGGGAACCAATCCCGGTACAATTACGTTCAGTTTCATAGTCCCATTCTATAGGGAGAGATTGATGAGGGAAAGCCCCCGGAATCATGGAGAGAACAAATCAGTCCTTTACTTTATGTCTCTGGCGAAATATTATTTATGGATGGAAAAAAGCCTTGCCAAACTTGTTATCCTCCCTTTCCTGATTTTCAATTCAGCCCTACTGTATGCTCAGGAAATGAAGGGAGATTACTTCCTCAATGAGATTCAGTATGACATTGATGGTAGAACTAGAGAGTCCGCCCTGGAAAACTACCTTGATTTACCAGAAGAGCTTAATTTTACCGACTTTGCATCCATGGATGATTTTGCAGACAGAGTGGTCCAGGACTTATTGAATTTAAGAGTATTCGAAAAGGTGGAATCAGAGCTTATCCCCCTCGAAAATGATGCTCTATCTCCGAACGACAATAAAAGCTACAAAATGAGAGTAGTTATCAAAGATGGATGGACCCTCTTTCCCCTGATAGTCCCCACATTTGACACCAATGATAACTTATCACTGAAATGGAAGATCAACTATGCAAATGTGTTGGGATCTCTTGTCGAATTTGACATTGATGGCGATTTCGGCATCGATCAGCATTTTGATGATTACGCTGTGGATATCAACTACTGGAATATTGAATCCAATTTTTCAAATATATATTACCGTGGCATAAACTATACATTCTCCTGGAATCAGGCATATGCCCGAATCATTGAAAAAGACGGTACAGAATATACGAATCACTACTCTTTCTACAAAACAGACTTTTTCCTCACAGGAACCTTCGATTTGGGCAATGGATATTTTTATGAACTGGGACCGGCCCTCGAGTTCACATATAACTATCAGGATAGATTGGAGAGCGGAACATCCACATTCATTAAAGAACCACAGTCTTTTGGAATTTATCAAAAAGGAGGACAGGACAGAGTCGACTGGATGGGGAATTTCCAGTCTGGAAATCATTATGAGGGAGAAATAAAAACCAGAATCGTCCCCACTCAGGGTTTCAAAGGAGCTCTGTACCTCACAAACAGATGGTTTACCATATTCAATTCCCGCCTGTCCTACGGCAACAGGATAACCGCCTTCTCCACTTATAACGATGAATTGTTTTCATTGGGTGAATACATGCGTGGCGTACCAGACTTTAACCTCTCCGGAGACTGGGGATTCTTTGTAAATAACACCCTCCCCATCAGCCTCTTGAAATGGAAAGGGGTCATGGAAACACAGATACAGCCTTTCATAGATTTTGGACTCGTACATCCTTCGTCTAAGGAATTGTCTCCCAGCAGAGACATGCGCCTGAGCCTGGGGGGAGACTTAGTCTTCTTTCCCGAAAATATATCCTCTGTAAACCTGCGTCTGACCCTGGGATACGACCTTTTTGGACCCGGAACTCCTTCAGACCGCTACGAAATACTCTTGTCCACATCCCTTTTCTTCTAGGATAGATCAGAACTGAAACTGTGCCGGCCTTTCTGAAAGGACAATCTTGGTTGATTCTACTTTACCCGCCCTCAGATACTCAATTTCATATTTTTCTCCCGGGTGTGAACCTTCAAGAACACTGAAGTAATCCAAAACATTTTTAATCTCGGTTCCATTGATCTTTGTAATAATATCGCCTCCAACGGCGATGCTGTTCAGTCCCAAACCGATACTCCGCCTCTGATCACCCCCCAACAGGCCCGCCTGTTCTGCGTTTCCCTTAGGAAGCACTGAAGTAACCAGAATCCCGGGCTGTATAAAGGCAATATTGAGTTGCCGAGCCAAGCTCGGTGTCAAAGACAGGGCTTCGATCTCAATCCATCCTCTGTTGACCCGGCCGTTTTTGATGAGCTCCGGTATAATTCTCAGCGCCGTTTCCACTGGTATGGCAAAACCGATCCCCACACTTCCATTGCCTCCTGGGCTGATAATCATCGTGTTGATGCCGACCAACTCCCCCGGGAATTGAGGAGAGCCCCCCCGGAATTCCCCGGATTGATGGCCGCATCTGTTTGAATCATGCCTTTTAAAAGAAATCCGTCAGCCGATTGAAGAGGCCTGTTGATCCCGGAGACGATCCCCGTTGTCAGGGTTCCTTCCAAGCCGAATGGATTTCCCAGAGCCAAGACCTGCTGTCCTACCTGAAGATCTTTTGCACTGCCTGCCTGAATTGTTTGAAGAGATCTTCCCAGGGGTTCGAATTTAATGACCGCCAGATCATTCTCTGCATCACTCCCTACGGTTTTTGCCTGGTATGTCGTTCCGTCATAAAGAGTGACAACAACAAAATCTGCATTGGCAATGACATGCTTATTGGTGAGAATATACCCGTTTTCCGATACAATGACACCCGACCCACTTCCTTCTTGAGAGTAGGTTCCCGCAAAACGGGACTGATACAAGTTGACTGTGGTCACATTGACAATCGCCCGGATATTGTCTCTGTAGACTCTCATGCTGTTTATTTCCTGATGAGTGAGCCCCTCTTCCCGGATGGCCGGCAGAGGTGGTTCTTCAAAATCCGACCCTAGGTCGGGATCACTCCAGGAAGCAGAAGAAACCGCATCGCTGCCTTCATAACTGCTTTCCAGGGAAATACAGGACCCAAGTATGAACAGAAGAGGAAAGAGGGTCAAAGAGAGGATTGTTGATCTGATTTTCATAAATACATCCTACCGGAAATTGAAGGCATTAAAAGAATACCGCTCCCCTCCATTATAGAGGCAGAGCCGGGCTGGATGGTATCTTTTTTACCCCCGTTTAAATAAAGAGGCTAACTCATTTCTGCTGAAATCATAAGAAGTATTGCAGTTATGACAGGTCGTCAGCACAGGAAATGGTCCGTTTTCAAGAATCTCATCCTGCTCTGATGGGGAGAGGTTTGCCAGAAATTTTTCAAATCGCGGCTTACTGCAGCCGCACATAAACTCAACTCTTTTCTCATCCAGGATATCCGGCTGAAAATCCGAGAGATAGGCATTCAGAAATTCACCGGCATCCCTTTCGGCGGTGAAAACGCGGCTCAATGAGGGGATTTCAAGGGCGGCATCCTGAACCATCTCCAGTACTTGCTCATCCGCTCCTGGCATGGCCTGGAGGAACAAGGCCGCTCCGCCGGAAAGATCTCCGTTTTTCTCCAGATGAACACTGAGATTAAAGACGGTCTGAATCTGTTCTGATTCTTTGTAATAGTATGCCAGATCTTCCCCCAGCCGGCCGGTTTTTAACTCAACCTGTCCCGTAAAAGCATTTTTTAGCTCCCCTGAGAAACGGGTGACAGACAAGAACCCCGGACCGAAAAGGAAGGATGTGTCCAGAGTCTCGGGAACCTTCTCCAGGGGGATAGGGTTTTCCATGAGAAATCCCCGCACAGTTCCGTGCGAATCAGCTTCGACCGAGAGCCCTCTCAAGGGGCCGCCGCACTCCACTTTCAACTGGATCAATCCATCTTCCTTGAGCCCCGATGCAATCAGGGCGGACCCCAGATAGGCCTGTCCGAGTATGATACTTTCCAATACACCCAGATTATGGTTCAACTGCATTTCACGGAGCATCCGGCTCCCATGTATGAGAACGCCCCTAACGGCGCCTCCCGCCATAACAAAGTGATAACGCCTGTCTCTGGACCGGGCTATCAACATCGCTTTTTTGTCATCTCCCGGAATGGGTTGTTTAATCATAGTATTTGCCTCTTTATGACTACCCGCATCAAGCGGGCAGCATCTTTTCTAAATCAAGTATATCCCGAATCCACGGGAATTTCCCGGAACCTTTATCAGGTCCGACCAATAAGCCATGTCCTCCCAAGCGGGAAAAGGCCTCCAGATTAATTTCCTTATCATCCAGAAACAGAACTGAAGATGCTTTTTCACCCATATGGGCCAAAACCTTCTCATAGGCCGCCGTATAGGGTTTTCCCTCGAACCCCAGCCACTCTAGAGCATAGAGGTGAGGAAAAAGATCATTAACGCCAAGGGCCTTCAACACTCTCCGGGCATGAAACTCGGGTCCATTGGTCAAAATTTCAAGACGGTAGGGCATTTTTTCCAACATCTTCCTCAGAGCCGGATTCTCTTGGAGATAAGAATCGATATTCTTGGGATGCACATATTCCATATAGGCAGAACTCTCTTCCAGACCATGGCAGACCTGAAGCCAACGCAGTGTCGTACCGTACTCAGGAATCGACTGTTTCCTCTTCTCAACGACCTCATTCCTGCTGATTCCCAGATAATCTGAAACGAATTCATTGATTCTGCTGTTCATAGCACTTTCTACACCGCAATGAGCATCGTAGAGGGTATTATCCACATCAAAGAGAACTGTCGTTAGGACCGTGTTTTTCATCCGCAGGCTCCGTCGGCCTGGGCAATCATCGCCTTATGCCAGTTCAAAAGGGCCGATTCAGCATCGGGGTTATCTCCTTTCCAGTCGGCTAAAACACGGAACACCGGTTCTGTCCCGCTACCTCTCATCCAAATAAACCCCTGCACTTCCCCTTGAGAATCTAGGAATCGGATGGTCAGCCCCCCCGTATGTCCTCCGCTTCGAAAGGATCGCCCCATCCCCTGGAGAGAAGAGGTTCCTTCCTGATTCCACTCCTCCCAGGAGACAATCCCAAAACGGTCATAAAGCTCATTTTTCTTGAGCTCCCACTCCTTGAGGAAGACTTCTTCGTATTTTTCTTTGAGGAGAGCATGGTCCATAGTTCTGATTTTTAAGATGGCCCGCTCTTCGAAGGCACTGGTGGTCGTGTACACGGGCAAGGAATCGATGACATCCTTCAAATCAAAATCCTCACGGTAAAGGTTGCTTTGATTGGACAAATGACACCAGATTTCAAAGAGGCCTGCTCGACCGGCAGAACTGCGGAGAGCTAAGAGTTTTAAGAGGGCTCCCAGAGTATTCAGAGGATCTCTGACGGCGGCAGGCCAGGTGATATTCCCCCCGTTTGATCCCTCTCCCAGAATGCGGACCTGCCAGCCTTCTTCCCGTTTAGAAGAAGCAAGATTGACAACATTGGCCTCACCCACTTCCGCCCTGAAAACAGAACAACCAAAAGCTTCAGCGATATCCTCGATCCTCCCGGAGGTGGGACCGTTGATGGCAACGGCGGTCTTCTCTGTCATTTTTTCGCTCCAATAGAGGTAGGCCAGCTCGGACAGAACAGACAGGGCAAAAACCTCCTGGGCCTCCAGAATATGAGCCTTGCCCTCTTTGGGACTGCAGTAAACCAGATTCCCCCGGTCTCCGTCATTATCGGGAACATAGCCCAGCTGAAAGGCAGGATTAAGAGCGGCTTCCTCTTCTAAAACACTGCGGCACTGATCCAGAGACTCTCCCTCAGGCACAATTCTATGGGCGATCTGACGGGGTACACCATTGACCAGCCGGACCCCGATCCCAAGATCCTCCAGAAAATCCTTATCCACAGTCAGTGTTCGGGCACTGCCGTTCAGTTCGGCCACGAGAGCCACAGGAGAACTGGAAATACCCTTTTTCAAGGCATCAAAAAACATGTCTTGCTCCGCGAGATTTTCCAGCCCGCTGATGACACGTCGTGAGAAGGACTTATAGGACTCATAGGACTCATGTTTCCAATGGGACACCCTTGAATAGACCTCTTCCACCTTCGAAGGGTCCACATTATTCACCCTCTGAACAAGAAGATTCAGGGCCGTCCGGTCTTTGAGGAGATTCTGATATATCCCAATCAATTCTGTAGCCTGAGCACCTGAGAGGACCCCTCCAGTGGTCAAACCGAATTTAACTCCGTTATGACCGATGGGATTATGACTGGCTGAAATATAGATGAAACCATCACAGTCTGCACTCTTTCCTGTATAACTCATCAATTCAGGAGCCGCCGCAATGAACAGATACCGGAGACTGATACCGCGGCTGATAAGGACCCGGATCATCACATCCGCCAGGGCGGGACCTGTGAAGCGGGCATCCAGGCCCAGAACGACAACAGGAGTAGAGCGTCCTCCACGAGGAAGGAGAAAATCAACATAGGCCTCCGCCATGGCCGCCGCCAGGAGTTTATCAGAGGGAGTCAATTCCTCTCCCCGGCTCTCCTCATCACCATCAAATGCAAAAACTTTCCTCCAGCCAGAAGCAGAAAGGATCATGGTAGCCAGAGCTTTCTCAAGATTCTCCATGTTCACATCGCTTCCATCAAAGGGTTTGCATGCGGGGTCTCCCAAGACAAATCCTGTATTTTTATCCACTATGACTGACATATAGACTCCTCATTATTTTACCAGGCTGATAAATGGTTCTCTCAAGGCGAAGGGGTAATATCCGTTTTAAGAATCCCTTCTCCTGAGGAGATGTCTCTCACGACTCTACGCCCCAGGATTTCCCTGTAATACCGGGGATGCATTCCCGGGGTCAGCACTTTTTCTGTTCTAACAACGCAACTGTTTTCTTCGGTCAACACCGTACCGGCCTTCAGATCTGTCAGGGCATGGATGCTCCGGTTGGTTCTTCCATAATTCGGAGCCTCCGACGGAGCCAACTCCTTAATCCCGGATCCGCTGACCGCCAGGATCTCCTGAGGGGAGAACCACTTGTTCAGTTGCTTTCTCACATCCTCGGCACTGCTCAGGTACTCCAGATCATGCAGCCTCCCGGCCATTTGTTTGAAGTCTTCTGGCTCCAGGGCGATAGGATCGTCCAGCCCATCTTCTTCCCTGGATAGGGTGAAGTGTTTCTCTATCATGACAGCACCGTAGGAGGAGGCCACACAAGGCACCAAAGAAGGGTGCATGGAGTGATCAGACACGCCTATGGGCAAGTCCAGCTGTTGACGTAAAACAGGCAGCAGAGAGAGATTGTAATCCTCTTCTGGAGCCGGATAGGCTGTGACACAATGTAGAAGAGTCAGTTGATCTTTACTAAAGAATCCAACAGCCTCTTTTATATCATCAAGCTCACAAACTCCTGAGGAAAGAATCACAGGCAGTTTCCAGGAGGCGACTTCCATGAGTAAATCCGTATAATTGAGCTCCGGAGAGGCAATTTTGACGGAATCGGGCTGTAAAGATTTTAAAAGAGAAGCACTTTCAAGCCCGAATGGGGTGGCCAGGAATTCCAGATTTTCTGATTCTGTGATCTCTTTAAGAGCTTGATAGAAAGAGAGGTCCTGTTCCAGGGCCTTAAAGACCTCAAAAAGCGGTGTTGCTCCCCCGGGGAGAGGAACAGAACCGGTAAGTGGGTGCAGAATCTCCCTGGCAAAGACAATCTGAAATTTAGCGGTATCCGCACCACAGCGGGCGGCTTCCCGGATCAGCTGCTCTGCTTTTGAAAGGGACCCCCGGTGAGCAGTTCCAATTTCTGCAATGATTTTCAATCTCCCGACTCCCCATCCCCTTCAAAATCGGCCGGCGCCGGATACATCGAGAATCCGTAAGCCGGAGGATCAGATTCACAGGGTCACACCAATTGATTGCAAGGCCGACCTCTTTCTATGAGCGCCGAATTTCAGAAAATCCGGTGTAAGGCACCAATTTCTCTGGGATGCGAATAGAACCGTCTTCCTGCTGAAAATTTTCCATTATGGCAATGATCCCGCGAGAAATGGCGATGGCCGTGCCGTTGAGGGTATGAACAAGGTGGTTTTTCCCCTCTTCGTCCTTGTACCTGATCCCCAGTCGTCTGGACTGATAATCTGTACAATTTGAGGTACTGGTCACTTCGCCCCAGTCTCCCTCATCACCCCTGCCTGGCATCCAGGCTTCTAAGTCAAACTTCCTATAAGCCGGTCCGCCCAGATCTCCCGTGCAGGTATCGACAATCCGGAAAGGAATTTCCAGACCGTTAAATATTTCTTCTTCGATGGATCGCAGCTTCATTAAAAGAGCATCAGACTCTCCGGGCTTGCAATAGGCAAACATCTCAATCTTGGTAAACTGATGAACCCTATAGAGTCCTTTGGAATACTGACCGGAGGCTCCGGCCTCTCTTCTAAAACAGTGTGACACACCTGCCATCAGGATGGGTCCGTTAGACAGGTCTACAATCTGACCGGCATAGTATCCACCCAGAGTAATCTCAGCGGTCCCCACAAGACAGGTTCCGGTTCCTTCCAGTGTATAAATATTAGATTCTTCACCTCTTGGGTTAAACCCTATGCCTTCTACAATCTCCTCCCGGGCAATATCCGGGGTTATTGTCAGAATAAATCCATGCTTCTGCAGGACATCCAGGGCGTAGCGGGTTAAAGCCAGTTCCAGTAAAACCGCTTCATTTTTTAGGTAGTAGAATTTAGATCCCGACACACGGGTGGCGTTTTCAAAATCAACAAGGTCCATGGCTTCTGCCAGTTGGACATGATCTTTTGCCTTGAAGGAAAATTCCGGAACTGTCCCGCTTCTCAATATTTCGAGATTGTCCTTATCTTCCTTACCCACAGGGGCATCAGGATGGGCCATATTGGGAATCAGAACAGCAGCTTGCTGCAACTCTTTCAGGAGACTGTCCATTCGGACTTCTACTTGGGAGATCTGATCCTTGAGAGCTTTTCCCTCATCTATGAGCCCCTGCCGGACTTCAGGGTCAAGCTTCCCTTTCATCTTCGAGGCATTTTCATTTCTCTGACGCCTGAGGTCTTCTAGCTCCTGAAGGACTAGATTCCGCTGATCATACAGCTCAACAACTTTTTCAGGGGAAGCCGTAACATTACGATTTTTGATGTTTTCCCGGACTGCGTCCAGATTGTCTTTGATAAATTTAAAATCCAGCATAGTATGGTGATAGTATCAGATTGGAATTTATTGATCAATTCATTTCAATTGAAAAGCGTACAAGTGAACTGTTTAGTGAAAAAAAAACATTAAACACGAAATAAGGAGGTTCTATGAAAGTTCAGTATTTAATCCTGTTGATGCCCCTGTTTTTCATGATGTCATGCCTGGAAGAAAAGCAAAAAGTAAGTCCACCACAGAGCGTAACCGGAAAAATCATCGGAATGGAAGGAGATGTGAAACTGGAAGGGAAAATTGTCGAAACAGGAGATTCGGTTCCAGATGGTTCGGTCATAACCACATCTTTGGACGGATACTGTGAAATTCAGTTTCTGGGAAGCAATATCATAAAAATCTATGAAGATTCCATCCTTAGAATCTCCTTTACAGATTCAACCATATCCCTGGACAGAGGTGCAGCCGCGGCAGTCCTGCGAAATATAGGGACATTGATCCAGAATATGGACGACGTTTTCACCATCCAATCCGGTACGGTTGTGGCAGGAATCAGAGGCACATCCTTCTACATGCAAAGAGAAGATGCCGATACATCATATTTCTGTCTATGTAACGGAGAAATAGACCTCTCAGATTCAAATGGTAAATTCTCACAACCCATGAAAAACATCCACCATGGCGCCGTGAGAATCTCTGAAAAAGATAATCAGATTGAAGTGAGCCGTGCCCCCATGCTCTATCATACGGATTCAGACATGGAAGCATTGGCCTCCCGGATCGGTGAAAAAATGGATTGGACCCATGTGGAGAGCTCACATTGAAGGCAGCTTAAAGGAGCTCCTTCTCAAGCTGTTCTACTAGGGCGGCAAATCGTCCCAAAGCCTTATTAACTGCCCCGGGGAGACTCATATCAACCCCGGCGGCTTTCAATGAATCCAGAGGGAACCGGCTGCCTCCGGACTTGAGAAAGTTCATATAGGACTCTCTCTCGGGCGCTCCACCCTCCAGAACCATTTCTGAAAGAGCCATGGCCGCAGACAGTCCTGTGGCATATTTATACACATAAAAGGCATTGTAAAAATGAGGAATCCGCAGACCCTCCAAATCGGCCTTTTCATCCAGAACCACATCAGGACCAAAATACTTCACTAGAAGTTTTTGATACTCCTGACGCAGGCTATCCACAGTCAGAGGCTGACCGGACTCTACCATAGCATGACAAATCATTTCATACTCGGCAAACATGGTCTGCCTGTAAATAGTAGCCAAAGTGTCATCGATTTGACGCCCCAGCAGATAAAGTGTCATCTCTTTGGAGCTGGAATGATCCATCAGATAACGTCCCAAGAGCTGTTCGTTGAAGGTTGAAGCCACTTCTGCTTCAAAAATAGTATAATTGTAGTTCTGAAAGGGATTATTTCTCACAGAATACCAGGAGTGCATGGAATGCCCTCCCTCATGAGCCAGGGTAAAAACATCCCGAATATCATCTTCTTTGAAATTCATGAGGATGTAAGGCTCTCCCTTGTAGGACCCTGCCGAGAATGCCCCGGATCTCTTGCCCTTGTTCTCATACCGGTCTACCCAGCCGCCGCTTAGTCCATTTTTGAGGACTGTTCCGTACTCTTCACCCAGGGGTGATAGAGCCTTGAGAACAACATCCACAGCCTCATCAAAGGTATGACGCACAGACATATCAGGGATAAGGGACACTTTTGTATCGTAAAGCTGTAACTCCTCTAAGCCCAGAACCTTTTTCCTAAGGGAGTAATACCGATGAAGAGGAGCCAAATTGGCCGACACGGAAGAAATGAGATTATCGTAAACATCCACGGGAACATTATCAGGAAACAGACTGGCTTCACGGGCAGAGGAAAACCCTCTAACTCTGGATGTATAAACATCTCGGAGGACACTCCCGCCATAGAGCTCACAAAGGGTATTCTTATGTCCTTCAAAAACATCGAAAAATTGATGAAACGCCTTCTTTCGAACCTCTCTGTCTGGATTTAAAAGGAAGACCCCGAAGGAAGAATTGGTCAGTTCTTTTTCTTCTCCCTCCACGAGGATTGTTCCAAAATTCATATCCGCATTGGTCAGGGCTGAAAATGCCTTCCTGGCGGTTTGAGCAGATTCGGCCTGCATGGCCAGGAGGTTTTCTTCCTTTTCTGACAGAATGTGGGGCTTGTACCTGATGATTCTCTCCAATGAGATACGGAACTCTTCCAGGACAGGCTCTTTCATGTAAGAGTCCAGTTTTTCCGCCGGTAGAGTTTGAATTTCAGGCTTGAGGTAACTGGCAGCGGCACTGCTTTTCGTAGCCACAGCCATATAGCGTGAAAAACGCCCCATGGATTCACTATCAGCCACATCTTCTTCTTTGCGAAGCATGGCATAATAACCTAATCGTTCTTCTAAAATTTCAAGTCGGTTAAAAAAATCAAGGCAGGTCTTAAGCTGTTGCGCTGATTCTCCCAACGTTCCTTTGAATGATGTAATTTCAGGAATCAGAGCCTCCAATTCCAGAAGAGCTTTTTCCCATTCCTCCGGATTTTTAAAGAGGGCAGTCAAATCCCATTTATCCCCTGATGGTACGTCTTTCCTTTCCTTGAGAACCTTGCTCATACGAGAACCTCCAGTAGTGATTTCATGATTTTTCCGGCCTTTCCCCTATGGGAGACCCGGTTTTTTTCTTCCTCCGACAATTCTGCCGCTGTTTTCCCCGTCTGGGCATCCACAAAAACGGGATCGTACCCGAACCCGCCTCCACCAAAGGGAGTGCTTGCAATCCGTCCGGCAAAAGACTCCTGAACCGAATAGACCCTATAGGGAGCTAGAATCAGAACCATGGCGCAAACAAAAAACGCCTCCCGGTCGGTCACTCCTTGCAAATTTTTGAGCAAGAGAAGATTTCTATCTCCATCGGAGAGAAGAGGCCCGCCTTCGGAGGAACCATATCGGGCGGAATAGATTCCGGGAGCACCCTTCAGGGCTTGGACACAAAGTCCAGAATCATCGGCGAGAACAGGCCTCCCTGCAAGCTTATATAGGGTTTCGGCCTTGAGGAGAGCGTTCTCCATAAAGGTGCTTCCTGTTTCATCACAATCAAATTCAATCCCCAGATCGGATGGAATGAGGATACTATGGCCGGATAAAATCTGTTCCAGCTCTTTTTTCTTATGCATATTGCCAGTGGCGAGTACTATTTCCATAATCATAGAAGATAATGCATTCACCCGTGACTGCGCAACAGCCTTGAAGAATACTCAGCAGGTCAATCGGGAGGGAAAGCCCGGCAGTCTCGCGATTCCTCGAGATCCTTGAGATAAGACCTCAAATAGAAGAGCCCTGAATCCACGGAGCCCTTAGGCAGATGGAGGAGAAATGCTATATTCTCATTACTGGGAACGAGGGGGATGGACAAGAGCTGTTCATCCAGCTTTTTAAGTCTCCTCCGGTATAAATTGCAGCGTTTTTCAAGCCCGGGAATCAAATGCGGATCTGCAATGGATGCTTTTTTTCTCTCAGTCAGGTTCAAACGGAAATAGTTTTCATTTCTCTTTCGACTCAGGAGCTCTTTCCGCTCATATTTCTTTCTAAGGCACTCCTGCAGGAATTTTCTGAAGAAAAGAGCCTCTTCTGCTGAAGGTCCGAGAAAGGGGAAAGCCGTCAAAAAATCATCTTCCTCCACAAAGGAAATATTTTTCAGAACAAACAGCAGCAGCCTTTGCCGCAGGGCTTCCTTCCTGTAAGGGGTCATACCAGAACTTTCAATAATGGAGACCATTTTGTCCAACAGACAGTATTTTCGTGGGATACATTCGCATCGGCGATTGTATTCATACTCTATGATCGACTCTCTTACATAGACCCAGTCATCATCCAGCCCCTTCTGGTTCTGCCTATAGAAGGATCGTAAATACCAGGACAGGACCTTATTCAGGTAACAGATAAATGAGAGTCCCCTGTAATTGAAATTCATAAGAACTCCATGCATCCGTCCCATAAACCCGAGGAGAAAATCACTCCAATCTTCTTCATTCAGTGATTTCTTGTACCCTGGAAAAGAATATATATACATGTTTAATTCGTCATATAGAGCTCTGTGGAAGAATTCCATATCTTTATCATTGACAGTGGCCTGATACACCAGAACCTGATGGGTTAGAAAATCGACCATGGCAACACCTCCATTTTTTACCTAACAAGATGTATGCCAGTGCCAAAAAAAGGGGAAATCATGGTGATTTCCCCGTAAATTTCTCTAATATTAAGAATTCCTTAAGAAATTCAGTGATCAAACCCCATGGCTCGTCGTAATGTACTGATCTTGGCTGCCGCCAGATCTCTGGCTCTTTGCGCTCCTTCGTCCAGAATCTTGTCGATATAAGACGTATCATCCATTAAGGCAACATAGCGCTCCCTCATGGGAGCAATCGTATGATTAAGGACCCTGAAGAGTTCAGCTTTGGCCTCTCCCCATCCCATTCCACCGGCCCTGTAACGGTCGGCCAGAACAGCTTGCTCTTCCTGGGATGCAAAGAGTTGATACAAAGTGAAGACATTGCATGTGTCGGGGTCTTTCGGTTCTTCAACGGTCTGAGAATTGGTAACAATTTTGTTACAGAGTTTTTTAAGCTGCTTCTCGGTAATAAAAAGGGGAATCGTATTATCATAACTCTTACTCATTTTACGGCCATCCGACCCCACAACGACCTGTGTATTCTCGGAAACAACCGCCTCAGGAAGAGTGAGGAGTTCCTGTTTATAATTTCTATTCACGGCCTGGGCTATATCCACAGCCATCTCAATATGTTGAACCTGATCCTTTCCCACAGGAACATAATTGGTATCAAAAAGCAAAATATCTGCGGCCATAAGCACTGGATAGGTATACAGCCCCATGTTGATATTATGATCTTCAGGCTTATCCTTCTCCCTGTTCTGATCCACCTGGGCCTTGTAGGCATGTGCTCTATTCATCAATCCCTTGGAGGTAAAGGCCATGATCATCGTAGTCAGTTCAAAGGTTTCTGGAACATCGGACTGTCTGTAGATCAGGGTTTTTTGAGGATCCAGTCCGCAAGCCAGCCAGCAGGCGGCAATCTCATAGGTATATTCCTTCAGCAGACAGGGATCTTTAATACTGTTCAAAGAGTGATAGTCCGCAATAAAATACCTAGCATCATAGCTCTTTGCTAATTCAAGTGCCGGTTTTATGGCTCCCAGGTAGTTCCCCAGATGAGGCATTCCCGTGGGTTTTATTCCTGTGAGTACAACTTTTTTGTCCATCCCCGATTCCATCCTTAAAACAAGTCAGTTTCTGTTTAATTTGGCAGGGGCGATTTTATCATAATCCCTTATTAAAGGAAAGAGAGTGTATATTCTCCATCATGAAGGTCGAAAAAAAGAACAGGGAGAAGCTGTGAATAAGTGCTCTACATTCCTAATTCTCAGCTTCAGAAACATCTGAGAATCTCTTCTTTGAACCACCCGGAAAACCAGAGGAATAGGGAAATTCACAAAACCTTCATTATTTCTTCAAAGCGTCCCCTTACCCGGAGTTCATCATATTGTGCAGGAGATTTTTCCCACAGTGGAAAAAGGACTGGTAAATTCGGTTAAATTCAGGCAAAATATCTATATGGCACTAATTTTTGTTATAGAAGATAATGACTCGATCCGGGAAGCCGTATCGGGCTACCTGAAGTTGTCCGATTATGAGGTGGAAGAATTTGAGGGTCTGAGCGGTGTAAAAGAAGCCATGGCCTCCAGAAATCCGGAACTCCTGATCCTTGACGCCATGCTCCCCGATGGAGATGGTTTCATTTTTGCAAAGGAGATCCGTCAGAAATCTGACATTCCCATCATCTTCATGACAGCCAGAGAATCCGAATCGGATAGAATCACCGGTTTTGAGGTGGGGGCCGACGATTATGTCGTCAAACCCTTCTCGCCGAAAGAACTGGTGCTGAGAGTGGGAGCCGTCTTAAAAAGAACAGGGACAGCTCTTCCCCAGAAAAAGATGCACGGCTGGACCCTGGGGGGACAGGTGCTGACAACCGATGAAGATTCCCACAAGGCCATGCTGAACAATCAGTTGCTGAAACTGACCGCAGCGGAGTGGAAAATCCTCCTGTATCTGTCTTCCAATGGCGGAGCCGTTGTCTCCCGGGAACAGATACTGGACCGTTGTCTGGAATACTCCTTTGAGGGTTATGACCGGACGGTGGATACCCATATTAAAAACCTCCGTGCCAAGCTTCAGAATCCCGATTGGATCGAGACTATAAGAGGATACGGGTACAGGTTTGCAGGAAACAGTACATGAGATCCATGCGCGCCAGAATGCTGGCGGCTTTTTTCCTGATTATCCTATTAAACAGTATTTTACTTATTCTGAGCCTTTTATTTGGATACTCCAATTCTCGCAAGCACTGGAATGACCACGTAGAACATGAGTCCCGGAAGCTGGTTATGGAATTTCTCACGGCCATGATGGATCAGGAGGGAATCCTTGATGCCACATCCAGTGCAGAAATTTTGAAGGCCTCCCGATCCTATAAAATAGAATCTGCTCAAATTTTTCTATTTTCACCCGGTGGAGATCTCTTACAAAGCTGGTCAAATCCTTTTCAAAATCGACAAGATCCGGAACAAGCCGACATTTCCAAGGCAGAACCTCTCATTCTGGGAGGACAACTCAAGGGATCTGTTCAGATCGTGCCCCTCTCCTTTGGCTCCGTAAACCATAACAGCATATTCATCACAAGGATTGTCAAACTCTTCAGCCTGGGGTTGATCCTCTCTGGCAGTCTCTCCCTCCTTTTGGCCTACAGGATATCCGCCGCGTTTACTAAAGAAGCGGGTTCTACCGCCAGATCCCTGATCAAGCTGGCAAGAGGCTCACGGCTGGAACAATTCTCAAACTCCCCCACGAAAGAACTAGCCAAGATCAATGAAGCAGCAGGATCTCTGCAGAAAATGCTGATTGCAGATGAATCCAGGAGGAACCTCTGGTCGGCCAGCATTGCCCATGACCTGAGAACTCCGTTGACGGCCATGAAAACTCAATTCTCAGCATATAGAGACGGTGCCCTGGAATTGACTCCCGAAGGCTGGGATAAAATTATGTCCGAACTGACCGTCCTTGAATCACTCACCAGGGATTTTTTGATTCTGGGAGAACTGGACTCGGCGGGCAAGGAACTATCTGTGAAGAAGGAAACATCTGACGCTCTCCGCAGGAAGGTATTGGAAGCTCTCTTAGATCTCGCCGCCTCCAGGGACATTTCGTTGAAATGGACCAGCACACTGGACATCTTATTTTGCGATTTATCCCTGATCAGCCGGGCCCTCGAAGCCCTTATAAAAAATGCCATACAGAATATGAATAGTGGAGGCACCGTTGAAATAATGGCCACAGGAACGGCAGAAAGTCCTTGTTTTAAGGTTATTAATCCAGGACATATCCCCGAAGAACACCTCCCCCACCTCTTTGACCCCCTATATAAAACAGACAAAAGCCGAAAAAAAGAAGGAAGCGGTCTTGGATTGACGATTTCAAGGCGGATTGCCGAATTTCATAGAGGGTCCTTAGTTGTTGAGAACCTGGAGGAACAGCGTGTATGCTTCACTATGAGCCTAAATCTTGGCTGAAAAAGGACTTTTACCACTGGTCATTCAGTCTGTATGAAAATGAGCTTAGAATGAAAAGGTCACAAGCTCTGTATACACCTTGGTTTGAGTTAAAAAAAATCAGTAATTTTTTCTTTGCTTCACACATTCTTCACATTCTCTTCATATCATCAACATATATGACTCCTAATATCGAGTTAATTGTATAAATAACGCAGGGCGTATGCTCTGTAAATAAACAAGTAGGAGAGAAAGTAATTATGAGAAAGACTATTGTTTTACTGACAATTGTTCTGGCCATTTTGGCTGCCCCAGTATTTGCAGAAGTAACAGCTTCTGGTAGTGTAGAATTCGGTTTTGCTTACAACGCCGACAACTACAGCGAATACGCTGACAACGAAGTTGATGTAAACCTCGGAGCCACTGTTGGTGAGTACACATCTATTGATGCTAACCTCAGCGCCGCTGAAGACACATCTGCCCTTGACCAGGTTGTTTACCTTGACAGCATGACTCTGACACAGGACATCACTGGTGCTCTGGGAATGGATGCCGGTTTTGGTTTGTCCGCAACTTTTGGTATTTCTTCTTTTGAACCCATGGAATATCAGGCAGTAGCCGGTTATGGTGACTTTGAATACGATGATGATTCATCTGAACTAACTACTTACAACCTGATTGAAGGTGATACTATCATGTCTATGGCTTCTATCTCTTTAGAAGACATGGTTACAATCGATGTTGCAGTATACGAACCCGGTGCAGAAGTTATGTCTGATGCAATGCAGTTCGGTATCAATGCCTACGGAACATTCGGCATGGTTGACGCTTCTGTAAGCTACCTCAAAATAGCTGACAAAACTTCTATCTTTGGTCTGAACGCAGCTGCAATGCCCATGGAAGACCTAACTGTTGGTGCTGGTGTTAGCTCATACAACTATGACGGTGATTCTATCACTGGTTTCGGTGTTTCTGCTTCCTACACAATGGACGCTCTGACAGCTGGTTTTGCCATGACAAGTGCCACAACTAGCTTAGACACAGATGAAGAGTTTGGTGACGTAACTAACTACGCAGTAAATGTAAACTACATGGTATCTGAAGCTGCAACCGTATTTGCCGGTGTGATGATCGCTGGTGATGGTGATGGTAATGTTGATACAGACCTTGCAGACACTCTTGGTTACGAAGTAGGAGCATCTTATGTTCTTGACGGCGTTACCTACTCTGCAGGTTACACATTCGATTCTGACTACACAGCAGTTAATGGTGAATTCATGGACGGTGCTGATCGTGCTGGAAACGTATTCCTGAAAATCTCTGCTTCTTTCTAATCTAATATAAGATTTTAAGAACTTTTAGATTGCCGCCTCCTTTACGGGAGGCGGTTTTTTTTGCTATTTTCTAATAGAAATCATAAACCGGAGGTAATCCTTTGAAGCAAGCTCTATTTCCCTTGATACTACTGACGACCGTCTTTGCAGGCTGTGCCAGTGTTGATCCTTACATCGGTGAGCAGATCATTCAGCATCAGGTGGCCGATATCTCTTTCACATTCCAATTGCTGTCCGAGGATCATCTTAAAAATCTCTATGGCAAAACCGAGAACCCTTTTATCAACTTCCCCGGACGTTTCCCCAAAAAGGAGTTCTTTGTCTTTGACACGGAGATCAGTGCAGAGACAACAACCCTGGACATATCCAGGTCGACCATGAGCATCCTAATCGGCTCTGATGTCTATAAAGCCTCCAACGATTTTAACCTGACTCGAGCCTGGACTCCCTATTTTGCCTCAGACAGAGAGCAGCTTCACATGAAGAATAAGATCAACAAACTTCTCAAGCCTGCGAACATCACAGTGAGTCCGGAGAATCCCTTCAAGGGACTCCTGGTATTTTTGGTTCCGCAGAGTGAGGATATAGACGCTGTGATCCGCATCCCCGCCGTCAGTCAGGAAGGAGATGAAGGAATCATTGAGGTTCCCTTCAAGGTGAAGAGGATGGTTGTAGGAACAAATGGAACTGTTGAAAAAAACACAGGAATCTTCTCAGAATAAATATCAGAAATTGTATTCCCTGGAGATCCAGGAGATGGCTTTTTCACTTGTAAAGGCGGTCATACCGCCTTCAAAAATAAGGTCCGCCCGGTTCAGAAAGTCCTTAGGGTCTCTGACCATGGGGGAAGGAACGGCTATGGTGCGCATTCCTGCCCTGTAGGCCGCTTCGACACCCACAGGGGAGTCTTCTACCACCAGGCAGGCTTCTGGCCTTGCCTGAAGCCTTGAGGCCGCCTCCAGAAAGACATGGGGCTCGGGCTTCCCCTCCTCTACTTCCTGAGCAGAAACCCGCACCGGAAAGAGTTCTCGGATACCCGTAATAGAACACATCTCATCAATGATGTCCTTGGTGGAACCCGATGCAATCCCCACGGGGATATGATTCTCTATGGCCCATTCGGCCAGGGCGATCATCTGGGGGAAAAGGCAGATTTCACTGCGGGCAATCTCCAGATAGGTCCGTTCCTGAAACTCGCGCAACTCTTCGTAAGAGGCTTCAATGCCATATTTTTCCTTGATCATGGGTAGAAAAGTAACCGCCCCCATACCAATGTACAGGTCATGCTCCTCTTCACTCATAAAACCACCGTATGAGGCAATCATGGCTAGGTCCGCCTTGAGCCAGAGAGGTTCACTGTCCATAAGAGTCCCATCCATATCAAAGAGAATAGCTTCCAGTTTACTCATGATGATTCCTTATTTTCATTTTCTATTTGTTCAACACTGTCCACAACAACCACAGGAGCACTCTGTTTCAGGGACTTACCACTACTCATCAGAATACTGACAGGCTTCAGAATATCGATATTGGCACAGATGATTTTAATGGTTTCCGCCAGAGGCACGGCTAGAAACATGCCAGAGATCCCCCAGATCCATCCCCAGAAAACCAGGGAGATCAGAATGATAACCGGGGAGAGATCCAGCTGATTTCCCTGCAACTTCGGATCCAGGAAATTTCCAAGAACCATCTGAATAAGAGGCATGAAGATCAAAGACGCCAGAATGGGGTTCCAATCGGGGTAAAATTGAATAAAGGACATGAGAATAGTGGCTATCATAATGATGGTAGAGCCGATATTGGGGATAAAGTTGAATAAGATAGCCAAGAAACCCCACATAAGATAGAAATCCAGGCCTATAAAATAGAGAGTCATTGCCACGAGAGCGCCTGTGGCAATACTGATCCCCAGCTTGATAGTCAGATACCGGGCGATCTGAGTACTGATGGTCCGGATGATCCCCGCAAAACGAATCTGCACATTCTGTTCGGGAAAAGCCATCTTAATCTTCCGTTCCGATAGGGGATTTTCAAGAAGCATGAACACTATAAAAAAGACAACGAGGATGAGCTGACCTGCAAAGTTTACAAAAGAAATGGAAATATTATAGAGCCCCGAACGGATTCCTCCTGAAAACTCAATGGCATCCAGAACGTCGGGAGGCAGTTTATAGCGGCTGACGAGTTCACTCATAATGAGATTAAAACGATTTTGATAATATCCGATGACAGAAATAAATGTTGTAATTCTGGAATAAAAAAACCAGCCGATGGCATAGAGACTGACCATGAGAATACAGATCACCAGCAAAACGGCAAGGATACGGGGTATCTTCTTATGAAAAATAGTCACAAGGGGCGACAATACAAAAGACATGAGTATGGCGATCACAAGGGGGAGGAAAACGGGCTGAAGAATATGCAATACCGCTCCCAGAGCTATAACCGTCAGTATACCAAGCAATACCGTATTCAATGCAATTTTCATAGTTGAATCATAATACAAAAGCAGGGCTTCTGACTATATAGACAGATAAGGCTCTTTTACAGAGTGATCCTTTACGCTAAGATGGCTCTTGTGACAGACATAAACTTTAATACCATTAAATTCATCAAGAGCGCCCCCTATGTGAAGGGCCTTCCTCCCGAAAAAGGAATCGAGATAGCCTTTGCCGGACGCTCCAACGCAGGTAAATCCAGCGCTCTGAACGCCCTGGCCAATCGCAAGAGCCTTGCCAAGACATCATCGGTACCAGGAAAAACCCAACATATCAATATTTTCCGTCTGAATGAAGACCTTCATATAGCCGACCTACCCGGCTATGGTTTTGCCAAGGTCCCCCCCAGAGAAAAAAAACGCTGGCAGGAAGAGATGACTGATTATATCCTCAACAGGGAGAGCCTGAAAGGGATTGTTTTATTAATGGATATCCGTCATCCCCTGACAGAGTTAGACCGTGCCATGCTTGACCTGGCAGTCCAAGGTGGCAGAGAAGTACACATTGTTCTGAGTAAGGCTGATAAATTGAAAAGCGGAGCCAGATCAAAGACTCTCAGCGAAATGAATAAAGCTCTCAGGGGACTAACAGTGCCCTGGAGTATTCAGACTCTTTCGGCTGTCAAAAAGGAAGGAGTCAAAGAGCTTCGGGACCAGATTGTTTTCTGGTATGAGGCAGAATAAAAGCCTGTTGAAACAACAGGCTTATTCTGAGTCAGGATCTCTTTAAAAGTGTTATTAAAGAGAACTTGGCACTTCTTTCAGATATTCTGTCCTGATACAGGTATCAAAGAGATCTTTAGGCATGAACTCCTTTCTTTCTTCCATCCAACCACTTCTATCTCTCGTAATTTTCACCTGATATCCCTCTTTGCTCTCACGCAGAATTTCCAAAATTTCTTTCCGCTCGGGTGTTCCTTTGATTGTGTAGGCTTTCATATTCACTCCTTGATATGCTGCCGATACTCCTGAAATAAGCAAAAGACGGCAGGGTATTTTTAACTTATTCCCATTATCGGCATTTAAATACGCTATATTAGCACTGCTTATTGACTCTTAGGGCTTGCCTTTTGATTCAGGGTTTGAAAAAATGGACAACATGCCCGTAATAGCCCTAGGGGGAATCAAACATACAGGAAAATCCACTGTTGGAAAGATCGTGTCACAAAGACTGGCCCTTCCCTTTCATGACCTGGATGACCTGATACTCAAAGACCTCCCTCCCCGATGGTCCATCCGCAAATGGTACAGAGAAAAGGGAGAGCAGGAGTTCCGAAATAAAGAGAGTGTGGCCCTGGCTCAGTATCTTAAAGAAGAGGATCAAAAAGGCATGAGGATACTGGCATTAGGCGGTGCCACTCTGGAAAATCCACAAGCCCTCAATCTCCTCAAAGGGTCAGATACTGAGATCTATATTCTGGATGAAGAAGTTGAGATTCTCTACCACAGGATCATTAAAAGGGGAATTCCTCCCTTCCTGGACCCCTTAAATCCAGAAGAATCATTTAGAAAAATGTACACCACAAGAAAACAGACCCTGCTGAACCAGGGAGATTATATCATCAACATTCACGGCATGGATCAGACGAATGCAGCAGAGCATCTGATCCGGCTGATCAGGAGTAAGTATGGCAGGTAATAGCTTTGGAACAGCCTTCAGAATAAGCACCTTTGGGGAATCCCATGGTGAGGGCGTAGGAGTCATCATCGATGGCGTCCCCCCGGGTCTCCCTATCAGCGAGGAAGACATCCAGCCGGAAATGGACCGTAGAAAACCAGGTCAGTCCGACCTCACTACTCCGCGCAAGGAGAGTGATACCGTAATCATTCAGAGCGGTGTTTTTGAAGGCCGGGCCACAGGCACCCCCCTTATGATTATTTTGCACAACACCAATACAATTTCCAGCGACTATGATGACGTAAAGGACAAATACAGACCCGGACATGCCGATTATACATATCAGCAGAAGTACGGAATACGTGACTGGAGGGGCAGCGGCAGAGCCTCAGGCAGGGAGACCGCAGGCCGGGTTGCAGCCGGGGCTATCGCCAGAAAAATTCTGAGTCTCCAGGGAATTCGCATCAAGGCCTACACCCTCGCGGCAGCAGGAATCACCTGCGAGAACTATGTTCCCGAACAGATTGAAAAGAACCCCATGAGAGCCTGCGATCCCGTAGCGGCCAAAAAGATGGTGGCTGTCATTGAATCCCTAAAAGACAGGGGCAACAGCGCCGGAGGCATAATAGAATGCCGAATTGAAGGGGTACCACCCGGATTGGGTGAACCAGTTTTCGATAAGCTGGAAGCCGATCTTGGCAAGGCAATCCTTTCCATAGGGGCTGTAAAAGGCTTCGAAATTGGGGAAGGATTTAAGGTGGCCGATATGTTCGGTTCGGAACACAATGACGAAATGTCTGAAAATGGATTTTTGACGAATCATGCCGGTGGTATTACCGGGGGAATCTCAACGGGGCAGGACATCATATTTAGAGCCGCCGTAAAACCCACAGCCTCAATTTCGGCCCTGCAGCATACCGTAAAGATGACTGGTGAAGAGGCAGAAATCAGAACCGAAGGGCGGCATGATCCCATCATCTGTCCTCGTATCATCCCTGTGATGGAGGCCATGGCAGCTATCGTACTAGTTGACCATTTACTCAGACTGGGAGCACAGAAGAGCCTTCAGATGAGCTGAAAGACCATTCTAGGAAACACCTGCTGCTACGATCAGTGGCAGTTGATCTGCTCCCGCTCCAGCACCCTTGTATGAACCGTATGTATTCCATTCGGCAAAGCCGGACATGCTCAATGCGGCCATTAGGGTTTCGGGCATAAGGGGATAATGGATAATACTGTTTTCAAAAATCTGACCGGTCTCTTTAACTTCAAGTTCAGTCATAAAATAAAGCATTCCTTCCGTAGGACCGGATTCGTATCTTCGTCTAAAGAGACAGTGTTCTGTCTCAATAAGTGGGAATGTCATTCCACCATCTAGAATATTGATATAGTTCAGAATCTGAAGAACAAGTATACCCGACTTGTTCAACTTTTTGCCAGCATCCTGGAGGAACTGAAACTGAAGATTAAACGGGATATGAATCAGAGTATTGCCCAGACAGCTGATGCATTCAAAGCTCTGCTGAGGGTACAGCTGTTCCATATCAACCAGATTCCCGGCTTGAAATACCCCAGTTTTTTCCATCATTGAAGGTCCAGGATCTCTTACGAGTCTTCTTTCTGCTTCATGAATCATAGATTCATCCAGATCAAATCCTCGGGCCAGGATACCTTTGTGTCTGAGCTTCCTGACGAATTCCCCTGTTCCGCAACCGGCATCGAGCAGAGTGGCACCTGAATCGACTCTTTGCAATACAAAATCAACACTGTCTTCAGACTGTGGAAATATTTCATCGTAGAACTCAGAAAGAATTGTATAAAAATCCATAGGATACCTCTCATCAAAAATATACAGCAGCCCACAAAAAAAACCGCCCCGAAGGGACGGCTTTTATATAATTTACATTCTGCTCATCAGTCGTTGGGTGAAAAATCAGATTTTTCAGCTCCACAAAGGGGGCATACCCAATCTTCGGGGATGTCTTTGAATGCTGTTCCGGCAGCTACACCGTTGTCAGGATCACCATCTTCAGGATCGTAAATATAGCCGCATACATCGCATACGTATTTCATGTAGTAACCTCCAAAACCTTATTGGTTTCCATAGAATTATATATATTAATTGCCCTTTCGCAAGGGCAATTTATACCAGAATCGGCCTGATCCTTAACTTTTCCAGAGACCATGCAGGTTGCAATACTCTCGAGCAGTTACCTTGGAGGCTTTTACCATGAACTCGGCCACTGGCTGATCCCCTGGTTTAAGGAACTGTTTGTAGGATTTACCGTCGGCAATCAATTCTATCCACTGAATGGAATGTTCTTCTGTCATAGGATGCAGAGTGCTTCCCACAGTAACTTTATATCCGCCACTGATAGATTCAATCACAGGAACATGCTTTTCTGTTGAAGAATCGGCTGTCTTCTCATCCAGAAGAACCATTGGCTGTCCGCAGCAAACCAGTTCACCGCCGCCAACAGTAAGAACTTCGACAATATTACCGCACTCTTCACACTTATACACTTGACCTTTAGCAATCATAATAATCTCCTGTTATTTTTTTGGATTCAGAATTACCAGTTTTCACCCAGAACTTCAAAATGGGCCTGAGGGTGTGCACAGGCAGGACACTTATTGGGAGCTTTTTTTCCTTCATAGATATAACCACAGTTCATGCATCGCCAAACAACAGGCGCATCTTTTTCAAAGACTGTTCCATTATCGATATTCTTCTTTAAATCCAAATATCTTTTTTCATGCTGTTTTTCGGCTATGGCGATAGAATCAAAGATCACAGCGATTTCAGAAAAGCCCTCTTCTTTTGCAGTTGCAGAGAACTCGGGGTACATGGTTGTCCATTCGTAATGTTCCCCAGCAGCACCTTCTGCCAGGTTTTCAGAGGTTGTCCCAATAACACCAGCGGGAAAGCTGCCAGTAATCTCTACTTCTCCGCCTTCAAGAAGCTTAAAAAGTCTCTTTGCGTGTTCTTTTTCCTGATTTGCTGTTTCTTCGAATACCCAGGCTACCTGTTCGAATCCTTCTTTTTTTGCCTGTTTAACAAAATATGTATATCTATTTCTAGCCTGTGACTCCCCGCAGAATGCGGTGAGAATGTTTTTTTCGGTTTTAGTTCCTTTAAGACTTGCCATTGAGATCTCCTTGATAAACAATTTTTATTTCCTGCAGAGTCTGTTTCCATTGCAAAACAATGGTGGTGCAAACGTTGACTCTGTTCAGATTCCAGATTCAATCAACCCCTTAATTAAAATACAGTATACTATTAAAATCAAGCTTTACTAATGCAATCGCTACACAAACCCTGATAATTCACTGTAGACGAGAGGATCTTCCTCTTACTGACCCATTCGCTGCGGGGATCCAGCGGAGGAGCCGTTAAAGGCAGAGGTATATCTTCAATTTTACCGCATTCTTCACATCTAAAATGCGGATGATTTGAAGTATCATAATCAAATCGTTTCTGCCCATCGGGTGTCTCGATTCTGACAATCATCCCTTGCCGATACATAATTTCCAGATTCCTATAAACAGTCCCTAAGCTAATATTCGGAATTTCGCCTCTGACAAACTCATAAACACGATCTGCCGAAGGATGACTCTGACTCTTCTTAAGAGCTTCGAGAATTATTTTCCTCTGAGTTGTCATCCTTAGATTATCCATGAGTAATAATAATAATGATTACTATTGATTGTCAACTAGATTTTTACAATCAGTTTGAATTCTGCTTCTTAATCAAAAGATCGAGGAATAAGTCCCAGTTCAAAGGCTTTTCAAAGGCATCGCTATATAAATGATATTCGTTGGAATCTTTCTTTTCACTGATTAATGAAGAGGTAAGGAGGGAACAGTGATTCGTTCTCGGGAAGGCTCCATTTTTCCACTGTTTTAGGATTTCTAGTCCTGAAAGGGTGAGCAAGTGATCATTTACAAGAACCAGAAAGTAGTCATTCTCTTTCATTTTAAGGACTGCCTCCTGCCCTGTTTCTGCCTGGTCTACACTGTAACCGGTCTGTTCAAGCTGACTTGAAAGTTTTTTTCTGAACAAAGAATCATCATCAGCAATCAGAATTGCACCCGATTCCTTCCCAGGCCCTCCTCCCAGCCTATAACCGCTAATGACAGTCCCCTCCCCTTTCACCGGCGGTATTGAAAGCAGAAATCTAGCGCCATCGCTGCAGGATGGATCACAGGAAAGACTTCCCCCCATTTTTTCTGCCAGACTGCGGGCAACAGTCAAGCCCAGTCCCGGCCCCTTCCTGTCTAAAATGATGCGCGTGAAGGGTTTGAAGATATCCTCCCGTCTAGTCGCATCAATGGCAGGGCCTAAATTACGGACGGTGATGTTCATAGTGAAAAATAGTGATTCGACTCGGTGAACTTTTATAATGATGTACATCCCTCCATGACTGAGTCCTTCCGCATTGTCAATAAGCCTCTCCAGCAGTTCATTCAGGAGGGTAAAACGGGTATTCAGTGATTCGGGAACATCCCCCAGCAGGAGGACAAAAAATGGAAATCCCTGTTGCTGATAGAATTTGCGAACCCGATTGACCAGTTGGTTCTGCCAGTCCTCCAGCGAACGTGTTTCATTGCGCGGCTGTTCTTGATTTCCTTCATATAAGGCCGAAATCTTATCCGGAAAAGCCAGGAATGAGAGGTTACGGATTGTGGAATTCATTTCCTGTCCTGAAGATGTGATCCGTTCCAACTTTTTCCTGGTCTCCACGCGATTTGAATCATCATGCAAGAGTGAATCACTGTCTTCTATGATTTGATTCAACGGAGGGAGTCCTGTTCTCAGGAAATCGGCATAGTAATCACTGCGAAGCTGGAGGTCCTCTTTGACGGAAACATAAAGATCATTGAGAATATCCAGCTGATCTCTGTAATGACTAATATCCTTGAAGTGTATGAGAACACCCATTTTCCCCGTTTCAGGGTCTTTCATTTGCAGAAAAGAGACTTCGTAGGTTTTTGTATCACCCTCTTTATCGGTAAACTTCCTCTCTTTTATCAGGGGCCGCACCCTGGTATTGACCATGTTCTCCATCTTGCGAATCTCATCAGACTCATTAGGAAATAGATTTTCCGGTGTCGAGCCAATAATCCGGTTTTTTGGCATTCCCCACAATTTTTCGAGTGCCTTGTTGCACCAGGTATAGACTCCCTTACTATTTTTAAAAACGAAGGGATCGGGATAGCTGTTTAGAAGACTATCAATGGAATTCAGTCTTTCACGAAGATTTCTTTCTTCCCGATTATGGCGGGAAAACTCTTTACGAACTAATGAGGTATACTTATTTTTGTAATACAACACGATAAGACTGGTTGTAACGACCAGAACAGAAATTATTGAAAAAATCAGAACACTGTCTTCGATGAGTGTTAAAGATATTTTGAATTGATTAAACATAATAGGATTGCCGACTTATCTGCAATCGCCTCCTGGATGCCCTGATTTCATCAGAATAATTATCTAAAATACTAGCTAGCCTGGTTTTCAGAATGTGAATTCCAAATTCATCTGCAGCTCTTTTAAAACTGAGGCCTACCCTTAGATTTCTGATTTTTTCTTCAGTCAGAACTTCATATATTTCTTCGAGCACAGAAGGATCTATGATTAAATTCCCTTGACCATCATATCTGTCTCTTATTTCAACAGGTTGGATACCACTGCCCCTAATATCGGTTTTATAGATAAGATATGTGGTTGTCACCAGGGGAACTCTCGCAGCAATGGTCTCGAGAAGTGCATTACCAAACCCCTCCCAAGCCGGGAGATAGGTGACCAGATCCGCATTAATCAGGACATCTGCATTTGTATAACAGCGTTGACCGTTTTTTTCGGTACGACAGGAGTAGACCCTATCTGTGATTATATGGAAATGAACATCTAAACTCCCGGCCAAGCTGATAAGATTTTGAAGGTAGGGGCTGTCCGGTTCATTACTATGATGCAAGGTAATAATGAAATGAATTTTATGCGCAAGGAAGCTGTACTTTCTAGAAAATTGAGCCATAAGCCTGATTGAATCCTCGATCCTTTTGCGGGGAACAATTCTTGTAGGTTGAACAAAGAGAAGATCATCCTCTGCGAAGCCAAAATCCTCTCTGAATTGTCTATTGTAATTGTCTTTTATGGGAGGATGATCAAAATCGGCACAATTGGGAACGATATGAGGCTTTACTCTTTTCACAGAACTGAGAACATGTTCCGCATAGGAGGAAGTCACCACATGCTCAACGGAAATATTTCTAGGCGGCATGATTCTATTCAATAACTGCTCAATATGACTTTCACAGAACCTGCTCCTTTCCCACCAGAAATCATGGTGATGAAAGAGTGCGGCGACTTTATAGGTCTGAACCAGCTCATTCACAGCCACGGCTCCTAAGAGTGTCATAGGTAGGGCATTTGTATTTTCTGCGATAATCATATCGATGCTGTTTTTTTGAATAAATTGATATAGAACCCCTGCTATTTTGCGTCCTTCTTCTAGCAACTCATCCTGAAGCAACTGCAAATTTTCTTCTGATAAATGAGTAGAGTTTTCACCGAGGTAAGGAAACACAAGGTTTTCATAATACTCCTGACGGGGTGATGAAAAGCTGAGGTCTTTTATGGTCAATTGCTGCTTATATGGAACCTCTGTAAATTCTGAAGCATAGAACCCTGAAACAGTATACAGACCATGCCCCATGCCGGCCAGCACGGAGATCCATTTTTCAGTTTCCCGGGAAACACCATCCACATCCCCGAGTTTCCCGCTGATAAAACAAATATTGAATAAATTGTTTTTCTTATGCAACATTTTTATGCAAGCTCCAGACCTATTAATGTACTTCGCTTTGTCTACTTTTTAAAGGGATGTTAAAATTTTTGAAAAAAAAGAACAGGGTTGTCTCCGCATGAGAAGACAACCCTGCTGTTCATAGGTTCAGATCTATATCAGAAAGAACCTTTCACCACATGACAGGCAACATGATGCCCGGGAGCCATCTCTTCCAGAACGGGAGTCTGCTCTTTACAGACGGGCTGAACCAAGGGACAACGGGATGCAAAACGACAACCTGCAGGCGGATCGATGGGACTCATCACATCACCTGGCAGGATCACCCTCTTATTCTTTCTGGTCAACTTGGGATCAGGTATGGGGATGGCCGAGAGCAAGGCTTTTGTGTAGGGATGGAGAGGATTCTTGTACAGCTCTTCACTTTCACAAACTTCCATGAGCATCCCAAGATACATGACTCCGATTCTATCGGAGATGTGTTTAACCATGGATAGATCATGGGCGATAAACAAATAGGTCAGGCCCATTTCATTTTGCAGATCTTCCATCATATTCACAACCTGGGCCTGAATGGAAACATCCAGGGCCGAAATTGGCTCATCACAAATCACAAGATCCGGTTCTACAGCCAGAGCACGGGCAATGCCGACCCTCTGCCTCTGTCCTCCGGAAAACTCATGAGGGTAGCGGTTGGCATGCTCTCTCTTGAGACCAACATGATTAAGAAGAGTATAGATCCGTTCCTGTCGTTCCGCACCTGAGGCAATTTTATGTGTAGAAATCCCTTCACCGATGATATCGGTCACTGTCATTCTGGAGTTCAGCGATGCATAGGGGTCCTGAAAGATCATTTGAATCCGTTTCCGGAAGGGTTTCAGGTCTTTTTCGGGCACCTTCGCCAGATCGATACCATCAAAATTGATTTCTCCACCTGTTGCCTCATAAAGACGAAGGATTGTCCGTCCAGTAGTAGATTTACCACAACCAGATTCTCCAACGAGACCGAAGGTTTCGCCTTTTTTAATCTCAAAAGAAACACCGTCAACAGCCTTCAAATAGGATTTTTTCTGATTAAACAATCCACCTTTGCTGATTTGGAAATACTTTTTTAGCTCTTTAACTTCAAGTAGGACGTCCTTATTACTCACTTACGGCTCCTGCTTTTTCATATTTTTCGACCTGAGGAGCCTTCTCATGAAGGAGCCAGCAGGCAGAGGTATGGGTTTCACTCAACACAAACGCAGGAGGCCTGTCGGTTAGACAGACAGCCATGGCATGAGGGCAACGGCTTGAAAAGGGACAGCCCTCGGGGGGATGAAGGAGGTCGGGAGGTGATCCCTCAATGGGTATCAGCCGTTCCTTTTCACCCTGTGTTATCTTTGGTACAGACTTATGGAGACCCACCGTATAGGGGTTCTGAGGATTGTAAAAGATATCATCTTCTGTTCCCTGCTCCATGATGGTTCCGCCGTACATGACGACAATATGGTCACAAACCTCGGCAATAACCCCCAGATCATGAGTAATGAGGATGATAGAGGCGTTGATCTTATCTTTCAAATCATTCATCAGATCCAAAATCTGAGCTTGAATTGTAACGTCCAGAGCCGTTGTTGGCTCATCGGCTATGAGGAGCATGGGATTACAGGAGAGGGCTGTGGCAATCATGACCCTCTGACGCATACCCCCTGAAAACTCATGAGGGTAGCTGTTAATTCTGTTTTCCGGTTCAGGAATTCCTACAAGGCGGAGCATTTCAACCGCCTGCGCCACAGCTTTGGACTTGCTGATTTTCTTATGTCGACGAATGACCTCTACCATTTGATTTTTGATTGTGTAGACGGGATTCAGGGATGTCATGGGATCCTGAAAGATCATGGCAATCTCATTTCCCCGTAGATCAGAAAGTTCTTTCTGCGACAGTTTAGCCAGGTCTTTGCCCCCAAAGAGGATCTCCCCCTCTTTGATCCGGCCGGGTTCATCGATCAGCCCCATGATAGACAGGGCGGTCACACTCTTGCCGCTACCGGACTCCCCGACGATTCCCAAAACACCGCCTTTTTTCAGTTGAAAAGAGGCTCCCCTGACGGCTTGTATCTCTCCATGATGTGTAAAAAAAGAGGTTTTTACATTTTTGACTTCTAATAGTATATCTTCCATTTCTTATTTATCCTTTTCTCAGTCTCGGGTCTAGGGCATCCCGCAATCCATCTCCTAAAAAGTTGAAAGAGAGCATTGTCAGGGCAATAGCCACGGAGGGAAAGAACAGCTGATAAGGATAGGATAAGAGTCCCTGAAGGGCATCATTGGCCAGAGTTCCCCAGGAGGCCATAGGAGCGGAAACACCCAAACCGATGAATCCGATAAAGGCTTCTGTGAAAACGGCTTGGGGGATCATCATGGTCATTGAAACGATAATGGGACCCATGGCGTTGGGAATGAGGTGTCTAAAAATGATATGCCTTCTAGAAACCCCCAGTGCCCGGGCTGCCAGAACAAATTCCTGGCCCTTCAGGCTGAGAACCTGCCCGCGGACCAGACGGGCCATGACCACCCAGTACACAGATCCCAGGGCTATGATCATAGTCCACAGCCCTCTGTTACCAACGATAACCATGATAATAATGACATAGAGAACCAGTGGGATCGAGTTCAAAATATCCACAATCCTCATCATAAACGTATCGGTCCTCCCCCCTTCATATCCGGCGGCGCTCCCGTAAACAATTCCGATGAAGAGGTTGACCAAAGAGGCAACCAGGGCCACTGTCAAAGAGATTCTTGCTCCGTACATGACGCGGATCATGAGGTCTCTTCCCAGAATATCACTGCCGAAAGGATAGGTCTTGTTCCCCACCTTTTTAACAGGTTCTGTGATCTCTTCGCCACCATAGAGGAAGCTGAAATCGTAGGGATAACCCATCTTGTCTTTGAGTAGGTTGTAGGAAAAGTCCAGAACGACCTTTATATCTCCCAGTTCATATGTATAGAGTTTCTTAATAGGGTCAGTTTTGGTTCTTTTCAGACGGCCGAGGATTTCACCCTTCTCTGAGACTCTGAGAAGTTTGTAATCACTGGACAAAAAGACAAAAAAATCGTCTTCCAGCTGATAAAGATCCAGCCTGGGCGGGATATTGGCATAATCCAGATTCTGATCAGAATAGGAAGCTTTAACAAATAGTGGACCGAAAACGGCAATAGATACGATGAGTATGACACCGAAGAGGCCGATCATGGCCATTTTATGATTTTTCAGTCTCCGCCAGGCATCCTGCCAGTAGGTGAGACTGGGGCGCATTTTTTCAGGAATATCCTTTACGCTCTTGTCGACAAATTCAAATTGACTGGAGTCCATGAGTTATTTGCTCTCCTTTTCAAATCGGATGCGGGGATCAATGAAGGCATAGGCAATGTCCACCAGCAGAACCATCAGGACATAGAAGGCGGCATACATGACGGTAATCCCCATAATCACCGTGTAGTCTCTATTGGAAACACTCTCTACAAAATACCGTCCAATTCCGGCGATGGCAAAGATCCTTTCTACAACAAAGGACCCGGTCATCAGGGCGGCAATGGTCGGTCCTAGATAGGTAACCACTGGTATCAGGGCATTTTTAACAGCGTGCTTACTGATAACAGACCATTCTCTCAAGCCATTGGCTCGGGCTGTTCTTATATAATCCTGCCGCAGGACTTCCAGCATACTGGAACGAGTCAAGCGAGCGACAAAGGACAGAGAATACCCGGAAAGGGCGATTACCGGTCCAAAATAACTGGCAGCAGTACTGAGACCGAAGGGAGGAATCCACCCCAGTTTTCCTGCAAAAAAATATATCATCAGGGAAGCAATGACAAAACTGGGAATTGTAACACCCAGAGTGGCCATAAACATCACTAAATAGTCGATGGGTTTATTCTGCTTCAAAGCCGAAATGATGCCGATGGGTACGCCTAAGATGACAATTAAGACACAGGCAACAAAACCGACTTTGGCTGTAGAGGGAAAGCCTTCAATGATAAGTTCATTTACAGAAATCCCAATTTTTGAAAAAGAAGGGCCTAGGTCAAAGGTGAATAACCCTTTCATATAGTCCAAATACTGCATATACAGGGGCTGGTCCAGTTTATATTTTTCATTCAAAACACGCATGATTTCCGGGGGAACTGGACGCTCTCTAGTGAAGGGCCCTCCCGGTATGGAATGCATCATAAAAAAAGTAACCGTGGCGATGATGATGATGGTCAGCATCGAGTAGATCAGGCGCCGTACGAAATAACTTCTCATACAGGAGTCTCCTTAACCTGAAAAGTGAAATTTATTTTTAAAGAATTCAGGCTGTGCATAATAGACCGCCCTCCCGTTTTAGGGAGGGCAGTCATAACAATTAATATAATTATTCAGCCAAATAAGCTGTTGTGAAGTCTATCTGACCCAACATGCTTCGATCCCAGCCCTTAACTTTAGGACTGGAGAGGAAATAATCGGTGTAATGATAAACAGGAACGATGGGCATATCCTTCATAAGGATATCCTGGGCTTTATAGAGAGCCTTGAAGTGTGCTTCTCCGTAAGAGGAAGACGCTTCAGCCATGGCTTTGTTGTACTCAGGATTGTTATAGTTAGGATCGTTATAGTCGTTTCCATCTACAAAGATGGCCAGAAGACCCATGGGGTCGAGGAAGTCTGTGATCCACCCACCGCGGGAAATTTCATAGTCTCCTTCTTTCCTGGTGTCCTGGAATACGGCCCATTCCTGATTTTCAAGTGTACACTCAATACCCAGGTTGGTTTTCCACATTTCCTGAACCATCTGAGCGACAAGCTGATGACCTTCTGATGTATTGTAGAGCAGTGTGAATTTGGGGAATCCTTCTCCACCGGGATATCCGGCTTCTGCCAGAAGTTTCTGTGCTTCTGCAATAGATTCGCTACCCAGGGAAACACCGTATGTACCGGCAGTTTTAAAGAAGTCGTTGCCCTTATCATCAGGGAATCCTGGGGGAACAAAACCGGCGGCGGGAACGTTACCCTGGGCCAGTGTTTCTACAATCTGTTCTCTGTCAATGGCGTAAGCCATAGCTCTTCTCACTCTGGAATCCTCCCAGAGAGGCAGATCCATATTAAAGTTGTAGTAGTAGGTTCCCAGCAGCGGGAATACGTAGAATTCGGGATTCTCGGCAATGAGCTTTGAGATTTCAGCAGGCGGTACGGATAGACCATCAAGGAAATCAAATTCACCCGCCTGATAGGCAGTGTAACCTGTTGATGCCGAGTCAATAAATTTTACATTGATTTTATCCAAACCGGTTTTATCTGCTTTCCAGTAGTTAGCATTTTTCTCAAGGGTCATGCCGTCTCCGACTTTATAAGAAGTCAGTTTGTAGGCACCGTTGCTGACAGCCAGTGCAGGGGTCTTGGCCCAGAGACCTTCGGTTCCTGCAGGATCTTCTACAACAGACTGTTTAACAGGCATAAAATGATAAAAGGATGTAAGGGAGACAAAATAGTCGGTAGGTGCAGACAGGGTGACTTCAAAAGTCAGATCATCTACGGCTCTGATACCGACTTCGTCCAGGGAAACGTCTCCGTTGTTGGCCGCTTCGGCGTTTACAACATTGGTATAGTGCCAGATCCAGCCATACTCAGAAGCAGTGGCGGGGTCCATGGCTCTTTTCCAGCCGTATACAAAATCATGGGCTGTCAGGGGAGACCCGTCAGACCACTTTGATTCACGGAGGTGAAATGTAATAACTTTACCATCAGCTGATGTGTCCCAGCTCTTGGCGATTCCGGGAACAACCTCTCCGCTTCTTTCACGGACAAGACCTTCGAAGGTATTGCTGATGACATCACCGCCGTCTGAGGCTCCATTCAGGCCTGGGTCAATCGTTTTGGGGTCGGCAGCCAGGTTCCAGTTCATAACAACAGGCCCGGCGGGAGCTTCTTCCATAACAACTTCAGCAACTTCTTCTTTTTTTCCGCAACTGATGAACAGCACCGGAATCATAAAAAGAGCTATAAGAGTAAGAAATAAATTTCTTTTCATGTTCTATCTCCTTGTGTGTAACTTGATAAAAATTATACCCTGACTTAAACACGCTGTCCAATCGCGAGTAGAAATAAGTCTAAATAATATAACTCAATACAGATATTTAACCCGCCTTACCCCGATTAGTCAATGTTTCAATATTTTCATGATTCGAACTGCAAAAGGTATAAAAAAAACATATTATTGCAATAATACCCCGACAAAAGAGATTAAAAACCATAATTTTAGAATATATTTAGTATTTTTATATAATTTTTTTATTCTCGAAAGTTGATTTTCAACAAGAAATAATGACATGTAAATATCGATTTATTCCTATATATTAGAGATTACTGCCTCATGGAGGCTTTTTAAGCGGTTTTTCAGAAATAAGTTCTGATTTTTCATCAATGATGAAGGAATTGAAAAGAACTGGCATACCCTGGGAAAGAAAGAGGGACTCCCTTCCATTTTCTGAGATCGATAAGATGTGGTGTTCCATCAAAAAACAAGGGAATGAATGCCGTCTCTTTTACTAAAATCTCTTCTGCTTCTCTTAGCAATGTTCTTCGGTCAAAACCGCCTACACCTGACTCGGCCTGAATGATTTTCTGATCAAAGAAAAGACTCTCATAAACGCTTCCCCAGCGTTTCTCCTGAGAAAGAAAAAGGGATAAAAAATCAAGAGGGTCATTGTAAGTGGCCATCCACCCGCCGAAAGCCAAATGGTAATCTCCTCTAGTTCTGGCCACGACAAAATCCAGGGCCTCAAGGGGATGCCCGTTTATGCGGAAACCCGCCTCTTCCCATTGACTGATCATCGCTTCGGCCAGAAGGCGGTGTCCGGTTTCAGCAGGATAGATCATGATTAAAGGCTCCAGATTCGGTTCCTCAGGAATCATCTGTTCCTCAGTATCCAAAGCATGAAAAACCTGAGATGAAAGGTCTTGGTCCCTATACATCATCGGAGGAACAAGAGAATGAGATGGAATCTGCCCTGATCTCAGAAGGTCAGAAATCAAAGTCTCAGTATCCAAAGACTGGCGGAGCATCCGACGGAACTCAGGATCATTCAAGGGAGTTCTCTTATGATTCAACACATAAAAATAACTCATATACCCCGGGCTGTTATTGAAGTCATATCGATATTCCAGATCTTGCAGACTCATCAGGGGCAGTCCACCCGGTGCCAGCCAATCGGCTTTATCATCAAGATAGAATGACAATCCTTCCTGAGCCGTCTCTGCCTCTATCAACAGAATATTGTCCGGTCCCGGCAAATCCGGTGCCGTCGGTAGAAGGACAAAGGCCTTTTCATCGTTCACATCAAGAGTATAGTCACCTGAGGTTTTGATCCCAGAAAGAGCCTCTAAATCTATTGTTCCCAGGTCATAGAACTCTTGGGGATAGAGGAAGAAGGAATAATGAGATAGAAGATTCAAAGCAAAAGGATACGCCCTGTTAAATTCGAGTTCCAAAACATTCCCAGGAAGGACACGGATTCCAAGATCCACGTCTGAAGCCTCTCCCCGGAGATATGCCTCGGCATTGAAAATAAATCTTGACACGTAAGAACCGCCCGGAGCGGCGGCTCCGCCACTCTCCAGCATATGAATGAAAGAAAGCCTTAAATCTTCAGCCTTCACCGAGCTGCCGTCACTCCACGATGAGTCATCCAAATGGAAGCGATAGACAGCCCCCTCCTTCAGAACACTCCAGGATGCAACAAGAGCCGGCTCAACCTGCAGAGTTTCAGGATTGATACAGACAAGCCCAGCGAATAACTGGCTGAGAATCAGGATCTCAGAGTCCTCTGGTGGTGAGTCGAAAAAACGATCATCATTAAGGGGGGAGATGATCACTCTGAATTGATCGATCTTATCAATCTTAATTTCAGACGAACCAGACCAGTCCTCACTCTGCCCTCCTGCAGAAAGGATTGTCCCCGGGATGAGAGAAAACAAGAGAACGATCCATAAAATGCGTCTGTTTCTGCTTGATGATAAGGGCATAATCTTATAATAATACCTGGTGAGACAATACTCCAGAAGAAAAGATTTGGCATAAATTAGACTTGCACAAAACCTGAATTTGGGAGCATTATAAGTTTATATGAACAATTCCATAAACCAATTTAATGACATGGTAGCTCAGCTGAAAAGCAATCTCCATGGAGATTATGTAGCCCGTCCAGAGAATGTTTACCTGGAAGGTGAACCTAAAAACAGAGAAATCATCGGAAACATGGTAGAAAAGCTGATGAAACCAGGCAGCGCCATCCGCGGTGTAGAGAATCTTAAAAAGCTGCATGACTATTCTAAGAGTGGAAAAGCATGCCTTCTGCTGGTAGAACATTACAGCAACTTTGATTATCCGGCACTCTACCGGCTCATTGAAAAAACAGAGGGCCTCGGCAGTGAAGTTGCTGAGACGCTACTCCCTATTCAGGGCATGAAACTTTCAGAATCCAGCGATCTGACAGCAGCATTTTCCAACTCATACAATACAATCGTGATCTACCCCAGCCGTAGTATAGACAGTGAAACTGATCCGGTAAAACAGGCAGAAATCAGAAAAATCAGCCTGCCCATCAACCATGCGGCCATGAAAGAGCTGACTCACAGAAAGTACAATGGAAGCATTGTCATCGTGTTCCCCGCAGGAACAAGGTACAGACCCTGGGTACCCGAATCCAAGAAGGGTGTGCGGGAAATCTATACCTATCTGAAAGCCTTTGATTATGTCTCATTTGTCAGCATAAACGGAAATTTACTTGTTCCCTGTCAGGAAGACGATATGGAAAAAGATACTCTCCAGGAGGATGTGGTTCTCTTTTCCGTATCCAAACCGGTGAAGGGTAAGGATTTTCGAAATGAAAAAACGGCCCTCGCTCCCCAGGGAGAAGACTCTAAGCAGTTTGTTGTAGACCAGGTCATGGCCGAACTGGACAAAAGACATCAAGAAGCCGAAGAGTATAGAAAAACTCTACTTTAGCTATTTTCCTTCTCCTCGTAGAACCAATGAGGGATATCAAGGAGAAGGAATGAACCCTGTCTGCGAAACCCTCTTCTTTTAATATTATTCTTCATCACCTCGCCTTCCGGCGGAATCTGCAGGAGCAGAGACTTAACGTTGATTTGAAAACAGTATTCAGATATAAAGTCCAACAATCCTGAGGCTATCCCTGCTCCCCTGTATTCTGGGAGAACATAGAGACAATCCAGAAGAGCATACAGCTCATCGGCTCTGCTTTCCAGGGTCAAACCGAGAAAACCACAACTGCTGCCATCGGGACTCATGGCTCGCACTGCGCAATCCGAATCACTCCCCTTCCAGGGACCATATTCAATCATCACGTTCTTTAATGGGGCTGTACTACCTGAAAAAATCTCATCCTTGAAGGATTGCCGTGCTAAAAGATATTCTTCATTATCCGGACTGATAAGCTCCATGGTAAAATTATCCAGAAACAGATCTGTCGTCTCTTCTGGTTCCTCTCCCAGAGACGCAACACCCCAAAAATCACATAGTTCTGAATACCAGAGCCTAACCCGCTTTTTCATCTCCCGGTCTTTATGATTAAACCAGGATTTTTCAAGATCGGGACGTTCTTTAAGGACGTTTTTAAAGCCTCTGAAAACTCCACGCCCCGTATTTAGAATCGTCCTGAGCCTTTCTCTATAAATAGGATTTTTCAGGGACCCTGTAAAACTGTCCATCAACTGATACCCATCACTGGGATTCCATTCGGGGAGACGCACTGCATCGGGTAGATTCTCATCCTTCAAGTCAGGAATGATCTTCAGACTCTGAGTATCGAGGAGAAATTTCTCGTTCTGGTTCTCCATGGAAAAAATAATCTGATCTATAAGTTCTTTTGTCAGTTCAAATTGACGGGACATGTTGTTCTCTCCAGATTTTGAGTTCCTGTTTTAACCTTTCCTTCGGGATAAACCATTTGACTCCGGTCTTCCTATCTTTCAATTCCAACTCGTCATTCTCAAGATATCGCCGTCCAACGACGATCCGGAGAGGGATTCCAATCAAGGCGGCATCACGGAATTTAACTCCGATGGATTCAATTCTATCATCGACAAGAACAGAATCCTCTCCCAGTTCCTGCACAAGCTCATCCACGGCTCCGGAAATTCGGGAGGACCGTCCAATCCCCATGACAAAATACGTATAAGGTGCCAGCTCCAGAGGCCAAACCAGCCCCTGTTCATCCCTATTGGCCTCGGCAATGCAGGTAATCAGTCGCCCCAGGCCCAGACCATAGGCTCCCATCTGTGGAAAGACTTTCTGCCCTTTTGCATTCTCAAAACTGAAACGCATCCGCTTGGTATAATAATCATCCAATTTGAATATATTCCCCATTTCGATGGCATTATGAGCCTCCAGCTCCTTACCGCAGTCAAAACAGAGATCCCCCTGATTCAATTGTGCAATATCAGCGCTGGGTGGCAGTTCAAAATCTCTGCCGAAGTTAGCATTGATATAATGAGTTCCTCCCTTGTTGTTCCCCAGAACCAGATTAGGAGTATTAACGACCAATTCATCGACAATAACTCTGACACCTTCCGGTGGAAAAGCTGGAGACATATACCCCGGCAGGAGTTTATATTTTTTAAGGGTCTCTTTTTTGGCCGGCGTAGAAACTGAAAAACCGAGAACAGCCGCAAGCTTATCCAGAGACACATCATAATCACCCCGAACGACCGCCATAACCGGTCCTTCCTCGCTTTCATAGACCCTTGGTTTAATCAGTTTTGACAGAGGAACATTCAAAGTCTCAGCCAGGCTTACTAAATCCAGATTGCCGTCGGTTTCGACCTGAGAAAGTCCCCTCAAAGCTTCCGGTTTGCTCAATTTAACACCCACAGCCACAGAACGATTGGCCTTATATCCACAGGACGGGCAAACCATGACCACATCCCGACCCTGCTCGTGAGGAAAAAGGAATTCATAGGCTTTTGATCCGCCCATTATACCCACCCCCGATTCTGCCGGAAGAATGGGAACATTGCACTTTTTAAAGATTCGAACGTAGGCATTAAAGACCTTGGGGAAGAAATTGTTCAGATCGGCATAGGAACTATGAAATGAATAGGCATCCTTCATGATAAATTCTTTGGCGCGAACAAGTCCCAGTCGAGTACGCTGTTCATCCCTGAATTTTGTCTGAAACTGATAAATAAAAAGGGGCAGGTCCCTGTAGGACAGGACAGTCGACCTGGCCAGCTCAACGGCGGCTTCTTCATGGGTTGGTGCAAGAACCAATGTATGACCCTGAACATCCTTGAAGGTAACCAAAGGATTCTCTTTCATCCCACTCCTACCGGATTTGTGCCAGATAGAAATAGGATTGACCAAAGGAGCCAGAAATTCCTCCCCTCCCAGCTCATGCATTTCAGTTGAGATGAGATGCTTCAACTTATCCATGACTTTTTGACCCATAGGAAGGTAGGTAATCAGTCCCTGGCCAAGAACATGGATATAACCACCCCGCAGTAGGAGTGAATAACCTTCTATTGTTTGATTCCCCGACTGTTGCCGGATCGTTTTCCCGATGAGCCTGGAGTATTTCATGAAGACATTCTAGTGTGCTTGTTTCCTAAAGGTCAAGAAAGTCTTTCAATCATTAGACTTGACTATCAACCTTAGATTTAGTTAATTTAATCTATGTGAATTTTGTACTGCAGATTTGACTTTTATTCCTGCAGTAACCATAGTTTAATAAGGTTGGTATTTTCAATTTTTTTGAAAAAAATAAGACAATAGACCAAACAAGGAGAAATCAATGGACACGATTGAATATGTAGAAGCTCGGGAGATTCTGGACTCAAGAGGAAACCCCACACTAGAAGTGGATGTAATGCTCGCTGACGGCTCTTTTGGACGAGCTGCAGTACCTTCAGGAGCCTCTACAGGAGTTCACGAAGCAGTAGAACTGCGGGATGGAGACAAAAAACGATACCTTGGTAAAGGAGTCCTCAAGGCTGTTGAGAATGTAAACACAGTCATAGCAGATGCCGTCATTGGATTGAGTGCCCTCAACCAGGTAGATGTAGATAAAACCATGATAGAACTTGACGGAACCGAGAACAAGGCAAAACTGGGAGCCAATGCAATCCTGGGTGTGTCCATGGCCACGGCCAGAGCTGCCGCTCAGCATCTGGAAATCGATCTCTTTAAATATTTAGGAACCTTTCATGCCAATGTTCTTCCCGTTCCCATGGCTAACATTATCAACGGAGGAAGCCATGCGGATAATTCCGTAGACTTTCAGGAATTCATGGTCATGCCCGTTGGTGCCGAGTCCATCAGAGAAGCCGTCCGTTGGATCGCCGAAATATTCCACAACCTGAAAAGTCTGCTTAAAAAGGCAAACTACTCCACAGCCGTTGGAGATGAAGGGGGATTTGCCCCTAACTTCAAATCCAATGAAGAAGCCCTCGAGTTCATCATGAACGCCATAAAGGCATCCGGCCTGGAACCTGGTAAAGATGTCATGATCGCCCTAGACCCCGCTTCTTCGGAATTCTCTGAAAAAGGCAAGGATGGAAAATATACCTACACCCTCAGATGGTCCACTGGAGAAACTCTCAGTGCTGATCAGATGGTAGATTTCTGGGCAGACTGGGCGGACCGCTACCCCATTATATCTATTGAAGACGGCATGAACGAAGATGACTGGGATGGTTGGAAGACACTCACTGACAGACTGGGAGACAAGGTACAGCTCGTAGGAGATGACCTATTTGTTACAAACACCAAACGTCTGAAAATGGGTATTGAACAGGGCATTGGTAACTCTATCCTGATCAAAGTCAACCAGATTGGAACCTTGACTGAAACCTATGAAGCCGTCGAAATGGCAAAACGTGCAGGATATACAGCGATCATCTCTCACCGATCCGGAGAGACTTCCGACACGACCATTGCGGACCTCGTTGTCGCCCTGGAAACCGGGCAGATCAAAACCGGTTCCATGAGCCGGAGTGACAGGGTTGCTAAGTATAACCAGCTAATGCGTATTGAAGATGATCTGGAAGGACGTTCTTCCTATGCGGGATGGGATGCTTTCTACAGTATTAAAAGATAGAGTCTTATAATCTGTTAAACCAACGAGCCCGGATAAATCCGGGCTTTTTTTATGATGAGCTCAGGATTGTATTTATGATCTGAGACTGAATCCCACAAGAGTTTGATCAAAGCTAGTTTGAAGGCTTTGAACCTCTTCAACATCGGAATAATCAGGACCTTTTTCAAGACAGCGGCACATGTCTTCCAAGACCTCCGAAGGGCCCTGCATTTGAACGAGAACTGAGCCGTCATATTCATTTCGAACCCAACCCGTAATTCCAAGCCTTCGGGCATGACGGCAGGTAAAATACCTGAACCCAACCCCCTGTACACGCCCGGTAACACGGACCCGCACAGCATTCTTCATGTGTGAAAAACTTCGGAAAGAGCACTTTCCAAATCAGAATAATCGTAGGGCTTATAAAAGACTCTGAAGGGAATGGGGAATTCCGGTCTCAGAAAACCACTCGTTATGAATATGTCCAGATCACTGCAGTAATGATCCAGAAATTTAACCCAGTAATCACCGCCCAAAATATCCATCCTGTAATCAGTCACAATCACTTGTATTTCCGAATTATCCAGAAGCTGTTTAATAGCTCCTACACCATCTGATGCAACAAAGACCTTGTAGCCTTTTCGGATGAGATAATCTCTCAGTGTTAGTCGTATGGCATCTTCGTCTTCTACAACGAGGATGGCTTTTTCATCTGTCATTCCCATCTCCTAAAAATAGGATACTCAATCCCGATATTCCTAATTATAGTCATGTTGAACCGTAATTGTCACGGTCAAGTTTCCTTATAATAGAAGAATAGGGGAATCCGCGTCTCATGAGACGCTGCAAAAGTTTCTCATCATTCAGTTTCTGGCGCCTGAATTTCTTGAGGCATTGATCCAGGGCCTGAAGTTCATCCTCGGCGCTGACTAAAGTGAAGACTTGGGACCGGGCTATTTCACCGCTGATTCCCCTTTTCTGCAATCCCGCCACCAGGGCATTCCGTCCTTCAGGATGGGTTCTCAAACGCTCTCTTAACCAAAGCTCTGTGAATCGATGATCATCCAGAAACCCTAAGGTTTTCATGTCGTCCAGGATTCTGCGGCTGACTCCCGAAGAGTATCCTCTCTGCTGAAGTTTCTGCATCATCCTACCCGATGAGTCCTCCCGGAGGGCCAAGCGGGAGGCGGCCCACTCCCGCCCCCTGATATAAGAGTCTTCGGTGTACAGATATTCCATGTCATCTTCATCCAGAAACTTGCCGGGGACCCAGGAATCCCTTAGGGGCAGGGGCATAAAAAAAGAGGAGCCATCGGACAAAGAGACTGTAACTGTCTCTTCTCCGGCGCCCCTCTTCTGGAAAGATGCAATAGAAAGATTAACGTTTTGAGAACTGGAACTTTCTACGAGCTCCTTTCTGTCCATACTTCTTTCTTTCGACCATTCTGGAGTCTCTTGTAAGAAATCCATTAGCCTTGAGTGTTGGTCTATTGGTTTCGTCCAGCTCGATAAGAGCTCTAGAAATACCATGACGACAGGCTCCGGCCTGACCAGTAATTCCACCACCTCTAACGGTAATAAGAATATCATACTTATCAGCTGCATCGGTAACCACAAGGGGTTCCTTAATCATTGTTACCTGCTGTTCAATGGGGAAAAATTCTGATATCGCTTTTCCATTGACAACAATTTCACCTTTACCCTGTCTAAGATAGACGCGGGCGGTGGCTGTTTTTCTTCTTCCTGTACCATGTGCAAGATTTTTAATCACTGTTCCTCTCCCTTACATCTCAATCTTAATAGGCTGCTGAGCGGCATGGGGATGATCCGCACCGGCATACACTTTCACGTTGGAAAAAAGTTTGTTTCCAAGGGTTCCTTTCGGAAGCATCCCCTTGATAGCTTTTTCCATGGGTGCAGTGGGTTTTCTGGCAACCAACTTTTCGTAGTTTTCAGACTTCAGTCCGCCAAGGTAACCAGAATGGCGATAATACATCTTGTCTGATCTTTTCTTCCCTGACATGGAGGCGTCACTGGCATTTACAACGATGACATAATCTCCAACTTCCTGATGAGGAGTATAGAGAGCCTTGGTTTTTCCTCTCAAAATGTCAGCGGCTTTTACAGCAACACGACCAAGAGGCTGTCCAGCTGCATCGATGATGAACCATTTGCGCTCAATTTCCTGGGGTTTAACAAATATTGTTTTCATTTCTTTTCTCTGCCTTACTTTAAAGGGTCTTTTATATAGTCGTAACGGGTTCGTTAGTTTCACACAATCTCATAAACTTGTCAATACAGAATTTGATACAATAAAAGAGTTTAGCGAATTCGGCTCTAAAGCCGGTTTTATGGGGGTAGAAGCCCAATTCCCTGATACGGCAGTGATGGATGTGAAAAGTCTCCCCCGGTTAATACTGCCTGTTCCTATAAAGATAAAATGCAAGACCAACAGCATAAAGGACATAGGGTAAAAGCTGAAGGATTCCGAACCAGAGGGGAAGATTTCCCCGGGAAGAGAAAAATGTCAAAATCCCCACATCCATAAGGATTTCGATGAGCAGGGTAACAAAGGAGACTAAGATACCCGAGATGATGAAAAGCCAGGATTCTTCCCTGGTGCGGGACCAAACCCAGATAGCCAGAAAAGAAGCAAAAAATACGACGACTGCCCGCCCTATAAGCAGCTCTGTATCCGTCATGAAAGGCCTCCAAAGAATTGTTTTACCAGACTGACATCTCCGCTCGTCAGATGCCCCGGTAATATACAGGGCGAATCTAAAGAAGGAGGCAGGAGGATTCCTGCACTTAATGCTTTTGAAAACAATATTTTATAATTATCGGCATTTCCTGTGTAGAGACAATAGGGCCCTTTTTGTTTCCAGGGCGCTCCTTCTAAAAGGTCTAATTCGCCCACAGGAGCCGCAGTTTCCAGACAATTCTTCAACACCCAGACACATCGGGCCAACCCACCTGCTACGACAGGAGAGGGTAAGTCTCCCTGAGGGAGAGAATCATCCCTGGAAGCGATGACTCGACCATAGGCCAGTCCAGGCAGAGGAATCAACATCTCGACATTTATGGCGTCATGCGGCCATTGAAGTCCCGGTCGCCAGAGGGTACAGAGTCCCGGTTTACGATCCGCTTTGCTGTAAAGAGGATCGGCCGCTTCTGGAAGTCCTCCTCCCAGTACTGAGCTATAGTACCGTATATGAGAAAACTCAGAACTTCCGGGTAAGATCATAAGCAGGGCCTTCAAGGCCTTATACAGCTTCCCTTCTTCCGAGCCGGGATAGGGAGCATAGACCCCACGGCTTAAAATATTTTTCAGCTGTAAGGACAGACCATCGGGACGGTGTCCAAGCCAGGCCCGGCCACCCTCCTGATAGAGGTCCAGATAGCGTTTTCCCGAAGTATCATAGAGATGAAAGTCTCGGGCTCTTCGAATAGCCGGCATGAGACGTAACAGTTCCTGTTCTTTCAATTCAATTACCATTTCCTTGTTAAAAAAATATCTTGTTGTCTGAAAAAACTAGGAGCCGAGCTTTTCCAGCTGATACCCTGAAAACTCAGGAAGGAAGGTCATGGAATGCCCTGTCTCAAAGGCAACCTGTATCACGAGATGGCCACCGTTTTGGACATTACGGATCACCTCGCCCGTACCGTAGTCTTCATGATAGATTCTTGTCCCGGGGGGATACTCCGATTCAAAACCAAGGTTTCCATGCCCCGCAGACAAAGAAGGCGCCGCTCCCTGTATATCGACATGCTCATCGGGGAGTTCATTCAAAAACCGGCTGGGCGAAGCCTGTTCGGTCCGCCCATAGAGCATACGCCTCCTGCAGGACGTGAGAAAAAGCTCCTTGCGCGCCCGTGTGATGCTGACATAAAACAGGCGCCGTTCTTCTTCAATCTCTTGTTCATCATCGTATTCGGCCCCTCTGGGAAACAAACCTTCCTCCAGACCGCTAATAAAGACACGGTCAAACTCTAGACCTTTTGTATTATGCATGGTGATGAGAGTGACCCTGTTTGTATCGGTCTCTTCCTCTTCCAAAGAAGCCTGATCCAGCTCTATCAATTCTAAAAATTCAGCCAGGCCTTCACTGTTGGACGGATAATCCGTAGCCGCTGTCACGAGTTCTTCCAGGTTCTTGACCCGTTGGGTATTTTCAACCTTATCCTGCTGCTTGTAATGATCCAGAAGGCCAGACTCGTGTATGAGTTCCTTAAGAAACTGCCCCAGGTTTTCCTGCAGAGGCATCAATTCTTTCATCTTGTCCAAAAGATCGATTAGAGAGGCCACACCTTTGCCCGCCTTTCCCTTCACCTTACCCACGGATTCTTTCAGGGCTTCTTCCAGATTCTGAGAAAGCAGAAAGTCCCCTTCTCCTTTGAGAATTTTCCTCAAAGAAACGGCGCCGATGCCACGGGAAGGCTTGTTAATGATCCGTCTAAAGGCCACTTCATCGGCGGGATTGCTCAAGAAGCTGAGATAGGCCAGGGAATCCTTTACTTCTTCACGGCTGTAGAAACTCAAGGTTCCCACAAGCCGGTAATTGATGTTGTATTTCCGCAGGATCTGTTCAAAGACTCGAGACTGGGCATTGGTACGATACAAGATGGCCGAATTGGACCAGTTGCCGTCGGCCAGTTGACGGGCACAGAACTCGGCTTCCTCATTCTGGTTATCCAGATAGGCGAGGCAAGGTTTAAGCCCCTCCTCCTGACGGGTCCAGAGATTCTTTCCAAGCCGCCCCTCATTATGGGCCACCACATGGGAAGCAACGGCCAAAATATGCCCGGTAGAACGATAGTTCTCTTCCAGCTTTATGACTTTTGTACCTGGAAACTGATCTTGAAAACCGAGGATATTCTCAACTTCAGCCCCTCTGAATCGGTAGATGGACTGATCGTCATCTCCCACAACACAGAGCCAGGTTCCCGGAGAGACAAGCTGCTGAAGCAGCTGAAACTGAGCCCGGTTGGAGTCCTGATATTCATCCACAAGGATCACCCGAAACCTCTGCTGCAGTCGTCCCCGAATTTCCGGATTCTCGGCCAGAAGAAGGCGGGACAGGTATATGAGGTCACCAAAATCGGCATTGCCGATACTCCTCAAGCGCTCTTCATACTCCTTGTAATACCTTGGGAAATCCAGATCCGCCGAAATATGCCCCAAGTCATCATCGGGAGAGAGACACTCATCCTTGGCTCGTGAGATATTTTTGGCTATGAGGCGGAGTTCGTTCCGGGGGAGATCTTCAAACAGGGTTTTCAAAAGCCCTAAAGTGTCGTCATCGTCATAGATTGTGAAACTGCTCTTCAGTCCTAAGGGGGCTCCATTCCGGCGAAGGAGCCAAGCACCAAAAGAGTGGAAAGTCCTGATCATGGCACCTTCGGCTCCGGGAACCAGAGACTCAACACGTTCTCTCATTTCAGCCGCAGCCTTGTTGGTAAATGTAACGGCCAGTATAGACCAGGGAGAAAATCCGAGTTTTTCGACAAGGTAGGCTATGCGGGTGGTGACCACCCGGGTTTTCCCCGAGCCGGCACCGGCCAGTATCAGAAGAGGCTCCTTTTCATGTATGACGGCTTTCTTCTGCTCATCATTGAGTGAAGTGAGCCACTCCGGTTCTCTCATGACCCGTTCTCCGGCAAATCGGCCAGTACGGCTTCCAGGTCAACACCGTTACGCTTGATGATCCTTGCCCGAACAACATTACCGGCGTCCAAGCCCTGTGCCCGCAGAACAACCAGGCCATCCACTTCGGGAGCCTGAAAATGTGAACGGCTTAGGTAGAGAGATTCACCTTCTACTTTTTCTTCGACTATGAGAGTGAGCTCTTGGCCCACAAAACGGTCCATCTGTTCTTCTGTGATGATTTGCTGTAGATCTTCAAGCTCACTCTTCTGACGGCTAGATTTACCTGCAGACAATTTTGTCGCCAGAGATCCTCTGTAGTTATATGCCTCGGTTCCCTCTTCTCGGGAATAGAGAAAAAAGCCGACCCAGTCCAGACGGGCTTCTTCCATAAAGCGTTTTAACTCTGCGAAAGACTCTTTTGATTCTCCGGGAAAACCGGTCATGATGGAAGAACGGATCACACCTTGGGGAAATTCGCTTCTCAAGGTATTGATCAAGTTTAGATAGCTCTCCCTGTCGCCCTTACGCCCCATCTTCGCGAGGACTCTCTTATCCCCATGCTGAAAGGGGATATCAAAATAGGGAAGAATCCGCGGATCAGACTTCATAATGGGCAGTATTTCCATGGGAAAATGATCCGGGTGGATATACAAAAGACGGAGCCAAAAATTCCCTCTCATCGAAGAGATGGCCTCCAAGAGGTCCTTCAACTGCCGTTTTCCCTTATCCAGACCATAATTGGCCAGGTCTTGAGCCACAAGATTGATCTCAAAGATCCCCTTGTTCAGAAGGTCTTTGATTTCCTCCAGGACATCTTCCATATCCCGGCTCTGAAGGTCTCCCTTAATCAGAGGAATGGCACAAAACTTACATCTGTTATTACAGCCTTCCGAGATTTTAACAAAGGCAGAACCCTTGAAATTAAAGAAGTCTTCCCGCTTTGGACCGCTCAAATCGGCTTCGGGCATATAGACCGGTTTGTCACCCGATAAGACTCCCTGAACCATGCCGGCAATCTTAGCCGGAGCTCTGTTGCCGAAAACACCATCCAGTTCCGGAATCATTTTGAGAAGTTCATCATTGTATCTCTGGGCAAAACAACCGGCCGCCAGAACCTTACGGTCTGGAAAAGCCTTTCTGTAATCAAAGATGGTCTGTATGGATTCTTCTTTGGCGGATTGAATAAACCCGCATGTATTGACAATTAACAACTCAGCCCTGTCCGGACTGTCGCAATACTCCCACCCGGCAGCCTTGAGGGCTGCAATGATGGTTTCTGCATCAACCTGATTTTTAGAACAACCTAAATTCTCTACATAAAAGGTTTTACTGGACAGGGAAGAGGACGAGGTCGTATTTTCCATCATCATTCTTCACCCACTGTATAAATTTAACCGATACTTCTCCGGTTTTACCGGGAACCACGCTTATTCCGGAAATTTTAATAGACACATCTCCACCTGAGGATAATCCGAAGAGAAGGGAATCACTGACATCCAGACGAATCAAATCACCATCGCGGTAAAACTTCTCAACAACCTCTCCGTTATCTGCCTGATAACGGAACAAGCAATATCCGTTAAAAAGAACGTTCAGGGTAAAGTCTTCGGGAGCGGTTCTACCTCCGAGAAGAATTGTCTCGTTCCCGTCTACCACTGGAAGCGTTATTGGAGCCAGGGGCGCAGGATCGGAATGAACAACGGTGACATCTGTGCGTTCAACAAGCAGAACCGCCTCATTCTCATCGATCGATCTCAGACGGAATCCTATGACAGGAATACCATCACCGCCGGGCAGAATCTTTTCATCTCCCACAGACAAAAGGAGCTGACTCCCTCCATCAATAGGTTGAATTGACAATTGATTATTGGCAACAGTGACGACCATATGAAGTTCCCCTCTTTCATGGGAGATAAGGATTTCATCACCGCTGAGAAGAGTCCATTGGGCCTCACTCTCATCCAGCCGATACTGAACAGACTCTCTTGGGGGGAGCTCCGATTCCTGTTCGGACCTCTGAGCAAGGACAGCCTGTAAGGAGAACCATCCGCCCATAACCAAGGCGGCCAGGACGATGATAATCACAATGAATCGCACAGGAATAGTCTTCCTTCGATTCTGACCTACCAGCTCTTCTAAGGGAGCCGGCTCTTCACTGATCTTATAGTTTTTATATAAAGAAACCATTTTCTCGCTTTCGAGACCGAGGTATTCAGCATAATTGCGTAGGAATCCGAGAAGATAGGTCTCAGCAGGAAAAACATCGAATTCCTCGTCTTCCAGAGCAGAGATGTATTCCCGGGAAATATTTGTGTCCTGGGCCACTTGCTTTGTAGTAGCCCCTTTCATTTCCCTAGCTTCTTTGAGTGTATCACCAATGGATTTCATATAGCCTCAATTTTCCGGTTCAAAGAGAAAGTTTTCGATTGAATTCCCTTCTGGCGGACTCTTGTAATCAAATCGGGCATCAGGAATACCCTTATTTGTTTCCAGATTTGTAAAATCAAATGTGATCCTGTCCAATGTAGTCGTTACACCTTCAATTCTGCGAATCAGGTTATCCTGACCGACAGCAATATGAAGTTCCCGGAACCCTTCGCTGGTTGACCGCCAATTGAGTTTTAGCTTGATGACCATTTCTTCTGAGCCTTCTTCCAGAGGAACGGCTTGAGGACCGGAGACATAACCGATGCTGTAATTTTTCTTCATCAGCTCCAGCCCCTGGGAATTGGCCATTCCTGCCAGGGTGGATTGTGAGTGCGACTTTAGTGGCTGCACAAAAGAAACTCTGTATTCTGGTAGATAGAGCTCCAGGCTTTCGTTGTTGACATTTAGAACCTGTCCGGCCGGATCAGAGAAATCGAGTCTCATCATGTTGGGATTTTTATAAGAAATCCGTGCAACCTGCTCAACATCTCCACGGGTAATCACAAGATCCCCCTCATAATCACGGATGCTTCCATAGTAATTGGATATTCTGTCAAAATATTTTTCAGCCGTTTCCTGGGCAGAAACGGAGAAGATTCCTGCAAGAAGCAGAAACAGTGCTGCTAATAGTCTATTCATATAGTGTAATATACCCTGATTTCACGGGGAACTGTCAAGGTAAGAAGAATGATCTGGGTATGGCTGGAGCTAAACATTTATATTATGATAGGCGAATATCATCGGGGAGTAATAAACAGTGGATAAAATACAAATATTAGATCTTGGGGGCTCAATTGTTGCACCGGAGGTCATCGATACAAAGTTCCTTCAAGAAATGAGGGATTTCCTCCAAGCCTGGCTGGAAGAAGACAAGGAAAGAAAACTCATTCTGATCATTGGGGGCGGTGCTCCCGCCCGGAAATATCAGGCGGCCTATAAAGGAACCGAAGCAGATCCAGCAACGGAAGAACTGGACTGGATTGGCATCATGGCAACCCGGCTAAATGCTCAGCTGATGAAAGCGGTCATGGGTCCTTTATGCCTGGATGATGTTGTAACAGATCCAACCAAGGTTAAATCAATGAAAGGACGTGTACTTGTAGCCGCCGGTTGGAAACCAGGGTTTTCCACAGATTACGATGCTGTTCTACTGGCTGAGAATTTCAAAGCCCCCACCATCCTTAATCTTTCAAATATCAAAAAAGTGTATTCAGCAGACCCGAATCTTGACTCATCCGCTGTCCCATTAGACAGCCTGAGCTGGGAAGAGTATCAGAGAATGTGCGGGCATACCTGGACTCCCGGAAAGAATACCCCCTTTGATCCCATTGCAACCCAAAAAGCCCGGGACCTCGGACTAAAGGTGATTGCCGCCGATGGCAGAGACCTCGCGAACCTGAAGAATATTTTTTACGGGCATGAGTATACCGGAACTCTCATCGGACCGGAATAAGACTGAAAGCCGGTCTTAGACGAACCCTTCTTTCCAGTGCCACAGCGGACTGGAAAGATCGGAGGCAAACGGATTGGTTCTGTTAAAATCGGGAAGCCAGTCACTCCCGGTGACCCAATCCTGTATAAATCCATCATCCAGATCATACTCATAGAGCATTTCGACCACCTGATCGTACTCAGAAGCACTGAGATAACGGTTTGGATGAGCCTGCGGATATTCCGGTGTAATAACGGGAGTATACTGACTCATAATAGACAGCAAGGCCCGTCCCTTCATATTTTTTGAAAACCACCTCAAAACATCCCTTGTAGAGTCAAGCTCTCCCGGCAAAACAAGATGGCGCAGAAGAAGTCCCTGCTTCATAACACCCCGATCGTCGAGTAAGAGGGGCTTGCTTTCTGCCATCTCAAGGAGCAATGGGGTGACAATTGCCGGGTACTTACCATAGTGGTAGTACTCTTTTGCCACTCTCCTATCCAGGGTTTTTAAGTCCGGAAGAAAGATATCGATAAGGGGAAGGATACCCTTCATGGCCTGTTTCATCTCCTGGCCTGAAGAGTTCCAGACCAAAGGGAATCCTTCATCCTTTACAAGAGGGAGAACCTCTTCCAGGGTCGGTATAAACTGAGAAGGGGTTACCAGATTCAGATTTTCTGCCCCCCTGTCCCTCAAGGCTTGCACGATTTTCAAAAATTCCTGATTATCGATCTCCTGCCCCATGCCCTGACGGCTTATCTGATAATTCTGACAAAATGGGCAACCCAGGGTACAGCCTGTAAAGAAAACCGTCCCACTGCCCCCACTGCCTGTGACGGGAGGCTCCTCACCAAAATGAAGACCTGCCCAGGCCAGTTTTAACTGATCAGAAGATTGACAGTATCCCAGAACGGAATGCCTGTCGACAAAGCAGTTCCTGCCGCAGAGGGAACAGGGACTATAGCCTTCTTTTATCCTTTTCATCCCCCTATTTGATAGGACAAAGCCCTTCTTAGTCAACTAAAAAGGGATTCTATCGGGAAGATCAGGTGGTTTGCCGTTCTACAAGAACAGGTGTCATGGTGACTTCACCAGGATATTCTGCAGGCAGAACCGAATCCCGGCTCTGAATCAGGTGATCCACAACGGTCTTTGCTTTGGCGGGTATAAACTGTTTCATCGTTGTCAGATTCAAAGATGAGGCCATCCGGATGTCATCGAATCCCATAATAGCGATGTCCTCAGGGATTCTAATTTTGTGTTCCCGACAATATTCCAGACCACCGATGGCCATGGTATCACTTGTATAAAACAGCACATCCAGATCATGATCCTTTAGTATTCTTTCCGTACTGGAAGCACCACCTGCGGCGGTCATACTGCTGTATTCCCGGGGGATAGATGCCGATGGCAGACCATGACCTTCCATCGATTTTAAAAACCCGGTGATCCGATCACTCTGGACAGGATTGTTTTCATCATGCCACAGAATGAGTCCAGGCCGCCTGTACCCTCTGTTCCAGAGGTACTCTGCCGCATCAGAACCACCCAGAAAATTGTTGTTTAAAACCGAAAAGAAAAAGGAACAGCGGGAATGGACTGCCGCACAATGGATGTGTTTTTCTTTCAGGAAGTGAAAGGATCTCTCATCTACATCCATATTGATAAACACAGCCATATTGACCATATCCGTCCAGGAACTGTCCCGGCTGAGCTGAACCGAAAGAGAGTGTTCATTCCGGCTGTTGATTAAAAGAGGATAGACTCCATGAGGCGCAAGCTCCTGCTCCAGCGCGACAATCAAATCCATGGAAAACTCTGTATTGATCTGTGGAGTGATGATCCCCAGGACGGCCCGTTCCCCTCCCCGGTTCTCCCTGTAACCCGGCTGATACTCTAATTCTCTCATTGCTTGATACACGGCATCTCTCGTCTCGGAATGAACCTGATCCGGTTCATTCACCACCCGGCTGACAGTACTGATACTGACACCGGAAAGGCGGGCAATGTCTTTCAATCCGACTCTTTTCATGTGTTTAGATTACCCAGAGCTGGACAAACTGTCAATTTAACATTCCAATTTTTCATCTATATTTTCATAGTTTTTCAATAATAATATTATAATTCATGAAATTATTATTGATTTCTTCCATTTTCAGATCTAATATGGAGCTCATAAGCAGGATTTAGCTTAGAAAAACCATAAAATAAGGAACCAAACGTCATGACAAAAAAGATTGTTCTTGTCGGTGCCGGCAGCGCACAATTCGGCCTGGGAACCCTGGGAGATATATTCAACAGTCCCATCCTGACAGGCTCTGAAATAACCCTGTTGGACATCAATGAAAAAGCCCTGAAAACTGTGGAAGAAAAAGCCCGGACCTTCCTTGCCGGGAAGAAGCTGGATTTTAAGATAAACAGCACAACAGACAGAAAAATGGCATTCCAAGCTGCCGATTTTATAATTATTTCCATTGAAGTAGGCGACAGGTTCCGTCTCTGGGAAGAAGACTGGAAAGTCCCGCTGCAGTATGGAGTGAATCAGGTTTACGGGGAAAATGGCGGTGCCGGAGGCGTTTTTCATGCTCTGAGGATAATCCCTCCCATCCTTGAGATCTGCCGGGATGCCATGGAGATCAGTCCTGAATCTCATATATTTTGCTATTCAAACCCCATGACAGCCATTACCACCACGGTACACAGAGCCTTTCCGGGGATCAAATTTACGGGACTCTGCCACGAAATAGCCTCCCTGGAACGCTACCTGCCCTCCCTATTGAATAAGTCCTTTGATCAGATGGATCTGACTTCTGGAGGACTCAATCACTTTAGCTGCCTCCTCAAGGCTAAAGACAAAAAAACCGGACAGGACCTCTATCCCGAAATAAGGGAAAAGGCTCCTCAGTTTTTTGCCTGTGAACCCGGCTACAGCGACTTTTGGGATTATTACAACAAGACAGGTAAACTGATAAAAACAGAAGGGACCAGGGAACGGTCCGACCTTGGCTTGAGTAAGAGTGCCTACTTTTGGGCAGACAGGAAGCTTTTCAAATTCATCCTGGAAACCTATGGATTACTCCCCATTACAGGAGACAGCCACTTTGGAGAATACCTCAGCTGGGCCTGGGAAGTGGCCGACCACAGAGGCATTATCGACTTCTTCGATTATTACAAAAAGCTGCTGAGTGAAGAAGGTGAACCTGAAATAAAATTGGAAACGACAGAGCGGATTGTCCCCATCATGGAAGGCATATGCGGGGGAAAAGAATACCTTGAATCTGCTGTGAATGTGCCGAATAATGGCCTGATAAAGGATCTTCCCGATTGGATTGCCGTCGAAGTTCCCGGAACCATTGGAGCCTCCGGTGTGAAGGGCATATCTCCGGGAGAACTCCCCAAGGGATTCGCAGCACTGCTTAGAAATTACACAGGGACCTATGACCTGACGGCAGAAGCTGTCCTGACTGGAAAAAAAGACTATGTAGTTCAGGCCCTCCTGGCCAACCCGGTCATCAACAAGGCCCGGCCTTTGAAAGATCTCACAGAAAGAATGATCGCACAACAGAACAAGTGGCTGGGCTATCTGAAATAAATCATCATCTGTTCATGTCATGGACCTCTCCGGGCAAAAGGAGAGGCCCCTGGAATTATGAGTCTTTTGAAACTAGGGCGTTCCAGAGCTTTACAGCGTAGTAGATGGGCTGATGATCATCGGCATTCAAGCCAAAATCAGCATCTATTTTCTCCAGATAATCCTGAACCCCTTTTCGGGTCTGATGGAGATGATCTGTGATTTTATTAAACACATCACCGGCGTTCTCCTCCCCCTGGGCCGATGACTTTTCTGTCTCGTTGCGTTTCTCCCTCTGTTCCATAACCTGTGCCATTTTTGACTTTGAATCTTCCAGGCTGAATTGGGGTCTGTTGTCCTGCAGCTCTCCCGACTTTTTTATAAACTTCATCTGCCCGGAGTCCTTATAGCCAAAATTCAGGGCCGGGATATCAAGAGGTATCAGCGGCACAGGATCTCGGGCATGTTCCAGCCTCCAGACGCAGCGGTCTTTGAAGAGATCGACAAACTCCTGATCCCCAACACGGGGAGAACCAAAGAGATATAAACCAGTGGCACGGGGTAATCTTGCAAAGCAGAGCGAAGCCAGGGCCCCACCGAGGCTATGGCCGCAAATCCACATCGACCGCCGGGGATGATCATCCAGAAAATGTTCAAGGAATGAACAAAGTCCATCGTCCCCTTCCCAGACCTCTTCCAGTCCCAGAAGGAATCCCTTATGCACCTTGCCTCCCTGATCAAAGGAGACGGGGACAGCATTAAGATCTGTCAGGATTTCATGCAGGGCCGAACTGCTTTTGAGCTCTGTTCCCCTGAAGGAGACAATGCTATCCCGCTCATTCCAGGCAATCATAACCTCGGTGCCTTTTCCCTGAAAGAATTTGAATCCATCATAACCGGCAAGCTGGTAGGCCATCCGGGCAAATCCGGGATGACAATAGGCCAGAAATGCCGCTTCGGCAAACCACCAGGCGTTCACTACCGAAAAATTCTCCTGTTCCGATTCCAGGGGAAAGGAAGTGGCATCTTCAAAATAACGGTAGTTCATATCGGGAGGGATGATGGCATAGGTTTTGGCATCGGGTATTTTTTTTGGTTTCATTTCAGCTTGAAGCACCTTCTTCAGCATAGGGATATCTGAGTTTCAGAGATTTCATGAATTCATCCATATCCTCAAGTCTGCGCACTTCAAGGATTTCCCTGCAAATCTGGAGAGTTTCTTCATGGGTAAATTGAAGGAGCCTTTTCTTGACATTTTCTACCTGGGAGGGAGAAACACTGAGCTTGCGGATACCCATACCAACCAGTACGGGAATCAGCTGGGGATCAGAAGCAATATCACCGCAGACCGAAATATCCCGGCCCTCATCAACGGCTTCTTTGATGATAGAAGACAAGAGTCTCAAAACCGTGGGATGATGGCTTCTGTAAAGATGACTCAAATTTTCATTGGTCCTGTCCACGGCCAGGAGGTACATGATCAGGTCATTGGATCCGATAGATAAAAAATCGGTCACACCCGCCAACTCCCGGACAGACATGGCCGCCGAAGGCAGTTCGATCATGGCTCCGATTTTGGGGTGGGCATTAAAGGGTTCTCCCCTGGCCTCCAACTGACGGATGCAGAGCTCTACCTCCTGTCTTGCCTGAAGGATTTCCTCTACCCCGGAGACCATGGGAAGCATGATTCCCAGATCTGCTCCGTATCCGGCTCTGAGCATGGCCCGGATCTGGTCACGGAACATTTCAAGATTCGCCAATGAAAAACGGATGCCCCGGACCCCTAGAAAGGGATTGCTTTCGGATTCACTCCGTCCCTGGAGAAGCTTATCACCACCGATATCTGCAGTTCTGAGGATGATGGGTTTACCATTCTGGATTCCTACAATAGAACGATACAGGCGGAATTGCTGCTCTTCGGACAAAAAGTCATTCTTAAGGATAAAGGGGAATTCACTCCTGTAGAGCCCGATCCCCTCGGCTCCCTCACGCAGAGCATCTTCGGCATCCTTTAGGATATTGATATTGGCATGAACCGACACAGAGAGACCGTCCGACAGATGGCCTTTGAGTATATATGACCCGGGAATCTGTTTTTTTAACCTGTGTTTTTCAGAGACATTCTTCCTGGTTTTCTCATCGGGACGGACATAGAGTTTTCCGTTGGTAGCATCCAGGAGAAGGGGCAAGCCCTCGGGAATTTCCAAAAGAGAAATATCATCGCTTATGAGAAGTGGAACCGAGAGAGACCGGGCCAGAATAGCAATATGAGCGGTGACACCGGCTCCCCGCAGGACAACCCCGGCCACCCCTTCTACGGCCAGACGAAAAAGATCTGAAGGGAAAATGTGCCTGGACAGGACAACCTGATCGTTATAATTGAATCCTTCTCTCTCAGGCTGGGCCATATTTGAAAGGATACGGTATCCTAGGTCTCTCACATCCTGGGCTTTCTCGGCCAGTCGGGCTTCCTTCATGGAGGAAAACCTGTCGGCATAGGACGCGATGACCTTCAAGACTGCCTTTGAGGCAGAAAAACCCTCAGAAATCTCATGCCTCATCTTGCCTAGAAAGCTCTTATCTTTGAGCATGTACATCTGGGCAGTAAAAATCATGGAGACCAGCTCGGTATCACCGAAGGAGGTACTCTTTTGGATCCTTTTCAATTGATCTTGGGAGTGAAGCAAAGCCGTTTCAAAAACCTGCAGTTCCTGTTCCGGATCTCCGCTCTCCTGAATCATCTCTGCGACAGAATCCATATCAGACCATATGGGAAGAGCGACCCCTTCAGCCAAACCTTCCGAGGCTTTCAACCCCAGTATGACTCTGGAGTCGGGAACACGAACAAAGGAGGGTTCCATATGAGAATGGACCATAAAGGCTGTAGCTTCGGACAGCATGTCTCCCAAAAGTGAAGCAGCCCGGCGTAAATCAGCCTTGTTTACACCGTCAAAGACTTCCGACCCGGGACCGGACATGATAAGGGCTCCGATTTTGTCGGGTCCTCTTACAACGGGAACCATGATTCTGGAGATGGTAAGGTTCTGATCATCCGGATCGGGAAAATGAAGGATATGAAGGATATCTTCTTTAAAAGCCCGACCGACCTCCGAATCATCCAGGGAGAAGCGGCGGGGTATCTTTTTAGAACTACAGCGCTTTGTATCCCAAAACTCCCCTTTGTCATAGCCGACTCTGAAAACGAGTTCGGAGGAAGCCTCATCAAAGATAAAGATGGACCCAGTAGCCGCACCGGCTTCGGCCATTAAGAGAGAAACGGCTTCCTTAAGGAACCCATCCATTTCCCCATCTGATTCAAACAAGGAAGCCTTATTGCTTATGCTTTTCAGCGATTTTGTAAAATTCTGCACTTCTATAATATAATAATCACAGAGAACAGGTTCAAATTCCATTTGAGTTTTTATCCAGTCCCGGAGGGTATTTTAAGGGTGAATAAGGATTTTTATGGACAATTGTAACGAAAGATATTAAAAAGGAGCCTGAGGACTACACTATGAACAGGGACCTTTTGAAGAAAGCCGGTAAGATGTTTGTCGCCGGATTTGACGGAATGACGGCTGGAGAGCATACAAAATTCTGCAGCAAAGAGCTTTGCATAGGCAACTGGATTCTCTTTATCAGGAACGTGGATTCCCCCCGGCAGCTGAAGGAACTTAATAGCGAACTATCAAGTCTGACTCTCGAAAATAACGGTCTGGCCCCCTTTATCACCATCGATCAGGAAGGGGGTATTGTCAGCAGACTCCATGGAGAAATGAACCTCTATCCTGGTGCCATGGCCTGTTCCGCCGCCGGAAAAGGTCATACTGCAAGAACAGCCCGCATCATGGCCGGACATCTAAAGAAGATGGGATTCAATATGAATCTGGCTCCCGTGGCAGACATCAACTGCAATCCCCGAAACCCCATTGTAGGACCGCGAAGTTTTGGGGAAACTCCAGAAATTGTGAGTGAGCAAATCCTGGAGTTTTGTGAAGCCACACTGACCGAGGGGATCATCCCGGTGGTCAAGCATTTCCCCGGCCATGGTGATACCGAAGTCGATTCCCACCTGGCTCTTCCTTCCCTGCCCTTCAGCCGTAAAGAACTGGAGCAGCGGGAAATGGTCCCTTTTATCAGGGCCATAGAGGAAGACGTTCCGGCTATCATGGTGGCTCATATGCTCATTCCATCCCTGGATGATTCGGGCCTTCCCTCCTCTCTTTCTAAGAAAATCATACAACAGCTGCTCAGAGAATCTCTGGGATTCAAGGGGCTGGTCCTGACTGACTGCCTGGAAATGCAGGGAGTTCAGGCCAGTTTAAAAACAGAAGAAGCCGTTAAAAAAGCCGTCACAGCAGGTGCGGATCTTCTGTTTATTTCCCACAGAGCAGAGGAGCAGGAAAAGGGTGTCAAAGTTCTATATGACGAGATGATTTCAGGGCGGATACCGGAGTCCCGGATAGATGAATCGATTCGGAGGATGGAACTGTACCAAAAAAAATACTGTGGACCAACGAAAACACCGGCAACACGGACCTCCGCTTGGTCGGGAGAAGACATCCGTGCCCTGAGGGAGACAAGCAGAAAAAGTCTGACCGTCCTCAAGAGTGGAGGTTCTTTCAAACAATCGTTTTTAAAGGACAACCCGCGGTTTCTGATCCTTCATTTGAGAAGACCGGAACAATTTATTGGTGAAAACACAGTATCCGGCGGTGATCCGGTGGCCATCCTGGAAAAAGCCTACCCAAAGGCCTGCTACCTCAAAATAAAACCTGAAGAGTTGGAAGAGGGAATGGCCCCTCCTCGAGTAAAAACAGAAGAATGGGACAGAATACTCCTTGTCTGCTCCGACCTCTTCAGACAGCCCCGGGCTCTGAAATTTGCACAGAGTCTTCTACACACCACTACGCCCTGCATGGTAGCTGTCATGAGGACTCCCTATGAAGCGGGAGCTTTCTCCCGGGCTGACACATTGGTTCTGTGCTACGAAGATACAGTAGCAGCTTATACGAGCCTGAGCGAATACCTCCAGGATGATTTCGAGGCCAGTGGTATCTGTCCTGTAACAATCCCCGGCTTGGAATAATATTGCCTCACCATCATGAGCCGATGAAACGGCTGTAATGTTCGACAGCCTCTGTCGCTGTCATCTCCGGTTGGGCGGATTTCATATAATGCCAGTGTTCCGAGATAGACAGATAGAGTTCAAGCTTAGTTTTATCACCGAATTTCTTTTGGTACCCGGGCTGCTCAGCGATACGGCTGATAGGCTGCCAGACCTCCATGAACCAGGATTCTACAGCATCCAGCCAGGGGATATCCGCACTGGCCTCTTTACACAGCAGATAGCGGTGAACTTCAATATGATTCAACAGCGACTGCCGTTCATGAACCTTCAGGGTTTTTAAATCAAACCAGTTTTTTTCCAGAAGGATCTGCTCAATAGGATTTTGCTCATTATTCATACCCCGATTATGCAACAATACAGGAAGGATATCCAGAACATATTGATCCATTTTTATCTCTAATATCCGACAAAATAAGAAAGATTGAGCCATGATTTCTCCGGAACTCTTTTTTCCAAAATTGAAGAAATCCTGGCAGAAAAGACAGAATAAGGACGGATATCTCAAAAAAATCAGGAGACTGATCAGAATATGCCTTGCTGGCTTCCTATACAGGAGTCTCCACCGGGCGTATACTGACATTTATATGAACAACGAAAAGCGACCCGTACAGACCGGGACATACCACACACTCACCCTGGGCGGGACCAGGGGAAGATTTAAAATATTGAAACTGGGGGAAGAAGAGATTCAGATCCCAGCCTATGAAGTCCCAGAATCCTGCCATCCGGGGGAGACATTGAAGGCCTTTGTCTATCTGGATGGTAAACAGGGGCTTAAGGCTACCACCGTTAGATCAAAGGCTCAGGTAGGAGATTTTGCCGCACTCACCGTCAAATCAGTGACAGATTTCGGCATATTCCTGGACTGGGGTATAAAAAAAGATCTCTTTGTTCCCAAGGCATTCCTCAGGAAGGATCTTGAAGAGGGAGAAACAGCTTTGGTCTGCCTTATTCCTGACTTTGACAAGGTGGGTGTAGTCGGCAGTTGCCAGATAGATGAATTCCTTGAAGACAACACAGGCGAATTAAAAGAGAACCAGAAGGTAGAACTGATGGTTTTTGGAGTTTCCGATTTGGGATACAGGGTCATCGTTGACAAGCGGTACAGAGGATTACTCTATAGAAATGAGGTCTATGAAATTCTCAAGATTGGGGACAGACGCGATGGATTTATCAAAAAAGTCAGAGAGGACGGTCTCATCGATGCCTCCCTCCAGCCTCTTGGATTCAAGCACGCCTCCAAAGATGCTGAAGCTGTCATCATGGGGACTCTGGAAAGTCGGGGAGGGTTTCTCCCTCTTCATGACAAAAGCAGCCCCGATGAAATACGAGAAACACTGCAGATGAGTAAAAAGATATTCAAAAAAACCATTGGGGTCCTCTACAAGGAAAAGAAGATTCATATTGAAGAAGAGGGCATAAGAATCACCTCGGCATCTCCCGATGCATAAGTCATAAAAAAAGAGGCTGCCCTGGCAGCCTCTTTTAATTTTAGAAGAGACCTTGAATCTCTTTTTTATAGATCTCCGCGATGGCATGTCGCTTTAAATCCTGCTTACCAGACAATTCCAGCCCCACTTCAAATGATTTTCTGAGGACAGCAAACTTATAAATTCGTTCAAAACTCTTATACCCATTCTTACTGCTGATGAGATTGTTGATTTCACCAGTGAGGAGCTCCAGTATGGAGTGGACATCCCTCAGATGGATTCTATTTTCATAGGCCAGATTATTTTCTTTGGCATACCCTTCCAACGCATCAAAATCCGGAACAATCAGGGCTGCCAGATATTTCTGGTCCTGACCAACGATCACGGCCTGCTCAATATAGGGGGATTCAGCCAGCTTTTGCTCCATGGGTACGGGCTCAATATTCTCTCCGCCCAATAGGACAATGGTATCCTTTTCCCGTCCGATGATCCTCAATTCCTGATGAACGGTCATAATCCCCAGGTCGCCCGAGTTCAACCAGCCCTCTTTATCGAGAATGCCCGCTGTTGCCTCTTCTTTCTTGTAATACCCTTTCATGACCTGAGGCCCTTTGAGATGGACCACACCCTTTTCTCCCGCTGCGGCCAGCTCACCTTTTTCATTAAGGATCTTGATTTCAGTCCCGGGCCAGGCGGGTCCAACCACACTCATAACAGGATGATTCTGGGGGCTGAAGGCGACAACCGGAGCCGTCTCGGTCAGGCCATACCCTTCCAGGAGCTGGATGCCGATAGCCTTGAAAAACTGGTAGATCCGGGGGGGAAGAGCTCCTCCACCGGAGATACCGGCCTTAAATCCAGTACCGACCTTGGCCTGAACCTTGCTGAAAACCAGTTTGTTCCCAAGAAGGCGAAGGGGCAGTAAAAGAAGCCAGGGAATGGGATATAAAATGAAATACGGGAGGGTAAATACTTTTTTAAAATCGGCCACTCGTCCTGTGAGCCGGTTTTGCATCCCCTGATGTAGGATGGCGATGCTGAGAAAAAAACGGTACAAACCCCAGGAGACGGGCCCCTTGGCCTTAATGTTCCTTGAAACCCCGGACTCAATGGCAGACCAGATCCTCGGAACAGAAGCCATCCATTGAGGATTGAGCTTTTGAAGATCCATCAGCATGACCTTGCCGATTGGCTTAGAGTAGGCAATGGTTGTAGCGGCTCCGATGGCAATATACTGAATAACCCGTTCAAAGGAGTGCCACACAGGGAGAACGCTCAACCAGATATCTCCGACTTCAATATTGGCTACATTTTTAATGTTTAAGACCTGATGCAAAAAATTATCATGGGTCAGCATGACCCCTTTGGGTTCTCCTGTCGTTCCAGAGGTAAAGATCAAGGTGCAAAGGTCCTCACCCCTGCCCTGGGCAATTTTCTCAGCCAGGAATTCCGGCGAGGACTTTTCTTTTCCTTCTGCAAGGAGTTCTTCATAGCTGTATACTTCCCAGGGTGTTTCCACAAGGGTCTCAGGGGCATCGATAAGAATAACCTTCTTCAACTCGGGAAGCTCTTCCTTGAGGGAGAGTATTTTTTCCAGTTGCTTATCATTTTCCAAAACCGTGATGGCACAACCGGAAAACCCCAGAATATAGGCCATTTCGGGTGCCATGGTGTCACATCCCCGGGGAACATCTGCTCCTCCAAGGGAAACAATAGCCAGATCCAGAATTAACCACTCACTGCGATTGTCACTGATGAATCCTACATGATCGCCCTTTTGCAGTCCCAGTTTGTCCAGGCTCCATGCCATGGCCGCGACCCTTTGATAGACCTCTTTGTATGTAACTGGTGTAAACTGATGTTTTTCATTGCGGCTGTACTGACAGAGGATTTCTGGATATTTTTCCGCCTGTTCCTGAAATAAGGATGGTATAGTCATTTTCAACTCCTGCTGATTGATGAAATAGAGTGATCAATCTTTATTTTGACATTATACTATATCTGTCAAAATAAAGAAAGAAATCTTTTTCTCCTTGCAGAGGGAGTCCATATTATCAGCGGGAATAGGCTCCAAAGAGATTCAGAAGATTGTCGGCAATGGTTTCTTCGATTTTTTCGGAACTGTGCTGGCCTTCTGTTGTGCTGGACGGCTTGGTCAGCCCGATTTCTCCAGAGAGGTTCATGGGCAAGGTGGCTTCTTTCAACAATTCCAGTGAAGATCCTAGGAGGATGTCTCCCTGATAGTCATAAAAAAGAGCGTCCTCTCCCGACAGGAGATCTCTCACTGTCCGGCCCATGGATAGAAATTCCAATCGGATCTGAAACCCCATATCCGTCCATTCATCGGAAGCAAAAGCAAGGGTCTCAGGAATTTTCAATTCCGCCCACTTTTGTTTATTGATGTTCAGGGTTCCTTCAAAATCGTTCAAATAGAGTTCAAATGAATTGGGATTCTGAGCCTTCAGCAGGATGATAATATCCGCCCCAAGGAGGCCCAAGGAGCTGACATAGAGGCTTTCAAACTCAAAGCGGGGAATGCGGACAAGAGGGAACTGCCCCTGGTGGGACAATTCCAGCCTCTGCTTTCCCAAAACGGGGAGCATAAAACTCAGGCCTGTCACAATTTGATAATCCGCATCACGGGAGTCCGCAAGAGAGCTGACCGTCTGATACAGATTCTGATAGTTCATTGTGATGGGAATGACCACGGTGGAGGTGCCCCCGGCAGCCACAGTTATTTCATCATCCTGATCCCCTTTGATGAAAGACACTTCATCCAGGAGTAAATCATAGTCCAGCCCTGCCAGCTGAATCCCGACAGGATTGGGATTGCTTACGAGGAGTTCCATTTCAAGTGTGATATCAAAATAGCTCAGCTCAGAAATAGAGACGTCGATTATGGAGACTTCGGGCTCCTGAATGATCTCTTTTATGCTGACGCAGGAAGAGGACAGCAGTGCAACAAGTCCGATTACAGAAATTTTCCTTAAAAAGGGAACCATGAATAAAAACTCCTCAACAGTATGATGGCTAGGATTATACCTAGAGAGCCATTTCCAGAATAGCCTGTACATCTTTTTTATATAATTTTACAAACTGCCCTTGTGGTTTCTCTGTTTCTCCGGCGCATTTACCGGCCATTTCCTCCAGCCTGTCCCCGGGGATTCCCAGCTCTGACAGAGTTGTGGGCAGTCCCAAAGACCGCCAGAACTGTTCCAACGCCTCGATTCCGGCATACGCCGTCTCTTCATCAGATTTGAAATTCTGGTCCACATTCCAGACCCGCACGGCAATCTGAACGAAACGCTTGAGGTCCTGATTGATCACATAACGCATCCAATGGGGGAATAATGCAGACAGTCCTGCCCCATGAGCCACGTCATAAATACCGCTAAGCTCATGTTCGATCTGATGTGTGGCCCAGTCTCCCAGACGTCCCGTATTCAGGCTGCCGTTGTGAGCAATGGCTCCGGACCACATGATCTCGGCCCAGGCATCGTATGTATCTCCGTCCATCATAACAGAAGGCCCGTTATGGATGACCGTTTTCAAGACGGCTTCGATCATCCTGTCTGTCAGCTCCACAGGGGAGGAGTTAGTAAAGTATCGTTCCAGGAGATGGGCCATCATATCCGCAATTCCGCAGGCTCTCTGATAGGGAGGAAGGGTCATAGCCAGTTCCGGATTTAAAATTGAAAAATCAGGATACAGCAGATCTGATCCAAAAGCCCTTTTCAACTGCCCCTCTTCCTTCGTTATAACGGCTCTATTGCTTGATTCGCTGCCGGCTGCGGGGATAGTCAATACCGCACCCAATCCGATAGCCTCTTCCGGTACGGCTTTGTTTTCGCAAAAATCCCACACATCACCCTCATAGGGAACACCAGCGGCGATTGCCTTGGCAGAGTCGATAACAGACCCGCCTCCCACGGCCAGGATAAAGTCGATGTTTTTTTCCCGGCAGATCCTGATTCCTTCCTGTACCAGAGATAGACGCGGATTCGGCATGACCCCCGGAAGCTCCGTCCAAGTCACCCCTGCCGATTTCAATGAGGCAGTGATCCGCTCATACAGACCGGTTTTCTTGATTGAACCGCCGCCATAATGGAGGAGGATATTGTGGCTGAATTCACCGACCGCTTCGCCGGTGCTGTTTTCCATTCCCTTACCGAAATAGATTTTAGTTGGATTTCTGAAAATAAAATTGTCCATAGATTCTCCGACTCTTTTGGAACTCTGCACAAGTTCCTATGATTTTTTGCACGTTTTTTGCAGGCCCTATTCTACCATATTGAAAAGGAAATCCACCAGAGGTGGATTTCCTGAGAGTTGGGCTGTCTCTTGTTTTTTTTTAAGATTACGACTCTTTAAACTGAGCCACCACGGCCTGAATAGAAGCCTTGGCATCTCCAAAGAGCATGCGTGTATTTTCCTTGAAAAAGAGAGGGTTCCCGATTCCGGCGAATCCGGTTCTCATGGATCGTTTCAAGACGAAGACCGTCCTGGCCTTATCGGCACTGATGATGGGCATTCCATAAATAGGACTGTTTTCCACTTCCCTGGCGGCTGGATTCACCACGTCATTGGCCCCGATCACAATGGCCACATCCACCGTTTCCATCATGGGATTGATATCATCCATCTCTCTCATTTTATCATAGGAGACATTGGCTTCTGCCAGGAGAACATTCATATGCCCGGGCATCCTACCGGCTACGGGATGTATGGCAAAATTAACTTCGGCACCGTTTTGTTCCAGAAGATCTGCTAATTCCCGCACCACATGCTGTGCCTGGGCAACAGCCATACCATATCCTGGAATAATGACCACCGATGAAGCTGCTTCGAGAATAAGATAGGCATCCTCAGAATTGATGGGCCTGATCTCTCCTTCATCCCCTTCCTCTGCAACAACACTGCCTCCGGCAGAACCAAAACCACTGAAAAGGACATTGGTTAAAGACCGGTTCATGGCCTTGCACATGATGTTTGTCAGAATAATACCACTGGCACCCACCAGAGCACCAGAAACGATTAAAAGGTTATTCCTGATGGCAAACCCGGCAGCACAGGCAGCCAGTCCCGAATAGGAGTTCAGCAGGGAGATCACCACAGGCATATCCGCTCCACCGATGGGAATGACAACCATAACACCTAAGATACCTGATAAGATCACAGCATACAGAATCAGAGAAGACCGGGAGATCCCTGCCAGATCAGGAAACAGGAAGAGGACTCCAAAACAGAGTAAGGCAAGGAGGATCAGAGAATTCACAAATTGCTGTCCCCGGAAAAGGACCGGTTTAGTTGTTATTTTCCCATCCAATTTACCAAAGGCAACCATGCTTCCTGTAAAGGTGATCCCTCCGATAAACACAGAAAGATAAAGCGTCGTGAGGGTAAAAGATTCTGTGTTGGGACTCTTAAAAAACAGAACCCAGGCTACCAGAAGACTGGCAATTCCTCCAAAACCATTGAAGGCGGCCACCATCTGGGGCATATCGGTCATCGCCACCAGACGGGCAGCCAGAACACCTATAAGAGCCCCAAGAACGATCCCGATGAGTATCCATTGATAAGATAGAATGTTGCGGTCCAGTAGGGTAATAATGACAGCCAGAAACATGCCCACCGCAGATAGGAGATTCCCCCGTCGGGCCGTTGCAGGAGAACTCATGAGTTTGAGACCCATTATAAAAAGAACGGAACAGACAATATATACGCTATTGATGAGGAATATCATGAATCTGACTCCTTCTTCTTTTTGAACATGCCCAGCATCCTGTCAGTGACCAAATAGCCTCCCACGACATTAATGGTCGCAAAGGCGACAGCTAGTGTCCCCAGAACAATGGTCACCCTGGAATCGGCGCTCCCGGCGGATGTCAGGGCACCGACCAGAGTGATTCCCGAAATGGCATTACTCCCTGACATCAAAGGCGTATGCAAGGTTGAGGGAACCTTACGGATCAACTCCAACCCCAAAAAAATTGATAGTATCAATACGAAGAAAAGATAAACTGCATCCATATCAGGATTCCTCCTTGAAGCGTTCGTGTACGATGGCGCCTCCCCGCGTGATGACGCATCCCGTGAGGATTTCGTTCTCCCCTTCCAGAACAGGCCCCTTGGCCTCTGGACTCCAGAAGGTCTCAAGAAAGGCTGTAACATTTCCGGAATACATTTGACTGGCGTGAAAGGGAACCGCCATTTCCCCTTTTCCATACCCAAGAATATGAACCCCGTCCACGGTAACCAGCTGGTCCGGCAGAGCTCCCTCTACATTCCCTCCACTATCTACAGCCATGTCTACCAGAAGGCTCCCTGGAGACATTTTCTGAATCATTTCTTTATTAATAATAACTGGAGCCTTCCTTCCAAAAAGCTTGGCTGTGGTGATGACCACATCGGACTGGCTGCAAACTTTTGTCATGAGTTCCCGCTGTTTCTGAAGCTGCTCCTCAGTCAGCTCTCGGGCATAACCATCCTTGGTCTGTCCTGTATCTCCCAAGTCTATTTTGATAAAACGGGCTCCCAGGGAGTGGACCTGTTCTTCCACCACGGGCCTGGTGTCAAAGGCGGATACACTGGCTCCCAGTCTCTTGGCTGTAGCAATGGCCTGAAGTCCTGCAACACCGGCTCCAATGACAAAAACCTTAGAAGGTGAGACAGTCCCTGCGGGTGTCATCATCATGGGAAAAACTTTCTTCTGGATTTCGGCGGCTTTAATTACGGCCATATACCCCGCCAAGGAAGCCTGGGAACTCAGGACATCCATCTTTTGGGCGATGGTACTCCGGGGAATCATTTCCAGACTCACAGCAGTCATTCCCGCAGAAGAGAGAGAACTGATCAGTTTCTTTTCATTAAAAGGATCCAGCTGGCAGATCAGGGCTGCCCCCGAAGACAACCGGGTGATATCCGAGGCTTCCGGTTTGCCGACCATAACCAGGATGTCCGCCTTTTTAAGGAGATCCTCCCGGGAATCCAGGATTTCACAACCTGCTTCCCGGTACATGTCATCAGAATAACCGGATTTTAAGCCGGCTCCCGACTGCAAAGCGACAGAAGCCCCCTCCCATTTCAGAATTTTACGAATCGAATCAGGGACCAAAGCCACTCTGGTTTCACCCACTGCCGATTCAACAGGCACAGCAATCAACATAGTTTATTCTCCTGTTATTTGTAGATTATCCCCCTCTAGGGAGGACAGACACCACGAAACGGATTCTATTCCAGCTTTTTGGGACTGCAAAGCAAATCCTTATTGGTAGAGACTCTTAGGCATTTTTTACAGATGTATTTAGGATGAAGGACTTCTGCAATGATGGCCTCTTCCTTCTTTTTCAGGCCATCCCCGGCCAATTTACACATTTTCTTTTTTAACTGAGCCATAAAACCCATCCTCCAGTTAGTCATGTCTAATATTTTAATTATAATATAGAGAGACGGGGTTTTGCATACTTTTTCTTACTTTCGGCTCCACAGGGCAAACAATTCGGGGCTCATTCCTGTGTATTTCTCAAAATGAGGCTTGAGCAGGTCTTCTCCGCTTAACCCCAATTTGATGAGCACATCTTCCCAGGAGAATCCTCGGGATAAATAACGGCAGGCCATATTGCAATAAACACGAATGTTCAGGTCTTCAGGCTGAACAGGACAAACTGAAAAATACACACCTCCCTCTGAGGCATGGTCAGAAACAATGGGAGAAGTGATGTCCGGGATAAAATAAAGGGGCCTCATATCGGCTGTATCGAACAGTCCCGGCATAAAGTCCAACGAAAAAATGGGTTTGGAGAAAAGAGCTGTCCCTAGCTGGAACGGATGATGAGATTCTTTAGAAATGCTGCGGGTAAAATAACGAGGATTCCCAGAAAAACAACAAGTTCTGTCCCAAGAGAACTATCCTTATTTCTTTTTCCATGGAGACGATCGATGAAGAGGGACATGGCTCCCCCATTGGCATTGCCCATCATGATCATTTTTATAGAGGCAAGAATTCCTGCTGCCTGATCTTTGCCATATGACTCAACCAGCCTTTCGTAGGCTTGTGCATCATAAGAACCGGAAGTATCGGCATAGTGCTGGGCAAACAAAAGAGCCATCCTCTGACTGCTGTCTGCTGCGGCCAAATCGCCTTCCATAAGCTGTGCTAAATCCTCCTCGGAGGAACCCGACTTCAAAGCCTGTTTTGTGTGAACATAGGAGCAGTACTGACAGCCATTCACCTGAGTCACAGCCAGCATGATAAGACTTCTAAAGTTCTTATCCACCAATTTGATTTCTTTGCCATAGGACATCATCCCAGCTACCGCCTTGTCTACGATACGGACAAACTCACGAATACCAAAGATTTTCCCTGTATATACATCCTGCATTGTACTGACACTCCATCTCTATATCCAACATTAGATTCTTTATATATATTCAATATACTAAAAAGCGGTATAAAAAGGAACAGCCTCATATAACATATGAGGCTGTTCCAAATTGTATAAATCAAATAGAAATGAAATTAATTGAGAAATCAGATCTCTATGGGATTCGCAAAAGGAATAGCAAAAACTTTGATTCCCTCATTGGTAAAACGTTCTTTAATCTTTTTGAGGGCAGCCACAAAACGCAAAGCCATATCGTCCTCTGTATAAATAAGATAAATAAAGTTCTCTTCGGGCCAGACAGCATTTCCCGCCTTGGGTTCCGAGTGTCCCCGTCCATGAACGGCATTCAGACGGGTGTAGGAAAAGTCTATTTCGACACTCTTCAGAGCATCCTGAATATCATCTTCTACTGTATTATTGGCAATGATTTCCAATCGGGTCATGCGTATTTTCTCCTATTCAAGCCTGCAAACAGCAGGGGGGTTACAAACAGAGTCATCAGGGTACTCACAAAGAGGCCGCCGATAATTGTTTGAGCAATGGGCTGAACCTGCTCCGTACCGGCACCACCGAAGAAAGCCAGGGGAAACATCCCCAGAATGGTTGTGGCCGTTGACATAAGTATGGGTCTGAGCCTGTTCCCTGCGGCATTCACACAGGCATCTCTCAGATTATGGCCCCGCTTCAGAAGCATGTTGGTATAATCCACTAAAACGATTCCGCTGTTGACAACCAGTCCGACCAGAACGACCAGACCGACTCCACTCATCATACTGAAGGTATTTCCCGAAAGGGTATAAAACCAGACTACCCCGATCATCATCAAAGGGATGGTAAAGAAGATGATAAAGGGATCTTTCAATGACTCAAATTGAGCGGCCATGATACCGAATACCAGCAGGATTGCGATAATGGCGATGATAAGCATCTCATGTCCCATGGAGCTTATATCCTCAAAGTCTCCTCCCAGACTGTAGGAAACATCGTCTGGAACAACAATCTGTGTATCGATAAGATTCTGAATATCCTTTTGAGCTTCCGTTGAGGCATACCCAGTCATGAGGCCGCCAGTGACATGCACAACGGTGGTTTCATTATCCCTGTTGATCGAAACGGGACCGGAAGACTTGATAAAATGAGCCACATTGGAGACCGCGATCCTGGTCCCGGAACTGTTAACCACAAAGATTTTACTCAAGTCGGGCACAGAACTCCTGTCTGTCTCTCTGAGGATCAGCTCAACATCCAGTTCTTCCCCTCCAACCCGATAGGTGGTGGCTGTCTTACCATTGATTCCCGCACCAATTTCACTGGCAACGGTGTACATATCCAGTCCCAGATCATAGGCCCGGTCCCTGTCAATCACGACTTCCAGCTGGGGCAGCCCCTCTTCCATATCGGTCGTGGGTTCTGTCACACCGGGTAAATTATCCGCCAGCATCTCTTTTAACTCATCCGCAAAGGCAATGGCCGCATCCAGGTCATCCGACTGAACCAGAATATCCACCGGATTATCATTCCCCATTCCAGGCCCCCGGGAGGTAAATTCAAGAACAGCCCCGGGAAAGTCATTGAAATGCTGCCGCAGGATGGTTTTCATCTCGGCAACCGTAACGGTCTGATCCACAGCATCGGGCAGGTTCACTTCCACTGAGGACTTATTTGTGTAGGTACTTCCACCAAAACGTCCGGACTCACCCACGGAGACAATCATATTTTCATAGCCCCCGATCTCCTCAAAAAGGGCTACCAGCTGGAGGGTATCATGCTCGGTCTCAGCCAGAGGAGTTCCCATGGGTAACTCTAATGAAATGGTCAGAGAATCTTCACTCATAGGAGGGGCCAGGCTCACACCCAGTTGAGAGAACTGCATCATTGAGAAAACAAAGATCAGAACAACCAGAGTAAGAACTTTCCCCTTATGATCCAACAGGCGGGAAAGGAATTTTTTGTAGTTATTATCCAAATTCACAAAGCCCTGTTCAAAAAAACTATCGATCCGGCTCAGACTCTTAAACCGGAGGGGTTTTTGCTTTCTCGTATACACCTTGAGATAGTTCGCCGACATGGCGGGAACAAAGGTCAGAGCCACAATCAGGGAGACAGTCAAGGCGATGACGATAGTATAGGCAAGGGATTGAAGCATCTGTCCAAACATATCCAGATTATCTGCAAAGAGAATAATGGGAATGAAGACGCAGATCGTTGTGAGAGTGGATGCAGAGATAGACATCATCATCTCCCGGCTTCCCAGGATAGCGGAGGCTTTCAGCTTGGTCCCCCTCTCACGGAATCGGAAAATATTTTCCTGAACAACGATGGAGCAGTCCACAACCATCCCCAGTCCCAGGATGAGGCCAGTCAGGGTCATGAGGTTCATGGAAAGGCCCATAAAATACATAAAAAGGACCGTAATAAAAATGGAAATGGGAATAGACAGGGCAATGATGATGGTACTGGACCAGGTCCTCAGAAAAAAGAAGAGAACCACCATCGCCAGGAGTATTCCCTCAAAGAGGGAGAGATAAGTCTGAGACATAATGGATGAAATCTGGTCGGAATCATCCGAGAGGATCACAAGGTTCACACCATCTGGCAATTCATCATTTATAGATTTCAGCTGTGCCCGTATCGCATCTGAAACAGCAATACTGTTGGCATCTGATTCCTTCTGAACCGAGAGGGTCACCCCAAACTGTCCATTCACATAGACCCGTTCCTCCTCGTCTTCATACCCCAGACTGACATCTGCCAGATCTTTTAAGAGGATGTCCCCTGAGATAACAACATTGGCAATCTCATCCAGACTGGTGAACTCCGCATCTGTTCGAATCAGGTAATTGGTCTGCCCATCCTGAATGCTCCCTGAGCCGAGCTGATAGTTTTGCTTGTCTAATGCGCTGGCGACCTGAGTGAGAGTCAGATTATACGCTTCCAGACGGTTCTGGGAGAGTTCTACATGAACAATCTTGTCCTGTCCGCCGTAAATACTCGTGGATGCCACCCCTCCCAGACGTTCAAGAAGAGACTGAACCGTATTATCCGCAATGGCACGGAGTTCATTCTGAGACAGATTTCCTTCAAGCCCTAGACTCATGATGGGCTTATCATCAGTACTCATCTTATACATCACGGGAGTATTCGCATCATCGGGAAGAAAATCAGTCACCATATCCAGCTTGTCCCGGATATCATTGGAGGCATCATCCAGATCTTTTGAATAATCGAACTCCAGATTGATCAGACTGGATCCTTCGGAGGAAGTGGAGGTGATAGACTCCAGGTCACTCACATTGGAAAGTGCCTTTTCAAGGGTCTCTGTGACATTCTGCTCCACATCTTCAGGACCGGCACCGGAATAGCTTGTACTGACCATGATGACTGGCCGTTCCATATCCGGAAAGAGTTCCACCGGAATAGAGGGGACCAGAAAGGCCGCCAAACCTATAAATAGTGCAAATATAATGACAACCGTAACGGGACGGTGTACAACAGTTTCTGTTAAATTCATGAATATGCTCCCTTACTCTGTAACTCTGACAGAGGAACCGTCTTGAAGCATGGTTTGTCCTCTGACAATCACCCGGTCACCAGCAGAAAGTCCGCTAAGAACCTCGACCCTGCCGTCCAGAACCAATCCTGTTTCCACAAATGTCTGGAGAGCCGTGTTATCCGGTGAAACAATATAAACAAAACGAGAGTCATCACCTTCAATCAAACTCTCCGAAGGAATGGTAAGAACATCTTCTTTCTTCTCTGTGATCAATTTGATGGATCCGAACATCCCCGATTTAACCCGACCGTCTTCGTTCTCCAGTGAAATCTTAATTTCCATGGTCCGGGAGCTTTTATTCAAAACAGGACTGATTTCAGAAACAAAGCCTGAAAAGACTTCACCAGGGAAAGGGGCAAACCCGATTTCGGCTCGTTGCCTTAGTTTAATTGACGCCATATCTTTTTCAGAAATGAAGCTATCCAACTGCATATTTGTTAGATCTCCCACAGTAGCCAGGGGAACTTGAGTGGTTGAGATGGTAGCCCCCACATTATAGGGAAGATCTGTGACAATACCGCTTATGGTAGACTTTACAGGACTGGCGACATAGATCTGTCCTGGTAAGGAGGGGTCCACTTCTGCAATAATCTGCCCTTTACGGACATAATCCCCCAGAGACACTGAAAGCTTTGTCAGTTTTCCTGCTGCATCTGGATAAATATCCACACTGGTTTCGGCAATCACATCCCCGTTGAACTTCAGGTAGTTTTCCATGATTCCCGGTTCCATTGTTTCAACCAGGACCGAATAGGTCACAGATTCTTCTGAACCACTATCCCCTCCTGGACGTCCTCCTGGACCTCCAGGAGCGCCGCTAATGGGAGCATCTTTGCCAAAGACAGAGAAGGCCATCGCCCCCAAAACAACGACAATCAATACAATCAGGGCAATACCCATCATCCGGGCCTGTTTCTTATTCTTTATGTCTTCCATTATGATTCTCCTTGTATCTCATCTAAAGTGCTATTGAGGGCATATTCCAAATCAATCAACCCGGATAAATAGCTGTAACGGCTTTGAAGAAGGTCTTCATTTGCCGACAGAAGCTTGTTTTGTGCATCTTCCAGATCCAAAAGCTCCTTAGTTCCAAACTCATAAGCCGATTCTGTCATCTCATAGGTTTTCTGTGCCAGTTCCACGCTGAAGGCAGTTATTTCAATATTCTCTAAATATCCTTCAAGCTGCATTACGAGGGTATGGATATCCTGCTCTGCGGAATCCATGATTTCCTGAAGCTGCAAACGGGCTTGCTCTACCTCACGGACCGTATCTTTGATCTCCAGCGTATCCTCGGAACCAGGGATAAAACCATTCAGAGGCAACGAAAGGGAGAGTGTAAGCGAAACAGCATCATTCCAATCCAGATCTGATGCATCATAGGCATAATTGCTCCAATCTCCGCTCAGACTTATAGAGGGGGAACGCTTACTAAAATTGGTAGCCTCCTTGAGATTTTCCTGAATATCCAGATTCTTAACAGCACTCTGAACATCCAATCTTTTGGCCATAAACTTATTAATCAAAGACGAGGCATCCAGATCTAAAACCGGAGTATCCAGAGATCCAGTGACATCAATCTCTTGATTAAGATCCAATCCTAAAAGATTTTTAAAAGACATCAGCTGTGTCTCATAGGATGTTTTGGTATTGGTATAGGACGGCCGGATGCTCTCATAAGAGTTCCTAGATTCCAGGACCGAAAGCTCAGAAGCCAGACCGTTTTCAAAATTTGTTTTAGTCTGGATATAGCGCTTCTCGGCCAGATCTAGGTTCTTTTTCACCAGTTCCAGATTTTCCTTATTCGCCAGCAGGTAGTAAAACTGCTTTCTTACGCTACTAATCAGCTGATTCTTGGCAGTTTCATAGGAAAGAGACTGTGAATCATAACTAAGCTGATCCGCATCCATAGCCTGAATGGCCGCATAGTTTAGAGTCAAAGAAGCATCAACTGATCCCCAGACTGTCCAACTATCACCATCCTTGGAGGAATCCACCGTAAACAACTCTTCAGAACGGGTCGTCCCACCTGAGACACTGAAATCCGGTAGGAACACATTCCAGCTATTTTCATTGGATTCTTGGCTGCTTTCCAAATCCAGCAGATTGGATTTAAGACTGAGGTTTTGCCCCAGGGCCAAGCTGACAGCCAGATCCTCTGTTAAGATTAAGGGCTCTTGGGCTGACAGGGACATTGTCACTCCTGCCAATATTAGAAATAAACAGTAGACTTTTCTCATAAACTTATCCTTTTCATTTTTGCTGTCACCCTGCATAAGCAGGAACCATGCCAATTCATTAAAGGTTGTTTAGAGGCTCTCTTTAATGTAAAAAGGAAAATTTAGATGTGCAGATTTTTCACAGCTGTCGTTTTTTTCACAGCAGACTTGAGCTTTGAAAGCAGATTCAAAATACCATACCCGAACCCTAGGATAAGAACTGAGATCCCGACTCTGAAAAACAGCGTTCCTTCTGGAAGACGCGTGAGAATAGGTTGCAACAGCAATGGCGATAGGAATTGTCCTAAGAAAGCAGAGGCCGTCATGTATCCCAGAATCTGCCCCCGTGATTCGGGAATAGAAATATCCTGAAGCCAGACAGAGGTATTTGGAACGACCAAGCCGGTTCCCAGTCCGCAAAGAAGGATTCCTCCAAAAAGGCCTAAAAGACCGGGCTTCAAACCGATGAGAATAAATCCGGCACCCATCAGGACAAAGTAGAGGCCATAGATCATCACTGGCGAAAGTTGCCTTCTGATCTTATGATAAAAGGAGGCGGTGAAAAAACTTGCTAAATTCAGAAGGATCAGAATCCCTCCCATAAGAGAAGTACTGCTCCTGTTCTGCTGCTTTAGAACAAAGGGAAGCTGAGTATGGATCATAAGCAGAAAAATCATACAGAGAAAAACTGAAAGGTATATGAGGAGAATCAAACCAACAGGATTTCTTTTCCTTTTTGACTCTTCCAATACAGCTGGTTTTAATCGAGGTGGTTCCTTGAGAATAGCGGCGGCAGGAAGGATAAGGAATGAAAGAAGATAGACGAGGAATGGCGTTCTCCAGGAAATCTCTGCTAAAAAACCTGCTCCTCCCACAAAGATCATCCCACCCAGGCTGACAAAGGCCCCCTGAAGTCCTAACAATCTCCTTCGCCGATCTCCAGAATAGAAGTCTCCTATCAGAGCAGAGGCCATTGTAAAGGTTGTTCCCAGCCCCAGACCAAGGAGCCCCCGGCCAAGTAGAATCAAACGGATATCCTGAAGATAAAACCCCGAAGATCCGCCGATCCCGTAAATAATCAGTCCCCAAAAGAGTATTTTTTTTCTTCCCCATAAATCACTGAGTTTTCCAGTGAGAGGAGAGATAAGCGCTATGAAAAGTGTCGGCAGAGTCAGGGCCAGTTTCACAAGGATTTCCGCAGAGGGCAGACTGCGGAACTCTTCCGCCATCAGGGGTAGAGAGGATGTAATAACAGCACTGGTCACATAAAGGCTACTGGCAAAGAGAAGGACCACAGCGCCATGTTTTTGAGAATCAAAACCATCAGCCCTGTCCGAGTCCTGTTTTAAACCCTTATTCATCTAGCCCGTATTCTTTGATCTTATTGATGATGGTTCTCCGAGAAATACCCAGCTCTTTGGCGGCATGACTCCGGTTTCCTTCCCAACGATGCAAAGCGGCTAGAATAGAGTCCTTTTCCTGTTCTTTTAGAGTCCTTCCGCCATCAGTACTGAATCCCTCCGGGATTTGTGCTTTGGTGACGTTAATATCGGACAACTCCAACTCTTCTGCGGACAACACATCACCCTCGGCAAAAATCATAGCCCTTTCCAAAAGGTTTTCGAGTTCTCGGATATTCCCAGGGAAAGAGTAAGCATTCAGTTTCTCCCAGGCTTCTCGGCTCAGTGTCTCGACATGCATATCCATCTTACGATTCAGTTTTTCAAGCAGGAATCCGGTCAGCCTCGGTAAATCGTCCATTCTACTTCTGAGGGGAGGAATGGCAAGGCGGGCTACATTCAGGCGATAATAGAGGTCTTCACGGAATGATCCATCCTGGACCATCTCCTCTAGATTTCGGTTTGTGGCAGTAATAATACGGGAGTCAATGGTCAGATCTTTCAGGCCTCCCAGACGGCGGAAGCTTCTATCTTGAAGAACCCTCAACAGCTTTACCTGAAGATTCAAAGGCATCTCCCCGATTTCATCCAGAAAAAGGGATCCCCCCGAGGCAGTTTCCAACAAGCCCTGCTTCATCTTGTCTGCACCGGTAAAGGCTCCTTGTTCATACCCGAAAAGTTCACTTTCCAGGAGATTTTCGGGTACTCCTCCCACATTCAGGGCTACAAAGGGAGCGTCCTTTTGTTCTGACCAATCGTGAATCAGCCGGGCACTCACCTCTTTTCCCACACCGCTTTCCCCCGTGATAAGTACATTGGACTGAGTCCTGGCCACCCTTTTCATCCGGGTGTAAAGCTTCTCCGCTTCCGGCCCCTTACCAAGAAAGTAGAAATCATCCTCCAGATTCCTGCCCGACTTAAAGTTGTCTTCAAGATTGTGCATAGAATCCCAGAGTTTCAATTTTTCAATCAGCAGATCCGGTTCAAAGGGTTTCGTTATATAGTCTTCGGCTCCATTCTTCAGAGCAGAAACAGCATCCTCCACCTGACCGAAGGCGGAAATCATGATGACCGGAAGATCAAGGCCTGTCTCTTTCAGCCACTTCAACAACTCCAATCCATCCATTCCAGGCATTTTTAGATCAAAAATACCGGCATCATAAGGAGCCACTTCAAGCATCCTCTGAGCGGAAAGACCATTCTCAGCACAGCTGACCTCATATCCTTCCTGCTCCAGAATCATCTTCAGACTCTCCCGGATATTGATTTCATCATCCACAATCAAAATATGCATTATGAACCCTTTTCCAGGGGCAGTGAGACCCTGACCCTGGTTCCATTCTCAGGAGTAGATTCGATATTGACCGATCCCCCCGCACCCTGAGTATAGGAATGAACGATGGCCAGGCCCACGCCGGAGCCCTTTGATTTTGTTGTAAAAAAGGGATCAAAGATACGTTTCATATTTTCCCGGGGAATCCCCGCCCCCCCGTCAGACACGGTTATCACAGCATGGGAACCATTTCGTTCCAGGGTCAAAGAAATATCCGACTCCTCCGAACCGCTTTCCAGGGCGTTATTAAGAAGGTTATCCAGGATGGATTTCAGTCTTTCTGGATCAATCCTGACCATAAGCACCGGCGCATTCTCAATATCCGGAAGCTGTATTTCTTCTTTCCTCTTATCCAGAATCTGATAGACTTCATTCTTGAGATCCAAGAGGCTGGGAATCCCTCCAGGATGTCTTAAAAAATCACCGACCCGTTCTGTCATGGCCGCCAGGCGGGAGACCTCCTCATTGATGATCTTCAGAGAGGGGTCATGGAGAGTACAGCCCGAGCGTTTTATAATCGAGGTCTGCAAACGGATGCTGCTCAGAGGATTTTTCACCTCATGGGTCAATGTTCTGGCGGCTGTTCCCAACATGACCAGCCGTTCCTGAGACTCAATCTGATTCCGGTACTTCATATTTCTCAAATAGAGATTCCCCATATAAAGGAGGATGATCAGGATGAGTGCAGACACAAGAACAATCACAAGATTGTTCTTCCGCCGGAAAAGCATTACCGGGGCATCTGTTATTTCCATGTAGACATAGCGGATCATGGACTGTTTCTCATCTTCCGATTTACTACTGACCCTGTTGAACAGATTGGAATGAATGCCATCAATGAAAGCCTCATCACTGAGGACGGGTATAAAGGGATTCAGAAGATCCCGGTTCAGGACTATCGTATTCCGCTCACCACTGAAGTGAGGGCGGTTCTTCCCCTCATCCAACAATACTTTAGGGGCATTACCATAGAGGTAGAGAGGTTGTTTATAGAAATTATATAAACCTACACTGCTGATATCATCGGGAATATCCACCTTGTCGATTTCCCCTTCATTATAGGTATGATAGAGGTGGTTCAGAACTTTCTCATATTCCAGCAGATACTCAAACGTTTTCTGACGAGTCTGAGTGATCATAATCATTACAGTCATTGCCGTTAAAACAAGAAAAATCAGAGTGAGGATGAGATAGAGGAATCGCCGTTCGTTCATTATTTTTGAATTATACCCTGAACAGAGCTTCTGCATCAAACAGAAAGGCCAAAACAAGCCAGAAGAGACTGAATAAACCTCAAACAATCTAGTTTCCAAAGAACACCAACCTGATTAAACCGGACCGGACATTCAAACAAAAGATCTAAAATTGAGAGATCTACTCTTGCCGTAATTTGATGGACCATAAAGGTATACAGAACCAACTATAAATTACTTTCATTTACTATTATCATTGACGTCTTTGTGTTACCATCTTATTATAAGATATCGTCCGTTTGTTTTTAAAGAAAAAAATAGCCATTTTAGGAGATTGTTGATGAAAAAAACACTGTTTCTAATTCTGATTCTTGGTCTTGCTTTGATATCCTGCGATGATGCAACAACAGCGGGTGGAGATCTTCATGCCGGAGGAACCATCTCTATTCCGGGGGTAGAAGGAAAAACCGTGATAGTAGGAGTCTTTGAAGAGGGTGCGGATACAACAGTGATGGCCCCCATAGCAATGGTTGAATTGGTCATTACAGAAAATACTGCCTCCTACGATCTACCCAATGCAGAAGAAGGCATCTATGATATTTATGCCGTCATTGATATGGATGAAAGCAGCAGTTTTGATGAACCTGTCCCTGGTGATATGCTTGCTGTATCATTGGCTTATGAAGTGGGTGTTGATCCGGATATCGATTTTGTAGAATCTGATTTTACCTTTATAGGCAATGATAGTAGTGAAACTTTCTGTGTGTCAGGAGCTGTTATTCATAGTGGCGATGATGTAGATGGCAAAGATGTGATAATTTTTGATGAAGAGTCTGAACTCAGCTATAAGACCTATATGTCCGACGGTAAAGCCTATTACTCCTTTGGTACAGTTCCTGGGGAGAATTCCTACAATTTTACAGCAATCATCGATATGGATAATACAGCTGAATTTGAGGGAGGTGATTATGGAGACTATATGAATGTAGAGGAAGGAGTATTAGAAATTCTTGATACTAATGTGACTATCAACTTCAATAAAGACACTTTTCTTCTAGTGGAAAAATAACAAAACAAACTCAAGTTGCTTTCCATGCATTCCAGGATCTAATCTAGAATGTCCCCGCCACAGCCTCCCGGTGCCGGATGAAAGACGTAAAATCCTATTTCATTTTCTTCATCTGGCCTATGGTAGAACTTATCCATAATCGTCCTATCAGCTGGTTCTAAAAGTGGATATATGTACGAAATAAACGACGGACCATCCAATTCCGATCCATTCCTCACACTGTAAAAGTGGGTCCTTTGCGAGATTGAATCTCCCACAGATTCATAATAGATGAACCACAACGAATAAGTAAAATAGGCAGGAGATCAATAGCAAAGAAATTCGAACCATCTATGGATAAAAAGCTTTTCCACACAACACATTAGCTTCTTTAAAATGGTTTACATGTTCATTGTATTATATTTTTTAATATGATATTTATTTAACAATATATTTAAAAACACGGAGAATGTCATGAAACCCAAATCGAAGAAGAACCCGAGAAAGATCTCTTTTGCCACGCCGTTGATTGCCCTTTTTATCATTATTTTATCCACAGCCTTTGGTCTTCAGTCGTTTGTTGTATCCAACCATATGGAAGAAGAGATCAGATCAATACAAAAAGAAAATTTTATAAATATTACAAAATCACTTAAAGATCTTTTGGATATGGAACTAAAAGCAAATGAGAAGCAATTAGAGGCATATGCTACTTCAATAGGCCCAATTCTGTCTAACTCATTGTCTTCGGAAGAAATGAAGAAATCAATTGATGAACTGCTTGCCAATATCAAGTCGAGCAACCGGTTCTATGAAACCTTATTTATATCCAGTGATATGGGAAATATTGAATATTCTTCCGACTCATCAATCTTAGGAGCCGATATTACAGATCGTGAGTATTTCCAGGCCACCATATTAGCCGGCATGAATAACTATACGACCAATAAGGCCCTCAAGTCCAAAGCAACGGGGAATCTGGCAATAGTCCATGCCGTGCCAATTTTTGTTGGGAGCCAGAGAATAGGTCTTTTGGGAGCGTCTCTTAATCTAACAAAATTTGGAGATGAAATGATTCTCAAAAAGACCCTTGGTAAAACGGGATATCCCTATGTCATGGATAAACAGGGGATGATCATGATACACCCCGATGTAGCCTTTGTTGAGACTCAAGCTCAGGATTTGGATCCTGTATTTCAGACGGTAATAGACTCAGGTGATGAACTCATATACGACTCTTATTCACTAAATGGTGCACAGAAACAGGGGATATTTAGCCGGATGCCTAAGACTGGATGGGTTTTTGCTTTGGCGATTGAGGATTCCGAGGCATTTCAAAGCATCTTAATTCTCCGCCTTCTTTTAGGGGGTATTAGTGTTATCCTGATCATAGGAACCAGTGCCATTCTATTCTTTTATGTGAAAATTAGACTCATTCGAAAGCTCAATCATATCGAACAGATTATGTCTCAGGCATCCAAAGGAAATCTGGTAAAAAGAGGATCAGTAAAAGGAAGGGATGAGGTTGCCGGGATGACCCGTTATTTTAACAACTTCCTGGACACACTAAGCAACTTCTTCTTGAACCTTAGAGGGAGTTTGCAGGACCTAGATGAGGTGGGAATAGATCTTTCGTCAAATATGGAGGAGGCCGCAGCAGCTGTCCATCAGATCAAGAGTAATGTAGAAAACTCTCTGGTACAGATAAAAAAGCAGGAGGACAGCGTCTCTACCACGGTCGCAATTACAGAGAAGACGACTCAGAATATTGAATGCCTTGACCGCAATATTGAACATCAGGAGCAAACAATCCAACAAGGATCTACAGCGATTGAAGAGATGATCGCCCAGATAAAAACTGTATCCAAGTCTACCGAAGAGGCCGAACAGCTTATGTCTGTTCTCAACACATCCTCAAGCAAGGGGCGGAATAACCTCCAGAATGTCTCCAACCAGGTCAAGGATATTGAAGAACAGTCAAAGGACCTAAAAAAAGCCAATGACCTCATTGCTGGGATTGCTGCCCAGACGAACCTTCTTTCAATGAATGCCTCCATTGAAGCCGCCCATGCAGGAGATGCAGGTCGTGGTTTTGCTGTTGTTGCTGATGAAATCCGGAAACTGGCTGAGCAATCAACCCTGCAATCTGCTCAGGTAAAACAGACGATATCCAATATTTCCGAAAGCATTCAGAATGTTGTCAACGATTCAAACACGTCCAACCATTCCTTTGAAGAAATAATGGAAAATATGAAAAAAATGGGAGAGATTACTGTAGAGATAAAGTCTTCCATGCAGGAACAGGTTGCCGGAAGTACGCAGGTCCTTCAGACCCTTGAAGATCTTAAGAATTCGGGCCAGGAAGTTTCTTTAGGATCCAGAGATATGATGGCAGGCAATAAGGAAATACTGAAGGCTGTAGAAGCCTTGAAGCAGATATCCAGTGAAGTTTCCATGGCTATTAGGGAGATCGGAAACGGTATGAATGAAATCAACAGCTCTGTCCTAAACGTCACTGATATTGCAGAAAAAAACAGATCCAGTATTAATAATGTGCGCAATGAAGCAGCCCAATATCACCTGGAAGATCAAATGGATGAGAGTTTGAATGAAGAAGAGCCTCAATCTCATTCTGAGGGGACTGTCGATTTAGAAGAGGATACAGAAAAAGAGTAAAGGACTGCTCCTTTACCCGGCTCAATCATTGGAAGGATATCGAATTTCATAACGATATCCTTCCAATTCTGGTTTATGATAAAACTAGTCCGTCGTGACCGACTTAGCCAGATTCCGCGGTTGGTCAATATCCCGTCCCAGTGCCAGAGCCGTGTAATAACCCAGAAGCTGGCAGGGAATAATGGTCAGCAGGGGAGATAACAACGGATCTGAGTCAGGAACCACAAATAGCTTATCCGCTACCTTTCGCAGGCCGTCGTCTTCATAGTTGGAAATAACCAAGACTCTCCCATTACGAGCTCTAACTTCCTGAATATTGCTGATGGTTTTTTCCTGATAATCCCCTTTAGTACAAATGAAAACCGAAGGGATTTCCTCACTGATCAGAGCCAGGGGCCCATGTTTGAGGGAGCCCGCACTATAGGCTTCGGCGTGGATATAGCTCACCTCTTTGAGCTTGAGGGCGGCTTCCATGGCCACGGGAAAATTGATTCCCCGTCCCATATACAACACTGAATGGTGATTTTTGAGTTCATCCGCCATGGATATTATGTCTTCAGCCTTCTCCAGGATAGTTCTAATCTTATCGGGCAGAGCCAACAGCTCGCTCACCAGTTCCTTTCCTCGGTGCAATGAAATGTCTCTGGTTCTCCCAATCATCAGAGCCAAAAGGGCCAGGACTGTGACCTGGCTGGTAAAAGCCTTTGTGCTGGCTACGGAAATCTCCGATCCGGCATGAATGTAGGCTCCACCATCTGTCAAACGGGCCAACGTAGATCCTACGGCATTGAGAATGCCCAGGACACGGCCTCCCTTCTGTTTTATTTCCTGCACAGCTGCGATGGTATCACGAGTCTCTCCGGACTGGCTGATAGCCACAAAAACAGTATGCTTATCCACGATGGGGTTAATACCGCAGAGCTCGGAGGCATCGGAAACTTCCACGGGAATACGGGCTATGTCTTCAATGATATACTTACCGATCTCACCGGCATATTGAGCCGTTCCCATGGCAAGAATATGGATTTTGTGGATATCGTAAAAATCCCGCTTATTCATATTGAGACCTCCCAGTAAGGAAGTCCCATACTCTGTGAGCAAACGCCCTCCCTGCCCCATGGCACGAAAAACGGATTCGGGCTGCTCAAAGATTTCCTTCAAAAGGAAGTGGGAGTATCCCCGTTTGTCGTGACTGCCGGTATCCAGGTCCAGCTCTTCCACGCTCTTGTTGATCTGAATATTCTGGCGGTTGACAACCCGGTATTCATTCGTATTGAGTACCACCATCTCACCGTCTTCTATGAAGATGGCATTCTGGGTATACCCGGCAAAGGCCATGGCATCGGAAGCCAGAAACATTTCATCCTGGCCAACACCCACCACGAGGGGACTACCGTTTCGCGCTCCGATGATCATATCCGGAAAGCTCTTGAATAAAATCAGCATCCCATAGGTCCCATCCAAACGGTCCAGGGCCATGGAGACGGCTTTTTCGGGACCATGATCCAGGTAGGATTCGACCAGGTGGGCGACAACTTCCGAGTCTGTCTCACTCATAAAGACATTTCCCTTAGCTTCCAGTTCTTTTTTCAGGAGGGCAAAGTTGTCTATGATGCCGTTATGCACAACAGCGACGAGTCCCAGAGGTCCGCTGTGAGGATGGGCATTCGCCGTAGTCACCCCACCATGGGTGGCCCAGCGGGTATGCCCTATTCCGACTGTAGAGGATATCTTTTCGGTGATTTTGGCTTCCAGACGAGCCAGTTTGCCCTCTTCCTTGATTACTTTTATTTTTTTTCTATGGACAACCCCGATTCCCGAAGAGTCATACCCCCTGTATTCGAGTTGTTTCAGCCCCTTGAGCAATACAGGAACGGCTTCCCGGCTTCCCAGATATCCAACGATTCCACACATAATATTTCTCCAATTTCAAGTATTGATACGTACGAGATGACGAGACTCTTCTCGACACAGCCCTTCCCCCCAAGGCAGTGTCGAAGGGTCAGCCATAAATGATTCTTCTGATCTGCCTGATGGACAACTCGGAAGAAGCAAAACGTCGATGCTTCACTTCATCCTGTATCAGACTGTAAATTTCACTATTACTGAAACCTTCTTTCTGAAGTTCCCGGTGTCTCATGCCAATAAAATCATGAACTTTGAGGGAAAAATAATCTCCCAGGTCTTCCAGGAGATGATCCAGCAGGTCGGCACTGACAGGATAACTAGACAAGAGGTGATTTCTAAATTGATCATCCAGATTGATTTTCGCCATGCAGATCTCTTTTATACTATTCTTTACGTCATTTTCCAATATATTTTCGCCTATAGAGCAGTTATTTGCCCTATATCGGGCAAATATATCCATTTTTAACCAATTAAAATCTTTTACAGAGGATCATCTTCTTTTTCATCCGGCCCTTCTGTGAGCCTTCAGATTGACCTCTACTCTTTGACGATATAAAATCCAGTATGATTAATATTCTCAAGCATTTGAACATTTACTGGGAAAAGCTGGATTCATCCCTGATGATCCAACCTGAAAACAGGGATTTTTGGAATCTATTGGAGCAGGATATGCCCTCAGGACCAGTATCCATAGAGGACATATTTCCTGAAACCATCGGCGTTGAAGATGAGTTGAGAAACATCGTATCTAGCGGTTCAGGTACTTTTCATCTCCGTTACATCAAGCGGCAAAAGAATTTCATCCACCTGAACATTACTCCTGGTGAAGCTTCCCGGCATGCTGTCATAGCCATTGAAGATATTACGGAAGACTCGGTAAAACATCAGAGCATCACACAGAAAAAAAATGAAACATCCCTCTTAAAGCGGCAGCTAGAACTAAAAAATGAGGAGCTCAACAGGGCATACAGCAAACTGGATACGCTGATGAATACCATAAGGTCACAGAATCACCACCTGGAAACAGAAGTAAGAAGGCGGACAAAAGAGTTAAACGATTCCAGGTTTACCATTATCACCACTCTGGCCCAGGCTGCAGAATTTAGAGACATGGAAACAGGTGGACATATTTTCAGGATTGGCCGGTCCAGCGTCCTTTTGGGCAAGAAATATGGATTAACGAGCAAGGATTGTGAATCCCTCTTTTACTCCAGCCTGCTCCATGACCTTGGCAAGATAGGTATCCCCGATTCAATTCTCCTCAAACCGGGGCCACTGAATTCCCAGGAATGGGATCTAATGAGACAGCACACCACAATCGGCGCTTCCTTACTTTCCAATAGTGACCATCTTCTATTCTCATCTGCCAGGGATGTGGCCCTCTATCACCATGAAAAGTGGGACGGATCTGGATACCCGGCCGGACTTTCGGGGGAGCAGATACCTTTGATCGGAAGAATTTGCGCCATTGTTGACGTCTTCGATGCACTCATCTCTGCCAGACCATATAAAAAAGCCTTTTCTGTGGAATACGCCCTGAGTATCATTGAAAAAGGCTCCGGCAGTCATTTTGATCCCTCGTTGGTCAAGACTTTCAAGCTGGTACTCGATGATATTGTCAATTTACAGAATGATTCCATGGAAGAACTTGAGTTTCTGCTTCCTGATTTTGGTTCCTAATGGATACTAACCGGCTCATGAACCTGGAAGAAAAAATCCTATCCAGAATCAATTCATACAGCCTCATCATGTCTCTTGCCTCACCCGAAGACTCACAGACGATAGAAGATGCAAGAATCAAACATACCCAGGCGCTGAAGTATCCGGATTACGAAGGGATAAAGGCTGTGATTTCGCTCATAAAAGCCTATGCCCTGCTCTATGATGCAGGGGTATTCCCACCAGAAACGAAAAATCAAACAGCAGAACTTGTGGCGTATCTGATCTCTCTCATACCTCCCAAGAGAGAAACGGGCACCATACGGAAACGAAACATCAGTACATTGGGAGCCTCATTTATCAGGAACGGCTTCGGCATTCCCCTGTTCGGTCCTATGCGCCCCTCATCGCCCCCACAGAAAGGAGGTGTGATTCTAAACTGGTCCAGCTATGGAAAGGATGATCTTATTCTGATAACAGCGGCTCAACTGACTGGCAAAACACAGCTGCACTACAGGAACCTTGGAATTCAAATGGAATCTCAAACCAGATGGGTACTAATGCAGCTCAAGAAGAATACAAAAGAACCTGTATTTCAACCAAAGGAGGCCTGGTTGTCAGAGGCGGAACACTACTCCTTTAATCGATACAAACTCTCGCTGTCTTCCAAACCCGAGATCTGTCAGGAAATGTCTTCTGTGTTTGATCCCCTCGAGAACCAGTATGTTTACTATTTTTTACCTGAAGAAAATCTAAGGCTCAAAATGCTCAAGTACCTGAGCCGAACCTTGTCGGGAAGTTTTGGAATCCCATTGAGGGAGAGTGAAAAGACTGCTCAGGCATTCATTCAAAAATTACATTGAATGTGACACTTCTGTTTTTTAAGCGGTCTTCTTCATTTTTTTCTTCTTCCACAACAGGAGACCCGATCCCGACCCCCATAGGCAGGAGTTGTTCCTTAAAATCGGAAAGGTTCTCTTCCAAAAGAGAATAAACCATACCGGCCCGCTCCTGACTGACCTGAATACTATCCGCATCCTGAACGGAGCCGGCGCTATGGCCAACGATTTCGATGCGCACCTCAACTCCATGATCTTTAGAGAGTGTGAAAATCTGTTTGATCAGCTGAACAACACTGCTTAAAAGAGCCTGCTGATCATTGCGGAAAGTCCCGGAATCCTGCTCAAAGAACAGAATATACCCCTGCAGCTCCCGGGAGAGGTCCATCATTTCCTCAGGAATCCCTGTACCGGCACCCCTATTGATTGCGCCATAAAAAGGAGAGATGAATTCTTCCAGAATCAGATCATAACGGTTTAAATTGACCCCTTGAGACTGGGCAATACGATCTATAGACCGAGACCTTGAGTCCTGTAGGACTCGGAGTTCGTATCCTCTAAACTTTTTCATCTCTGAGGCAACAAGAATCCCCGGCTCTCTATTTAGCTCAGCGATGAACCCTCGATGAATCCTGGCAGACTGAAACATAAAAACACCAAGGATTGAAAATACTATAAATAGGAAAGAGAGAAGGATGATGGCATAGACTGGTTTTTTCTTTTCCGGTCCCATCCTGTTCACAAGACAGGGACGCAGCAAAGCTTCTTCCTCCTCGAAAGGGCCCGTATCTCCTGCAAAGGATGCGAGCTCTGCCGCAAGTTTCACATGCACGGCTTCTAGGGACGCGAGCATTCTGGAAGGCAAATCGGCATCTACCACTCCCTTGACAACAGCAGCAAGGATGGCCTGAGGCCCGTCTTCTATCAAAATTGTATATTCCCCGGTAGAGATGGTATGAACAGTTTCATCCCCCTCCAGAGCGAGGGAATCCTTAATATAATCCTGCACGGCCCGAAGCATGGACGCCACAATATCACTATCTGTGGGAAAGGAATCATCCATGGAAATATGATGTAGGAGCAGGCTTGATTTACGATGAATCAAAAGGACATGCTCCACCCTGTAAAGCATGGAATTTTTCATAACAATTTCCATGAAGGGAATGCCTGTTTTGATCGATTCAATCCGCCATGCCATCCGATTGTAGGAGAACATATTCTCCATACTGGTATTCAATGCGGTCATCATTTCACTCATCATCCTGTTTATGGCTTTTTTAATAGCCGTTCCAATGATGGGAAATAGGGCTGTCGAAAGTTTTTCAGGGTCTCTGGCAATGGAAAATGTGATGGCTTTTTCAGTGACTTCTACCATGGACTTCGAGACTCGGTTTTGAGGCTTCTCACCCAACATAACCGCTTCGGGAAGGATCTTACCAACGGCCTGAGCATCCAGCTCCGCCTGTTCCAGCTTCCGGGACAGTTTCTTCAGATTCTGTCTGTCATCGGGAGACAGAGCGTCCAGACGATCCTTGGGTATATCAGAGTATTTCATATGTCTTATAAACCAGTGACTTTTTCAGCAAGACTGAGAAACCCGGCCTCGACACCGTCTCCTGTCTTAGCACTCGTTTGAATAACCTCAATTCCATCTTGAATGAAGTCTGAATACTGGGATTCATCCAACTGCCATTTTTCGCTGAGATCATTTTTATTGAGGATTAGAATAGATGGAATATCTGAATACTCTCCCGCCAGTGATTGGTAAAGATTTTGAGCTGTCATTAGTGTTTCTGCCCTGGTGCCATCCGCAACAAGAAAATAGGCCGACATGCCTTTCAGATAGTTTTTTGAAAAATCATGAATCTCATCCTGACCTTCCAAATCCCAGATGAGCAGAGAAAGCTCTGTGCCGGAAGGCAAAATGAGTTCCTTCTTACTAATATGAACCCCTATAGTGGAGATATATTCTTCAGAGTATACATGTGAAACATACTGTCTTATCAGGCTGGTCTTACCGACACCGAAAGATCCCAGCAAACATATTTTTTTCTTAAGCAACGGACCGATCCTTTCAAGAACAGAATTTCTATCTCACAGCTATTTAATAATAATTCACATGTATTGAAGATTCAACGCCGAATAGAAAAGAGATTTGAATAAATAAGAATAGAAGAGTTGCCCCATGAGTGAAACAGGGCAACTCCGGAGGAACTATTTAAGGTCTTTCATATCCACAAAATCCATGTCGTTAAAGGTGATATTCTCGCCGCACATACCCCATATAAAGGTATAGTTGCTTGTTCCGACACCAGAATGAATGGACCAACTGGGAGAGATGACGGCCTGCTCGTTGGCCATGACAATATGCCGGGTTTCAGAAGGCTGTCCCATCAAATGAAAAACCCTGGTATCTTCTTTCATATCAAAATACATATAGGCCTCCATACGGCGTTCATGCGTATGACAGGGCATGGTATTCCAAACACTGCCCGGTTCCAGGATGGTCATTCCCATGACAAGCTGACAACTCTGACAAACTGCAGGATGAACAAACTGATTGATTGTTCTTTTATTCAGATTGGCATCGTCTCCCAACTCCACTTTGTTCGCTTTATCAAGATCAATGAGTACCGTTGGATAGCTATGATGAGCAGGAGTACTATTGATATAAAACTTAGCAGGGTTCTTCTTATCACTGCTTTTAAAAGAGACTTCCTTGATTCCCATGCCCACATAAGCACCTTCCCGGCTGCCCACACTGTGTTCGGTGCCATCTAAAATGAGAATGCCCTCACCTCCAATGTTAATGACACCCATTTCACGACGTTCCAGAAAAAAGTCCACTCCCATTTCCTTGCCGGCTTCTAGGGTCAATTTCTTTTTCGCAGGCATAATGCCTCCGACAATAATTCTGTCCACATGGGAATAAGTCAGCTGGACTTCATCTGCTACAAAAAGCGACTCAATGAGGTAGTGCTTCCTCAGCTCCTCAGTGGTATACTTTTTGGCATCCTCCGGATGATTCGCATACCTGATATCCATTTCCATAAAATCCTCCCCGCCGTTAATACGGCTAACTAATTACTTGTATTGATGATTTTAAGACTCCTAAGCAAAACTGAAAATGAGCCCTTCAACCTCCTGCAGGATGATCACCGGGTTTGTCAAATCCGAGCAGCCTTGAAAGCCGCAGACCTGCATCCATTAGGATTTCCCCCTCTTTGTTGACATCTCTGTGATCCGAATAGAGACCGGCCGCACTGATCCCGGCAACGGCACTACCGGAATGATCAAACACAGGAGCTCCCACACAAAATACAAAATCCAGAACTTCTCTGTCATCCAGAGAATATCCCCTCTGGCGTATAGCCTCCAAATCAATGATCAAATCTTCTTTATTCATAATAGTCCGCTTCGTTCTCCGCCGGAATTCCAGAGAATCCAGGAGGGGAGAAATTTGATTTTCCGGCAATTGCGACAGGATGGCCTTACCTAAAGCGGTACAATAAACATCCCCCCGGTTCCCGATGCTGGCAGTATGAATAGGGACATTCTGGGGTTCCTTTTTATAGAGATAAATGATCTGATTCCCATCGAGTAAGGCCAGAAAAACGGTCATATTCAAAAGAGTAGACGTCTCATCAATGATTGGGCGGGCCCTGGAAACAAAATCCATATTCCGGAGAAAACGGTTGCCGATGACAAAGGCCTGAACCCCCACCTGATACCGTATCTGACGGCCTTCAACAGACTGGATCATCGATTTCTCCAACAGCATCTGCACAATTTCATAGGCTGTAGTCTTGGGAATAGCCGTCTCATTCACAATCTCTTTGAGAGTAAGCCCTGTCTTTGATTCAGAAAGGAGGGTCAGTATGTCAACGGCTCTCACCACGCTGCGTTTCGTCACAAGAATAGTTTATTATTCCTATATCTGGAAATCAATTCGTATATACGGTTTTAATTCAATTAACCAACTCTTTCCCACAGATCCTCTTAGAAAAAGACTTCTCACCGGATTATTCTTTGAGATCGACCCTTTTAGGATGAAAAAAATTGATTTTCTCTACAAAACTACACATATACTAGTTTTTCAGTAGTACATTCATTATCTTTAATTTGCCTTCTACAAAAAATAATCCAAAATTTGAATAATGGATTAGAATGTATAAGGATTAAAGCAAGTTTAAAAATTTGTGATAGCAAGAACTAAAACAACATTACATCGAAAGAGGGAATAATGTCTGAATACTTAGATAATGACCCGGAAGAAACCCGGGAATGGTTGGAAGCACTTGAAGGAGTGATAGGAGTTGAGGGTACTGAAAAAGCACACTACCTGATTCAGAATCTCATCGATCAGGCAAGAAAAAGAGGGATAAAAGTACCCTATAGAGCCACGACACCCTATATCAATACATTGACCCCGGAAGAATCTGAAAAGATGCCGGGAAACACTCTAGTAGCTAGAGATGTAGCGTCATATATACGCTGGAACGCCATGGCCATGGTGGTCAAGGCAAATCGAAAAGATACAGGCCTCGGAGGTCACATAGCCAGTTTTGCCTCCAGTGCAGCTCTCTATGAAGTTGGATTTGACTTTTTCTTCAAAGGACCTAACGCACCAGGAAGAGAAGACCTTATATTCTTCCAGGGACACTCCTCTCCAGGTCTTTATGCCAGAGCCTTCGTTGAAGGACGCCTGAGCGAAGAACAGTTGGATCACTTTAGAGAAGAAACCGGTGGAAAAGGACTTTCATCCTATCCCCACCCCTGGCTGATGCCCGATTTCTGGCAATTTCCCACAGTCTCCATGGGTCTGGGTCCCATTCAGGCCATTTATCAGGCGCGGTTTATGAAATATATGGAAGCCAGAAGTCTGGCAGATCCGGAAGATCGGAAAGTATGGGCCTTCCTTGGAGATGGAGAGACTGACGAGCCCGAATCACAGGGGGCCATCAGCCTGGCAGCCCGTGAAAAACTGGACAACCTCATCTTTGTCATTAACTGTAACCTGCAGAGACTGGATGGACCGGTTCGGGGTAATGGCAAGATCATCCAGGAACTGGAAGGAAACTTCCGGGGCGCCGGATGGAATGTCATAAAAGTCATATGGGGAACCGAATGGGATGCCCTGCTGAGCAAAGATAAATCGGGGCTTCTCATAAAACGCATGAATGAATGTGTCGACGGAGAATACCAGGCATTCAAGGCACACGATGGAGCCTATATACGAGAGCATTTCTTCGGAAAATACCCAGAGACCCTTGAACTGGTCAAGGATATGACAGACGAAGAAATCTTCAAACTGAGCCGAGGGGGACACGACCCCAGAAAAATATACGCAGCCTATGCTTCGGCGGTCAAACACAAGGGTCAGCCCACGGTGATTCTGGCTAAAACAGTCAAGGGATTTGGAATGGGAGGAGCAGGGGAAGCAGCCAATACCTCCCACTCCCAGAAAAAGATGGACCTTGAATCATTGAAAGTCTTTCGGGACAGATTCAAGATTCCCCTCAAAGATGAGGAACTCTATGATCTGCCTTATCTGAAACCCGATGAAGACAGTAAGGAGATGAAGTATATCCGACAGACCAGGGAAGGCCTTGGCGGTTATTTACCCTCCAGAAACCAGACAGCAACAGCTCTAAAGTCAATCCCACTAGACAATTTTGCGGCCATCTTGAAAGGATCGGGAGACAAGGAAATGTCCACAACCATGGCTTTTGTCCGCCTCCTAAGCACCCTGGCCAGGGATAAAGAGATTGGAAAACAGATAGTCCCCATTGTTCCTGATGAAGCGAGGACCTTCGGTATGGAGGGTATGTTCCGCCAGTTAGGCATCTATGCACCTTACGGACAGCTCTATGAACCACAGGATTCAGACTCTGTGATGTGGTACAAGGAAGATAAAAAAGGACAGATACTGGAAGAAGGCATCAACGAAGCCGGGGCATTTTCCTCCTGGCTGGCCGCCGGTACAGCCTACTCCCATTATGGCATCAATATGGTTCCCTTCTATATATTCTATTCCATGTTTGGATTTCAAAGGATCGGAGATTTGGCCTGGATGGCAGGAGATATCAGAGCCAAAGGATTCTTACTGGGGGCAACCTCGGGACGGACCACCCTCAATGGTGAGGGACTGCAGCACCAGGATGGCCACAGCCATATTATGGCGGGAACAATACCAAGTTGTATGTCCTATGACCCATCCTTCTCATATGAACTAGCCGTGATCATCCAGGATGGAATGAAAAGGATGTATCAGGACGGTGAAAGTATTTTCTACTACATATCACTGATGAATGAGAACTATGTTCAGCCTGCCCTTCCAGAAGGAAGTGAAGAGGGCATACGCAAAGGGATGTACCTTTTTAAGAAAGCAGAAGGGAATTCCAAAAAAGTTCAACTCATGGGATCAGGCAGCATCTTCCAGGAAGTTATGGCTGCCGCCAAAATCCTCAAAGAGGAATGGAAAATCGATTCTGACATTTGGAGTATTCCCGGCATCAACCAACTTCACAGGGAAGGGGCAGATTGTGAACGTTACAATATGAATCATCCTGAAAAGAAGGCAAAGATTCCCTATGTAACAAAAGTCTTGAAAGGCCATGACGGACCTGTTGTCATAAGTACAGACTATATCCGGGCCTACCCCGAACAGATCCGGCGGCTCATACCCAACCAGACCATAATTCTGGGTACAGACGGATATGGCCGAAGTGATTCCAGAGAACAGCTGAGACGCTTTTTTGAAGTAGACAGATACTACATTGTACTGAATGCCCTGAAGGGGCTGGTCGATCAGGGAGACCTGAAAGCAGAAGTACTGAGCCAGGCCATTAAAAAATATGACCTGGATGCAAACAAACCCAACCCGATGTCGGTTTAAGGAAGAACAATGGCAGACTTAAGAGAAATTAAGATTCCCGACCTGGGATCGGATGATCCGGTTCCAGTAGCGGAAGTATTCATGACAATTGGCCAGGAGGTTGAAGCCGAAGAGCCCCTGCTGGCAATGGAAAGCGATAAGGCGGTAATGGAGATTCCCTCTCCCTTTGCCGGTGTTATCAAAGAGATAAAAGTCAAGGAAGGGGACATGCTGAAAACCGGCGATGTCATTGCCATGGCAGAGACCGCAGGAGAAGAAACACCTGCACCGCCCAGCGAAAAGCCCGAAGCTCCAGCCACGCCGGAACCCCAGAAGCCCTCTGTCCCGGAACCGCCCAAAGCACCGGTTCAACCAGAGAAATCTCACGAAACACCACCGGTTGCCGCCGTTGAAGCACCCCTTGGAAAGGTTCCTCATGCTTCTCCATCTATCCGCCGATTTGCCAGAGAACTAGGAGTCAGCCTGGCTTCTGTTCAAGGTAGCGCCCCCAAAGGCCGGGTGACCAAAGAAGATATCCAAAACTACGTGAAAAACCTGATTAAAACAGGTGGATCTGGAACAGGGACAGGACTCCCTTCTGCCGCATATGTTGATCCCTCCAAGTTTGGTTCGGTAAGAGAAGAAGAACTCACAAGAATCCAAAAGATTTCGGGTCCTCATCTCCATGCCAGCTGGGTCAATATTCCACATGTGACACAGTATGAACAAGCCGATATCACCTACTTGGAAACCTGGCGTAAAGAATTGAATCAGAAAGCTGATCAGGGCGTAAAATTCTCTGTTCTTGCCTTTGTAATCAAAGCACTTTACAAGGCAGTTGAAGAGTATCCACGGTTCAATTCTGTTTTAGACCCGGGAGGAGAAAAACTCTTCATCCGGAACTATTACAATATTGGAATTGCCGTAGACACCCCCCAGGGACTTCTCGTTCCGGTCATTCATGATGTAGACAAAATGAACCTGACTGAAATTGTCCTGGCGATTAAAGATCTGGCACTCAGGGGCCGTGACGGTCAGTTGAAGCCTGCAGATCTCCAGGGGGCTGGCATCTCTATTTCAAACCTGGGGGGTATCGGTGGAACTTCTTTCACACCGATCATCAATCCGCCGGAAGTAGCCATTTTAGGACTGTCACGGTCAACCATGCAGCCTGTGTGGAATGGAAGTGATTTCGAACCCCGCCTGATGCTGCCACTCAGTCTATCTTATGATCACAGAGTGATAGATGGGGCCATGGCGGCAAAGTTTATCCGTTACCTGGCAGACCTTCTTGAAGATATGAAGAAAATTTTGCTCTAAGGTCTCCCCCTTGGGGGAACCAATTATTGAATGAATGAGATTGGAGATAAAAATGTCTGATAAAAAAAATATACAGGTTGATACACTTGTCCTGGGCGGCGGCCCGGGTGGTTACACAGCCGCATTTAGAGCGGCAGATCTGGGTCAGTCAGTGGCTCTTGTCGAAAAACGGGGAATCCTTGGCGGGGTATGCCTGAATGAAGGTTGTATTCCATCCAAGTCTTTCCTTCACCTCGCCCAAATTATAAATGAAGCATCAGAAGCAGATCAATTCGGCATCAGTTATTCAAAGCCGACCTTGGATCTGGCAGGAATAAGAGGACACAGAGACAGGGTTGTGGGCAACCTGACCAAAGGTCTGGGAGCTCTGGCTAAACAGAGGAAAGTTCAAGTCCTTTATGGCAGCGGAACATTCACATCCTCTTCAACTCTGGATGTCACAGGGGATGAAACAGCCCAGGTAAGCTTCAAACAGGCAATTATCGCCACAGGGTCCCGGGTTGTCCAACTCCCCATGTTTCCCTTTGACGATCCCCGGGTTATGGATTCCACCGATGCTCTGGCACTCGATGAGATTCCCGGAACCCTTCTGATCGTAGGAGGCGGCATCATCGGGATGGAAATGGCCACCGTATACAGTGCCTTTGGATCTCAGGTATCTGTTGTGGAACTTATGGACCAGATCATTCCCCCTGCAGACACAGATCTGGTGAAGCCTCTGGCAAGGATGTATAAGAAAAAACTGAAAGCCATCTACACATCGGTCAAGGTCACTAAAGTTGAAACTAAAAAAGAGGGACTCCTTGTTTCTTTCGAAGGGAAAGGAGCGCCTCAGCCGACTCTCTATGACAGGATACTTGTTAGCATAGGGCGTAGACCCAACAGTGATGGCATTGGTCTGGAAGCCCTTGGAATAACACCCGATGAGAGGGGATTTATCACTGTCAATGAAAAAAGACAAACGGGAGTTGCCAATATCTATGCCATAGGCGACATTACAGGACAACCCATGCTGGCTCATAAAGCCGTTCATGAAGGTCGGGTTGCCGCCGAAGTCATATCAGGAGAACCGGCAGAATTCTCACCGGCCTGTATTCCCTCTGTCGCATACACAGACCCCGAAATTGCCTGGTCAGGTCTGACCGAAAAAGAAGCAGAAGCCAAGGGTATAGCCTACGAAAAGGGTGTTTTCCCCTGGGCAGCCAGTGGACGGTCTCTCAGCAATGGTCGGAATGAGGGAACGACAAAGGTTCTCTATGATCCCGAAACTAAAAGGGTACTGGGAGCTGGATTTTGCGGCAATAATGCGGGAGAACTGCTGGCGGAAGCCAACCTCGCCATTGAAATGGGTTCCGATCTGGAAGATGTCTCATTAACCATTCATGCCCATCCTACCCTCTCGGAGACCTTTGCTCTGGCGGCGGAAATGGCAGAAGGGACCATCACAGACCTGATGCCTCCTAAAAAATAGGGATTCAATTGAAAAACATACAGGTTTAAAAATACCCCTTGAAGTAAACACGGCTTCAAGGGGTATTTTTTTAATAGATTAGAGTCATTCAATTAGTATACAAAAAATCTATTCATGCTGACCCGATTTAAAGGAACGTAACTTTTTGAGGGAAATTGTAGAAATGAAAGACCTGGAACGCAACTGCCTAGACCTGTATTGACAGTTTTTAAACTCTGGTGTTCTGGTTACGAATGTTCTGGTGGGTCTTATCTTTTTCAGAAAATACCTGAAATCTATTTTAAACTGGGTTGAAAACTTCATGACCGCACTGAAATGCAGATAATCCTTTACGGGTAAATTATCTTTGTTATCAATCAGATGCTGGTACAACTCTTCCCATCGATCAATGATACGACTCATTTTATGAATATCCACCATTTCTTTAGCGGCCTTTTCCATTGATTCCAGCGCAGCCTTATTATCAAGAATATAAACCATTTTTTCGGCCATTTCTTGATTGTTGCCAGGTGCTACAAGGTACCCATTCTTACCGTCTTCAATGAGGTTGATAATCCCCCCTTCCCGAACACCGACACAGATGAGACCATTTGCCTGGGCTTCTAACAGAGTGATTCCCTGAGTCTCCGTCTGGGATGCGGTGGCAAAAAACGAAACAGCCTTAAAAACTCCGGAGACAACCAGCTCATTATGAGGAATGGCCCCAGTAAATATAATCTGTTTCCCCGAATCTTTTGATGCGGCATATTTCTCAAACTCTTCCATTTGTGGTCCGTCACCAATGATTAGCAGCTGTGCATCAGGATGTTTTTGGTAGGTAAGATCAAAGGAATCAATCAGATTTCTCAGATTCTTTTCGAAGGCGACCCGTCCTACATACAGGATGACTTTATCACCCAGGCCCCAACGTTTTTTAAACTCAGGACTGCGGGAGTTATCAAATATATCAAAATCGATACCATTTGAAATGGCTTCCAGAGGGGCCTTACAATGGTTCTCCCGGATGATCTTAACAGCCTCTTCTGTAGGTGCCGTGACATAATCAGCGCAATCATAGTAAAGATTCAAATACTTCCAGGAGACTTCTTCGGTGATCTTCAGAGGTCCCTTGAAAAGATGCTCAAAATAGAGCGGATTCGCTATAAATGTATGAAAGGTTGCCACTAAAGGAATTTTCAGTTTCCTGGCAAATTTGATCCCTAGAAGAGAAATAAAAACCGGAGTCATAAAGTGAATAATATCAACCCCTTCATCCTTAAGTGCTCTATAGACGACATAACTAAATGGATTTGTCCATCTGAAGTCATCATAAAATGAAGCAGAAATTGACGTGACCCGGATAACTGTTATCCCCGGATATTCCGGTTCCTGTAGATTTTTGTAACTGGGAGCCACAATGATAACCTGATGACCCCGGTCTGCCATATTTTGAGCGATGCTGTTGATGGAAGTGACGACCCCATTGATTTGCGGATAATAAGCATCTGAAAAAATTGCAATCTTCATTCAATCTCCTGACCAATCTATTTTAACCCGTTTTCTGAAATTCTATAACTATAAAATTATCAAATTCCTTCGAATTTGCTATAGCCTATATTCACTAATTCCAGAACTATGATACAGATCGTATCTGCTCTCCTCTCCTTTTAAAACAGGTTGATTTCATACGCATTATAAAGTATAAGTTTACCGCAATATACCGATGAATCCTCACGAGGATCAAGGGGTATTCCTATCCTGTTTTGTCAGATGAGTTCATAAGAATAAAAAATTTTGCATGTTAACATACATTTTAGGATTTGCGGAAAATCTCTTTAAATCTTGTCCTTAAAAGTATCCAGCAATATCTGGATTTTCTCTTCAAGGGGGTCCTCTATATTCAGGGTAAGACCATATTCCGGCTCCTCAAGATCAGCAAACTGACTTCTGAGCATGTCCACCTTAAAATAATGTCCCTTTCTATTGGACATGCGTTTTTCTATGACTTCAAAGTGCCCTTGCAGGTAGACCCATTCAATGGGTTCACTGAGTCCCTGGCCGAGGAACTGTCTGTAAGATTCCTTCAACGCAGAACATGAGAACACAGCCGATTTATCCTTAGACTGGTACTCGCCTACCTTATCCCGAATCAAATGCAGCCAAGGCCAGCGGTCATCATCATTCAATGGAATCCCAGATGACATTTTCTGAATATTAGCCTCCGGATGAAAACTATCCGCTTCAAAATACTCAACGCCCAAACCTTCGGCTGTTTTCTCCCCCAGAGTGGTTTTACCACAGCCGCTGACGCCCATAATTATAATGATCATATATGATCCTCCATGAATTTATCTTTGAGAGCCCAGAGTCCCAGGGCAGGGTTTGAAATGTAAAAGATCTCTTCTCCATCGGGCATACTATTCCACCCTTCCTTCAATGTATGAATATTGTAGAGCTGGGAGTACTCCTTCAAATCACCAAAGGCAAAGCCAGCGTCTTCAACAACGTCTTTTGAAAGACCGCCGGGGCAATAGCGAATTTTAAAGCGTCCTTCAGAAGACCCATGAATCAAATGAGCAGCCACAGAGAGATTTTCAGCCACTTCAGGATATTTCTTTACCAGATCAAGGGTATGATCTGTCCCGTGGTATCCATATTTTCTGATCAAGCCATCCATTTCTTCGCTCTCTCCAAAACAGTGAACACCCGGGGCCAGAACAATCAGCTCTCCCTCGTCGGCGATGGCCATGCGGGTGCGATAAATACTCTTATTTCCCAACCATGTGCTTCGGAATTCTTCCGGATCCAGATAAACAACAACCTTATGGGGTGCTTTGTCTAGCAGGACGATATTCAGCTCCTGCGCCAGTGCCGCGGCTTTCTCATAACACTCCTTATCGTCTCCGATATACATACCTTTCATAACAGGAGCTCCTGCACCATCTGCTGCCACGACTGTTTGAACATACACCAGAGGCAGATCTTTGCAAAATTTATCTGCTCCCAAATTAAACAGTTGGCGTACAGGCGTATAGGCCCGACCCATGACTTTTTCCATATTAGAAACGGCACCGAGGAAATGACTTTTATCAATGGCTTCTTTCCCTCCCGTTCCAACGAGGATATTCTTTGTATAATTGGCCATACCCACAACCTCATGTGGAACAACTTGCCCAATGGAGAGGATGAGATCCCAGTCTTCTTCCACTAATATTTTATTGACCTGTACCGGCCAGTCATAATCCAGACGGCCTCCAGAAAGATTGGACATCTCTTCGCCGCTGATTCTTCCCAGCTCTGTGAGTCCGTTACGCCAGTCATGAGCCTGAATGAGCCCAGAGGGCATAGAGCCGAACATCTTCTCAATCTCTTTCTCAGACATAGGGAAATGTGTGCCCAAGGCTGGTAGAACGACCTTTACTTTGTCTCCCAGAATCTTCCAGGCAATTTCGCAGAGCGTTCCCGCACCGGAATGATACCTGGTAAAATCAGGAGGAATAATCAAAACTTTCTGAATATCAGGAAATGATTTCAACAGACTGGTCAGACCTTCAGTCATGATTTTCTGATCAATCACTTCATTCCTGGACTCTCTGGAAAAATACAACATAGACTACCCTCCGGGGACAAAATAAACCCCTGTTTCAATTATTGTACACCAAGAATATCACAGATCAAGTTTGAATAGTGAATTTTGTTTTCACTGATTCAATCTCCAGTTCCAATGAAAACTATTTTGTTTCAAAAGCAATCTTTTTCATCCGGAATGTATTATATTTTCTTTTAGCTTCTATTAAAGGATGATCCAAATGGGTATTGCAATTAAACGATTGGATACGACTCTCTACCCCGACCCCAAAAGAGTCATTGCCAGGTTTTATCTTCCCGGAGGCGAAGACCGTGGACGGTATATCATTCAGAAAATTATGAGCTTGTCAGAGGAAAAGGTACAAGAGTTATTGCAGAGGATTCTTGGAAATTATGCTAATCGCCACAGAAATATCACCAATATTTTTGAAAATCATTTTAACAATGTATCTAGACTCCTGGCGGCTATAGAGGATGATCCTGAAACAATCACCCAGGAGAGGAAAAGACTGATTGGTGCTTATTTTACCCATGAATACTCCATTGAATCTGCCGCTTTTTTCAATCCTTCCATCATAGAAGATCCTGATCAGAGTCATCTGGAAGAGGGACAAAAACGCCTGATTGTCAGCTTCAGAGCCACAGGTGAAGGGCATATTTCATCCATAGTCTTCAGAAGCGTCATCATTGATCAGCAAAATAAGCTCAGTTTTCAAAGAACGAATGATCTTGTGGAGCAGCCGGAAACCATCCGGCTCACCTTTTTCAACAAACAGCGGTATATTAGTAAACTCGATGAGCTGAATATACACAAAGACATCGTCGATCTGATTATGAAAGGCTTAGGAGATGAGTTCACCTACAAAGAATTAAACGACAGCATACATAACTGCGTTAAAGACATGAATTTATCTCTTTCTAAAAAGAATGTTATCAAGTCGATGATATGGCTGGCAGATGCTCATTATGATACAAAGTTCTCAATGGATACGGCTCTGACAGAACGAGTAATCTTTCCCGCTTCAGAATCGGAGAAAAATGGTATAGAAGATGCCCGCTTCGTAAAGTTTACAGACGATGATGGCAAAAGCACGTACTATGCCACCTATACGGCTTACAATGGTTTTGCCACCATGTCCAAACTTCTAGAGACCAAGGATTTCTACCAGTTTACAACCAGACCCCTCCATGGAAAAAGTGCCAATAGCAAAGGAATGGCCCTGTTCCCCAGAAAGATACGCGGTCAGTATGCCATGATTTCCAGGATTGACGGATTTTGCAACTATGTCATGTACTCTGACAGCCTTACGACCTGGCAGGATGAGATAAAAATTGAAGAACCTCAGTCGCCATGGGAGTTTGTTCAAATAGGGAATTGTGGATCTCCCATTGAAACAGAATACGGCTGGCTGCTACTGACTCACGGTGTTGGAGCCATGCGTGAATACTGCCTCGGCATCAGCCTTCTGGATCTGGACCACCCTGAAAAAGTGATCTGTCAATTGGAAGATCCCATCTTAATCCCCAACCAAACTGAGAGAGAAGGATATGTACCGAATGTGGTCTACTCCTGCGGCTCCATAATCCACAACAATGATATCATAATCCCCTATGGTCTTTCAGATTCGGCCTCATCATTTGCGGCTCTGCCCTTGGATCTCATCTTTGAAAAAATGCACCTGGGCAGACACCGTTCTTAATGATTTTGTTCAAATACTGACATAACAGATATATGTGAAATCAGATAAGCCAGGGTGCTTTCTGCTCCCTGGTTCCTATTGACCCCATAGGGTTTTAAACCATCGTTACAGCCCTTTGTCTCAAAATCATACAGGGGTATATGGAGGTCATTATCACCAAGGAACCACATGAAAGACCTAAACATTTTATCAAGGTATTGGGGATCTTTTTCCACCTTATAGGCTTGTCGGAACATAAGAACAACGGCCATGGCGTTAAGGGGTTGTTGGTCAAAATTAGCGGCATCTCCCCCTTTATGATACCATCCATCACTTCCCACGATGGAAAGGTTCCCTTCTGAAAGAACAATAGAACTCAGAAAGTCTATGGATTCAAAGGCGATGGTCTTCGATTCCTCTCTCCCCGTAATTTCATAGGAACAGAGCAGTGAATAGGGAAGAATTCCATTATCATAGCTGATAAGCGGCTCATACCAATGCCAGCCTTCTTCACTGTTGGCCGTGTAATAATCTTCCAGTTTTTGAGTCATCGATCTAAGGTGATTCATCATTCCCTCATCTGTTGGAAAACGATGCATCCAATTACTCACACCAATGATGGAGTTTGCCAGCCCCCGGATTGAATTTAAATCAGGAAATTTGACCATCCCCTTCTGAAAGAGATCCCGAACCTGCTCAAATAGAACATCATTCGGCGGAAAACGAATCAAGGTTCCCAAGGCCCAGATGGTTCGTCCGAAAGAGTCCTCAGATCCTATTTCATCCAAATAATTCCTGGAATAGGAGAGAAAATTTCTGAAGCTCCCATCATCATTCTGCATATATTGAATAAAACTCAAATAATGAAGCATCAGTCTCAATGATTCTGGATCTTTCATCTGCCTGTATGCCATTGTCGTCATAAGGAGTGCCCTGGCATTGTCGTCCAGACAATATCCATCCTGGAATTTGGGAACAATATACTTTGCATGCTGCAGAATACCCGTAGAATCTGTCATCCGAATGACATGATCAAGACTGAATTGCGGCATGAGACCCGTATTAACGACATTATGATCAATTTCAACGGGGACAGGAATTGGACTTTTTCTGGTTTCATCGAATAACTTTAAATACCTCTGACCAATCATAGGCCAACTCGTCTTTTTTCCAAATTCGAAGGCTCTGGACTGAAGCTGTTTTAACCGGACAGGGTCTTCTAGTAGAGAATTTAGAATCTCAGCAAGTTGCTCCGAATTACCAAAATCAAACAGGATTCCCCTGTCATTAGCCAGAAGCTCTTTAGCATGCCAGTATGGAGTCGAAATAACAGCGGTTCCCGAGCTGACAGCATAAGCCAAGGTACCACTGGTAATTTGTGCTTCGTTTAGATATGGGGTCACATACATATCTGCAGCACTCAGGTACCCCAGTAAATCATCAATGGAAAGAAAGCGATCATCAAAGAAAACGTTATCTGACAAACCCTGTTGATGCACGAGGAGCTTGAGATAATTGCGGTACTCTTCTCCAGAGGATCTGATAACAGCCGGATGGGTTTTTCCTAAGATAATATACAGAAGGTCCGGATGTTTTTTGACCACTTCCGGAAGGGCGTTTATCACCGTTTCAATGCCCTTATTCCGACTGAGAAGCCCAAAAGTGATTAGAGTCTTTCGGTTTTCTACCTTAAATTTCTTCTTATGGTACTCAATTCTGGTAAAGTCAAACTCGGGAACACCATGCTCGATAACATGGATCTTTTCTTTCTCAACACCATAGACCTCTGTTAGAAAATCTATGGCCAGGCTGTTCATAACAACAATTGCCGAGGCTCTCTTGCCAATTTCTATGATGATATTTTTTTCGTTGTAGGATGGTTCTTTTAAAACTGTATGAAAAATAACTACCAGTGGAATTTTTAATTTATTAATGAGAGGTAATATATACACTCCACTGTTACCGCCGTAAATACCGAATTCATGCTGTAGCAGACATATATCGGCGCCGCTGAAATTTATATACTTTGCGGCTTGGAGGTAATCCTGAAGGTAATCTTGACGTATCGTACTTTCTACTTCTTCAGGATACGCGTACTCTTTATGATTATCATTCATGGCAATTACAAATGCCTGATGAAGAGCACCATCATACTTTTGCCCCAATGAGTCGATAACATCTTTAGTAAAAGTTGCTATACCACACTCTCTTGGAGGGAAGTTTCCTACACAGGCAATCTTCATATCGTTGCTCCTTCTGAAATATAATTTTAAGTCCTGTTAGTCATGAAAAAGAATCATAACCCATCCCTTAAATTGTAATCCAAATGGACCTAGAATAGCAAAGTTGTATAGTAAAATGCTGATGACGTATTATTATTTTTTGTACTCGTACTCGATGGGTGCATTCTTCAAACGACGAAGAATATTCATCATTTCGCGGACCTCTCCCTTGTGAAAAAAGATCATTGAGAAGAGCTCCCAAAAAAGAACCCAACCCCCAATAAAAAAGCCTTCTTCCAAAATCGAAAGGACGGTACTCTCAGGTATAAAATGCTCCATTAAAGTCGCCAGAGAAATAAAAATCAAACCATAGGCAGCATATAAAACGGCGTTTTTATACATCTTCTTCTTTTTGAATTGCAGTTTCTTTATCCTGTAGGAAAAATAGTTTTCAAAGCTATTTTTATTCAATAATTCTTTTTGAGTATTTTTGATTGCCTCTGGGAGATGTAGGACAATACAGATGGGAGATTTTGGCGGAATTTCTCTGCAGCATTCCTCTAGGTATTCAAATAGATCATCATCCAGATCACGATTCAATTCTGGAGAGAAATCCCAGGAATTATAAATTTCCCGATAGAAGTCAATGTCTATATCGATTAGAGTTTCTTTTTTCTTTTTTCTATAAAACCCGAGGATTTTCGCTTCGTTCATAGTCATGGTTATCCACCATGTTTTCTACTTGTGCAAGAGTTAAACTGCCTAGTGGACCTGATAAATGAAAAAGAATATATCTTTGGTTCAAAAAATGGAAAGACTTAATCTGCCTCAGCCATAAAAAACTGAGTCCTTCTTTATATTTTAACTTGAACATGGAATAGAACCGACACTTGAATCCAACAGTAGGATGGAGTGAATGAATCTGTTTCTCTTATTAATTTACCAACTCAAATAGACAGGAAGAACCGGAGTCATTGAAATGGACATTGTATTAATAGTAAAAATTATTTAAAGTCTTCACCTCATAACAATGACAGAAATCCAATAACAAGAACTCAACTCTTAATATGTTCTGTAATCTCTTCCAATAATTTTCCAGTATAATCCAGAGAAACATGAACAGAGCTTTGAAGATCCTGAGGGAGAAGATCCCTGACCCTAGCCATAGATATCTGTGATAAAAGAATATCGTCATGTTCCTTCAATAATTCAATGATATACTCTACCACAGCGGTATCATGACCCTGAACATCCCCTTTCATCAGAGTTTCGAAAGCACCTGGACAAACCTTAATAGGTACAGAGTGATTAAGATCCAATCTTACTCTCATTTCTTCACCCAGTAGAGCGGCAGGTGTTTTATTGGTAGGATTTGTCATTAAAACAACAGGATTGTTAGAATGACTGAGAACAGAATCAAACATCTTTTCATCAATCCGAACAATAGGAATGGAACTGTTCTTTTGAACACTCACAACAGATGGGGAAAGGGAACTACAGCTGACAATGATAGCTTTAGCCTCCCCCTTGATACAACGGTCAACAAGAGCCTGAAGCCAGGGAACTGTCAATTCAGGAGTGTTTCCATCTTTCATCATCCTGAAAAGAACGGCCTCATCAAGCATATGAAAAAAATCATAATCTTGATTGTAAGGTTCCAATGCAGATTGCACTGGCCCAAGGACAAGCGGTGTCGTATGTATCAATGCTATTCTATTCTTCATAACCAGATTTTCTCCAAAGACTTATTCTACCTCAGCAAGGCTAAAGGGCAATTCAAAACGAGATCTTAAAAAATCAGACGGAGCTAACCGCAAAGGAGGAAAATGATAGCTCCGTCTGTAAAAACAAATCTATTGTGAAGTTTTTCCAACAAGTGCTTCAGCTTTAGCTACAATAGCCGTTACAGAAATACCATATTTATCCAACAAATCCACGTAAGGACCCGATTCAGTAAAACAATCATCAATGCCGACAAAATCCATGGGAACGGGATTAGATTTGACGAGGACTTCCGATACAGCACTTCCAAGTCCACCATGAATGGAATGCTCCTCAACAGTCAGAAAACATCCTGTTTTTTTAGCTGAAGTTAGAATAGCATCGATATCCAGAGGTTTGAGGCTTCCCAAATCTAAGACATCTGCTGCAATCCCTTTTTCAGCTAGCAATCCAGCTGCCTCAAGGACCATTGGAATAGTGATACCACAAGCTCCAATAGTCACATTCTTGCCCTCAGCCAGGATTTCCGCTTTACCGATCATCAATGGTTTTTTATTCAGTACAGGACTAGGGTTCCGGCACATTCTAATGTATACAGGACCATTGATATTTAAAGCTTGTTCCAATGCAGAAGTAACATCATCTGCATGAGCTGGTACTAAAACAGTCATATTGGGAAAGGCTCTCATAATAGCAAGATCCGTGATGGACTGGTGACTAGCACCATCAAAAGAGTCGGAAAGTCCTGAGTAACCACCTGCTATGATCACATTCAGATTATTGTAGCAAACTACATTTCTGATTTGATCAGTGGCTTTGAGAGCCAGGAAAATAGCGAAAGCACTAACTACAGGACGATACCCACATGTGGCCATACCAGCAGCAATATCCACCATATTTGCTTCAGCTACTCCTACATTGAAAAATCTATCAGGATAGGCTTTTCCAAAAAGCCCGCTACGAGTGCTGGAAGAAACGTCTGCATCCAGAACCATCAATTTATCATTTGATTTTCCAATCTCGACTAAAGCAGCGCCGAAGGCATCTCTCATTCCTTTGGTTTCCATTATTCATCCTCCCATTTACTTAAGACAGTTTTTAACTGCGGAAGTGCTTTTTTAAGATGTTCATCACCAACAGGTGAACCATGCCAGATATGCGTATCCTCAGTAAAATCAACACCCTTTCCTTTCGTCGTATCGTAAATAATCACAGAAGGTCCTGAGATCTGTGTATTAAGCCACTTAAAGGACTTTTCAATTTCATCAATATCATGCCCATTAAAGGATTGGTTTGCAACATTCCAGTTAAAGGCTTTAAATTTATCAACGAGAGGATCAAGAGGCATAATATCCTTTGAATGTCCATCTAACTGTACCTTGTTGTAATCAACAAGTAGAACTAAGTCTTTGGGTGCAAATTTTCCAGCAGCCATAATAGCTTCCCAAGACTGTCCTTCATTCAAGCAACCTTCCCCTACAATCACAAAGGTTTTAAAGGGATGTTCATTACGGGCGGCCATCAAACTCATGCCTAAACCAACAGAAAGCCCGTGTCCCAGGGCTCCTGTAGACATTTCAACTCCAGAAGTCTTATTCATACAAGGATGTCCCTGAAGTGAACTGTTTAGATCTCTGAAAGAACTTAAAGTTCCTTTTTTTAGATATCCCTTTTCCTCTAGAATTCGGTACAACATGGGGGAAGCATGCCCCTTGCTGAGAATCAGTCTATCTCGATCGGACCAGTCAGGCTGCTCCGGCCTGATATTCATCTGTTTGAAATACAGATATGTTAGAATCTCAGCAACAGAAGAAGATCCTCCCCAATGTCCTGTGCCTTTAGAATGCAGAGTTTCAATGACATCAATTCTGAACTGCTGAGCAAGAGCCTGTAATTGTTTATTCGTATGTGTCTTCATAATGTGTTCCTTATTCTTCCACCAGTTCAGGACCAGGGAATTTTCTTTCTGTATACCAGGTGAATCCAGTTTCCTTCAGGGTCCTGAAAAAATCGGACTTTCCCCTCCTGAAAGATGGTAAAACCATCTTCCTTGAAAAGTACTCCTTTGCTTTCCAAATCTTTTACTGCTTTGTCATAATCATCAATTGTTAAGCAAAGATGCTGAGCTTTCCGGACCTGATCTTCAGAATGTTTAAATCCCTCAGGCATGGAAAAAAACTCAAGAATATACCCTCCTTGATCTCTGACAAAAACTGGAGTGTTCTCCTCGGGTGGAATGAAAAGCTGATTAAAACCAAGCACATCCTGATACCATTGAGCTAACTCTAATGGATTTCGGGACATTATACCGATGTGTTCTATACAGTATTTCATATGAATTTCCTTATTGTATTAATTGCTTCTAATGCTGCCTGGTCTGGTTCAGGAAAGGGTAGAATCTCAAGAGAAATGTAACCATTGTATCCAGAGGCCTTCAAAGCGCTAATTATACTCTGGAAATCCAGATGTCCTCGTCCTGGTGCCCAGCGGTTTGAATCGGCAAAATGAACATATGAAACCAGATCAGCATATTTCCAGAAACAGCCTTCGATTGATGGATCTTCAATATTCATATGAAAGACATCGGGCATCATCTTCAGACGAGGATGATTTAAACTTCTGATAATTTCTGCAGTCTGATAACAATTGTTCAAAAAATTGATTTCATATCTATTAACCGGTTCAAGAGCAATTGTAACACCCAGCTCATCAGATCGTTTTAATGCCTTTTCCATAGATTCTCGAAAGTAATCAATTGATGGCTCGCCTTCAGTGAGAACCCCTCTTAGGCGACCAATATTAATCAGACTACCCAATTCTGCTGCCACCTCCATAAGGCCAAAAAAATCAGTTAGAGCCTTTTCTCTTTTATTCTTATCCTGATGAGTAAAATTCACACCTGTATCAGCAAAGATTTGCCCTGTTGAAACCATGGGTATTTCTAGACCGGTTTCTTTCATAATTTTCTTAACTTTAGGAAGATCAACTTGTTTTTTATTCAAAAGAGCCAGTTCAACTCCGTCATAACCAAGCATTGCTGCTTTCATCATGCTGTTTTCAAGTTTATCCCGGAATACAACAAAAGCAGACATTAATGCATTTTCAGGAGCAACTGCGAGTGCCAGTTTTATAGACATATTCAGCTCCCTTACTTTAGAGATCCCAGAACAACTTTCAGTGCCTGAATTAATGCAGTAGGCTTGGCAACGCCCTTTCCTGCTATATCAAAGGCAGTCCCATGAGCACATGTAGCAATGGCAACTGGCATTCCTCCATGAATGGTGACTCCTTTATCAAAACCCAAAAGTTTGGTAGCAATTTGTCCTTGATCGTGATACATGGACACAATAGCATCGTATTCACCATTTTTGACTTTTAAAAAAATTGTATCTGCGGGAAATGGACCTGAGGCATCAATTCCAGCCTCTCGAGCAGCTTTAACAGCAGGTTCGATCTCATCACCTTCTTCTGTTCCAAAAAGTCCCTTTTCTCCCCCATGAGGATTCAAAGCAGCAACAGCAATCCTTCTTCTTTTTACAGAGAACCTCTTAAGTTCTTCATTGAGAAAAGTTATGGAATCCAGAATTCTTTCTTTTTTAACATAGAGTGGAATATCTTTTACTGCAATGTGGCTAGACACACGAACTGTCCACATAGGATCAAGAAAATTTATCTCTCCCGTTATATCGGGACGGTTAAAATGATCTTTGAACATATCAAGTTCAGAAGGAAAAGGACATCCTCCCTTCTTCATGGCTTCTTTATTAAAAGGCGCAAATACAAATCCTTGAATCAATTTAGAATCGATCAATGACATTATTTTTTTCAAAGATCGATACACACAGGCTCCTGACTTGGCAGAGACCTCTCCATAAGGGATCATTTCTCCATTCTCTACAGGAATATTCAAAAACATTAGATCAGCTTCAGAATTTTTAATCTGATCTTCTGTTATATCCTGAATATTCATTTTGACATCACACACTTTGAGTGCTCTATCAAAACTAGGACGATCTCCCACAAGGATTAGCGAAACAGGTCCCCGATTTTTGTATTCGTTTATACAGCGGACTGTTATTTCAGGTCCTATCCCGGCTGGATCTCCTATCATGAAAGCTATTTTTTGCATGCAGTTTACTCCTGGACTATATAGAGGGAAACAAAAGCCCTCTGCAATTGGTTTATTTATATTGAACATTGTATACCATCATTTGGAGCTGTCAAGATTTTTTTTCGTGTTACCCCTTTAGTCCAGACTAAAATCCAAAACCTAGTAATGTTATATACTTATGTATAAATATTTTAAAACGATTTCCCTACTTTCATCAATTTGATTTTTATAAAAATGAAAATAAAATTGTTGACAGCTCTAAGATCTATGATATTCTGAAATAGTTCATGGTGCATTGTATACCATTTATAAAACTACTTTTATTCTATTGGAGTTTTGATGAAAATTTTTAAAACAAATACTCGTATCATTATCCCTTCTATTACATTCTTCCTGGGACTGATATGGGTCATCTACGGACTTAATAATTATGGCTGGTGGGAAGAAGGACCTGGGAGCGGTTTTTTTCCGTCCATCATAGGCATTCTTTTATCTGGTATTAGTATTATTGCTTTTCTAGAAGGTAGAAAACTATCTCCCCCTGAATATATAAAAGCAAGTTACCTCCCTTTTATAGCAGCTATTGCAACTGTTGGATTTGCCTTAATCATAGGTTTTTTTCCATCATTATTTCTATTTCTTCAAGGCTGGCTAAAATTGATAGAAAAATATAGTTGGAAAAAATCTCTTCCAGTTTCTACAATCACAACAGCATTACTATATGGCGTATTTGCCATGTGGTTGATGGTTCCCTTTCCTGCGGGACTAATACTTAACATGATCAGAGGTTAATTAATGGAAACAGTCACTTTATTATTTCAGGGTTTTGCTACAGCTTTAACTTTTCAGAACCTTCTTGCAGCAAGTGCAGGCGCTATTCTTGGATTGATTGTCGGAGCTATGCCTGGAATTGGTTCTCTTGCTGGAGTAGCTCTGCTTCTTCCTTTAACTTTTAAATTCAATCCTGTTACTGGGATTATTATGTTATCTGCAATCTATTATGCCAATATGTATGGAGGCTCCTATAGCTCTATCCTGATTAATATTCCAGGAGATGGCCCAGCGGTAATGACAGCTATAGATGGTCATCCTATGGCCAAAAACGGAGAACCCGGAAAGGCTCTATTCACTTCAAATATATCCTCGTTTATAGGAGGAACCATTGGAATTATCATCTTGACTATTACTGGTCCTGCCCTAGCAAGACTTGGTCTTAAATTTGGCCCAGTAGAAATGGCTGCACTTCTCATGGTTGCAATGACCTCATTAGGGTGGTTACTTGGTGACAATCCTACAAAGGGTGTTGTATCTACATTACTTGGAGTAATGATAGCTACAATTGGTTTTGATATCGTTGTAGGAACGCCCCGTTACGACTTCGGTTCACTATACCTCCTTGGTGGAATATCATTTATTCCTCTTGTCATTGGAATGTTCGGTTTTTCTCAAGTTATGGAGATGATGGAACCTCGTCTTGATGGTGATGCTGTCGATATGAAACTATCCTTAAAAGATAGCATATTAAATAAATCTGAAATGAAACGTCTTTTAGGACCTGCCATTCGTTCAAGTTTTCTAGGAACAATAGTAGGAATACTTCCTGGAGCAGGTGCAACAACAGGTTCTTTTCTTGGATATATTACTGAAAAGAAAATCGGTAAAAACCGAGAGAAAATGGGAACAGGAATCCTTGAAGGTGTAGCCGCAGCTGAAGCAGCAAACAACTCTGCAGCAGCTGGGGCATTTGCCCCACTCCTATCACTTGGAATTCCAGGTTCTGGAACTGGTGCAGTACTCCTTGGAGGCCTTCTGATGTACGGCTTAACACCAGGACCAAGGCTATTCCAGAATGAACCAGAGTTTACATGGGGGTTGATTGCCTCCTTATATGTAGCTAATATTATAACACTTTTAATCGCGCTGTCGATCATTCCATTTCTCATCAAGATTCTAAAGGTTCCTGTAAAGATCATGGTTCCCATTATCACAGCTGTATGCATCCTAGGAGCCTATAGTGCAAGTAATTCGCTATACGGTGTTATGTTGATGTTGGCATCAGGATTCATAGGATTTCACCTAAAAAAGAATAACTATCCAATAGCACCTCTTCTATTAGCCTTTGTTCTGGCTCCCACATTGGAACGGGATTTTAGAAGATCCTTTCTCATTTCAGATGGAAGCCCTTGGATATTTTTCCAGAAACCGATTGCTTGCGGACTGATCATTTTTCTAATGCTTACAATTCTATCACCAGTAATCAGAAAAATAATTATCAATTTTAAAAGACTTAAAACAAAAGCATAAACAAACAATTCTGGAGACTTTTCAATGAAAGCTATCATGGTAATGTTTGATTCACTAAATAGAGATATGCTCTCCTCATATGGATGCAATTGGACAAAAACAGAAAACTTCAATCGCCTGAGTAAAAAAACAGTAACTTTTACAAATAGCTTTGCAGGAAGCCTTCCTTGCATGCCAGCGAGAAGAGAACTTCATACAGGTCGCTATAATTTTCTACACAGATGCTGGGGTCCTATAGAACCTTTTGATGATTCTATGCCATCTATTCTAAAGGAGAATGGTATATATACACATTTGGTAAGTGATCATGCACATTACTGGGAAGATGGAGGAGCGACATATCATACTCGATATAACAGCTGGGAAGCATCTAGAGGACAAGAAGGTGATTACTGGAAAGGTGAGGTAGCAGATCCAGATATCCCATCTGATGCCTTAGGAAGAAAGAAACACTCCTGGAGGCAAGACTGGATCAACAGAAAGTACATGTCCAATGAAGAAGATATGCCCGCTTACAAAACATTTCATTCTGGATTAGAATTTATTGAAAATAATATAAATAGTGATAATTGGTTTCTTCAACTCGAAACATTTGATCCTCATGAACCTTTTTTTGTACCAGAAAAATATGCTGAGCTGTATGATGATGATTACAAGGGTGTACATTTTGATTGGCCGGCATATCAAGAAGCCACAAATTATACAAATGAACAAATTTCACATGTAAGAAAACGTTATGCTGCACTGTTAAGTATGTGTGATGCTTATCTTGGGAAAGTCATAGACATTATGGATGAACACAATATGTGGAAAGACACAATGTTAATTGTCAATACTGATCATGGTTTTTTACTGGGAGAACATGGTTGGTTCGGCAAAAATAGAATGCCTACATATACAGAAATTGCTCGAACTCCTTTCTTCGTATGGGACCCAAGAATCGGTAAAAAAAATATAAAAAATCATCAGTTAGTCCAAACAATTGATATTGCACCAACCCTACTAGATTTTTTTGGTATTAAGATTCCTAAAAATATGCAGGGAAAATGTCTTAATTCACTAGTTAGTAATAATTCTCCTGTAAGAGATGGTGCCCTTTTTGGACTTCATGGAGGACATATCAATTACACTGACGGACGTTATGTCTATATGAAGGCACCTGTTAAACCAAATGATAAAAATCTTTACAACTACACACTTCTTCCGACCCATATCAACAGTTTGTTCTCTCCTGAAGAACTGACTGATATGACTTTGGAAAGCCCATTATCCTTCACCAAAGGTTGTCAGGTATTGAAAATTAGAGCTCTAAAGCCAGCCCACAATACTTACCAACACACCCTTGGAGATTATTTATTTGATCTTAAGAATGACCCTGATCAGAAAGAACCAATCATAGATACTGGTTTGATTAAATCTATGCAAGAAAGGATGAGTATTCTGATGAAAGAATCAGATGCACCAGCTGAAGCCTTTATTCGCTATGGACTTAAAAGTCCACAAGAGTAAAAAACAGCAGATTTCTATCTGAAAAATAAGGCATTTTAACCCATCTTAACAAGTAGGGTAAAAATATAAAAAGCATTATAAGGAGCTTTAAAAATGAAAAAACTGTTTAGTGTTTTATTAGTGACAGTTCTCGTATCAGTAGTAGTTTTCGCAGAAGGGCAAAAAGATACTGCAAGTGGTCCTTGGACTCCAACAAAAGGAGTTGAATGGGTAGTAACATCAAGCGCTGGTGGAGGCTCTTCAATTTTCACTCAAAACATTGTCGAGATTATGAAATCTGAGGGTATTGTAGATAAGAACATTATCATCAACTACAAAACAGATGGTGGTGGTGCAGTAGGTAGAAGATCTGTTTCTATGATGAAAAATGAATCACATACACTTCTTACTTTTAATTCTGGAGACCTCCAACCCTTCGTACAGGCAGAGAAGGGAGATTTGGATGGCTTTACCCCTCTTGCAATCATGGCTTTAGATGGACAAATCCTTCTTGTAAACTATGACTCACCATATCAGAACATGGAAGAAATCATAGCCGCTCTTAAAGATGGTAAAAGATTGATTATCGGTGGTTCTAAATCTGATGACGAAGCCATCTATAATGCAATGGTTTCTAAAATTGGAGGAGATATGGAGTACCTCAGGTCAGATTCAACCGGTGAAGCACTCACGCAACTCTTAGGTGGACATATCGATATGGCGATTGCAAAACCAGCAGCTTCTTTTGATCTTGTTTCAAGTGGAGAACTGCGCCCCATGGTAACAGCTTCATCATCACGATTTAGTGGTCCATTTGATGCTCCGACTTTTGTAGAATTGGGATACGACATTGAATTCCAGATTTTTAGAGGCGTTGTAGGGCCTGCAGATATGCCAGAAGAAGCTGTTGCATACTGGTCTGACGCACTTTCTAAAGTAGCTAAAACTGAGGCATGGAAAACAAACTATATTGATAAATTTCTACTTGTAGGAAATCATCTCCCAGCAGATCAAGCTAAAAATTACATGCAAAAATTTGAAAATATGTACACAAAATAACAGTTTGTCGATACTCTAAAACAAAAGGGTCCGTCAATACGGGCCCTTTTAGTGAAATCATCAGTGAAGGAATAAAACTATTGAAATTAATAGTTTCATATAAATAGTTTTTTGTATACAATAAAAGAATGGAACAGTTGATCACCAGAAAAAATCTCTCAGACCAAGTACATGATCATATCAAACGCATGATCCTTTCAGGAGAACTCAAGGGCGGTGAACGTGTTCCTGAAGCTTCATTGAGTAAATTATTCGGAGTAAGCCGCACACCTCTCCGCGAAGCCTTAAAAAAATTGAGTGATTACGGTCTTATTTACCTGAAACCCAGGAGTTATGCCGAAGTCGTCATAATTGATGAAGAAGAAGCAATGCAAATTGCAGAAGTAAGGCTCTATATAGAGATATTATCAGCAAAATTGTTCAGTAAAAATGCGTCCGCTAAGGATTTTCAGGAAATTAGGCTAATATCTGATAAATGTCTTGAACTAAATATCAGTGGCGACAAAGCTGCTGCATTTGAAATGGACAGCCAATTCCATCTCATGATAGCAAAATACTGTGGTAACAGATGTCTATATGAGATCTTTGAGAAACTGGATGCCAGAATTCAGCTTGTACGTCTCAACCAGAAACTGAACACTCCACTACTAACTGATTATATTAAACAACACAGCATACTAGTTGCTGCTATGGAAAACAAAGAAGAAAACCTCATCGAATCTATTCTCTCTTCCCATATAATGCATGATTTCAATAAAGATTGATAAATCAAATACATTACTCCAAAGGCAAATCTAAATCTTTCTTGTTCATAGAATAATAATTAACATGGGTATTAATCCCTGCTTTATGCAAATCTAAAATCAGAGCCGTTCGTATTTCCGCCTTCAATTCCCATGCCTCTGCAGGAGAAGAAGCCCAGGCAGCAATCCAACAGGTAATACTGCTTTCATTGGTCTCCATGATCCAGAAGGCGGGATCTTCAAAATCCAAGCAATGTTCACTCCTCTTAGCTGTGTCTTCTGCGATCTCTTTGACCAACTGCATATCTGATCCATAGGCCACATAAAACTCTACATGGGCCCACAACCATTTATCATGAAGGTTATAGTTTATAAATTCCTGATTTATCATTGAGCTGTTTGGAATGACATAGCGCCGCCAGTCCCATAACTTAATCACAGTATGAGTAGCTGAAATATCTTCTATTGTTCCATAGTAATCATTTAATTTGATTGTATCCCCAATATTAAGCATTCTAGAAGCTGTAATGGCTATCCCAGATAGAAAGTTTTCGATAAAAGGTTTTGCCGCCATACCGGTTATAATGGCAGCAGCACCCACCATGATGGAAATAAAAGCCTGTGGAAGCTTATCAATAAATGGGAAAGAAACACCAATTATAAAGGCAAAGAAAGCGACAAAAACTGCCACTCTCCTAAAGATAGAAAATCGTGTAGTAACACTTTCTTTCGCTCTGATTTTGAATGATCTGACTGGCCTATCCAAGGGAGTTGAAGTTTCTATCGATTCTGAATAATTCAAATTTTCAATGACGGATTTTCTCTTTTTTAGAGCCATTTTATAGAGGATTTGTATGGTTATAAGTAAGCAAATACCGCCTAGTGTTATCAGAGAAATATATAAGATGAGCTGTTTATTCATATAGGACTATCATAGCAATCAAACAAGATACAGTCCATGGATTACAGTGATCCCAAGGGTATCTCAGAGGGATAAGACCCTAAAATGTCAATAATAATAAAGCCCCAGTCTTAGGACTGGGGCTTTGATGTTTAAACCGGCGACGACCTACTCTCCCACCGTAGCAGTACCATCGGCGCGATTGAGCTTGACTTCCGTGTTCGGGATGGGAACGGGTATAACCTCAATGCTAAAATCACCGGATCACTGTGATCACTCACAGCTATATATATAACTTAGAGATAAATAATAATATGGTCAAGCCTCACGGAAGATTAGTACTGGTCGGCTCAATATGTTTCCACACTTAGACCGCCAGCCTATCAAACTCGTATTCTTCGAGATTCCTTCAGCTCCCTTAAAGGGAGAGGGATGTCTCATCTTGAGGTAGGCTTCCCACTTAGATGCTTTCAGCGGTTATCCCTTCCAAACTTAGCTACTCAGCACTTACCGTTGGCACGATAACTGATACACCAGAGGTTTGTCCGTTTCGGTCCTCTCGTACTAAAAACAGATCCTCTCAAACATCCAACGCCTGTGGCAGATAGGGACCGAACTGTCTCGCGACGTTCTGAACCCAGCTCGCGTACCGCTTTAAATGGCGAACAGCCATACCCTTGGGACCTGCTCCAGCCCCAGGATGCGATGAGCCGACATCGAGGTGCCAAACTTTGCCGTCGATATGAACTCTTGGGCAAAATCAGCCTGTTATCCCCGGAGTACCTTTTGTCCGTTAAGTGACGACCCTTCCACTCAGAATCGCCAGATCACTATGACCTACTTTCGTACCTGCTCGACTTGTAAGTCTCGCAGTCAAGCTACCTTATGCCATTGCGCTTACAGCATGATTTCCAACCATGCTAAGGTAACCTTTGCGCGCCTCCGTTACTCTTTAGGAGGCGACCGCCCCAGTCAAACTGCCCACCTGACATTGTCCATGACCCGGATTACGGGCCACGTTAGAAATATAACTGATAAAGGGTGGTATTTCACCAACAACTCCGCACAGCCTGACGACCATACATCAAAGTTTCCCACCTATCCTACACATCATCAGCCATAGTTCAATATCAGGATACAGTAAAGGTTCACGGGGTCTTTCCGTCTAACCACAGGTAATCGGCATCTTCACCGATACTTCAATTTCACCGAGTCCCACGTTGAGACAGTAAGAAAGTCGTTACACCATTCGTGCGGGTCGGAACTTACCCGACAAGGAATTTCGCTACCTTAGGACCGTTATAGTTACGGCCGCCGTTTACTGGGGCTTCAATTCACTGCTTCAGATAAATCTTAACAGCTCCTCTTAACCTTCCAGCACCGGGCAGGTGTCAGTCAATATACTTCAATTTGCATTTTCGCATTGACCTGTGTTTTTGGTAAACAGTCGCTTTCTCCTGGACTCTGCAACTCCGCCATCACGCGCTGAGCCATGCTTCTCCCTAGGTTACGCATGTATTTTGCCGAGTTCCTTAACGTGGGTTCTCTCGTACGCCTTAGAATTCTCATCCCATCTACCTGTGTCGGTTTGCGGTACGGTACCTAATAACCTAACCTTAGAGATTATTTCTTGACTCGATGAATCACCCATCTTCGATCACCCGTAGGATCACTACCCTTAACGCCTCAGCTCTTCGTGCGGATTTTCCTACACAAATCAACGCCTAAACGCTTGGACCAGGACAACCAACGCCTGGCATGGGATCTCCTTAAGTGTCATCCCTTCGAAATTATTAGATGTACGGGAATATTAACCCGTTTCCCATCGACTACGCATTTCTGCCTCGCCTTAGGGGCCGACTAACCCTGGGAAGAGTACCTTTACCCAGGAAACCTTAGATTTTCGGCGGGAAGGGATCTCACCTTCCTTTTCGTTACTCATGCCTGCATTCTCTCTTCTGATATCTCCAGCATACCTTACAGTACACCTTCATCGACCTACAGAATGCTCCTCTACCAACAATGAAGTAAACTCCATTATTCCGTAGCTTCGGTACTATGCTTAGCCCCGTTACATTGTCGGCGCACAACTACTCGACCAGTGAGCTATTACGCACTCTTTAAAGGAGTGGCTGCTTCTAAGCCAACCTCCTGGCTGTCTGTGCAATCGTACTTCCTTTTCCACTTAGCATAGTTTAGGGACCTTAGCTGACGGTCTGGGCTCTTTCCCTTTCGACTACGAATCTTATCACCCGTAGTCTCACTGCCATACTTTGAATATCGGCATTCGGAGTTTGACTAAGTTTGGTACCCTGTGACAGGCCCTAGCCTAATCAGTGCTCTACCTCCGATATTAACCATATGACGCTGACCCTAAAGCCATTTCGAGGAGAACCAGCTATCTCCGGGTTTGATTAGCCTTTCACTCCTATTCACAGTTCATCACTGCCTTTTTCAACAGACTAGTGTTCGGTCCTCCACTCAGTGTTACCCAAGCTTCAACCTGACCATAAATAGATCACCCGGCTTCGGGTCTAATACATCAAACTAAAACGCCCTATTCAGACTCGGTTTCCCTCCGGCTCCGGTACTTCTATACCTTAACCTCGCTTAATATATTAACTCGCAGGCTCATTCTACAAAAGGCACGCCATCACCCCATAAAAGGGCTTTGACCGCTTGTAGGTCCACGGTTTCAGGTTCTATTTCACTCCCCTCCCGGGGTGCTTTTCACCTTTCCCTCACGGTACTATTCGCTATCGGTAGCTATCTCGTATTTAGCCTTGGAGGGTGGTCCCCCCAGATTCAGACAGGATTACTCGTGCCCCGCCTTACTCAGGTACATGCTAGCCAGCTTCAGATTTCGCTTACAGGACTTTCACCCTCTACGGTTGGCTTTCCCAATACCATTCTGCTATCTTTCACTGATACATATATGCATGCCCTACAACCCCAATATCACCGAAATGACATTGGTTTGGGCTAATCCCCGTTCGCTCGCCGCTACTAAGGGAATCTCTAAATTGATTTCTTTTCCTTCAGGTACTTAGATGGTTCAGTTCCCTGAGTCTCGCTTTATACGGCTATGTATTCACCGCATAATGACTGTCATAAAAACAGCCGGGTTACCCCATTCGGGAATCCTCGGGTATAAGAATGTTTGCTTCTCACCGAGGCTTTTCGCAGCTTACCACGCCCTTCATCGCCGGATAGCTCCAAGGCATCCACCATGGACCCTTAGTCGCTTGACCATATTATTATTTATCCCTTCGCTATTATCTATATTAAAGAACTAAAAAAAAGAACCTGTCCGAGACAAACTCTATTTTTATTACCAGATCTGTTAATCACTCAACAAAACTGCTTTGGGCCTTACTAGATTTGAACTAGTGACCTCACGCTTATCAGGCGTGCGCTCTAACCAACTGAGCTAAAGGCCCTTTAAACTGGGAATTAAAGCTTTATAGGGAAATTAGAAGTATTTAACGAGGGCCAAGCATGTTGCGTACCACAGACCAAGGGCCGTGAACGCAACACTGATTCATACGAGCATCACTCGTGAAAATGATGACTAACTGCTTGTGTGTACAAAACACAAGACTTAATACCTTTCTCGTAGAAAGGAGGTGATCCAGCCGCACCTTCCGGTACGGCTACCTTGTTACGACTTCACCCCCCTTACCGAGCATACCTTCGGCAGCGACCTCCATTGCTGGTTAGTCTACTGACTTCGGGTACCCCCGACTCGGGTGGTGTGACGGGCGGTGTGTACAAGGCCCGGGAACGTATTCACCGCGCCATGCTGATGCGCGATTACTAGCGATTCCACCTTCATGGAGTCGAGTTTCAGACTCCAATCCGAACTGAGACCAGCTTTAAGCGTTTTGCTCCACCTCGCGGATTCGCATCACTCTGTACTGGCCATTGTAGCACGTGTGTAGCCCAGGACATAAGGGCCATGATGATTTGACGTCATCCCCACCTTCCTCCGGTTTGTCACCGGCAGTCTTGCATGAGTCCCCAACTTAATGATGGTAACATACAATAGGGGTTGCGCTCGTTGCGGGACTTAACCCAACACCTCACGGCACGAGCTGACGACAACCATGCAGCACCTGTATACAGACTTCCGAAGAAGAAGCAATATCTCTAATGCCGTCCTGTATATGTCAAGCCCTGGTAAGGTTTCTCGCGTATCATCGAATTAAACCACATGCTCCACCGCTTGTGCGGGCCCCCGTCAATTCCTTTGAGTTTCACCGTTGCCGGCATACTCCCCAGGCGGTACACTTAACGCGTTAGCTACGGCACCTAGAACTCATGTTCCAGACACCAAGTGTACATCGTTTACGGCGTAGACTACCAGGGTATCTAATCCTGTTCGCTACCTACGCTTTCGCACCTCAGCGTCAATCCAGAGCCAGCAAGTCGCCTTCGCCTCTGGTGTTCTTCCTAATATCAACAGATTTCACCCCTACACTAGGAATTCCACTTACCCCTCTCGGATTCTAGTCACACAGTTTCCAACGCAACATCACTGTTAAGCAGTGTGCTTTCACATCGGACTTACGTAACCGCCTACATGCCCTTTACGCCCAATAATTCCGAACAACGCTCGCTCCTTACGTGTTACCGCGGCTGCTGGCACGTAATTGGCCGGAGCTTATTCATATGCTAACGTCATCTAATACCCATTTCCTGATACTATTATTCCTCACATATAAAAGTGCTTTACAATCTCTCGACATTCTTCGCACACGCGGCGTCGCTCCGTCAGACTTTCGTCCATTGCGGAAGATTCTTAGCTGCTGCCTCCCGTAGGAGTCTGGGCCGTGTCTCAGTCCCAATGTGGCCGGTCACCCTCTCAGGCCGGCTAATGATCGTCGCCTTGGTAAGCCATTACCTTACCAACTAGCTAATCATACGCAGGCTCATCTTTCAGCGAGGCAAACGCCCCTTTGCTCTACAAACAAGATCGTAGAGATCATTCGGTATTACCCCATGTTTCCATGAGCTATCCCCAACTAAAAGGTAGATCACCTACGCGTTACTCACCCGTTCGCCACTCTCAGGAAGTGCAAGCACTTCCCTACCGTTCGACTTGCATGCTTAAAACGCGCCGCCAGCGTTCGTTCTGAGCCAGGATCAAACTCTCCATGATATAGTTTATCCACCGAAGTGGATAATTTTCTATCAATGCCTTAAAACAGATCCTAGCGAATGTATTCATCCTGATCTGCCCTAAAGTGAGCCAGAGTCCCTTTATACAGTGCGCCTCCCCTTTCGGAAAAACCCACTGTGCTTAAAAGAAAACTAACGTTCGGACCGTACCTAAACCATAAGGCTTTTGGCACGATTCTATTTTCGTACTACCAGTGCTTGACTCTCGTCAAATACTTCAATTTCCCTTCTCTAATTCCTTTGTAAAAGAACATTTAGTTCTGTGCGTTTCTTGGCTTATCGCCCCGAGCGCTCCGTGAATATATAACTTATCCTGCTTTTATGTCAACACTGTATTTTAGTTTTATTCAAAACTTTTTACTCAGTCCCTCTTACCACAGCACAATTCCAGACTTAAAACATTATACACAAACAAATTAATATAAAACCAAGCTCTTCATGAAACCAGTGACACTATTACGAATAGAGATTATTAATGAAAAAGAGACTTGTATGTCTAGAATTCTTAGATTTTCCTGCCAGAATTTCGCACTTTTTATGATCCTATATATACAAAGGCAGTAGACGTCTATGCAAAGCCTGCCTTAGAGCGCGGTAACAACAAACCAACAGGCTATTTTTTAATATCCGTCTGATTTTACTTTAAAAAAAACACCCGATTCAAACCGCTCATTTGCTGTTTAAACCGGGCGCTCTCATTTCAAAGGATTGAAAACTTATTTTTTACCAGAGTTTTTCAATGAATGCAGAATAAAGTCCTTAAAGAGGGGTCCTGCTTTAATGGGAGATGATGTGAACTCAGGATGAAACTGCACTCCGACACCCCAGGGATGATCAGGCCATTCCACTGACTCGACTAAAGAGCCATCAGGAGTCGTTCCTGAAAGGATCAGCCCGGCTTCGGACAAAGCTTCCCGATAGCTATTGGACACTTCATATCGATGTCTATGACGCTCATGAATTGTTGTAGACCCATAAGCTTTAAACATATGTGTGCCTTCATTCACATGTGACTCACTCAAACCCAGTCTCATGGTACCACCATAAGCAGTGACATCGACCTGTTCTTCCAGGAGTGAGATGACCGAATTATTCCCCTCAGGTCTGAATTCAGAACTATCAGCATCCTTAAGTCCCAGAATGGAACGGCTGTACTCAATAACCATGATCTGCAATCCCAGGCAGATACCGAAACAGGGAATTTTCTTTTCTCTAGCGAATCTTGCGGTCTGAACCATGCCCAGAATCCCTCGGGAACCAAAACCACCCGGAATTAGAATCCCGTCATAGGGTGCAAAGAATTCGTCCAAAGTTTCACCGGCAGCAATCTTTTGCTCAATGTCTTCTGAATCTACCTTGGTCAACTTCAACCGCACTTCATTTGCGAATGCCCCATGCACAAGTGCTTCATCCACCGACTTATAGGCATCGGCCAGTTCAATGTACTTCCCGACCATTGCGATATTGACAGTAGTTTTTGAATTTTTATGGATATCAGCCAATCGTCCCCAAGTGTTGGTGATCTTTGATTTTCTGCTGCGCAGTCCCAATTTACGACAAACAACCTCATCCATTCCCTGATGATGGTAGACAACAGGAATCTCATAAATGGTTGTATCCACATCGTGAGCAGAAAGAACACAATCATGATCAATGTTTGTAAACTGTGAGATTTTTCTTTTTAAATCTGCGGGCAGCTCTTCCTGACAACGACAGAGCAGCACATCTGGCTGTATACCGATTTCTCTCATCTCTTTTACAGAGTGCTGGGTCGGTTTGGTCTTAACCTCACCACCTGTCACGGTAGGAACAAGAGTCAGATGAACAGAGAGGGCAACTCCATGACCCTTCTCATGAATAATCTGACGTACAGCTTCGAGGTAGGGAATGGATTCGATATCTCCAACAGTACCACCAATCTCAACAATAGTTATTTCTATCTCGGGTTTTTCACCAAGACTCAGAATACGTCTCTTAATTTCATCTGTGATGTGAGGGACAACCTGTACACACTTGCCTAAAAATTTCCCTTCTCTTTCCTTACGTATAACTGCATCGTAAATCTGACCGGTAGTGATGGAGTGAGCGGCACTCAGGGGAGAGTGAGTAAATCGCGCATAATTCCCAAGATCAAGATCTGTCTCTGCACCATCATCGGTGACATAAACTTCACCATGCTGGTAGGGACTCATGGTCCCTGCGTCGACATTGATGTATGGATCAATTTTGATCATACATACAGAAAACCCTCTATTCTCAAGGAGGGTACCCAGGGACGCCGAAGCCAACCCCTTTCCAAGGCTGGAACAAACACCGCCAGTAACAAAAATATACTTCTTCATGTGGTAAAATTATTCACCGGATGATCTTCCTCTGTCAATTACAGTAATTGCATTTTTAATGAGGAATCATTAGATTATCCAGATAAGGGCAGTTCAAATCTGCCTTTAACAACAAGGAGAGACAATGAAACCAATACAAACAGATAAAGCACCAGGTGCTGTTGGACCTTATTCACAGGGAATAGACACGGGTTCTATGGTATTCACCTCTGGTCAGCTTCCCATAGACCCTGCTACAGGCAAGTTGATTACAGGCTCCATCGAAGAGCAGACAAGAAGAGCTCTTCTCAACGTAGAAGCAGTATTAAAAGCCGCTGGCAGCGGGCTGGATAAAGTGGTTAAAGTGACAGTATTCGTTAAGGATATGGGTAATTTTTCCAGAATAAATGAGATTTACAAGGAATTCTTTTCAGTTCACAAGCCAGCCCGTTCACTTGTAGAAGCGGCACGCCTGCCCCTGGATGGCGAGATTGAAATCGAAGCGGTAGCCCTGAAATAAAGATGAGAGCTGTCTTACAAAGGGTATCTAGAGCCTCTGTCACCATCAACAAAAAAAAAATCCGGTCTATCGGGCCGGGTTTTCTTGTTTTCCTGGGAATTTCCCCTGAAGACAGGGATGAAGATATTCAGTGGCTTACAAGCAAGATTTCGGATATGAGGATTTTTTCCGATGAAACAGGAAAAATGAATTGCTCTGTCCGGGAAATAGAAGGCGAAATCCTTCTTGTTAGCCAGTTTACTCTCTTTGCCAGCACCAGGAAAGGAAACAGACCGTCTTTCAGCAGGTCTGCAGATCCCAAGATGGCCCTCCCCCTCTACAATCAATTTATAACTGATCTACGCAGAAAGTCGGACCGACCTGTTAAGACAGGAGAATTCGGGGCACATATGGATGTTGAGCTTTGCAATGATGGACCTGTCACCATCATCATAGACTCACAGAACAGAGAATAAATCCGCTACGATTCTAAGTGAGACGAAAACCCTGCGATCATTTATTATCTGTCAATGCGATCCCTCTCATAAAATGGTCATGCAATAGGATCAATATGATTAAAGGAGGTATCATGGTCATAATGGTCCCGGCCATAACCTGCCCCCATTCCACACCTTCCGAATTTCCGATCAGAGCCTTCAACCCCACCTGAACCGCCTGTGCACTTTCATTTCTGATAATAACCCGCGGCCATAGATACTGATTCCAGGCATAGATAAATTGAACGACAAATAATGCACCTATAGTATTACGGCTCAGAGGAAATAGAACATGTAAAATAAATCGAAAAGGTCCTGCCCCATCAATGAGTGAGGCATCCATCAGGGACCCCGGAATATTCCTGAAGTGCTGCCGGAAAAAAAAGACGGCCGTGGCAGAGGCAAGAAAAGGAATCACAATAGAAAGAGGCTTATCGGTCCATCCAAAACCATAGCGAATCGGTTCCAATAAAAATGCTTTGGGGTTCAAGATCCATTTCAGAAAGTGTACTGCGTTCTCAGGCGGCTGCAGAGACACCAGATCAAACATCCCGATGATCAACATTTCTGTCGGCATCATCAATGTCACGAGAATCATCCCAAAAAGGACCTTCTTACCCTTGAAATTCATAAAAACCAGCGCAAAGGCGGCAAAAAAGGAAAAAAATGTTTTTCCCACCATGATCACAAAAGAGATCTTTAACGAAGTAAACATATATTGATAAAAGTTATAATTGACCCAAACATTCTTGATATTTTCAAAGAACATTGACCCCGGCCATAGAGTGGCGGACATGACTTGTCCTGGGCTCTGAGTCGCCTTTAGAAGAGCAAAAATCAGGGGAAAGGCTATAAAAAAAGCCGATATGATGAGAATCATATGAATCAAGGTTTTCTTTTTTCTTGTCATGAGGAAGAACCTCCATAATGGACTTTTGTTTCTCCAAACTTAAATTGAAACATTGTCAAAAGGGCTACAAGGACCATAAGGATCACACTCTGTGCTGCAGCAAAGCCCATATTGCTACTTCCCCCAAAGCCATCCTGAAATACTTTATAAATTAAAAATGTTGTTAATCCTGCGTGATCCACCGGTGGCGAACCGACAGGTCCTCCCGAGGTTAAAATATCAACAAGAGCAAAGGCTTCAAAAAGGGCATAAGACATATTTGTAAATACCAGAAAATAGGAGACAGGACTGACTAGGGGAATGGTAATCTTTAGAAATTGTCGAAATGTACCAGCCCCATCCAAAGCGGCAGCCTCGTAATTCTCAGCAGGGATGTTTTGTAGGAAGGCTAAATAAAACACTATATTATATCCCAGATTTTTCCAGATACTCCCACTCACGACCAAAAAGAAGACAAGGAGGGGGCTATCAAGCCACCGGGGTTGCCAGGATGTAAAGAGTCCTAAAAAAGTATTCACAGCACCAGTCTCTGGATTAAACATAAAGGAGAAAATCGTCCCTGCGACTGCAGGAGACAGTGCGTAAGGCCAAATGAGTAATATCCTGTAAATCTTCCCCTCCTTTCCCAGAGAATTGGTCAAAGTAGCTAAAATAAGACTGATAACAAGACCTGGAAAGATGACAAGAACTGAGAAGACTATAGTTTGAACAAAGACCTGTCCATAAGCCGGTGCCAAGGGGCCGGTAAATAGGTTCTTGAAATTTTCAAACCCTATAAACTGCCTGGTCCCCAGAAAAAGATTACTCCTGAAAAGACTTAGAATCAAAGATTGCCATGCTGGGAAATATAAAAAAACGACAAGAACAAGAACTGTTGGAACAAGAAAAATCCAGTGTAAAAATCTGGACTTAAATTGACTTTGAATATTCATTTGGAAGGCTCCAGGAGAAAAGAAGAGGTTGCTTCTTCAACCCGAAGCAACCCACATCCATAATTTTAAAATATATCTTAGAAATTTTTGTTGTATTCACTGAGTTTCAAGTCAGCGAGAGTTTTGGCCTGTTCAATAGAAGCATCAACATCTGCTCCGTTCAGAACTTTCTGTATGGCCTCTTCAACAATTGTTCTTGTGTCCCCAAAGGTCCCCATCAAACCACCGGCTGTTGCCATGTTAGATTCTGTTTCCAACAACTGTGTAAAAGCAATTGTCCTGGTGGGAGCTTCTGTAAACCAGCCTTCTTGTTCAAGTTTTTCGATAGAGCTATTTCTAACAGGATAGTATCCTGTCATTTTATGCCAATCCATCATATTTTCAGTATTGGTCAAGAAGAGAATAAAATCCCTGGCCGCTTCCATTTCATCCATGGGGTGTCCCTTGGTAAGCCAAACACTGGCGCCTCCAATGACCACACCGTTTCTTTTACTGGAACCAGGAATAGGGAGTCGTCCTGTGCCCATTTGAAAACGATCATCAATGGCTGTGCTTATGTTTCCAAGATCGGCTGTGGATGTAATGTGAAACATAACCTTTCCTTCCTGAAATATGGCGTCCGAACCACCCCAGTCTTCCAGTTTTCCAGTGTATTTGTAGAATCCTTTATCATTCAACTCTTTAATGAAATTGAAGATGATTTTAGACTCTTTGCTGTCCAGCATGGTTTCGGTGGCTCTACCGTCACGGCCATTGCCATTATTGACAATAGGAGCCCCCTGCTCTGCCAACCACTGTTCATAAAACCAACCGTGAAGATTGAATCCAAGACCAGCTTCGGTAACTCCTGCAGCTTTAGCTTTTTCACAGGCAGCAATGATTTCTTCAAATGTTTCAGGAGGATTCTTAGGGTCCAATCCTGCTTGAATCATCATGTCTTCATTGATGTATAGGATGGGAGATGAGCTATTAAAAGGAATGGAATTGACAGTACCATTCAATGTGTAGTAATTCAAAACAGGCTGAATATAATCGCTTGTGTCAAAGGAGCCGATATTTCCAATGGGCTCAAATATGCCTGAATCAAAAGCCAACTGGCTTCCAACCTCAAAGACATGAACAAGGTGAGGAGCTACACTCTGGCGGGATGCAAGAACAGCCGCCTGAAGGGTTTCTCTGTAACTGCCTTTTTGTTCGGCTACGATCTTATACTCTGTATGACTGGCATTCCAATCTGCGGCGAGGTCTTTGATCCATCCGGATCGTTTATCATCGCTGAAGGAAAACCAAAATTGAATTTCTTTAGGTTGAGAGGAAGCCGCCATGGAATTTGCGGCAGCATCGGTCTCTTTCTGCCCTCCGGCAAAAAGTGATACACAAAGAATCATAAATAAAATTGAACTGAACAATTTTTTCATTGAGAATTGTCTCCTAATCTTTATTCGCTGCACCTGGCAGCTACCGACAATTATCAGGAAACAACAGTTACACTTCTGTATGATCTATATTTATTTATTGTTAAAAGTGGAGTTTATGAAAACCAGAGTTCTCCAAAATGTTCAGGTCTGTGAAAATCAGGGGCTTCAGATTCAATTGGATTCCAGCAGAGGTAATGGGGCGTCTCAAGCTGATCACCGCATTTATATAGATTTCCCCGCATCTTCAAACCGCTGAAACTGGTATAGGATTCTCTGAAAAAAACAGAGACAGGTATCACGACCATGAGGCTCCAGGAAGGAGCTTCAACAACAAGTCCCTCATGATAATTGTGATAAGGGGACCTTCCTAGGGAAGGGATTCGGATAATTTGATCCAGAAGAGTATTTTCTACTGGAACCCGATCATCCCTTTGACTGCCAAGCTGTCCCAAAGCGCAACCAATACAATTGAATTCAAAATTGTAATACGACTCTTTACCTTCAGGAGAAAGAAACAGTTCTACACAACTATCTTCAAAGACATCACTGCCATCCTGAGTGTAGGTTCCCAGGATTTCCCGCTCTCGAACATAATATTTCAATAAAAAAGTATCCTGACACCAGGCAATTCTAAATTGAACATCCGGCTTATCTGGAAACTCGGACCAGGGTGCATTTTGAATGGAGGCAGGCCTTCCTATTTGGTCAAATTCCATTGAAAACTGGGCTTCATTCTCTTTTAATAAATCAAAGTCTACATCAACTTCGGGAATAATCAACTTGCTGCAATTATCCATTAACGCCACCAACTCTTCCGTTCATAAATCTTTGGAAATAAAGGAGTATCCACTTTTTTGTGGGAGTACTGTTCTATTTTTTTATCAATTAATTCCAGAACATTTCTATTTGAATCATCTTGAGACCTGTTTATCAAATAGATTTCAGACAGGCTCATCTCCAGCTTTTTCCTGAGCTCTTTCAGAAGTAGAATCTTATCCTTATTTCCAAGGGGCCGCACATCTTCCAAGAACAGGTTGTCAATCCGAGTCAGGACTTCACATGTTTTAAAGACGGGGTTAGATGACTCAGAAATCATGCAAGTGTATTCCGGCAGTACCTCAAAGAACATATTTTTTTTAGAAATCATTTTTAATATCTATTCTCCCAAGCTTTGTTGTTTGCGGTCTATATCGAAACGGGGAAGATCATTCTCATCCTGAGTAATTCGGAATACAACAAGTTCTTCTGATCTGATGGTAAGCTTCTGCTTCTCTTTCCACCCAGATCCAGCCCAGGTGAGTTCATAAATCCCGGGAGAAAGAAGCCAGCTGCCGCCTTCCATATTCAGTGAACCAAAATGCTCTATATCCTCAGACTGATTTCCACCTTTGATTTTTTTTCTATTATTAATTTTTAAACTCAGACTATCCATATTGTGATGAACAATCAACTGACCCGGTAAAGGCTTCAAGGCCGCTTCAAGAATCAAAGAATTTTGATAAAATTCCAATACTATATCAAACTCAGCTTCATAATAACCAGGCAAATCGGCTTTCACAAGATACTCAAGGCCTGATACAACCATGGATTCTTCACTCAGAGGAGAGAACTCACCATTGGGGCTTTGGATAAAAACATGACCATCAGGGTCTAAGAGCTGTCCCGTCAGACCGTCAGACAGCAGTAAATCTATTTCCAAAAGCTGTGACAAGAGAGGCGGTGCAGAGAGCTCCACCGTCAGGACTTCATCTTGCTGTTCAGTCATGGGGGGGAGATAAAAGCTTTTCCAAATGACCCGGTTCCCCCAGCTCACCTTTAATCTGTAGAATCCTGTTCTCTTTACAAGCGGTTTTTTTTCAAAAGCAAATTCATTCCATTGGTCCAGAAGCCTCGGGGAGCCCCCTTCATCACGATAGAGCTCCAAAGTCTCTAGAGGAAAAGAATCTCCCGGAGTATCCTGAGTCAACTCCAGGAGAAAACGACCGTATTTGTCCGGCAAAAACCACTGATAAAAACGGCCTGAATACAAGAGACTTCCTCCCAAAAGGAGAATGAATACGGAGACTATAACGAGTCCCCCAAGACGTCCACCAGTAGTTTCTTTCACTCCAAGGACCTGAGAGAACCCTTTTTTTCCGACCGATTCTGACTTCCTCTTTACAGGTCCTGACTTTGATGACAAAGACTGGATTCTGAAAGAGAGATCCTCTTGGGCACTTTCATCATTCATCCTGAATGAACGGAGGGCTCTCAACATCTTCTTAGAAGAAGAGAATCTCAAAATCGGAGCCCTAAAAATGCAGCGTCTGATGATTCTCCAGCTGTTAAATCCATAAGAACGAATCAAAAAGAGCAGTGAAGGGTGCCGTCCTTTAAGCACAGCCCTCCTCATCTCATCCAGAGTCTCGCCATAAAAGAGTTTCTGTTTTGTCAAAAGTTCAAAATATGTGACCCCCAGAGCATACAGGTCGGTCCGGGGAGTGATACGACCTTTCCCTGCAAACTGTTCAGGAGCCATATAGGCGGGTGTTCCAACAAGAGGATAGGACTCAGGCGTATTTTCATTATCCTTATCCAAGGGGCCACCATGCATGGCAATTCCAAAATCCCCCAGTTTGACATCGCCCTTGTTAGAAATAAAAATATTTGATGGTTTGATATCTCTGTGGATAATTTTACGTTCATGGATATAGATCAGAGCCTTACAACAGCATCTGAGTATATACCGGATGGTATCATGATTCAGAGAATCAGCCTTCTCCAAGAACTGGTCCAGTGAGACTCCCTCTACAAACTCCATGACCATATAATGACGGCTGCCTTCTTTGAAGTGATCATACACCTTTACAATATGGTCATGATTCAGATCCATCATGAGAGCGGCTTCCTGCAGGAAGCTTTCATAAAAGGATTTTTTACCCCGGAGATTCAATTTTTTAAGAACAACTTTTCTCTTGAGGGTTGGATGCATCCCTAAATAGACAATGCTGCTTCCGCCAGATCCAAGATGTGAGAGGATTTTATATTTACCGATTTGATCGGGGATTTTTGCCATAGTACATTATCGGATTATTCTCAGCCAGTCATAAAAAAACCTTCCCCGAGAGGAAGGTTTTCTATATGGATTCAATCTCAGAGTTCTTTCAATCTGATGGGACTCGGTTCTGTATCTTCTCCATACTCCTCAGAAAAATTCTTCAGTATGTCTTTTTGCTTAGAACTTAATTTTTTGGGTATCTGAATGCTGAGCTTTACATACATATCGCCCTTTCTGCCCGAACCATGAAGAACCGGCACACCTTCATTGCGAATACGAAGCATTTTACCATTCTGCGTTCCCGCAGTAATTTTCAGCTTGATTTTCTTATCATCCAAAGTTCTCACAAAAATATCGCCACCTAAGGCAGCTTGGGTCATTGAAATTGGAATAACACAGTAGAGGTCATACCCTTCTCTTTCAAAAGTGATATGTTCTTTTATATGAATATAAACATATAAGTCTCCAGAGGGTCCGCCTTTTGGTCCAGCATCTCCCTGACCTTCGAGTCGGATGCGTTTTCCGGGAGCAATTCCGGCGGGGATCGTCACCTTCAACTTCTGACGCTCTTTAACAACACCTCTTCCACGACAAGCAGAGCAGGGATTTTCTATAATAGTCCCCTCCCCCTGACAGGTAGAACATGGCTGGGCGATAGAAAAGAACCCGGAACTACGCCGAACCTGTCCGGATCCACCACAGGTGGGACAGGTTTTACTGCCAGTCCCAGACTCTGCACCAGAACCATGACAGACATCACATGAATGCTGCCGGTAATACTCTACATCGACCTTGTCACCGTAAACAGCATCTTTGAACTCAACTTCCATGTCATAGCGCAGATCACTTCCTCGAGCAGGACCTCTACGTCCGCCCCCTCGGGACTGACCGCCTGCACCTCCGAAGAAGGAGTCAAAAATACTGGAAAAATCGCCTCCAAATATATCTTCAAAACCGGAGAATGCTGAAGCATTGAACCCGGGGCCACCCATGTTATCTACACCAGAAAACCCATATTGATCATAAGCCTGTTTCTTCTGGGCATCAGAAAGAACTTCATAGGCCTCAGTAGCCTCTTTAAACTTATGTTCAGCCTCGGTGTTGTTCTGATTTCGGTCTGGATGGTACTTGATCGCAAGTTTTCTGTAAGCTTTTTTGATTTCATCCGGGGCAGCACTTTTTTCGATTCCCAGAACTTCGTAATAATCCCTTTTCGACACGGGTTTCCACTCTTCCTTTCAAGATGACAACCCCCATATGACCAGGGTTGTGTTCTCATTGTTTTCCCGGAGGAATGAACCCTCCGGGAAAACAGATTTATTTATCTTCGTCTACGACTTCATAATCCGCATCTTCTGCGTCTGTTTCAGCCTTCTTGGGTTCAGAGGAATCTTCACCTGGAGCAGCGCCTCCCATATCGGGACCGGCAGCACCAGGGTCTCCACCCTGTGACTTGTACATTTCTTCGGCAAGTTTATAGGACGCTTGTTTCAGCTCTTCTACTTTAGCCTTGATATTCTCAATATTATCTGTTTTTATCACCTCTTTCAATGATTCCAAAGAAGCTTCGATCTTGGTTTTGTCTTCTGCCGAAACTTTATCACCAAAATCTTTCAGAGATTTCTCAGTAGAGTATATCAGATTATCAGCTTCGTTCATGACTTCAGCCTTCTCTTTGATGGCTTTATCCGCTTCTGCATTCAGTTCAGCATCTTTGACCATCTTGTCAATTTCAGCTTCGCTCAAGCCTGATGAAGACTCAATTCTGATTTTCTGTTCTTTTCCAGTTCCCAAATCCTTGGCGGAAACATGTACGATACCGTTTGCATCAATATCAAAGGTAACTTCAATCTGTGGAACACCTCTAGGTGCAGGTGGGATTCCTACAAGGTCAAACTTTCCAAGAGTTCTGTTGGCACTGGCCATTTCCCGCTCACCCTGAAGAACATGGATGGACACGGCGTTCTGGTTATCCGCAGCAGTAGAGAAAACCTGACTTTTCTTTGTCGGAATCGTAGTATTACGTTCGATCAGTTTGGTTGAGACACCACCCAAGGTTTCAATACCAAGGGACAATGGAGTTACATCCAAGAGGAGAATATCGTTTACATCTCCGCCGAGAACTCCACCTTGAATGGAAGCACCCATAGCAACGACTTCATCCGGGTTGACTCCCTTATGAGGTTCCTGCTGGAAGAGTTCTTTAACAATAGCCTGAACCGCAGGGATTCTTGTTGAACCACCAACCAGGATAACTTCATCAATATCAGATGCAGAATATCCAGCATCCTTGAGTGCTTTCTGACAGGGGATTTTAGTTCTTTGAACCAAATCGGATGTCATCTGTTCAAACTTAGCTCTGGTCAAATTATACTGCAGGTGCTTAGGTCCAGAGGCATCCGCCGTAATAAAAGGCAGGTTAATATCCGTAGCTTGAGAAGAGGAGAGTTCTTTCTTGGCTTTCTCTGCACCCTCTCTCAGTCTCTGAAGTGCCATCTTGTCATTAGATAAATCAACACCCTGATCAGATTTAAAACTGCTCACCAGCCATTCAATGATTTTCATATCAAAGTTATCACCACCGAGATGAGTATCTCCATTGGTAGAACGAACTTCAAATACACCTTCGGCCATGTCGAGAATGGAGATATCAAAGGTTCCTCCACCAAGGTCATAAACAGCAATTTTCTGTTCTTTGTTTTCTTTACCGAAACCATAAGACAGGGCAGCGGCTGTGGGCTCATTTACGATTCTCTTTACGTCAAGACCGGCAATACGACCGGCATCTTTAGTTGCCTGTCTCTGCGCATCATTGAAGTAGGCGGGAACTGTAACAACGGCTTCAGTCACGGCTTCACCAAGGTAGTCTTCTGCAGTCTTCTTCATTTTCTGGAGAATAGCGGCTGAGATCTCGGGAGGAGACTGGTGCTTGCCATTAACTTTGACCCTGACATCACCATTAGGGCCTTTTTCTACATGGTAAGGTATCATGTGAAGTTCTTCAGTCACCTCGTCATAATGCCGTCCCATAAATCTCTTAATTGAATAGATGGTGTTTTCAGGGTTAGTAACCATCTGGTTTTTGGCAGGCTGTCCTACCAGACGTTCATCTTTGTCCGTGAAAGCAACCATTGAAGGAGTGGTTCTCTGCCCTTCTTCATTCTGAATGACGACTGGTTCTCCTCCTTCCATGACAGCTACGCATGAGTTCGTCGTACCAAGGTCAATTCCTATAATTCGTCCCATAATATTTTCTCCTATTCCTTTACTTACTTGTGTTAGGGAGATATTCTTCGTTCAAGCCAAAGGATCTCCAGTATCATATCTTCATTTTCCGAATATGACTCTTTTGCATGACTGTTTTAAAGTCATAGTATCCGGATTTCTAATTTCTAATCTTCCGATTCTTCTTTCTTATCGGCCGCGGGAGCAACTGGCTTTCCCACCTTAACTTTAGCCGGTCTCAAAACTCTGTCATACAGTGTATATCCTGCCTGAAAATCTTCCAGCACAGTAGGAACTTGAATATCAGAAGATTCCTCCATCATCAATGCTTCATGAGCATTGGGATCATACTCCAATCCTTCGGTTTCCATTTTCTTCAAGGACCACTTGCTTTCCAGCATACCGGTAAACTGCTGCTCAATCATACTGATTCCTTCTTTGAAGGAGTTAAAATCCTGAGAATCTTTAGACGACTTGATGGCTCTATCAAAATTATCAATGACTTCTATCAGATCTTTAAGAAGTTCCTGGTTTCCGTATTTTACAGATTCAGCCTTTTCACGAGCCATCCTCTTTCTGAAATTCTCAAATTCGGCATGTTTGCGCAGGTACTGATCTTTTAGATCGCTATTCTCCTGAGTCAAAGCATTAACCGCTTCCAACAGGGTCTCTGTTTCACTGCGTTCTTCCGTTTCATTTTCTTCTACAGCATCCTTCTGATCAGAATCATCAGACTGGTCATCTGAGACCATATCTACAGAGTCAATCTCATCGATCTCTTTTCCCTGCAGATCTTCTTTCTCTTTCTTCGTCACTTCAACCTTCCAGAATCTTTATGAACTTTCACATTTGATGTCTCAAAAATAATAATAGATAGGAATCAAGGTCAAGAAAAACTGACAATAAATCGGAATAAAGCTCCAGTCCTCAATGGTTTCCTGAATTTCGTACCCCAAAAGGGAAAATAACGGATGTGAAAAGTATGTGTTTTTTTCCGGAGGTCTAAAAAAGTTTATTGTTTTTCTGAACCATACCTGTTAGGATTCAGCCAATGATAAGAAATGTATTTATAAATGGTACCATAAGCACTCTCTTCGTAATGGAAGAGGAATCAGGAGTTGAGTACACCCATCCTCTGGTTGAAGCTCTAAAGGAGCAGGCAGACAGGATTGAACTGCTTGAAAAGCAGAACAATGAACTCTTAAAACAGGAAAAAATCCTATTGAACCTTTTGGAAATGTCAGCCACCACAGGAGATATCATGGCCAGAAGCCTGAAGGTACTCCAGGACATGGAAGACAAGGATAACTCCCCTGTTCTCGAATCTAAAGTATCTCTCAATACAGAATCACCTTCACAAATAGAAGAAACTCTGGAAGACTGAGGCCCCTGGTCTCCATTGTAAAAGCACCCTTTTATCAACGGTAAGTCAAAAATGTGGGAACTGATTCTGTTAATACGACAGTACCTTTTTCCGAATTAACCCATCTCATATAAGGCATTCCAAAAAAATCTTCAAAAAGCCGATCAAGACCGTTTAAACCTGAAATCCCGTTGGCACGGGCTATTTTCTCCAAATCGGCGGGACCTGGTATTCTGTCTTCTTTTTCCAGAAAATCAAAAAACCTAATCATTCTGTTATGAAGCAACCAAGTTCTGATATCCATCTCCGTTTCTCTTTTAAAGTCCAGGGCCAGATCTTCAGGATTCCGATTCAAAGCCCTAGCCACTTCAGAAAGTGTCAGATCTGTCATGGTCAGGATCAATCTGCTCAACACAGAAACTGTCGCTAAACCGGTTCTGGGATAGGCCTTACGTCCTGTAAAAACAAAAATAAAAGTCTCCAGCAGCCCTCTGAGATCGGCCAGACTCATGGGTCTCACCGCTGGCTGTTCTGTATTGATCAATGAGGGATTTTTATCTTGGGAAAGGATAGAAACGGATGCCCCTTTCAAGATTTCAGACTTAAAAAGATGACCCAGTTGAGAATCGGGATATATAAAGAAGCAGATCTGCCAGTCATCTTCACCGCTGATAAAATGATCAAATCCTTGATCAACCAAACAGATCCTGACATCCTGCCACTCTCCTTTGAGCCTAATCCGATAGGGTTTATTAACACCGTAAATAAGCTGTAAAGACCTGTGATTTCTAACCTTCCCATCGTTGAGCGGTCCCACTTCCGCCAGGATGTCATGATAAATATACCCGTGACGGAACATGGCTAACTCCTGGGAGTGATTTCCAAAATTAATTCAACCTCACCCCGGCTGAGCTTGAGAGTTCTGGCAATATCTTCGGTCTTCCATCCTAGACGGGCGAGGCGAAGTACGGTTTCACGAGTGTCCATATCTGGAGAACCACCGGCTCTGGGAGCGCTTCCGTCACGCTCTGCCAGGCGCCCTAAAAGCTTCACTTGATCCTGAGCCTGCTTAACCACACCATCCATTCTGGTCTCCGTTCTGGCTATCCAATCACGGGCCTGATTGATCTTCTCGGCCTTCTCATCCAGATCGGCGAGGACCTGATCCAAAGAGGCTATCTTAGAATAGACAGAGTCTGCACTCTCCTTATTCTCAAGAAGAAAGGTGTTCCTTTGCTCAATATCTTTCAAACGTCCACTTAGAGGGTTCAACTCGTTTTTGAGCATATCAATACTCTTTTGCAGAGTCTCGACTGTGATTGCGTATTCATCCACCTGTTCTACAGTCTTATCCACCAGAATCGCTTTGCTTTCCATTCTGAGAAACCGGGAATCAAGGGCATGATGCTGATCTTCCAGTTCTTTCACCCGGCTTTGATACTGCTGCAGCATATCGTGGAGAGAACTGACCTGATCCAGTTTAAGATCAACCGATTTGGAAAGGCTGACCATGCTTCTGATTTTATCTTCCAGCTCTTCTACTTTCTGCTTCTCTTCCATAAAACGGTTTATCTGATCCAAGATACCCTGATACTGATCCTGAACCCTATCAAAACCGGCCTGATAATCTTTAAGTCGATCCATATTTGAATCCACTTTTTGAAGATCTCCTTTCAACTCCAGAATATTCCTGGAGAGAGTCTCTTTCAGGCGATCCGCTTTCTCAAAAATATGAGTCTGGGCAATAAAATCCTGCTGTTTCCGTTCGATTTCTTCCAGATTCGAAGTGAGATGACGGGTGTCTTCCTCTACCCTGGTCACAAGCTTTTTCTGGTAAGCATCCATTTTTTCCCGTGCGTCGCTGACACCCTGGCGCATCTCACGGATCTTCAATTCTGCATCATTTTGTGACTCTCTGAGCTTCTTCTGAAAATCCAGCATAAACAGATTGTAATCGCTGTTAAAACGCTCCAATGTCGATTCAGATTTATCCTTCAGATCAGTCTGAAGCTGATAAACCTTCTCACTCATGGCAGCCAGATCCTGTTTGAGATCCGCTCTTTCTTCATTGCTTGAGAGTATCAATTCTTCTTTTTGAGATTTAAAATCATCTCTAATTTCATTCAGATCGGAGGTGATACTGGTCTTAAAATCATCATATGACTCACGAATTTGTGCTTCATCATCTTTGATTTGCTGCAGTATTTTCTGTTGCCAACTGGTCACATCGGATTGAATGGTCTCAGACTGAATGGAGAATTCCCGCCGAGATTGATCCAGATCACTCATAAGAAGATTTAACTTCTGATTGATATCTTTTTCAGAAACTTCGACCCGTTCATTCAAACCCATGCTGAGCCGTTCCAACTCACGGACCATGAAGTCCATAGATTCATCACGCATGGTGGAGACTTTATTTTGAAGGTCTTCCCTATAGCTGATAATGAGGGAATTCCCTTCATCCACCCTTGAATCCAGAGACTCTCGAAAAGACACAACCTGAGTCTGAAATTTCTCAAACTGTTGAGAAACCCGGGTCTGAAGTTCCCCCAGACGCTTGTTCAGCTCTGCAGAACAGCTGCGTTCCATTTCCACCCTGTCCCGGTTCTGCTGATCCGCAAGATCTGTGATTTGCCTATCTAGATTCTCCTGCCAGTCTCTCAGGCTATTTTGGATGCTGTCATCCCGCTTCTTGAGGTCTGTAAAAAAGTCATCTTCGAAGACCTGAAGTTGAGCAGAAACATTATCATAGGCTCTGCTTTTCAGCTCATCCAGTCCTTGCTCCAGTTCATTCATAGCCATTCTGATCTTTTCTGCCCGTTCATCCGTATCCCGCTCTTCGTCTGAGCGGAGATTCTTCATCTTAAGATCAAAAGCAGAAAATTCACTCATGACCCTCTCAGAAACCTCATTCATACTCATGCGGAGGGAGGATTCCAGAGTATCCATATCGTTCATAAACTGTTCCAGTTTATTGAACCGTGGAAAGAATCCGCTTTCGTACTCTTTAAGTTTCTTTTCAATGGCCTTCAATGCCTCAATTTGGAGTGTCTCAGCTGTCTCTTCTATGCGTCCTGTGAATGTGTCGGTAAACTCCTGTAATTGGGCATCAACATTTGATTTATGGGCTCCCAATCGACTGTCCAGCCTCTCCAGTTCCTGCTCAACTTCATCTTTTTGCCTGACCATACCGGTACGGGTTGCAGAGAAGTCTTGCATCATGGATTCCAGCTCATCTTTCATGGCCTTCAAAGTACTCTGCTGCTCCCCTGTCGCAGCAGCTAAATGATCGTTAAAGCGAAGGATCTGTTCATCCGAACGGTTCTTCCAGAGAGTATGATTCTCGTCCAGACTTTCCATTCCATTATTCAATTCTTCAGACAGATTCTGGAAGCGGCGCTCTAAGCGCTGCATTTCATTATTCCAACCAGCAGAAAGAGATTCTGTATGTGATGACAGTAGTTCTTTTAGATGTAGAAAAGAATCAGACTCTAAGGCGACACCTTCGGAGGCGACTTTTTCCAACCGGGCCAGATAATTGTCTTCGACACTCGTCCATTGAGCAGTGAAGGCATCCAGTTTTTCCTTACCGATTCTATCCCGGCTTTCCAACAGCTCATCAACATGTCCCCGAAACTGGTCCAACTTCTCTCCCGAGGCTTCCAAATTATTCAGGAACTGTTTGTATACTGTTGACATTTCGCCATGAAAGGACTTTTGGAGCTCTTCCAGTGCCTGGGCATTTTCTTTTCTAAAGGACTCATGCAAAGAAGTCATTCCGGCTGTCAGGTCTTCTGTTTTTTCTAATAATTTATTCAGGCGGACACCAACGGAATCAACATATTCTGATTCTTTTTTGATACGGACAAGATTCTCATCCACATTCTTTGTCAAAGTATCCAGCTCTTCCAGCCGTCCTGAGACATCCCCCAAGCGGTCTTTATAACTCTCAAGTTCTTCCGATCTGTTTTGAGATTCTTCATTGGCCTGAAGGATACGCTTAAGAATTTCTCTATTCGTCTTTTCCTGGACCTCTATGTCAATGTTCAAATCATGGATCTCTGTCTTCTTGTCCTTAACAAGCTTATCCAGCTCATCCTTCACTTTATCAGCATACTTCCGGACTTTTTCCAGAGAACGATTGTTCTTATCAAACTGCCTATTTAGAAAGAGGACAAGAAAAACGATGGCAAGAACTATTATATCTCCAGTATTAAAAAGCATGGATTAATCCTCTCTCAAAAGGAATTCGATATTTTTGACAAAGCTCTTGAAGTTACGGATTGTAAGATCTGCTTCGGGAACATTTTTACCTTGCCACTGAACATAAACTGTTTTCATACCTGCAGCGGAGGCTCCTTTCACATCATACTCATAACTGTTGCCCACATAAAGGACTTCCTCCGGGCGGCATCCAAGTTTCTCTGCCAGAGTGTAAAAAGGGGCAGTATGGGGTTTTAAATAGCCTGTGTCTTCACTAGACATAGTCACGTCCCAATGCCCCTCCACTCTAAAGTAATTTAATTTATTTCCTACGGGAAAGTCGGAAAGTACCCCTAGGAGGAATCCCCTGGATTTCAATTCTTCCAGAGCCTTTTGAAGTCCCGAATACGGCCTTACCCGTTTGAATATATTTTCCCACTTTTTATAGATGATCTTTTCTACAATGGATGCCGCTTCTTCAGCGGTAACTCCCAGCCGTTTGGCCATCAATTCAGACTGAGTGACTCTGAAATCACTGATATTCTCGATTTCTCGTAAGTCTTTCCTGACTCTTGAGAAATTCATCACAAGAGAGAGGTGACTCAGGAGGAAAGGAAATGAAAAGAACTTCATTCTCCAGTTAGGGTACAGGGTACCGTCAATATCAAAGGCAACAGCTTTTACAGCCATATATTCGTCTTACCGTCCATTTTTAATCTGTTTCTACACTACAGGAATGACAGCGAATTGGCAAGCTGTTTCTATGGGAGGAAATAGTTCAATATCAGCTTATTGAAAACGGTATGTGAATCGTCCTTTGATTTCGCCATTGCTGGAATTCGAAAAAGTCGCGCTTCGAAACCCGGCAAGAACAGAATCATCAATCCTGGAGTCACCTGAGGATTTATCCACTTTTGACATGATGAGCTCTGCCGATCCGGAGATTGTAAAACTGATCACCACAGGATTTAAATTTCCACCGAATTTATAATCCGCATTGCTGGCATCGTACCCGGCTTCTTTTAGATAAGCCCAGATGGATTTAATATCATCAATGTTGGGAGTTTCTGTATAAACCCAGTCTCCATTGATATTCGTATAGTACTTCTGAATCAGTTCCTGTCTTGTCAAACCTATCTGAAAAGACTCTTTAGTCATACTTTCACTTCCATACAAGGAGGAGGAAATGATTTGAGGCAAAGGCATATACAGAGAGATATCCGTAGACAAAGACCGTCCGATGACACCCTCTTCCGCCTCAAACTGATATTCATAGGAGTTTCCCTCGTCCTCACCCGAAATAATGACAGCTTGGGGTTTCTGTGGAATAACAGGTGGAGTTGCGGGGGTGTTCACCACAGGTTCCGCAGGAATTGGAATGGGAGTGGGTGTTGGTTTCTCTACTATTTTTTCAGGTTGAACAGGAGGAAGAGTATTCTCAGAAGGCTCGGAGACCACAGTCTCCGGAACTGGTGGCAGTATATCCTCGGGAGTGACAACTTCTTCTGGCACCTCCTCCGGAACATCTTCCGGCATAAGGGGAAGATCTTCGCCCTCCGGTTCTCCAAGCTTTACAAGGATGGGACCGGAAAAATCACTGAGTTCTTCGATGAAGAAGTAATCGTAGAGAATAAAAGATCCCAACACGAGTAAGTGGAAGAGGATGGCAAAGAGAACACTGAGAAGTGTTCTCTTTTTCTGCTGCTTAACCTGATAAGGCGTCATCAAGCATCCTCAGCTTTCTCTCTGGTCACAAGATTAACACCCTCGAATCCCTGCCGACGCAAAATATCCAGGACCTGAATCATCATTTGATAGGGAATTTCACCATCACCATCAAACACAACTACAGGTTCCTCCATATGACTCTGCTCTATCACGGAGATCAGGGTCTCTTCCAAGGTCAGGATTGTACAGCTTTCCTTGTTGACATAAATCTCATCACTGGACAAGACAGTCAAGCGAAGTTCTGTAATTTCTACATTCTCCGAAGTAGACGATTCTGGAAGATCCAGAGTGATACCCGGTGCCGTATTGAACACACTTGAGATCATGAAAAAAATAACAAGCTGAAACACAACATCAATCAGAGGTGTGAGATCAACATTGATATGCGGCTTGAGACGACGCTCTAGTATCATAACTCGTCTCCTGTCCTCTCCTTCTTTTGTCCTTTGAGGAGCAGGATCATTTCATTGACCTGATTCTCCATCTGGATGAGAATATTCTCGACCTTCTTGACGAGATAGTTATAGAAGATAACAGCTGGAATAGAGACGATTAGACCGGCAGCTGTCGTCAGCAGAGCTTCAGAAATACCTCTTGCCAGAACAGAAGGATCTGCAAAAGAAGTGCCTCCTCCCAAAATTCCGAAGGCCTTGATGTTCCCAGTGACAGTCCCCAGCAACCCGAGAAGGGGGGATATATGAGCAATCGTTCCCAAAGGGGTCAAGAACCGTTCCAATTGGGGGATTTCCTGCCTTGCCGCATCCCGAAGCACCTCTTTCTGAACGACCTCAACCTGATCACGGTGTGCTATTCCAACCTTCATCAGCCCGGTCAGGGGTGAAACATTGCTATCACAGATGGAAAGAGCTTCGTCAAAATGATTCTTCTCAATGGCTCCTTTGATCCGAAGGAACAACTTATCTTCATCCACTTTAATCCGTTTGAAATACAACATCCTTTCGATGATTATTGCGGCTGCAAAAACAGACAACAGCATTATAATCCAAAGGATAACGCCACCTTTCTGAAATATATCCAGCATAATAGAACTCCTTAAATCAGTGTCAGAATACTCATTCTATAGAATCAGGCTTCCAGGGTGAAACAAAGCCTTTTGAAGCTTTTACCTTACTCAAATGCACAAAACTTTGAGGATACCTGTACTTGAGGTTGTCAAGAGAAGAGATATCACCTGTTTCAAGAACCTCAAGTTGAAAATCTCCATTTTCATCAAACCAGGGAAAAAACAGAGCAATATGATAATACTGCCAGAGAACAGGATCCTTACCATAAAGCGAATTAACAGCACCCAGGTAAAAATAACCCGGCTCCTTCACCGCCTGAAGATACAGCAGAGACTTCAATTTTTCAAGTTCATAGCCAATATTCTCTTTATACTCAAAAAAGGGAACATTGCGCAGATCCATATCTAGCAATCCTGCTTCCGGACTTCCAGGTTCAGATTCTCTTAAGAACCGTGCCAGATTCCGGCTCCAATCCAAACCGAAATAGGGATCACGATCCAGATGAGCCATGCTCCAGGGGTTATCCATCCGGCTCTCTGTTTCCGATGGAGCCTTCAGTGATTCAATATTCAGGGCAGACTCGGCACCCCGGCTTATAAGAATCCCATCGGCAACCCATTTGGCAAAACCGGAACAATTCACGGCTCCTGCCTGACCGGAAATCGGTTCCCCACTCTCTATCAAAACAAAACGACCAAGATGGTCTTGCGCCCCATCGTCCGATTCATATAGAAAATCCACATCTTCGCCAATACGGCGGGCAAGACTGGCAACCTGCTCCCATTCCGGATAGCTTGCATCTGTAAAGATCTCCTCCCATTGGATCATATCCTTTGTCAGATGCATAACTCGGGCAAATGAGCTGACAGATAAATCTTCAATAGAGACAGGCAGAACAATGCCATTGTATATAGTCACTCCGTAGAGAGACATTTCCAGGGAGGTTCTGCTCTCATCGAGGGGCATGAGGCGAATGAAGGACATTTCATCATTCTGGAGGAAGATCTTGATTTGCAGAAAGTCTCCTGATCTCAAATCTCTCTTAATAATATAGTTGCCCCTCCCCCAAACCGGGTATTTATAGCTCAACTCATTCTTAAAAAGCAGATAAAAAGAATCTTCAGACTTCCGCAACTCAAATTCTACAGCGACAGGAGACAGAACCTGAGAATGAATCTCTTTCTGCCTGGTCAATAGAGAATAAAAAGGTGCATTTATAGCATCAGCCATGGCTGAACGAACTTCAACGTTCTCATAGAAGGACGCAGCAGAGGCCAAGCGCTCCTCAAAGGGATAAGATGACTGAGAAAAAAGGCTCATTGCCGGATAACAAAAGGCAATAACAATGAAACATCCGACAGATTTAAAGTTCATTAACGACTCCCGGCATTCATTTATGATCAGGAACGTTCCTTTAACTCCATATTTATAGGAATTTTGGACATACCGAATTCTTTGCGGATCTGATTCATAACATACCTCTTATAAGAATCGGGAAAACCCTTCTCTCTATTAACAAAGAGTACAAATTTTACGGGATGGGCAGTCACCTGAGTCAGGTAAAGGAGTTTATACCTCTTATTTTTGACTGATGGAATTGGATTATAGTCCATCCAATACCGCAAAGATTCATTCAATTGACTGGTTTCTACCCTTTTTGTGAGCTGCCTATACACCTTCTCGGTCTCGTCCAGAAGTTTATCTAAACCAGTCCCCTTCAAGCCGGAAATAGCCATAACCGGAGCAAACCCCAGGATTGGAAAAAGGAACCGAACCTTCTCAACAGCTTTATCCCAGAACTCTTTGGTGCCGTCTGTTGTATCCCACTTATTCAGAACCAAAATAACACCCTTACCCTGGTTAACGATCTGCTGGGTGATTTTTTTATCCTGCTCTGTTAATCCTTCCTGTATATCGATCAGGAGGAATATGATATCTGACTCGTCGATGGTATGAAACGCCCTGTTGACTGAATAGTATTCCACATCTTCAACAACTTTCTTCTTTCTTCTGATCCCAGCCGTATCCAGAACCTTAAATTCCCTGTTTTTGTACAGGAATCGTCCTTCAATCACATCTCGTGTCGTCCCGGCAATGGGAGAGACAATGGAGTTTTCTTTTCCGGTGAGCTGATTTGTCAGGGTTGATTTACCTGTATTGGGTTTTCCAAGGATGGCGATGCTTATATGAGGATCTTTTTCCGATTCTACGGCACCGTTAAAGAGAGAGAAATCGATCATTGATACGATTTTATCCTGAAGACCTTCCATATTTCGGCCATGGGTGGCAGAGATTCCAATGATATGCTCAAACCCAAGGGAATACAAATTCCAGATTTCGTTTTCCTTGTCCGGATGGTCTATTTTATTCACAACAAGGAGAACCTTATCCTGGTAGGATCTTAGATTCTCAATGAATGTTTCATCTTCGCTAGTGATGTCATTAACATCCATAATAAACAAAATGAGATCACCCTGCTCCAGCATTTTGAGTGATTTTTGGGCAACCAGTTCATCAAAACTGTCATCTCTTTCCAGTTTGAATCCCCCGGTATCCATAAGCAGGACTTCCTGATCCCTGACAAAACACCGTTCCTGGATGGTGTCTCTTGTCACACCCGGTGTTGGATCCGTGATGGCTTTTCTTTTTTTTATAATTCTATTAAACAGCGTCGATTTTCCGACATTGGGTCTTCCGGCGATAACGACTATTGGTAAGCGGTTTTCCCTAACCTGTGATAAACTCAAATTTTTCCTCCATCCACTCTCGGACATAATGGTCAATATCTTTGAAACTCTTCATATCCATCAGGGTACCGAGAAACTCCTCAGCTTCCAATATGGTGGTGGAACGTATAATACGCTTAATTTCGGGGATACTGAAGGAACTCATACTCAGTTCATCCAACCCCAGGCCCATTAATATGACTGCAGCCATCGGATCACCCGCCATTTCACCGCACATGCCCACAGGAATACCCGCATCATGTGCATTATCCACAACAATTTTGATCAATCTGAGCACTGCCGGATGGAAAGGCTCATACATACTGGTAATCTTCTCATTACCTCGGTCAACGGCGATAGTATATTGAATTAGATCATTCGTACCGATGGAAAAAAAATCCGCTCTCCTAGCCAGGATATCCGATGTTAAGGCCGCAGAAGGAACTTCAATCATGCATCCTACAGGTATTTCATCTGCAAAAGCAATACCTTCCGAGCGCAGTTCTCTCTTTACACCCTTTAAAATTTTAAGGGCTTTTTCAAATTCTTCAATCCCGCTGATCATGGGAAACATGATCCTCACAGGCCCAGCCGCAGAAGCCCGGAGAATGGCTCTCAACTGGATTCTAAACACATCGGTTCTCTCCAGACAGAACCGAATTGCACGCCAACCCAAAAGAGGATTCTTCTCATCTCTCTGGGCAATTTCATTGATCAGTTTGTCTCCACCAACATCCAGAGTCCTGATGGTTACTGGTAAGCCGTTCATGCCCTTCACAACTTTTATATAGGCAGAATACTGAAGCTCCTCATCCATTTCCTGCCCTGATTGCATAACAAGAAATTCCGTTCGGAACAAACCGATTCCTGATGCATTATAAGCATGAACCGAATCCAATTCTTCTGCTACTTCAATGTTAGCCTTCAAGTGTATGAGCTTGCCGTCTCTGGTCTCTGAAGGAAGATTACTGAGATTAAATAGCTCAGATTCCCGCTTCAGGTATTCTTTTTTTTTCTTTTTATATTTAAGAAGGGTTTCTTTATCCGGATTCACATAGACGATGCCTTTGAGGGCATCTATGATTAGAATATCCCCATCCGCGACTTCTTTAGTAATATGACGAAGCCCGAGTATGGCTGGAATCCCGAAAGAACGGGCCAGAATAGCAGTATGGGACGTTCGACCACCTGCATCCATGACAATCCCCTTGACCAGCCATTTATTCATAAGCAAAGTATCCGAAGGAAGGAGGTCGGGAGTAACAATGATGACTTCGCTAGAAAGATCGGCCAGAGAAATTCTCTTTCTCATAAGGAGATTATTGATGATCCTCTTGGATACATCATTAATATCCATGGAACGTTCCCTCAGATACTGATCTCCCGAAGCATTCAATTTTTGGATGTAATCCTGAATGACACTTTGAGCAACCCACTCTATATTGAACAGGTCTTTTTTCAGTCGTTCAAACACCTGATCCTTAAACATAGGGTCATGGAGCATCAGAATATGTGAGTCAAGGAATCGAGCTTCTTCCTGACTGTGTTCATCGGTGATTTTCTTTTTTAAATCAGTCAGCTCTTCTGATGCTTCCTGAATAGCTTTATGGTATCGAGTCAGCTCGCCCTCTATATCCTCTTCTTTAATCGAATAACAGGGGATAGAAAAGCTGTCTTCATTGTAAAGAAATGCCGTTGAGATAACGATGCCAGGTGACGCTGAAATTCCATGGAATTCTTTCATTATTTCTATAATACGCAACTTTCTATAGTTAGTCAAACTTACGGATATCCCTCTTTTTTACTTGGCATAGCTGTGTAATAATCCGATAATCAAAGGGTATGAGCAAGAATCAGAAACCTGTGAATAAATATAAAAAAATGAATCCATCCTCTACTTCTGCTACCAACAGGCGAGGAACCAAGCAAACCTTTCAAACCGGCAAAAACACCTTAAAAAATCATCCACAAAAGTCACAAAGCGATAAGGTTCAAATGTCTCAGATAGTGGTACTAATCCTTTTATCTGTCATCTGCCTGATACTTTTAGGGCTTGTTTTCTATTTCTTTCAACCTGGTAAATCCCAGCTATGGCAAATCCCCAACAATAACAGTGGAAGTGCAACGATAAAACGTTTGGAACCGGCAGAAGCTGAATCAGAAACGGCGCTGCCTCCGATCACTGAAGTCCCCAAAGAATCGGCAGAAGAAAAGAAAGCTCCAAGCGAGACAGAAACCATACCGACAAGGGAAGCCCGGATATATTTTGTGAAAGTAAACACCGAAGGACAAATTTCCTTAAAAAGCGTTTCGAGGAACATAGACTTCAGTAGTTTTCCCCTGACACAGACTATAAACTCTCTCATTGACGGTCCTGCAAGCGATGAACTCAACAAAGGATCTTTGACACTCATACCTGAAGGGACAAGGCTCTTATCAGCCCGGGTGGAATCGGGAACAGCCTACTTAAATTTTAATGAAGCGTTCCGCTTTAACCCTCTGGGAAGAGAGGGATACCTCGCTCAATTAAAACAGATTGTCTATACATCGACGGAGTTCCCGAGCATTAAAAATGTTCAGATTCTTATTGAAGGCGTAATTAAAGAGTATCTTGGGGGGGAAGGATTCTACATCGGAAAACCCTTGAGTCGTGATTCCTTTCAGAACAATTCTTAAAAATCATAGATCAGACAGTTTTGTGGATTTTGAATTCCTCTTTGAGGCTGGAAATGATTTGCTCCAGGTCTACAAGCTCAGATTCTTTCCCTGAGACATCAAAAAGAAGTTCCTGATTCCCCTTACGGCCTGTAACAGGAGACAGAGCCGCCTTTGTGACAAAAGCCCCCTCATCGGACATTTCCCGAATAACCATCTCCGTAATATCAATGATCTCCTGAGGATTTCTTACGATCCCGTCAAAATCTTCATCCGGATCTTTAACCTCAAACTGCGGTTTCATTAGTGCAATCAAGCGGGAATCTTCGGTCAATCCCAGAATATGGGATGCTGCTGATCGAAGTGACCTGAAAGAGAGATCCGCCACAGCCCAACTTGGTCTTGGATCAAGAGAATCCACACTCATAATGTTGGTTCTTTCCATGACGATTACCGCAGGATTCGTTCTCAAAGAATAATCCAGTTGATTATATCCTACATCTACGGCATACACAGACAGGGCGCCTTTTTGTAGAAGACAATCCGTAAACCCTCCGGTAGAACTTCCGGCATCGAGGATTCTCCTGCCCCTTACAGGAAGCGACCAAAGGTCCAAGACTTTCTCAAGTTTGAAGCCCCCCCGAGAAACGTATTTCTTCTTTTTAAGACAAACCTCTACATCCTCTGGGACCAGAGACTTCGGATCTCTGATGGTCTCACCCAAAACAGCGACTTCACCGCACAAAATCGCAGCATAGAGTTCTTTTTCAGAATATTGGGGAAAATCTTTTTGAATTTTAGCGAAAATCCTAATCTTTTTCATGACCCGGGAACTTGGCGGATTCGGTCAATTCGGGTTGTTTTTCCATCCTGTATGACAACAGAGATTCCACACACAAGGGCCTCATTGTCTAGGACTTCCATTTTCAGGGGAAGTTGGGAAATACTCCTCTGAATGCTTTGCTGCGGATTTGACCCAATAACACTATCACTGGGTCCCACCATACCAATATCGGTGATGTAACCTGTACCACCTGGAAGGATTCTTTCATCGGCAGTCTGAATATGAGTATGGGTTCCGAAGAGCAGACTCAGCTGACCATCGAGGTAACAGGCCAGTGCTTCTTTTTCCATGGGGTCTTCAGCATGAAAATCAAGAATAAACGCATCAGCTTTACCATGGAGTTGCTGCAGCAGTTTCTTACCCGTCTGAAAGGGACATAATCCATTGAACCCCATGCGGGATCTTCCCAAAAGATTCAGGACGGCAATTTTCTGCTTTTTCTTTTCAATAATGCAAAATCCATGTCCGGGGACACCGGAGGGATAGTTAGCGGGCCTGAGAAGACGCTCTTCACTATCCAGTAGATCAAGAATCTCTTTCCTCTGCCAGATATGATTCCCGCTGGTAATCACATCCGCACCTGATGTGAACAGAGTCTGCACATCTTCGGGCATCATTCCGAACCCGGAAGCAGCATTTTCACCATTGACAATAACCAGATCTGCTCTGGTCTCTTTAATGAGTTTTTTAAGTCCAAAGAAAAGCGCCCTGCTTCCAGGAGTTCCAACGACATCTCCTAGAATAAGGGCGCATAATTCACTCGCCAAAATTCACTTCCTATCGTGCGTATTCAACGGCCCGTGTTTCGCGAATGATGGTGACCCGGATACGTCCGGGGTATTTCAATTCATTTTCAATTTGCTTGGCAATATCTTTTGCCAAGATTTGAGCCTTTGAATCGTCAATTTTATCATTGTTTACCATGATTCGAAGTTCTCGTCCTGCTTGAATAGCAAATACTTTTTCAACACCTTCAAAACTCATGGCAATCTTTTCAAGATTTTCCAACCGCTTGATATAGTTATCTAAAGTTTCACGTCTAGCACCAGGCCTTGCTGCCGAAATAGCATCCGCTACCTGCACAAGGATACCTTCTACAGAATTGATCTCTACATCGTTATGGTGAGCTGCCACGGCGTTCACAATACGGGGATCTTCATTCATACGCTTACAGAGTTCAGCACCCAGTTCCGCATGATTTACATCTCCATCTGTTTCAAGGCCCTTACCAATGTCATGGAGCAAAGCTCCCCTCTTGGCAATTTCAGCATCAGCACCAATTTCTGCGGCGATCATACCTGCAATAACGGCAACTTCCTTGGAATGGGACAGTACATTCTGCCCATAACTAGTTCTGAAATGCAGTCTTCCCAATGCCCGAATACCTTCCGGTCTGACATTATGGATTCCCAAATCAAAGAGAACTTTTTCGCCCTCTTCATATATGGTCTGACTGATCTCCTTGGTGACCTTCTGAACGACTTCTTCAATCCTGGCAGGATGTATTCTTCCGTCAGCGATCAAACGTTCCAGCGCAATTTTCGCAATCACTTTTCTGATTGGATCAAAACACGAAATCACCACCGCTTCTGGAGTATCATCAATGATAATATCCACACCGGTAAGTGTTTCCAAAGTTCTAATGTTACGCCCTTCACGGCCAATTATCCGCCCTTTCATTTCATCATTGGGAAGACTAACGGAAGTAACAGTGATTTCTGTACTAACATCGGTAGCCAGCCTCTGAATCGTTGTGACTATGACGTCACGGGCCTTCTTTTCTGCAGTGAGATTTGCTTCTTGTTCAATCTTATTAATCAGTGCCTGGGCATCATGTTTTGCCTCATTTTCCAGACTCTGTATGATTAATTTCTTCGCCTCGTCTTTGGTTAAACCTGAAATTCGTTCTAATTCAGTCTGCCAGCGGACTTCTTCCTCTGCGACTTTTTCTTCTCTATTGGCAAGAATCGCTTCTTGTTCATTAAGTAACGCTTGATTACGTTCAAGCATGGCAGTCTTGTTATCAAGATTATCTTCTTTCTGCTGCACTCGTCTTTCATATTTCTGAACATCATTCCGTCTATCCCGGTTTTCTTTTTCCAGCTGACGACGTTCTTTCATTATCTGATTCTGTGCTTCCAGTAAGATAGATTTCTTTTCCTGTTCTGCCTCTTTAACTGCGTCCTGTTTTACTCTTAACGATTTCTGTTCTGAAGAAGAAAGTTGATATCTGGCATAAAGCCATCGTATTGTCCAACCTATTACTATTCCAACGAGGGGAAGAGCTATCTTATATACAAGATCCATATTTCCCCCTAATTTTACAAGATATTATGATTATATAAGTAAAGACCTATTTGTCAAGTCAAAGAATCTCTGCAAAATTTTATAAATCAACACCGGATTACATCAGATTTCACCAGAATCAGAACAGTTCATTCAAAAGAGAATGGCTTGAATCCTTGTATCCTAGAAAGAGATAATCATATCCCTGATCACTGACCAATGGCATCAAAACCCAACAATTAAAGAGTCTAAAATCAACGTGGGCAAAGCTTCCATTTACAGAAGGATGTTCCTTATTCTTAATATAAACAATGGAGCCATCCTGGGTCAGCCGACTGAGAGTGTCTGAGATTTCAGTATCTGAAAGACTATCTACACCATCCTCATTTATACCAATGGAAAGAACGGGTTCAAGACCATCAGTATTTTTTTGCATGAGAATACCACTAAGCGCTTTATATTCACGGGTTAAATCCCTTAAAGACTTGAGTAAACCGAGTGAGCCAGATCTATAGTGAGCTCTAAACCGGTCAAAATCTAAGCCATTGGCAGTCATTTCAATGCTGGAAACTTCATCTCGGATTGAAAAATCGTCTGAAACCGTATCATCATCTTCCATTTGGGGAAGGAGATCTTCTGCTAGATTTTGTACTAGGCTATCCATACCCATCATAAAAGACTCGGCTGTAATTCTGCCTTCTTCAGACACGTCATCCTCAACAATGTGATGATCAGACTTATCTTCCAAATCAAACCCGGCTTTGCTTAAATATTCAGAAAAGTCAATTTTTACCAGCTCTTCGACTTCGTCCAGCTCGTCTAATTCTTCTAGCTCCTCGACTTCGTCCAGCTCTTCGACTTCATCCAGCTCGTCTAATTCTTCTAGCTCCTCGACTTCGTCCAGCTCTTCGACTTCATCCAGCTCGTCTAATTCGTCCAGCTCGTCTATTTCATCCAGCTCGTCTATTTCTTCCAGCTCGTCTAATTCTTCTAGCTCTTCGACTTTACCCAGCTCTTCGACTCCGTCCAGCTCTTCTATTTGAGCATTTGCAATCTTATCCAGAGGGTTTTTATCATTTTTATCTTCATCGATCATATCATCATCCCCTCTCTGATGAGTTTCAAGGTCAGCAATCATAGTATTCGTATTCAAATTATGATTATTCTGAGGCATGGAAACTCCGTAGTATTCTTTCGTATCGATCGTATCCAGTTCAATATTTTCATCATCATATAGATTCATGTCTTGAATCTCTTCGGTCAGAGCATTAAAGCCTTCTACAGAATCCACAAGATCAACGTTCTCCATCTCTTGCTTCTTAGTATTAATGCTCTCATGGTTGATGTGATACCCATCTGTTAAATCCAGTCCAAAAAGGGACAGATTTTCATTAAGATTCAACTCAATTAAATCTTCTACCTGCTCTTCATCATCATAAGCAATTGGAAGTTTTTCGAGTTCTTCCGCATTCTCATCTTCAATTGGTAAAGCCTTTATTTCATCAACGACCTTCAGTTCTTCCAAAGCTGAATCTTTGTCTGAGGCTAAGGAATCTTCATTGAGGAATTTATTGTATCGTATTTCAAGTTTCCTAGATATTTTATCAACATCCATAGATTCGATGAGACCTCGCAGAACAAAGCTGCCTTTTACATCATCTAGATCGATAAGGAAAGATTCATCCAAGTCAGTATTTTGTAATTCAACATCTGATGCTTCAATTTCATCCAGATCTTCCACACCATCTACATCATTGAAGTCATCCAGCTCTTCAATTTCAACGGGTTTATCAAGAGATTCTCCGTCCTCTAGGTCCTCAACTTCGCCTAGCTCCTCCACATCATCGAAGTCATCAAGCTCTTCAACTTCAACGGCTTCACCAAGAGATTCACCGTCCTCTAGGTCTTCAACTTCGCCTAGCTCTTCTACATCATCGAAGTCATCAAGCTCTTCAACTTCAACGGGTTCACCAAGAGATTCACCGTCCTCTAGATCTTCAACTTCGTCCAGCTCTTCTACATCATCGAAGTCATCCAGCTCTTCAACTTCAATGGGTTCACCAAGAGATTCACCGTCCTCTAGGTCTTCAACTTCGTCAAGCTCTTCTACATCATCGAAATCATCCAGCTCTTCAACTTCAACGGGTTCACCAAGAGATTCACCGTCCTCTAGGTCTTCAACTTCGTCAAGCTCTTCCACATCATCGAAATCATCCAGCTCTTCAACTTCAACGCTTTGATTCTTATTTTTATAAGGCTGTGCAACATTTTGTCTAACGCTCTGAATATCTGCATTTTCAACGGTAAAGTGTGCATTGCTGAGGGCTGACTTGATCATTTTTTCAAGTTCACTGACTGTAAACCGCGGCTCTTCTTTCTGTTCATCCTTCTTACTGACAAGAAATCTAATGATTTCATCCCAGCTTTTATCCAGGAGTGTATCGATCTCATCCTTTCTATTTTTTTTGAACTTATCAGAGAGGCTCTTCAGGATCTCTTTACGAACTTCATCCTTACGTGATTTCAGCTCAATTTCATATCGTTCCCAATTAAGCTCTTCTTCAGCTTCTAGTAAATCCCTCAGGAAAGTCATTTGAAATTTCTTAATTTTTTTCTTTAGAATAAGCTCTTGATTCTGCTTAATATTCAATATCAAGAAGGCTATTAGGAACAGAGTTATAAACATGGATAAGAGCAAAAGAGCTCTGTATTCATTAGATAGAACCAAATCATCACCGGGAATGACTGAAAGAGAAATAGAACCCTCTTCATCTACAAGCTGCAGTAAATAGAACTCTTTCCCTTCTCCATCCGCTAATTTCTGAATGAGGTCTGATTTTCCGGCCTGTCCTCGGAATTGGGTTATGCTATCTTTTAGAAGATTGTATTGATCATTGGTTAGATTATAAATGAGGATGTCCCGATCATGAATCTGAACTCTATTCACATCAGAGATTCCACCCTGATTGTATAGGAAATTCTGAAGACCATTTAATGAGAATTCCATAACCACTGTACCCTTAAACAGGGCATATTGATCAATAGCTGGGAAAGAATACAGAATCCTGTTTTTATCTCTATCATAAACATAAGATGGTTCAGAATCTTTTGTTTCTATAAAATGAATGGGAGCCGAAGAATCTGAACTTTCCTTCCACAATTTATATAGTATGCGAGAGTTATCTCTTTGTTTGATATCATCTTCATGTGTACTGTAAAGAATATTCAATTCTCTATCATCAATGATTCTTATATACTGAAACCCGTATAATTCTTCAGACATTCTGCCAAACAAGTTAGCCCTGTCAATGATATCCTCACGACTTTGGCTGGGATCATAGACATTCTTCAAGTATGCTAAATCAAGGATAGCACGAATTCTTTCAATATTTGAATCATGATATTTATTTATTAAACTGTTGTTCTGTTCAAGATGCGACTTTTGTCCCTCAATAACTCGCTGACTAAAATACTGAGTTTCAATCTCTGAAAAAGCACCTGTAAAGGCAAAATAGCCTAAGGTGCTTATCAGAAGTAATGAGGAGGCTAAAGCTGTTAGAATCTTATAAATTAATCGCATTCAATTTTTTACCAAAAAAATAAGGAAGATATCACTCCCAATGGAGAGAAACCTTCCTTACTAATATCGAAACGAATTTAACTTTACATTAGAGATTCGTGAAAACTTATTCACAGATCTCTTTAAGTATATAAAATCCTCTTACAGGATTCTTATGTTTAGTCCTTTTCTACTTTACTTTCAGCTTTTTCAACAAGTTCAAGAAGAACCATTTCAGCTGCATCACCCTGCCTAAAACCCATTTTGAGGATTCTTGTATATCCACCAGGTCTTTCTGTGAACCGTGGCGCAATTTCAGTAAACAGTTTGTTCAAAACATCCTTATTGCTGATATTTTTTGCAATGATTCTACGGTTATGAACAGAGTCTTCCTTAGCTCGTGTAATCATTTTTTCAGCTGTTTTTCTGATTTCAAGTGCTTTCGTTTTAGTAGTCTGGATTCTCTCATGTTTAAAGAGAGAAGTGACCATGTTTCTACGAAGAGCTCTTCTATGACTGGCTTTACGGCCAAGCCTATTAAAACCTATTCGGTTATGCATGACTATTCTTCCTTATTATTTTCAAGTTTAATTGTTTTCTTCAAAACACTATAATCAACCATACCTAATGAGAGGTTCCATTCTTTCAGCTTCTCTTTGATTTCCATCAAAGATTTTTTACCAAAGTTCCTGGTTTTTGCTATATCCTCTTCAGTTCTTCTGGTCAAATCACCAATCGTCTTGATGTTTGCATTTTTGAGACAATTACTTGAACGTACTGATAATTCCAGTTCTTCAACTGGTGTATCCAAGAGAGCTTTTACCCGTTCCTCTTCTTCGTCAACTTCATCATCTCCAACCACATCATCTTCATCAAAATTGATAAAAATTGTGAAGTGATCTTTTGCTATTTTAGCCGACTCAGCCAAGGCATCTTCGGGTGAAATTGTGCCATCAGTCCAGATTTCAAGAATCAGCTTATCATAGTCAGATCTCTGACCGACTCTTGTATTCTCTACTTCATACCGAACTTTTCTGATGGGTGAAAAGATTGAATCGACGGGAATAGTCCCGACAACATCAACATATTTCTCATTCAGCTCAGATGGAACATAACCTCTTCCAAGATCAATTTGAATTTCAAACTCGAGATCAGCATCTTCCATCAAAGTACAAATTTTAAGGTCTTTATTGGTTACAATAATGCCATCTTTTTCAAGATCAGCACCTGTCATTTCACCAACACCTTTCCACTCAACAAGAATTGTCTTCTCTTCAATGTCTTCAGGAAGGCTTAATTGCAGAGATTTTAAATTGCTTATTAATTCGGGTGTATCTTCAACGACTTCAGGAATTGATTCAAATTCACTGGTTATAACATGTGCATTACCATCTTTATTATAACTGGTAACCCGCACAGCAGTTATAGCATATCCCTGGATAGAAGAAAGCAAAATTCGACGTAATGAATTACCGATTGTTGCTCCATATCCTCTTTCAAAAGGGTAAGCCATAAACTTTCCATAACCAGATTCTTGTTCACCATGTTCAAAGGTGATTCCTTTTGGTCGTTTAAATCCCTTCAATAGGTTTTTACGTGCCATTTATGCTCCTTACTACAAATAAGCGAACAACCGGTTTGAAGAATCAAACCGGTTTATTGTTCAACCTGCTTTTAGGTATTATACTCTTCTGCTCTTTTTAGGACGGCATCCATTATGAGGTATTGGAGTAATATCTCTGATGGATTTTACCCTAAGGCCAAGTCCACCAAGTGATCTGATAGCAGATTCCCGTCCTACACCAGGACCTTTAACGAATACATTAACTTCCTGCAAGCCAAAATCCAAGGCTCTGTTAGCAGCTGTTTCTGCTGTTGTTTGGGCAGCATATGGAGTAGATTTCTTTGCGCCCTTGAAACCAAGAGAACCAGCGCTACTCCAGGAAACAGCATTTCCCTTCAAGTCAGTGATTGTTACAATTGTATTATTGAAAGTTGCCTGAATATAGACATTACCCTCATATAAATTCTTTTTTTCTTTTTTCTTCTTAGTCTTAGCCAATTTTTAAACCCTCCAACCGCTCTATTTCTTTTTCTTAGCGACGGTCTTGACCTTACCCTTACGGGTTCGGGCATTAGTTTTGGTCCTCTGTCCATTAACGGGCAGACCTCTTCTATGGCGAAGACCCCGGTAACATCCAATATCCATCAGACGCTTAATATTCAAAGCAACTTCAGATCTCAAACGACCTTCTACTTTATATTCACTTTCAATTAACTTTCTCAGTTCATTTACTTCTTCACCTGAGAGTTCATTGATTCTTTTTTCTGGATCTACACCTGTTTTTGCACAGATTTCTTTAGCAGAGGTTCTACCTATACCGAAGATATATGTCAATGCAATATCTGTATGCTTGTTGGGCAGATCAATACCTGCAATACGAGCCACTTATGGACCTCCTACTTCTGTCTCTGTTTGTGCTTAGGATTCTCACATATGATTCTCAGGACACCACGTCTCCTGATTACCTTACATTTATCACAAATAGGTTTAACACTTGCTCTAACCTTCATAATATACCTCTTATAGGTTCCTTGTTTTTAGTTTTCCTCGTTTCACGAGACCATCATGGTGATGCATCTTAAGATGACCCTCAATCTGGCTCATTGTATCAAGGTCAACACCGACCATAATCAACAACGAAGTACCTCCCATCAAGTAGGCAACCTGTTGTGGAAAACCAAACAGGTTAATGATTAGGGAAGGAATCAAAGCTATCAATGCCAAGAACATTGAACCGGGGAGTACTATACGGTTGAGTATTTTTGTTAAATACCCTTCCATGTTCTCAGACCGGATTCCCGGGATTGAACCGCCATTCTCTCTTATTTGCCGAGCAATTTCAATAGGATTCATAGAAACCTGTGTATAAAAGTAGGCAAAAAAGACAATTAACAGCGTATATAAAACCAGATAAGGTGCACCATTCGGCCTAAGCCAACTGGCAACCTGTGACCAGGCTTTACTACTGCTTCCTAGTGTCCCAGCTATCTGAAGGGGGAATGTCAGAATAGAGGAAGCAAAGATAACGGGGATTACACCGCTGGGGTTGATCTTAATTGGAATGTAGGTGTTCTGTGCACCATAAATCCTCCGACCAACGATTCTCTTTGCATAATTCACAGGGATTTTTCTTTGCCCCTGCTGTTCGTAAATCACCAGCATAATGATACCAACGAACATCAAAAGAGCGAAAATTACAAATACAGGGTTCAGATTTCCGCTACGGATTTCTTTACCCAAGACAGTGAATGCACCAGGCATCCTGGCTACAATACCAGCAAAAATAAGCAATGAAATACCATTACCTATTCCTTTGGAGTTAATTTGTTCACCAATCCACATCAGGAACATGGTACCTGTTGTTACAGTTAACATGGCAACAACGGTATACTTCCACCCTAACATGGAGGGTATGATAGCATCAGGAATTCTACTGGCATATACGGTTACAGCATAAGACTGAATGATACAAACAATCACGGTTCCGTAACGGATAAGCTTCTGAACTTTCTTTTTTCCGCCATCTTCCTCGGATATTTTCTTTAACCGTGGAAATACGAGCAACAAAAGCTGCATTATGATGGACATGGAAATATATGGCATTATACCAAGCATAAATATGGAGAAGTTTTTGAAAGCTCCTCCAGCAAAAAAGTCCAAATATTCTGTAATACCCATTGCAGAACCACTTGATGCCTGGTTCAGAAAATAGAGTCTGAGTGCAGATGCATCAATTCCCGGAATGGGCAGGATTGCGCCTAGTCTGAATACAATCAGCATTCCCAGAGTAAAAAAGATCTTAGATCTGAGCTCTTTTACTTTAAACATGTCGTAGAGTGGATTACCAGCCATAAATTACCAACTATTCCTGATTTGAATTTTTTACTACTTTTCCACCGGCTTTTTCAATTTTAGCAACTGCACCAGCGGAAACTTTTTCAATTTGAACATCGAGCTTTTTGCTCAGTTCTCCGTCACCAAGTATTTTAATACTCTTCTCAGATTTCTTAATCAGGCCTTTTTCCACCAAAGTTTCCAGAGAAACAACTTCACCGTCACTGTAATTGTTTTCCAAAAGGATAAGATTTACAGGAACATAAGTTTTCTTGAACATGTAGTTCGAGAAACCTCTTGCTGCTACTCTTCTGTACAAAGGCATCTGTCCACCCTCAAATCCAGGACGAACATTTCCGCCTGATCGGGATTTCTGACCTTTATGACCTTTACCGGAAGTTTTTCCAGTACCGGCACCATGTCCTCTACCGAGGACTTTCTTTTTTCTATTAGCACCCTGAGGGGCTTTAAGTTCGAAAACACTGCTCATTATTTCATCTCCTCTACTTCAACGAGGTGTGAAATTGATGCGATCATGCCAAGTACAGAGGGATTAACCTCTTTCTCAACGACAGAATTAAGCTTACCAAGACCAAGAGCCTTAGCAGTTTTCTTCTGTTGTGGTTTTCGACCAATTGTACTGCGTACAAGTTTAACACGAATCTTCTTAGCCATATTTAACCCCACAGTTCGCTTATGTTCTTACCTCGGCCGTTTGCAACAGCTTTAGCTTCGAACAGACTATCCAGACCGTTGAAAACGCTCTTTACGATATTCATGGTATTCTTGGAACCAAGAGACTTGGATAGAATATCATGAATGCCTGCCGCTTCCATAACCGCACGAACTGGTCCACCGGCAATAATACCAGTACCAGGTGCAGCTGGTTTCAGAAGTACAGAAGCACTCTTAAACTCACCCAGGATTTCATGGGGAATTGTATTCTTCTTGAGGGGAATAGTCCTAAGGTTACCCTTGGCCTTTTCAACACTCTTTCTGATTGCTTCAGCTACATCATTAGCTTTACCGAATCCATAACCGACACGGCCTTTTCCATCACCGACAACCATCAGTGCAGAAAAAGACATTTTTCGTCCACCCTTTACGGCTTTAGAAACACGATTCAGTCTGATGAGTTTTTCGGTAAATTCTTTTTCTTCTCTGCTTCTTTCTTTAAACGCCATAGTTTACCTCTTAAAACTGAATGCCTTCGGCTCTGGCTGCTTCAGCAATTGCCTTAACAATACCATGGTACATTAAACCATTTCGGTCAAATACAATAGTATTGATTCCGGCAGCTTTCATTCTTTCGCCGATAACCTTACCGAGTTGAGCTCCGCCTTCCACGTTAACCTTTACAGCTGTAAGATCCTTTTCCAAAGTAGAGGCACTGACGATGGTATGACCCTTAACGTCATCAATTACCTGGAGACTAAGATTCTTGTTGCTTTTGTAAACAGTCAGTCTGGGTCTTTCAGCGGTGCCGGAAATTTTCTTCCGTACATGTTTTTTTCTCTGCAGCCGTTTTGCCTGCTTTTGTTTAATTCTATCCATAATTTACAACCTATTTAACACCAGACTTACCGACTTTACGTCTGACATGTTCTGTTTCGTATTTAATCCCCTTACCTTTATAAGGTTCGGGAGGTCTAAGTCCACGGATTTCACTGGCAACAAGCCCGACAAGTTCCTTGGAAATACCAGAAACTGTAACCTTACTACCCTCTACTGCAACGCTGATTCCCTCGGGAATAACGTATTCAATCTGAGTTGAAAATCCCAGGTTCATAAGAAGGCTTTTGCCTTTTACTTCTGCCCGGTAACCAACTCCATTGATAATAAGAGCTTTAGAAAAACCTGCTGAAACACCTTCTACCATGTTTGAAAGCAGTCTTCTATAGAGTCCATGCATGGACCTGGCTCTTTTACTTTCATCTTTTCTACTGACAATAGCTTCATCACCCTTGATCTCAAAGCTGACTTCAGGCTCGAAGGGCTGAGTCAAAGAACCCTTTGCCCCTTTAACTGTCAGTATATTGTCTTGAACAGCAACAGTAACACCCTTGGGTACTGATACTGGTTTTAAACCGATACGAGACATTAATTCTCCCCCTTACCAGACCTTACAGATGATCTCTCCACCAACTTTATTGACAGAGGCCTTTTTACCAGTTGTCACTCCAGTTGAAGTAGAAATAATCACTGTACCGAATCCATTTAATACACGGGGCATATCCTTGTAACCTGTATAAACCCGTCTACCAGGTGTCGATACAGACTGGATTCCATGAATAATTGGATTTTCTTGATCATCATATTTCAAAAAGACACGAATGACACTAACATCATCCTGGGTCACTTTCTTGAAATTCTTGACAAAACCTTCATTCTTCAGAATTTTGATAATTTCCAGCTTGAGCTTGGAAGGTACTATATCTACCTTCTCAAATTTAGCCCTGCTGGCATTTCTAATCTTTGTGAGCATATCCGCTACAGGATCTGAAACACTCATAATACTCTCCTACCAGCTTGATTTCGTAACGCCGGGAATCATACCTTCGTTAGCAAGTTTTCGAAAACAGATTCTACACATCTCGAATTTTCTCATGTATCCACGAGGTCTTCCACAAATACGACATCTGTTGTATTCGCGAGTACTGAATTTCTGCTTTCTATTACACTTAACGATCATTGACTTCTTAGCCATCAATCAACTCCTATCGTTAGGCCCAAAGGCCTATTTCCTGAAAGGCATACCGAACTTAGCAAGAAGAGTTCTTGCCTCGTTATCAGTTTTAGCCGTAGTTACAATGGCTACGTTCAGACCATTAATCTGTTCAATCTTATCGTAGTCAATTTCCGGAAAAATGATCTGCTCAGTAATTCCCAGAGAATAATTACCTCTACCGTCAAAAGCCTTGGGATTAACTCCTCTAAAGTCTTTTACACGGGGCAGAGAAATATTGATCAGACGGTCGAGAAACTCATACATCTTAACTCCTCTCAGAGTTACTTTTGCACCAATTTCCTGGCCTTCACGAACCTTAAAGTTCGCAATTGATTTTCGAGCCTTGGTTTTCATGACTTTCTGACCGGTGATCAGTGTCAATTCTTCCACTGCAGATTCAAGTAGCTTTTTGTTGGTAATTGCCTCACCAACTCCCATGCTGACTACAATCTTTTCAATCTTGGGAATCTGCATTTTGGACTTATAGCCAAACTCAGAAAACAACTCCTGAGCGATTGTATCTGTATAAACAGTTTTTAATCTTGGTTTAGTTGCCGCCATTATAGAGCTTCCCCGCATTTCTTGCAAATTCTAACTTTACTATCTCCGTCAATTTTAACGCCGACCCTGGTAGGACCGCATTTTTTACAGAGAACCTGTACATTTGAGAGATCAATGGCAGCCTCAATTTCAATGATATTGCCTTTTTCGCCCTGGGCTTTAGGTTTTACGGTTTTTTTAACCATATTCAAACCCTCAATAATCGCCCGGCCGTTCTCCCTTTGGATCTTAAGTACGCGACCAATCTTACCACTGTCTTTTCCAGCAATAATTTTAACCTGATCGCCCTTTTTAATCTTATATTTTACATCAGCCATTTATCATACTCCCCTAAAGAACTTCAGGTGCCAGGGATACTATTTTCATAAAATCTGCATCTCTGAGTTCTCTTGCAACGGGTCCGAAAATACGCTTTCCAACAGGAGCACTGTTAGCATCTACAATAACACAGGCATTGTCGTCAAATCTGATGTAAGTTCCATCAGGTCTTCGGTACTCTTTGTGTGTTCTTACAATAACAGCCTTCTTAACATCTCCCTTTTTAATAGGAGCATTGGGAAGTGCGTCTTTAACGGCTACCACAATAATATCACCAACACTGGCATATTTTCTTTTACTTCCGCCAAGAACCTTGATACACATAACCTTTTTAGCACCAGAGTTATCGGCAACATTCAAATATGTATTATCCTGAATCATTTATACCCTCCGGTGTTATTTGGCTCTCTCAAGTATTTCCTGAAGAGACCAGCATTTATCTTTACTAATAGGTCTGCACTCTTGAATGCGGACTGTGTCACCAACATGAGCACCATTCTTTTCATCATGTGCCTTATATTTTACCGTACGTGTAACATACTTTTTGTACAAGGGATGAAGTTTCTTTGTTGTTATCTTAACAACAATTGTCTTATCCATTTTATCACTCGTAACAACACCGGTAAAAACTTTATTTCCAGTATTTGAAGCTTTTTCCATCACTATACCTTTCTGATTCCGAGATCAAACTCGTTAATCATTGTGTTCAATCGGGCAATGCTTCTTCTCAGATTTCTTTTATCCATCCGATTTTCCACGTGACCCAGAACCATATCAAATCTCATCTTCTGCAGTTTTTTACTTAGATCATCCTTTTTGGCGATCAGCTCATCAACTGACAGGTCATTGAAACGTTCTTTCATGACTATTTCGCCTCCTTATAGACGAACTTTGTTTTAATAGGTAGTTTGCTGCCGGCAAGGGTCATAGCTTTTTGTGCCAGATCTCTATCGACTCCACCAATTTCAAACATAACTGTTCCAGGTTTTACTTCAGCAACCCATTTCTCTGGATTACCTTTACCTTTACCCATTCGAGTTTCAGCAGGTTTCTTGGTATAGGGGATATCCGGAAAGATTCTTATCCAGACTTTTCCGCCTCTCTTGATATGACGAGTCATCGCCACACGAGCTGCTTCAATCTGTCTAGCAGTGATCCACTTATTATCCATCGCAACCAGTCCACATTCACCGAAGGCAATAGTGTTCCCTCTGGTGGCGTTCCCTTTTAAAGGTCCGCCTCTCATTCGTTTTCTATATTTCGTTTTCTTTGGACTCAGCATCTGTTAGCTCCTTGAAGCCTTGTCTCTCTGGTTTCTACTTACCAGAAGTCCGGCATCATCTTTTTGTTCATGACCGTAAACTTCGCCTTTAAAAACCCAGACTTTGATACCGATAACACCAAAGGTTGTATTTGCTTCTGCAAAACCATAATCAATATCAGCTCTCAGTGTATGAAGAGGAATACGTCCCTCTTTCACTTCCTGAGTTCTGGCCATTTCAGCACCACCGAGTCTTCCGGAAACTTTAATTTTGATTCCTTTAACTCCAGCTTTCATTGAGTTTGATGCAGTCATCTTAAGAACTCTTCTAAAAGCAACACGGCCTTTCAACTGACGGGCAATATTCAGGGCAATAATCTGTGCATCAGCTTCTGGCTTCTTCACTTCTTTGATTTTCACCTGAATCTTCTTGTCAGTCATCTTCTGCAGTCTCTGACCGATCTTTTCGATATTGGCACCTTTGGTTCCAATAATCACACCAGGTCTTGCAGTGTAGATCATCATGGTAATTCGCTGTGGCTGCCTAATGATTTCAATATCACCAATTTCAGCACCTCGAGCTTCGGGACTGTCCATAAGGGCTTTCCGAAGAGCCAGATCTTCATGCAATGAATCAGCATAATCTCTGGGGTCAACATACCATTTTGACTTCCAAGTTTTATTAATACCCAGTCTGAGACCGTAAGGATTTACTTTCTGTCCCATTTATTCCCCCGTACTTCCTAATTCATCTACTACTACAGAAATATGTGAAGATCTCTTAAGCAGTCTATCTGCTCTTCCCCTGGAACGAGGCCACATTCTTTTTTGAATGGGTCCGTTATCTACAAACAGTTCTTTGATATAAAGGGCATCTTCATCAAGCATATTATTCTGATGCAGTGCATTAGCGGCTGCAGACAAAACAACTTTCTTTAATAATTTTGCACCTTTATTCGGCAGATTCTCAAGAATCGCAACTGCCTCAGAATAAGGTTTCCTTCTAATATTATCAGCAATAGGTCTGATTTTAGTGGGAGACATTGGCAAATTCTTAGCTATGGCTTTGTAACCTTTCTTTGCTTCCATCACTCACCTACCTTTTCGATTTCTTATCGGAACCAGCATGTCCTCTGAACACTCTGGTTGGAGAAAACTCACCAAGTTTATGACCAACAAGATTTTCTGTTACATATACAGGAATCCATGTTTTGCCATTGTAAACCGAAACTGTCAAACCGACCATTTCAGGAATAATCGTGGAAGTTCTACTGAAAGTCTTAACCATAGACTTTTTGGAACCTGATTTATTCTGTTCAATAACCTTTTTGTACAAGCTTTTGGCAATAAACGGTCCCTTTTTAATTGATCTAGACACGTTTTACTCCTATTTCCTTCTCTTAACAATAAAATTGTCAGAGTTCTTGTGTTTCTTTCTTGTCTTGAAACCTTTGGTTGGTTTTCCCCAGGGGGAAACAGGATGACGTCCACCGGATGTCTTACCTTCACCACCACCATGGGGGTGATCAACCGGGTTCATAACAACCCCTCTTACCTTAGGTCTCTTGCCCATCCATCTGGAACGACCGGCTTTACCGACTTTCACATTCATGTGATCTTCGTTACCGACTTCACCAATGGTAGCAATACATTTGTTCAGGACAAGTCGCATTTCACCAGAAGGCATCTTAAGTGTTACATAATCGCCTTCTTTAGCTGCAATAAGAGCTCCACCACCGGCGGTTCTTACCATCTGCGCACCACGACCGAGCTGTAATTCAACACAGTGAACAACACGACCTACAGGAATATTTTCCAAAGGAAGAGCATTACCAACTTCAATGGGTGAATTAGGTCCGCTCAAAAGAACAGTTCCTACTTCAACACCCTTTGGTGCTATGATATAGCGTTTCTCTCCATCTGCATAATGTAACAGAGCGATGTTAGCAGATCTGTTCGGATCGTATTCGATCTGAGCAACCTTTGCAGGAATATCAATTTTATTCCTTCTGAAATCGATCTCTCTGTACTTTCTCTTATGACCACCACCACGGCGGCGAACACTAATCCGACCTCCAGCTCCACGACCGGCTTTTGAAGATTTACCGGAAGAGAGTGATTTCTCAGGCTGACTTCGAGTAATACCCTCAAAGGTCAAGCTCTGTCTAAATCTCTGGGACGGTGTTCTAGGATTATACTTTTTTATACCCACAGAATTACTCCTACCTTACACGCCTTCAAAAGCATCGATTTTCTCACCTTCGGCAAGTGTCACAATTGCTTTTTTCCAGGACGCAGTCTTACCATAACCTCTTTTGAAGCTGGCAGCTGAAATAGGAACATTCGCTTTCTTCTTTCCACGAACATTCACAATATTACAGCTGACTGGATTCACAGAAAAAATACTTTTTACTGCTTCAATCACCTGGATCTTATTTGCTTTCTTATCAACCTTGAAGACATACTTCTTACATTCTCCATCACGAAGAACATTCGATTTTTCTGTCAATACAGGTTCTATAACTACTTTATAGGCATCCATACTCAACCTCATCTACCATAAAATTCGTTCAGCTTTGAAACGGCGCCTTCCAACATCAGAACATTCTTTCCATAAAAAAGAGTATGTGCACTCAATCTGTTATAGGAAAGGAATCTAACATTAGGAAGATTACGACCGGCCTGTCTGATCAACTTATCATCATCCTTAAGGACAACAACAGTTTTCTCATCATTTACCAAAGCTTTCAGAATGGCTTTAAAATCTTTGGTCTTTCCGGTTTCTACCGTAAAATCTTCAACAATCTTGAATTTATTCTCATCCTGGGCTTTCAGGCTCAGTATGGATTTCATAGCCAACTGTTTTACTTTCTTTGGAAGAACATAGCTGTAGTCTCTCGGTTTAGGACCGAATACGATACTACCACCAACCCAGACAGGAGATCTTCTACGACCGGCTCTCGCACGACCTGTTCCTTTCTGTCTCCAGGGTTTTGCTGTTGTTCCTCTTACTTCACTTCGGGTGAGTGTGCTGGCTGTCCCAACTCTTTTGTTAGCAAGCTCGTTTTTGATAGCATTGTAAATTGAACCATCACTAACTTCGCGAGCGAATACTGAATCTTCAAGAGTTATTGTCCGCAGCTCTTTTCCATCAATTGAAAAGACTTTTCTGTCCATAATAATCCTCTATTTCTTCTTGGCTTTGCGTACTAAAACAACACTGTCTTTCGTACCGGGTACAGCACCCTTGACCAATACAACATTCTTTTCAGCATCTACTTTAACTACTTCCAGATTCTGAACAGTTTTCCGTTCACCACCCATACGTCCGGCCATTTTAGTACCCTTAATAACTTTTGAAGGGTAAGCTGCCATACCGGTTGAACCGTTGGCTCTGTGGAATTTTGAACCGTGTGTTGCACGTCCACCACTAAAATTATGCCGTTTCATAACACCCTGGAAACCTTTTCCTTTGGATGTACCAATAACGTCTACGTAGGAAAATTCTTCTATCAATTCTACACCGAAAGAATCGCCAACATTACATTCTTTCTCAAAGTCACGCAGTTCCATTACATGTTTCTTAGGGGTAGTATCATTCTTAAACTGTCCCGCATAAGGTTTGCTAACATGGCTGGATTTCATTTCTACAGACCCAAGAACTACCGCGCTATAGCCGTCGCCTTCAACAGTTCTATTGGCTACAACAACATTAGGCTCTACTTTAATAACGGTAACAGGAGTTAATATTCCTTCAGAATCAAACACCTGGGTCATTCCAGCTTTCTTGCCAATTAAACCAATCATCTAATACCTCAACATTCTTACTTACTGTTTAATCTCTACATCCACTCCAGCAGGTAGCTCGAGCTTCATAAGAGCATCCATAACAGCAGAGGTTGGCTCTAAAATATCTATAAGTCTTTTATGAGTTCTCATTTCGAACTGCTCTCTAGACTTCTTATTTACAAAAGTTGACTTCAATACAGTAAATTTATTAATCCTTGTAGGCAGAGGGATCGGTCCAGAAACTTTACTTCCCTGTTTCTGAACGGCCTGTACTATGGCCTTCGCACTCTGGTCAATCAACTCAACGTCAAAACCTCTTAATCTGACGCGTATCCGTTCCTTACCCATTAGTCCTCCAGAAAATCGCCCTGCGGTAAATTAACAGGGCGACACTTACAATTACTCTTATGTTAAAATCTCAATGATCTGACCTGAAGCAACAGTTCTTCCACCTTCACGGATTGAGAATCTGAGTCCATTATCCATAGCAATGGCGTGAATCAGTTCAGCACTAATTTCAGTGTTATCACCAGGCATTACCATCTGCTTATCTTCTGGAAGAGTTACAGTTCCGGTAATATCGGTTGTTCTGAAATAGAACTGGGGTCTGTATCCAGAAAAGAAAGGATTGTGACGTCCACCCTCTTCTTTGGTCAGACAGTACAGGGTTGCTTTGAACTTTGTGTGGGGAGAAATTGAACCGGGTTTACAAAGAACCTGTCCTCTCTGAACTTCGTTCTTATCAATACCACGAAGAAGTGTACCGATATTATCACCAGCCTGACCTTCATCCAGCAGTTTGTTGAACATTTCTACACCAGTACAAGTGGTTGTTTTGCTGTCTTTGATACCAACGATCTCAATCTGATCTCCAACATGAAGTACACCCTTTTCAATACGACCAGTTACAACAGTACCACGCCCGGAAATTGAAAATACGTCTTCAATAGGCATCAAGAATGGCTGATCTACAGCTCTGTCAGGAATCGGGAAATAGCTGTCCATTGCATCCAGAAGTTCCTGAATACTAGCAGTCTTTTCACCGTCTTCAATGTTTGACATAGCTTCGAAAGCTGATCCTTTGATAATTGGTGTATCGTCTCCGGGGAAACCATACTCATCCAGAAGCTCACGAACTTCCATCTCAACAAGGTCAACCAATTCAGGGTCAGCCAAGTCCAATTTGTTCATGAATACGATCAGTTTAGGAACACCAACCTGTCTAGCCAGAAGGATGTGCTCTCTAGTCTGGGGCTCAGGTCCGGAGTCAGCAGCAACGAGAAGGACAGCTCCGTCCATCTGTGCAGCACCGGTAATCATGTTCTTGATGTAGTCAGCATGACCTGGACAGTCAACATGAGCATAGTGACGAGTGTCTGTTTCATACTCAACGTGTCTAGTGTTGATAGTAATACCACGCTCTCTTTCTTCGGGCGCATTATCAATATCTTCATAACTCATGACCTTACTACCACTTTTTACTGAACAATACATTGAGATTGCAGCTGTAAGAGTAGTTTTCCCGTGGTCAACATGACCAATAGTACCGACATTAATATGCGGTTTGCTTCGTTGAAATTTTTCCTTAGCCATTTCTACCTCCTAGGCTCTTTTAAAAAAAACGCTCTCTTCGGATGTCCCTAAGCGGGCATCAGCGTGATACTAGCAAAAACAGCTATTACACGACAACATCCAAACAACAGAAAAGATCTATTTATGACGGATTTTTACACTAAAAGAACAGAACTAAGGAGAAAGTACCTTATATGTCGGCACAACAACTCTTCCATCCACCTATCTGACAAATACAAACGGTTTGGAACACAGGAAGACAAGCAGCTCAATGCTGATCGTCGCACATAACCTCTGTCACAGTAGCGGCCTTCCTTTCTTAAAAAAATCGGAAGGCATTCCGTCGAGGGGTTTGCTGCTTTAAAACAGCAAACCTATTATTTCAAACTCACCACTTATAGTGTGAGAATGCCTTATTGGCCTCAGCCATTCTATGAGTATCTTCTTTCTTCTTGAAAGCTGTACCTGTAGAATTGGATGCATCCATGATTTCCGCACTAAGCTTCTCGCTCATGCTTCTACCACTTCTATTTCTTGCTGCAGCAATCAACCATCTCATAGCCAGAGCTTCTCTTCTGGACTCCCGAATTTCAACAGGAACCTGATAAGTAGAACCACCAACACGTCTGGACTTAACCTCAACAGCAGGTCTAATGTTTTCTAAAGCTTTCAGAAATGTCTGAAGCTCATCTTCACTACCCTTTTCTTTAACAATACTCAATGCGCCATAAATACAGGCAGCACTTGTAGATTTTTTTCCATCAAGCATCATGCGCTTAATAAATTTTTCCAGCGTTGTATTATTATATTTTGAATCTGGCATTACCGGTCGTACCGGCGCCTCTCGTCTTCTCGCCATAATCCCCTACCTTAAGCCTTCGGTTTCTTAGTACCATACTTGGATCTGGATTTCTTTCTTCCATCTACACCAAGAGTATCTTTTGTACCACGAATAATTTTATACCGCACACCGGGAAGGTCTTTTACCTTTCCGCCACGTAGAACAACTACGGAGTGCTCCTGTAGATTGTGTCCAATCCCAGGAATATATGCAGTCACTTCCACACCATTGGTCAATCTGACCCTGGCTACTTTACGAAGTGCCGAGTTAGGTTTCTTAGGAGTTATGGTCATAACCCTCGTACAAACTCCCCTTTTCTGGGGACAAGCCTGAAGTGCGGGAGCTTTATTCTTTTTCTCTAAAGACTTCCGACCGTTTCGGACTAATTGATTTATTGTAGGCATTTATACTACATTCTCCCATTAACTAATTGAATTAAATGCATAGCGACTCTAACAATTCTAAAACTTAGAGTCAAGCACAATTAAGATATATATGGAATTTTCTCAAAAAAGCGATACACTTCGCTGTTTTAAAAAAATCGTTATCGAAAAGACCAGCATAATCTTCCCGGTAAAAACCACAGGCATCACTGCCATTTTTTATACAATCACAGCCCTTTTTAGTTGTGAAAAAACAATGTTTAGGATTTAAACTTGCCTTTTCAACAATTTAAAAGGGTGCAAAAGCTATTTAAGATTCAGTTTTTTCATCGTAAGACTCATCAAAAGGCTCACGGTTCAGACTTGCCAGTTCCTGCTCTTTTTTCCTGTTCTCAAGTATTTGAGCAACATGAGAATCAAGATCTTGACTGTCCTTGTTAAACAATTTCATATTTCTATATTTCTTCATACCCGTACCGGCAGGAATAATATGTCCAATAACAACATTTTCCTTCAGACCCCTGAGATGGTCAACCTCACCAGCGATGGCGGCATTGGTCAAGACTCTGGTTGTCTCCTGGAATGATGCAGCAGAGATCCAGGAATCGATATTCAAAGAGGCTCTAGTGATTCCCAGCAAGAGTGGTCTTGCCACGGCTGATTCTCCACCTTCTCTCTTAACTCTTTCGTTTTCCCTTCGGAAATTATACTTATCGATCTGCTGACCATAGATAAAATGGGTATCACCAACATCGATGATTTCGATCTTCCTCATCATCTGACGAATAATAACACCAATATGCTTATCATTGATATTTACACCCTGCATTCTATAAACTTCCTGAACTTCATCCACAAGGAACTGCTGCAGAGCATTTTCTCCGAGGATATCCAGAATATCATGAGGATCTTTGGCACCTTCACACAAAGGTTCACCCGCTTCTACAAGGTCACCATCTCTAACAAGCAGATGTTTTCCCATGGGTACGAGATGTTTGAACTCATTCCCCCAGGGATCAACAACGGTCAGAACACGTTTACCCTTGACGATTCCATCGAATCTGACCTTTCCATCGATACCGGACATAACAGTGGCTTCTCTTGGCTTTCTGGCTTCAAACAGTTCACCAACACGAGGCAGACCACCGGTAATATCCTGAGTTTTAGTGGATTCTTTAAGCATCTTAGCCAGAGTTCTACCGGCTTTGACTTCCAAACCATCAACAACATTCAGGTAAGCATTTCCAGGAAGGTAGTAACTTCCCACTTCTTCTCCATCAGCATTTTCCATAATGATTCTTGGCTGAAGGGATTCAAGGGAAAACTCGGTAATTTTCTTTTCTATGTTACCGGTATCTTCATTTACTTCCTCACGCAAAGTTGTACCGATGATAATGTCTTCAAATCGGACTTTACCATCCTGTTCGGCAATGATTGGATCACTAAAGGGGTCAAAGTATGCCAAGGCATCTTCTGCAGGAACGACCTGACCAAGAGCAACCTGAACAGTTGAACCATTTCTAATCTCAAGTTTCTGATCCTGAGCGATGAGAAGGAGCTGTTTACCCACAATAGTTGTAAAGGCAATTTCATCAGCTAGGACTTCCTCACCTTTTACCTTGAGGATGGGTTCACCCTTAATGACTTTCTGACCATCTTCAACCAGGACCTCTACATCTTTCTTAAGATCAAAAGATTCGAGGACTTTAGCAACAATGATGGAACCCTTTCTTGTAAAAAGCTTTGTACCGTTGTCCATATCGACATGAGTACCATTGATTTCACGAACGAGTACGGGATAACGAAGAGAAACTCTATTATCCTCGGCAATTGTACTGGCCGTACCACCAACATGGAAGGTTCTCATGGTCAACTGTGTACCAGGCTGTCCAATAGACTGAGCGGCTATAATCCCTACAGCTTCTCCTATGTTGACGGTTTTCTTAGTTGAAAGGTCTCTGCCGTAACACTTTCGACAGACACCATGTTTGGCCTCACAGGTAAGCACGGTACGAACCTTAACGCTTTCAACACCAACTTCTTCGATGGCTCTGGCAATTTCATCCGTAATTTCTTCGTTTACATCGATGATAACTTCACCGGTGATAGGATGTTTTACCCGTTCCAGGGTAAAACGTCCCTGAATTCTGTCAGCCAAGGATTCAACAACATCCTCACCGTCTTTCAGAGCATGTGTTTCTATACCGTTGATGGTACCACAGTCTTCTTCGTTAACAACCATATCCTGAGCAATATCGACAAGACGTCTTGTCAGATACCCGGCATCGGCGGTCTTAAGCGCCGTATCGGCCAATCCTTTTCGGGCACCATTGGTAGAGATAAAGAACTCGATAACCGACAGACCTTCTTTAAAGTTAGAACGGATAGGCAGTTCGATAATATCACCTGAAGGCTTAGCCATAAGACCACGCATACCGGCTAACTGACGAATCTGGTTTCTGGAACCTCTCGCTCCGGAATCCGCCATCATAAAAACATTATTAAAACCGCCCTGATCCGTCTTCAGACGCTCCATCATGACATTGGTCAGCTCTTCATTTGTCTTACTCCAAACTTCTACAACACGGTTGTAGCGTTCTTCTTGAGTAATATGACCGGATAGATACTGGTTCTGGATTTTCAGAACTTCATCATTTGCTGCATCAATCAGATCTTTCTTATTATCTGGAATGATGATGTCATCCATACCGATGGATGCACCAAATTTTGTGGCAAACTTGTAACCCGTATCTTTGATGATATCCAACATGCATACAGTTGTATAAGAACCGTGTTTTTCATGAGTCTTCTCGATTAATTCACGAATCTGCTTATCTCCCAGGGTATGGTTAACATATCCAACTTCGGGAGGAAGCAACTCATTAAAGATAACGCGTCCCGGGGTTGTTTCTACAAACTCACCATTTAAGCGCACCTTCACCATAGCCTGATAAGCCACAGATCTTGAATCTAGAGCCATAAGGATCTCATCTGACCCTGAAAAATAGCGTCCTTCACCCTTGGCACCAGGTCTATTCTTAGTCAGATGATACAAACCGAGGACCATGTCCTGTGACGGAAAGACAACTGGCTGTCCGTTGGCGGGGTTCATAAGGTTAGTATCGGAAAGCATAAGGGTCCAACATTCAATCTGAGCCGCATGAGTCAGAGGAACATGAACAGCCATCTGGTCTCCATCGAAGTCAGCATTAAAGGCATGACAAACAAGGGGATGAAGACGAATAGCCTTTCCTTCGACCAGAACGGGTTCAAAAGCCTGTATACCCAACCTATGGAGTGTAGGAGCACGGTTTAAAAGAACGGGATGCTCTTTTACTACCTCATCCAGCACGGCCCATACTTCGGGTGTTTCCTGCTCGACAAGAGTTTTTGCTTTTTTGATATTGTAAACAATGTCCTTGTCTACAAGTTTTTTCATTATAAAAGGTTTGTACAATTCAAGAGCCATCTTAGAGGGCAGACCACATTGATGGAGTTTCAAATTAGGCCCTACTACAATTACAGAACGTCCGGAATAGTCAACACGCTTCCCTAAGAGGTTCTGTCGGAAACGGCCTTGTTTACCCTTTAGCAGGTCTGACAAAGATTTAAGAGGCCTATTTGAGGCTCCCTTAACGACTTTTTTCTTCTTAGAGTTGTCAAACAATGCATCAACCGCTTCCTGAAGCATCCGTTTTTCATTCCGGATGATAATATCAGGAGCATTTAAAGCCATCAGCCTTTTAAGACGATTATTTCTATTGATGACTCTTCTATAAAGATCATTGAGGTCTGATGTGGCAAAGCGCCCCCCATCCAACTGAACCATGGGTCTTAATTCTGGTGGAATTACGGGAATGACATCCAGAATCATCCACTCTGATCTATTACCTGAATCCCTGAAGTTTTCTACAATTTCAATTCTTTTCAGGAGTCGTTTGTCGGCTTTGGGACCTTTTTCGACCATTTTTGCCCGAAGTTCTACAGAAAGAGCATCCAGATCCAGACCTTCCAACAAGCTTCTGACAGCTTCGGCACCAATTCCGGCTGTGAAAGACATACCGTATCGATCCTGAGCTTCCATGAATTCTTCTTCAGAAAGGAGTTGCATTTTTTTGAGGTCAGTATCACCGGCCTCTACGACAACATATTTTTCGTAATAGAGAATGGACCTCAAGGCTGCAATGGACAGATCAAGAAGCAATCCCATACGGGAAGGCACTGAGCGGTAATACCAAATATGAGAAACAGGAGAAGCCAATTCAATATGGCCCATTCTCTCACGACGTACTTTGAAGTGCGTTACTTCAACACCACATCGGTCACAAATGACACCCTTATACCGGATGGATTTGAACTTACCGCAGTAGCATTCCCACTCTTTTGTTGTACCGAAGATTCTTTCACAGAACAATCCGTCTTTTTCTGGACGGAGAGTTCTATAATTGATTGTTTCGGGTTTCTTGACTTCACCATATGACCAGGCTCTGATCTGTTCAGGCGATGCCAATTTTATTTGTAGACTATCAAAATCCTGTATTTCTTTCACTTAAAGTCCCCTCCTGCCTAGAAACGGCTGCCCTGTCTGTTTATCAGTTCCTCATCACGTTCTGTGAAGGGGATCTGCTTGCCTTTGGTGTCATAGATTCTGACATCAAGAGCCAGTCCGCGCAATTCCTGTACGAGAACATTAAAGGATTCGGGAATACCGGCAGCGGTAGTCGCGTCTCCCTTGACAATGCTTTCATAAATCTTGGCTCTACCGTTCATATCATCCGACTTGATTGTCATAAGTTCCTGGAGTGTATTGGCAGCACCATAGGCTTCAAGAGCCCAAACTTCCATTTCTCCCAGTCTTTGACCACCAAACTGAGCCTTACCACCCAAGGGCTGCTGTGTTACCAGCGAATAAGGTCCTGTTGAACGAGCATGCATCTTATCATCTACAAGGTGATGCAGTTTCAGATAGTACATATATCCGACAAATACATCATTCTCAAAAGGTACACCCGTATATCCGTCATACAACTTGATTTTAGCAGAACCAGATATCCCAGATTTAACGAGTTCGGCAGAGATATCTTCTGTTGAAGCAGAGTTAAAAACGGCTGTTTCATACATTTTACCCAATCTTGCACCAGCCATACCGAGCATGGTTTCCATGATCTGACCAATGTTCATACGAGAAGGTACACCAAGAGGATTTAAACAGACCTCCAAAGGAGTTCCATCTTCCATATAAGGCATGTCTTCTTCTGGCAGAACACGGGCAATAACACCCTTATTACCATGGCGTCCAGCCATCTTATCCCCTTCTTTGAGCTTTCGCTTCGTGGCGATAAGAACCTTAACGACTTCGTCGACTCCCGGAGATAGATCATCTCCTTCGGAACGTTTAAGGCGCTGAATATCAATAACTGTACCTTCTACTCCATGGGGCAGCTTAAGAGAGGTATCACGAACCTCTTTCGCTTTTTCACCAAATATAGAATTGAGCAGTTTGAACTCAGGTGTTGTTTCAGTTTCGGATTTTGGTGTGACTTTACCAACCAAAATGTAACTTGACTTAACCTTTGCTCCCACTCGGATAATACCTTCTTCGTCCAACTGCTCGAGAGCTTTTTCGGAAGTATTGGGAATATCCCTTGTCAGTTTTTCGGGGCCGAGCTTGGTTTCCCGAACTTCTGTTACGAATTCTTTTATATGAATGGAAGTATAGTAGTCATCTTTGACAACTTTTTCTGAAATAAGAACAGCATCCTCATAGTTGTATCCATTCCAGGGAACGAATCCTACCAGCAGGTTCCGACCCAGAGAAAGTTCTCCATTTTTCGTTGAAGGACCATCGGCCAGAACATCCCCTGCTTTTATCTTCTCGCCCAACTTCACAATTGGCTTTTGATTAAAACAGGTATCCTGGTTTGTTCTCTGATACTTGATCATGGGATACACATCATTCACTTCACTCTCAGGATCATCCGGCTTGATTATGACTTCTTGAGAGGTAACTTTTACAACTACCCCGCTTTTTTTGGCCTTAATACAAACACCGGAGTCGTAAGCCGCCTTTTTTTCCATCCCGGTTCCGACAAGTGGAGCCTCGGGGAAAAGAAGGGGAACAGCCTGTCGCTGCATGTTACATCCCATGAGTGCACGGTTAGCATCATCATGCTCCAGAAATGGAATAAGAGATGCAGCAGTTGAAATAATCTGCCGCGGCGAGACATCCATATATTTGATGTCGTTATGATTCTTAATCGTATAGTCACCGGACTTTCTAACGGCGACCATGTCTTCGACGAATCCGCCGTTTTCATCCAAAGCCGCACTTGCCTGGGCAATGAAGTATTTCTCTTCATCCATGGCTGACAAATATTCAACTTCTTTTGTTACACGCCCGTCAATAACCTTTCTAAAAGGAGTTTCAAGAAAACCATAGTCGTTGACCCTGGTAAAGTTTGCCAATGAAACAATCAAACCGATATTCGGACCTTCCGGTGTTTCAATGGGGCACATACGACCATAGTGGGTGTAGTGTACATCACGAACCTCAAAACCGGCTCTATCTCTGGAAAGACCACCAGGCCCGAGAGCATTGAGTCGGCGTTTATGAGTCAGCTCGGAAAGAGGGTTTACCTGGTCCATAAACTGTGAGAGCTGGGAAGAACCGAAAAATTCCTTAACGGCGGCAACAATTGGTTTTATGGAAACAAGATCCTGAGGCTTCAGGGACTCAATTTCCTTCAAAGACATTCTTTCTTTAGCGATTCTTTCCATTCTGGAAAAAGCCGTCTTGAGAGAATTGGATAGAAGCTCACCAACGGAACGTATTCTTCTGTTTCCTAGATGGTCAATATCATCAATGGAAGCATCTCCGTCATAAACCTTAATGAGATATCCCATGGTATTAACAATATCCTCTCTAGTAAGAACATGAACATCTTCCGGATTCTCATAATCAAATTTCTTATTAAGCTTGTAGCGACCTACGCGTCCAAGATCATACCGTCTATTGGAGAAGAACATGGAAACAAGATCTTTTTCAGCACTATCAACGGTGATAGGTTCTCCGGGCATCAACACAGAGTAGATGGAAGACAAAGCATCTTCTTTCGTCGGTTCATCCTGATCCGGATCATCCTGATTATACTTTGCTTCTTCTCTTTCGAAACAATTGAGAATCAAAGAGGAGTTCAAAGACTCAGGATGCTTGAAATCGATAACTTCTATAGTCTTGATTTTGGAGTGAACAAGCTCATCCGTGTCATGGGGATGAATTTTTTCACCAGCCCTATAGATTTTCTTCTTTACTCCGTCAACTTCTGTATACACAGCACGGCCAAAGACCATTCCAACGAGGGACTTATCCCCGTCTCTCTTATTATTGACTTTGACTTTTTTGATCTTATAAAACTGATCAATTATTTTTTCACGGGTGTCCAATCCTAAGGCTCTTAGGAAGAGGGAACCGAGTATTCTTTTCTTTCTATCAATTTTGGTGAACACCAACTCTTTCTTGGGGTCAATTTCAAATTCAAGCCATGACCCGCGATAGGGTATAATCCTTGATGAATAAATACCCTTTTCTACAGAAAAGATAACACCTGGTGACCGGTGAATCTGTGAAACGACGACTCTTTCGGCGCCGTTGATGATAAAAGTACCTCTATCGGTCATAAGAGGAATATCACCCATATATATTTCTTTCTGTCGGATCTCTCCGGTAGACTGGAAAATAAGATTAATACGGGCCTTAATGGGAACGGCATAAGACAGCCCCTTCTTCTTACACTCGGCTTCGGTCATCTTTACACCATTATAATCCAGATTATAATAGTCATAATCGAGAACCAATTCGCCATTGGCACTCTCGATGGGGAAGGTAGCCTGAAAAACTTCTTCCAGTCCCTGGCTGACCATTGTATGATCACCCCTAAGGGCATTGGTTTGTAGAAATTTTTCATATGAAGAGAGCTGAATATCTATTAATCCAGGCAAATCTATTGCTTCTTCATACTTATTACCGATATAGCTCCGGCTTTCTAACTTTTCCCTTTCAAACACTCAAAACCCCCTGATATGCACTAAACCACAAGGGAACAATGCCCCTTGTGGTTAAATGAGAAAAAATCAACTCTATATACTAAGAATAGAATTATTTAATTTCAACAGTTGCGCCGGCACCTTCCAGCTGTTCTTTAATCTTGGCAGCATCTTCTTTGGAAACAGCTTCTTTAACAACACCATCAGTGCCTTCAACCATTTCTTTAGCTTCTTTCAGACCAAGACCTGTAATTCCTCTAACTTCTTTGATAACGCCAATTTTCTTACCGTCAGCAAATCCCTTAAGGATAACGTCAAATTCAGACTGCTCTTCAGCTGCCTCAGCAGCAGCGGCAGGACCTGCAGCAGCTACGGCTACTGGTGCAGCAGCTGTAACTCCAAATTTTTCTTCCATAGCTTTTACAAGCTCGGAAACTTCTAATACGGACATGCTAGCAATTGCGTCCAAAATTTCTTCAGTTGTCATATTATCTTCTCCTTATACTTTAATTTTTTGTTGCAACGATAGCAATAACAACTACCAGAAGACTAACGTTGCACTATATAAGATCCCCTAAAGGATAACTTATTCTGTTCCTTTCTGCTCTGCAACGGCTGCGAGAGTCCGTACAAGCTTTGTGGTAACGCCATTAAGGACGAGAGCCACATTCTGAACGGGAGCCTGCATAGTTCCCATCAACTTAGCAATAAGTTCAACACGTGTGGGCAATTTAGAGAACGCCACAACACCGTCTAAATCAAAGAGACTTCCATCAAGAAATCCACCTTTCATAACAACGGGACTGTCTTTTGCAAAATCAAGAAGAGTCTTTGCAACGGGACCTGCTTCGTCATGAGCCAAAGCTACAGCTGTAGGTCCAACAAGCAAATCATTAACACCCTCGTTTCCAAGATCCTTCATGGCAATTTTTGCCAGGTTATTCTTTATTACATGATATTCGGCGTTTTGAGCTCTCAGTTTAGTTCTCAGTTCTGTAACCTGCTCTACAGTCAGACCTCTATAATCTGTAAAGAAGAAGCTGTCTACGTTTTCAAACTGATCTCTTAAAGCTTTAACGGCGTCTATTTTGCTCTGTTGTACTTTTTTTTCTGCCATCTTTTACTCCTTTACCACGATCTTGACGCCAGGTCCCATTGTGGAAGACAGAGCGACGGACTTTACAAAATCGCCTTTTACATCACTGGGTCTTTTCTTTTTCAGGTCGCCCAGAAAAATATCGACATTTTCTTTAATGCTGGAGGCATCCATAGAAACTTTACCAACAGCAAGATGGACAACACCTGTTTTGTCAGCACGATATTCAACACGGCCCTGCTTCAACTCAGCAAGAGCACCCTTAATATCCATTGTAACAGTTCTTGTTTTGGGGTTAGGCATCAAACCTCTACGACCCAAAACAGGACCAAGCTTACCAACTTCACGCATCATATCGGGAGTTGCAACACAGATATCAAAATCAAGCCAGCCATCTTTAATTTTGGCAACAAGATCATCATCACCAACGTAAGCGGCACCGGCTTCAAGAGCTTCTTTAGCTTTGTCACCCTTAGCAAATACCAGAATCTTCTTCTCAGCTGTAAACTGATGAGGAAGACTGACAGTATCACGAACTGAATGGCTTTTCTTAATATTCAATTTAACCGCGCATTCTACAGTTTCATCAAATTTTGCAAATGCTGCTTCTTTTACCAGATCAATAGCTTCACTACATTCATAGATTCGGCCTTCTTCGACTTTGGCTGCAGCTGCTCTATAATTTTTACCTTTTTTCACCAGCTTTAACCCTCCACCTTAATACCCATTGAACGGGCAGTTCCGGAAATAATACTGATAGCAGCATCCATGTCATTTGCATTCAGATCTTCCATCTTAGTCTTGGCAATCTCCTGAACCTGTGCCCTGGTTACTGTCGCAACCTTAACAATATGAGGCTCTGCAGAACCCTTACTAATCTTAGCCGCTTTCTTTAAAAGAACCGCCGCTGGAGGAGTCTTGGTAACAAAAGTAAAACTTCTGTCTGCAAATACTGTAATAACTACAGGAATAGTGAGTCCCGGCTCGTAACTCTTTGTTCGGTCATTAAACTGCTGAACGAACTGAGGAGCAGGAACACCATGAGGACCGAGGGCCGGTCCTACCGGAGGTGCTGGAGTTGCTTTACCCGCAGGCACCTGAAGCTTAATATAAGCTGTAACCTTCTTCTTGGCCATTAAAATCTCCTTGTGGTATTAACATCCCTTCTCAAAGAAAGGACTCCCATCTATTTAAAAAACAGCGCTATACGCTATTCCTAGATCTTTTCAACCTGAGAGAAGTCGACCTCAACAGGAGTACTCCTGCCGAAAATACCAACCATGACTCTCAGTTTACCTTTTTCCTGATTCACTTCTTCGATATTACCTGAAAATGACTCAAAAGGCCCTTCTATAACACGGACTTCTTCACCCACAGCAAAATCTTGCTTGGACTGATAACGGCGCTCTGCCTTAATCGCCCCTGTTTTCTGAAGAATAGACTTGGCCTCATCCTGACTGATGGGCTGAGGTTTTGACCCGGAAGCGTAGCCGACAAACCCTACAACGCTTTGAATCTTTTTAATTTGAGTACAGACATTTTTCCATCCCCTATCGGGGAGATCCATTTCCAAAAGGACGTAACCTGGTAGAAATTTCTTTGACACAGTGCGTTTCTTGCCATTGCGAACTTCTACGACATCCTCGGCAGGAACCTTTACATCAAGCACCGCACCAGAAAGAGATCCATCCTCCATATAGAGCCGGATATACTTTTCCACCTTATTCTCATACCCTGAATAGGTATGAAGCACGTACCATCCCTTTGCCATTACACATCCTTGCCGCTGGGGGCATTAGAAAATAAAGAAAAGCCCTTTTAAAAGAACAAAATCAACCACACCAAAAAAGACAGCGAACAAGGCTGTAGAAACAAGCACAACTCTAGTTGACGAAGCAACAGACTCTCTACCCGGCCAAACTACCTTTTTCAGCTCTCCATAACTTTCTAAAAAAAAAGCCTTCATCTTATTCATAACAAGCTCCCGATGGTAATAGACAGCCGAATTCACCGCTGCCTCTTTAGACAAACAAACTCCGACAAGAAGCCGGAGGTCAGTCTAAACAGAAAAAAATTAAAAAAACAGGCCAGGTAGGACTCGAACCTACAACATCCGGTTTTGGAGACCGGCGCTCTAGCCATTAGAGCTACTGGCCTGTGTTAAAAAACTTATTTAATTTTGGTCTCTTTATGTTCTGTAGACCCTTTACACCACTTGCAATACTTCTTAAGTTCCAGCTTTCCCTGAATATTTCTTCTGTTCTTTGAAGTAGTATAATTTTTTCTCTTGCAAGTCGTACACTGAAGAGCAATCAGTTCTACTGCCCCTTTTTTTGCTTTTGCCATTATTAAAATCTCCCGTACATTACTGAATAAACAGGCTCACATACTGTCTCTTGTAAAAAAAGAATAAAGCCTCCGACCGGATTTGAACCGGTGACCCCAACCTTACCATGGTCGTACTCTACCGACTGAGCTACAGAGGCATGTTGCGAATTGCTCATGTAAACTACCAAAATGCTTTTCCTTTGTCAACTGCTTTACCCAAAAAATAGCATATAAATACACTTGCCAAATATATCCCTATACTGAATAAATTTATTCGGATACAGGATAATCCCGGTAAAATGAGACAACACTTTCACAAGCCCTTCTATATCGCCTGTACTTTATATCATAGATATCAGAGAATTCCTTCCGCGGATGAATTTCATGCTTGATCTTCACCAGATCCTCCGAAGCCTCAGAAACGCTATTGTAGATTCCAAGCGCAGTAGCAGCCAAACAGGCACAACCCAAGAGCTCCGCATCTTCAATCTCTGGAATGAGCATCGTCTTCCCTGTGATATCCGCCTTCATTTGATTCCACACAGGACTCTTGGCCTGTCCGCCGGAAACCCTTAGTTCATGAACAGGCAAGTCTAATTCTTCAAAAATCTCCAGACTTCTCCTGACGGCAAAGCCGATAGCTTCCATCACAGAACGACCAAGTTCAAATTTGCCTTGACCAGGCTCGAGGCCGGAAAACAGACCTTTTTTAAATTCCCAAAGATTCTCGCCCTTCATACTTGGAAAGAAGAAAGGATGCCCCTGGCTGGCAGGAACAGCATTAACCCCATCCATGGTTTCCTTATAATTATTCTTTTCCTGACCTGTCAATTGACGATACCATTCAAAAAGGCTTCCTGTTGAGGAAAGAATGGCGGAAATATTCACAAGCCCTTTTACAGCATGAGGGAGCTCTCGAACACGGCTATCCCCTATGGCGGCAGAGGCACAATAGTTGATCCCTTCAGAAGTACCCGCTCTATCACAGATCCGACCGGGTTTCATGGCTCCCGAGCCGATAAGAGAGGCAATGAAGTCAGACCCGCAGGCGACGACCGGAATACCAGGTTTAAGGCTCGTTTTTAGAAAAGCATTCTCTGAGACGGGAGCAACCACGCTTCCCATATGTACAATTTCAGGAAATGCGGACTTCCTGAAATGAAACCGCTCAAGTTCTGAATCGGACCAAATGTAGGGAATATATCCCTCTTGTGGAGCGACCATGACTGACCGTCCAGTCAATTGAGTATACAGAATTTCTGGACAAGAGAGAAAAAGATCTGATTTTTCATACAATTGCGGCTCGTTCTCTCTCAACCAATTTATTTTTGATAGATAGTAGGAAGAGCTGTGAATCGAAGAATCTCCCAAATCACTATTCCACATCAAAGCCGGAGAAAGAGGCTTCCCCTGTGCATTGGCAGCCACCATGGTAGGTCCATTGCCACTGATGGCCACAACACTGACCTTTGAGGCACCCAAAGTCTCAAGGATTTCCAGAAACCCCTGGCTCCACAGTTCTGTAGAAAATGAAAAATCTCCCTTGAGAGACTCCAAAGGAAACCTCACCCTGTGATAAGAGAAGAGATAACCTTCTTTGGTAATGAGACCGCCCTTCATAGAGGACGTCCCGATATCAACAGCCAGAATCAAGGGTCACCTCATTGGAGATATTATTTTTTCTTCAACATCCTTTGGATCATCTTGCTATTATCCAAAAGAGGAGATACAGAACGATTATGATGCACTCTAGAGATAGAACGGGCAAAAAGGTTGGAAACACTAGCCGAAAAAAACCATTCCTTAGAGAGGATTTCTTCCGGAAGAGTCACAGCATTTGTTCCCACTATATAATCAAAATAGCCCTCTTTATACGCCTCGTCAAAATGCTCAACAGCAGAGCCGGAAAACATGGGTAGAGAGACAGAGCAAATGATTTTCTTCGCACCCAACTCCCTGATAAGCTTCATGGCCTTGATCAGAGTCCCACCGGTTCCCAACATGTCATCAGCCATAAAAACGGTTTTACCATCAACATCTCCCAATAGACGGGCAGAAGTAATGTTCGAATCTGCAGCACTCCGGGTTAGCTTGGAATAGTCTCTTTCCTTATAAAGGAGAGCAAGAGGCTTCTTGAGGGAGTTTGCATAAAATTTATTCCGCTCGATGGCTCCAGTATCGGGAGACACAACAACGAGATCCTCTTCCATCATATTGATCTTACCGCTCAACTGACGGAGGATCTGGTAGGATGCATGAAGGTTCTCAAGGGAAAGCTTATGAAAACAATGAGAAATTTCTTTGGAATGGATATCCAGAGTAATGATTCTTTCCACGCCCATGTTTTCAAACATCCGTCCCAGAGTTGAGGCGGTCAGGCCTTCACGGCCTTTGGACTTATGCTGTCTGCTATAGGGATAGGTGGGGAGAACAAGACTGACCCTACGGGCTCCCGATTGCATGGCCGCATCGATTGTAACAAAAAGACTCATTAAATGATCATTAACTGAGCAGACAACCTTCTCATCCGAACCTGCATACCGGATGGGTGTGTTATTGGCCATATCCTGAACAATGTAAATATCCGCCCCCCTGATGGAGCGCAGAATTTCAGTTTTGATTTCACCATTGGCAAACTTGGTCACCTTACAGGGAATTTTAAAAGAAGGGCTGCGGTAACTAAGGGAGTCTCCTACAGCGGAAACCCTATGGGAAATGACATCACTTGCAAAATTGGACTGCTTACCTACTTCCTCTCTATCCATATTATAGAGACGGGAAATATAGCTGACTTTTTTTTCGAACCGTGTCCTGTAAATCGTCTTTAAATGGGAGGTGATTTCATCGGCAAACTGCTCCCCTCCTGGGCAGGCGATCACACCAAGAGACGTTGGTTTGGAAAAACTCATCTGTTATCCTTAATAATTTTTGAACTTCGTCTCAAAGATATCACGCTCTATCATGAGGGGTCAATATTCATCTTCTATTGATTCACCTTGAAATGTGGTTCTTTCAGGGGTTTACCAGCCCTGTAGATTACACCATAATTTGCTCGAGGCTCTCTAAGCCCATTGATAAATCACGGAGCTCCTTGCAAAAGGGTCCGTTATTTAAGGAGTTTTATAATGACCAATTTTTCAAAAAACATCGCCAGCGCCTTAGTGCTGGTTTTGATGATCGTGATACTGGGTTCCTGTGCCCCGAAAAAAGAGACTTCAGCGAATTCATCCTCCGAATCCCTCTCGTTGGCAGTCTTCGTCCCGGGAGTCCTTTCGGGAAGTCCGACATATGAGATGATGGATGCTGGAGTGAGAAAAGCAGCAGCAGAAAAAGGGATTCCTGTTAAAACAGTGGAAGGTGGATTCAACCAGGCCGAATGGAAATCAAAGGTTCTGGCTCTTGCTTCTGAAAAAAAGTATGATTTGATCATCACATCCAATCCCTCCATGCCCGAAATTTGCAGAGAGATTAAAAATGTATATCCCGACCAGGATTTTTTGATCCTCGAAGGAAGTAGCATAGAGAATGATACAGTTTCTACATTCCTCTTCAGCCACCTTGAATTGTCCTACCTCATGGGATATTTTGCCGGCTTGGCCACAAGATCGAATGAATTAAGCGGCGCCAACAATGAACTGAAAGCCGGTCTCATCGCCGGTCAGGAATATCCTGAAATGATGCAGAGGATAAAACCCGGATTCATTCAGGGACTGAAAGCTGCGGCGGGAGAGGAAGCCGAACTTGATTTCAGGGTGATTGGAAACTGGTACGATGCGGCCAAGGCCTCTGACCTGGCATCCAGTATGTACGATGATGGAGTTGATATTATCCTGACTATCGCTGGAGGCGCCAACCAGGGCGTTGTTACCGCAGCAAAAGAGAAAGGAAAATACGTTTTATGGTATGATACAAATGGTTATAGCATAGCACCGGGGGTCATCCTTGGAAGCGGTGTCATCAGAGAAGACAAAGCCGCCTATGAACAAACACTTCTCCGATTGGAGGGAAATCTGGAACCAGGATCATCCGTTTATGCAGGGGTCAATGAAGGGTATCTGGATTTCATAGACGATGATCCTCTCTACATAGAGCATGTGCCGGAAGCCCTGAGGAATTCCATGGCTCAGGAAAACAAGAAACTGAGACAGGGAACTCTCCTTTTCCGCTAAAACGGGAGGATACAAAGGAGAAAGCCCCTTGTCAGAGATCCAACAACCGGTCCTAACCATTAAGAACGTCACGCATCGTTTTTCAGGAAACAATATCACGGCCTGCCAGAACATCACGCTACAGGCCTACAAGGGTGAGATTTTGGCACTGATGGGTGAAAACGGTGCAGGAAAATCGACTCTGATGTTTCTCCTGTCCGGGTTTTTGACTCCCAGCGAAGGAAGCCTGTCTGTTGCGGCGGGCTCCTCTCTCAGGGACAGAAGAGAATTTACAGGCATGATTCATCAAAAACCATTGCTGGCTGGCAACCTCACTGTTTTTGAAAACATCATTCTGGAACAAAGAGGAAAATCACAAAACCTGTTTATCAACCCCAAAATCCTGAAAAAGAGCATATCTGAAATACAACAGAACTATGACCTGCCCCTTGATCTGGACATGAAAGGCATGGACCTGACGGCTCCCCAGATACAAAGAGCCGAACTCATCAGAGCCTTATGGAAGAAAAAATCCTTAATCATCCTGGATGAGCCGACGGCCAGCCTATCTGACAAACAAATAGCCAGGCTCTTTACCCTAATGAAGCAACTCAAGGATGAAGGAAAAACAATTATTTTCATCACTCATAAGATTCATGAGGCAGTTGTCACTGCAGACAGGATGGCCATTCTGAGAAGAGGGCGGCTCATGGCTGTAGGAGAGACCAGAGACTTTGATGCCTCAGAAATTTCTCGCCTGATGATTGGTGAAGATTCAATACACCAGACCGCTCCTGCACAAACCAAAACAGAAGTCAGCCCCTCCAAGGGAAAGGTTGTATTGGAATTATCAGGAGTGGATGTGACAGAATTGGGAACCCGCCGCTTGAAAGGGCTCTCACTAAGCCTGAGAGCAGGGGAAATTCTTGGTATCAGCGGGATCAGAGAGAATGGCTTAACTCATCTCGAAGACCTACTCAGCGGTATGATACAACCTTCAAAAGGGGAAATTCTGATCAATGGCCGCAATAGAATGCCTTTGACCCCCTACCGGCTCAGACGCTGGAAAATCTCATATATTCCGGCAGACCGTCTCCACAGGGGCGCTGATCCGAGTTCATCCCTGGCAGAGAATCTATCCGTTCTAAAAAGAGAGATTTCTGGAGGATTTAAAAGCTATCGAAAGAACTTCATCCTCTGGTCTAAAAAATATATTAAGGACCATAATATTAAGGGCAGTGCCGAGCAGCGGGTAGGAACACTTTCTGGAGGAAATATTCAAAAAATGATTGTCGCCAGAGAATTGGGAGAGTTGCCCCGGCTGTTAATCGTTTCGGAACCGAGCTGGGGACTGGACTTCAAAAGCAGGGAAGAACTCCACGAACAGCTCATTAAAGCCAGAAACAATGGAACCGCCGTTCTTCTTCTCACCACAGACCTGGATGAGATGCTCCAGTTGAGTGATCGCGCCTGCGTCCTGACCGAAGGGATTCTCAGTGAAATCTCGAAGAATGACAAAGAATGGAATAGAACCTATGTAGGAGAGATCATGACAGGGGCCGATAAAGTATGAACAAAGTAAAGATTCCCCCCAGCCTCCCGGTCTTAGCCCTCTGCCTCGTCATGGCTCTCGTGGTGATTTCCTTATTCAGCACATCCCCCATGGAGACCATGTATTATTTCATCCCCGCTGTTCTAACCAACCCCCTTTATCTGGGAGAGATGCTCAACATGGTCATACTTCTGAGTCTTACCGGCCTGGGAATCACTTTGGCATTTAGTGCGGGATCATTTAATCTTGGTGGAGAAGGCCAACTCTACATGGGGGCTCTCTGTTCTGTTCTGGCGGCCCGATACCTCCCCCATCTTCCTGGGATTCCCGGCCTGCTAGTGATCACTCTCTGCGGAGTGGCCGGAGGAGCTTTGATGGCTCTCATCTCGGGGCTTATGAAGGCCTTATGGCAAGTCGATGACCTGATTAGCACATTCCTCCTTTCGGCAGGAGTGACCAAGGTCATCGATTACCTCATTGCCGGTCCCCTGAGCGATCCTGACAGCTACCTTATGACAACTGCCGCTCTGCCTGAAAAGTTCAGATTGACATCCCTCCTCCCTCCCAGCCCGTTTAACCTGAGCTTTCTCCTGCCTTTATTCCTCCTCCCCCTGTTTTATTACCTCCTGAATCACACAAGGTGGGGGTATGAATTGAAAATGACAGGAAGCAGCAATAGCTTTGCCAGATTTGGCGGACTGAATACGGGTCTGTATGAAACAATCCCCTTGACCATTAGCGGTGCCCTCCATGGCCTTGCAGGCTCTCTGGTTCTCACAGGGACTTATTATGCGGGGATTCAGGGATTAACCTCCGGACTGGGATGGAATGGGATTGCCGTTGCCCTGATCGCTGGACGGAAGATTCCCGGTTTGATCCCGGCAGCCCTCTTTTTTGCCTGGATCAGCCAGGGAGCCAAAGTGGCTGTTCTTCAATCGGATTTAACTCTGGAGCTGGGAGCCATCATTCAGGGAATACTCTTCCTCTTAATCTCATCTCAGGTTCTGAGACTCCGTTCAAAATCATCCATGGAAAAAGCCCTATGATCATGAATATTCTTGGTAGCGCATCTCCCTTGATTCTGGCTGCTCTAGGAGGACTATTGACCGAAAGAGCAGGAATTTTAAACATCGCTTTAGAAGGAATGATCCTCAGCGGTGCCTTCACATCTCTCCTTGTCACAAGCCTCAGCGGAAGCCCCGGGCTTGGCATACTGGCGGCAATTTTAACCGGTACGATTGTGGCCGGAATTTTCAATTTCAGCAGTTTTACCCTCAAAGGGAATCCTTTTATCAGCGGATTGGGCATCAACATCCTCGTTCCCGCCCTCATTGCCTCCATTACACAAAAGCTCTATGGGAACCAGGGAATCATTAGACCGGCACAAATCAGGGCCCTTCCCCGGCCGGGCGGTTTGGATCTTTTTATATGGATAGCCTTAGGGGTCCTCATACTCTTGATGGTCCTTTTTTATAGGACAAGATCCGGCCTCATCATACGCAGCTGCGGCGATCATCCGGATCTTCTAAAGAGTAGAGGAGTAGACCCTCTTAGAGTGAAAAGGCTGATGGTTCTTTTGTCGGGAATGCTCTGCGGAGTGTCTGGATCGGCCATATCCCTCCGTTTAGGTGTTTTTGTCCCGGGAATGTCGGCAGGCAAAGGCTGGATCGCTCTTGTAGCCATTTACCTGGGATACAGAAAGATCCCGGGAATTGCCCTGGCCTGTCTCTTTTTTGCTCTAGCCGAATGGGGAACCAACAGAGCCCAGGGATTTCTGGGAGTTCCCCCCAGTCTGATCCTCAGCTTTCCCTACTTTCTGACCCTGGCTGGCTTACTGCTCTTTTCCATAAGGAGAAACAGAACACATCCATCGGAGTAATTTTTTAGTCAGAAGTTTTTTAATTATTGATTAAAAGATTCTTTTTTTCTATTGCACCTGCTAGCTCTCCCCTATTAAACTGAACCGTCCAGTTTTCAGTTCTGGATCTATCGTCTATATAGAAGAATCGTTATTTATCTATACAACAAAGAAATACAGGAGTTCTAATATATGATCATTATCATAAATATCATGGAGATCGTAGGCGCATTGGGTGTCTTTCTCTTCGGAATGAAAATCATGAGTGAAGGGATACAGAAGGCAGCCGGTGACGGACTTCAGAGTGTTTTGAATCATATTACATCCAATCGTTTTGTGGCTGTTCTCACGGGTTTTATGATCACAGCCATCGTCCAGTCATCCTCAGCCACAACGGTCATGGTTGTGAGTTTTGTTAATGCGGGACTTCTGAACCTCACCCAGTCCATCGGCATCATAATGGGAGCTAACATCGGGACAACGGTCACGGGATGGATCGTGTCCATCCTGGGATTCAAGTTCAAAATCAGTGCCTTAGCTCTCCCGATTATTGGTTTGGGACTCCCTTTTTACTTCTCCAAGTCCATGAAAAGAAAAGACTGGGGTGAGTTCATGATCGGTTTCGGAATCTTATTTCTGGGACTGTCCTTCCTGAAGGAGACGATGCCCAAACTGGATGCCCAAATGGTATCTTTCCTGGGGCCCTACACAGGAAGGGGCACTCTTTCTCTTGTCATTTTTATTCTCGCAGGAGCTTTGATCACGATTATTGTACACTCCTCCAGCGCCTCCATGGCGATCACGCTAACCATGGCTTATAATGGTCTTTTACCACTGGATGCCGCCGCCGCCATGGTCATGGGATCCAATATTGGAACAACCATTGATGCCATGCTGGCCTCCATCGGTACTAATATAAATGCAAAAAGGGCGGCGAGAGTCCATATACTGTTCAACTGTGCCGGCGTATTTGTGATTGCCTTGTTTTTTAACCCCTTTCTGGCCCTGGTTAGAATCATCGTCCCAGGGGATGAAATTACAACAAATTTAGCCATGTTCCATACGCTTTTTAATATTCTGAATACGCTTATTTTTATCGGATTTGTTCCTCAGATAGCCAAACTTGTAGAGGCACTCATCCCCTCCGAAACAGTTGAAACCGGAATAGGGAAATACAAGCTGAACTACATCGATTCAACCATCCAGAATGTCCCTGAAATCAACATTATTGAGGCTCAGAAAGAAGTGTCTCACATGACCAAAGTCGTAGAGGATATGTTCATCATTTATACAGAAGTCCTCAAGCATCCCAAGAAAAAGATGGGGGCCCAGGTCAAGGAAATCAAGGCTCTGGAGGACTTCAGTGACCAGATGCAGGAAGAGATTACAAAATTCTTGATTTCCTGCTCAGGAGACAGCCTGAATCAGAATGGACGGAATAATGTGAGCTCTATGATGAGGATCGTTAACGAACTCGAGAGCATAGGAGACAGCTGCTATAACCTCATACTCCTGTCTGAACGACGTTTTAAAAAGGACATTCCCCTCCATGATAAAGCCGTTGAAGAACTTCTACCAATCATCACACTGGTTCAAAAATTTCTCTTCTTCATTAAGTCCAGAATCAATGAACATATGGACAAAGAGACACTCAAGGAAGCCTATGTGATGGAGAATAAAATGGAGTCCATTCAGAAGAACCTGAAAAAAGAAGTTCGTAAAAATCTGAAGAGCGGAGCTGATATTAAGGGCGAATTGCTGTATCTTGATATTGTCCGCCATCTCGAACAGATTGGAGATTACTGCCTAAATATTGCTCAGGCGCTTAGGATTTACAATTAGAAAGTATCGCCTTTACAGGAGAAATTATGCTGGTTGAAATTGAAAATGTCCGGCAGGTTCCCGGAGAAGATCACCGACGATGGTTTCTGGATGAAAATACAGATCTCATCGTTTGGTATGACTCTTCAGGTGAAAAAATTACAGGTTTCCAGCTCTGTTATGATAAAAAATCTGTACAGCGCTGCCTGACCTGGCATTGGAATGAAGCGGATAAAAAATCAATATTGAGTGCCGACGGCCGTTACAGCCGTAAAAGAATCATTCGTATTTTTGAACCCATATCAAAAGAACTTCCCAAAAATCTTTCAACTCTGGTCAGATCTGTCCTGTCTGGAGAGAATGAAAATCAGGATACAAATCAATGAAATCTCTTGTTAAATCTTTTTTACTCGTCCTTGCAGGAGCCTTCTTTGCCGCAGGTCTCCTTTACGGCTATTCCATATTTTTTAAGACTGCAGGTCAGGATTTTCAGGATGAAGCCCTACGTTTTGTACCCATTGAGCCTGGAGATGCTGTCATATCCCGCATATCCGGAGAGGTTTATATCATCCGAGAAGAACAGATGATTGCTCCCAAACCGGGAGACTCTGTCCGCGAGGGTGATGTGATCAAGGTAGTTGATGACTCCTGGTGCCAGGTCCATTTCATCGGCAAAGCTACCATGAACCTTCGGAGCAATACACTGATTAAAATTCAGAAACTCCTCTCCAGTCCCCAGGATTCGGACATAAGAACCGAACTCCTAACAGGGTCTATGATCTATAAAGTCGATAAACTGGATGCCACGGATAATCTGGAAGTCACGGCACAGGAGAAGATCTACCGCGTCGAAGGAACTGAGTTCATCGTAGAAGCCTACTCTGGCGGCAGTAGAGTGGCCGTTCGGGAAGGAAGCGTGGCTGTCCTCCAGAGTGGGGCATCCCAGGATGAAGAACTCCTGAAGACAGTGCCTTCGGGATTTACATTGGATCTAATGGAATGGAATAAAGAGAAACCTCTGCCTGAGATAGAAGAGTTGAGTCAGGAAGAAATCAGGATATTTGAAGAAGAGGGCCCCTCGGATCTGTTGCTCCAAAAAGAGTCATTGGTATATTTGGAAATCAGAACAGAACCTTCAGGAGCACAACTCTATCTGGATGGTCGTTTGACTGGACAAGGAACCTTGAAGGGTCTCTTCCCATCTGAGGGGACTCTGAGACTCCTTGCCAGAAAAAGAGGATTCCGCGATAACAATCTGAATATCAAACTCGAAGACCTGACAAGTTCGGTGCTAACCATGAAACTGGAGGTACTGGGTATAACAGAGAGCCTGGAAGAGGAGTCAAAAAACCCGCCACAGGAAACACTGGAACAGATTAAAGCAAAGTTTGAAAAGGAGTCGGCAGACTTAAAATCAGGATTTTCACGAAAGATTGAAGAGAATGAACAAAAGCTGCAAAACCTGAACAGCCTCAGTATGGGCCTGCAAAGTGACATTTTAGAATTACGCAATAAGAATACCAGCTTGGAAAGACAGAAAGAGGAACTGGCAGAGGAACTAGAAGAGAGCCTTTCTGAGAGTGAAAAGCTGAGAGCCCTCCTGATCCAAATACAGGAACTCTCGGATCAGTAAGGCTCATTCTACCAAGGTCTTACTTGACCAGAAGGTTCAGTTTCTGCCCCATAAGGGATTCCAGAGACGCATCAATCTTAGATTCTCTGTCTGATGCAATATCCATAAGGCTTTTCAGACGGCTGAGGGCCTCATCCAGGCAGAGATTGCCGCTTGTGCCTCTATAGGTTCTGGATCGGATGGATTCATCCGGGTCCTGATCACCCAGTTTATCCAGATGTAGACCTACTTCTTTATAGGCATCACGGAAACTCATGCCCGAAGCGACAAGATCCAATGCGGCATCCGTAGCATAGATGTCCTTGGAAAAACCGGCTTTGAGACCTTCAATATTCACCTTTAGTTCCCGGAACGTCAGAGTCATCATCTTCAATGAAATAGAAGTGATATCGCAGCCCTTAAGGAAGGGTTCCTTGGTTTCCTGAAAATCCCGGTTGTATCCGGAAGGGAGGGATCGCAGGATATTCCTGATTTGAGTTCCACAGGCACTGACCGTTCCCGCCTTGGCCCTCATCAATTCCAGGCCATCAGGGTTTTTCTTCTGGGGCATGATGCTTGAGCCCGTACACAACTGGGCCGGCAGGCTGAAATACCCGAACTCAGGCAGTGAAAAAAGGATCAGATCCTGGGCAATCTTACTCAGGGTGAGGGTAATCTGATCCAGGATATCCAGGATCATCAGCTCCATCTTCCCCCGGCTGTTATTCACATATATGACGTTATTCTGAACCCGGGAAAATCCCATGAGTTCCGTTGTCATGTCTCTATTCAAAGGCAGAGGCACACCGTATCCGGCGGCAGCACCCAATGGGTTCTGGTCCAGGATTTCCCAGGCGGCGGAAAGGAGGCGGATAGAATCAATGAGTTCTTCTGCAAAACTTCCGGCCCAGAGGCCCACCGAGGAGGGCATGGCAATCTGCATATGGGTCCGCCCCGGCATGGGTGTTGCCTTGTGCAGTTCGGCCAGATCCAGGATAGCCCGGACGAGGTCTCCTGTTTCTTTGATGATTCCCAGAACTCTGCTGCGGGAATAGACTCTGATGGCGGTGACCACCTGATCATTCCGACTACGTCCTGTGTGGATTTTCTTCCCCGCATCTCCCGCCAGCTCGACCAGGCGATTCTCAATGGCCGTATGGCCGTCCTCATCGGATCTTTTGATCTCAAAGGCCCCGGCGGCATGTTCTCCCAGAATCTGCTTGAGTCCCTCCTTGAGGGATTTCAGCTCTTCTTCGCTGAGGATGCCGATACTCTGAAGCATGGTGGCATGAGCCAGGCTGGCCACACAGTCCGAAGGGATGAGCTTCTGATCCAGAATGTAATCGATACCGACGGTGAACTCTTCTATAAGTGTGTTCAGATCATAATCTTTGGCCCAGAGTTTACTCATGCTTTATCTCCTGTAAAAGGGGGAATTTGAGGGCTATATTAGCACATACAAAGAAGAACCGGAAGAGGAGTAATCCCCGGGGCTAGAAGGATTCATAGGCACCGGCATCGGCGGCACCTCCCTGAACTCTAGGACTCTTTGTTATATCGTAGGGAAAGGGCTCTGTCGTGTTTTCATCCTCATCGGCATCAGCCCAGTCCACAGGCAGGTAACTTTCATTTCCCACATTCACCATGGGTTGCCCGCTATCCACGGCATGAAGGTTATCATCCGAAGTTTTCCAATAAGAATCGTCCCCCCGTGGTGCGCTGATTATTCCAGAAAATCCAGGATTTCCCTGAAAGAAGGGGCCCGCATCGGGGGTTGTAAAACTCCCGGCCCCGATAGAGCTTCCCGTTAAGTCCAGAATTCCTGATACAACCTCCACATCCTTATATGTTGGAGCCGTGGTATTGTCCTGAAAGACTGAGTTCACAACGAGAGTCGTCCCGCTGTTCTCGCTGTATATGGTAGCAGAATCCACTGCCAGATTGTTCACAAAGGATGAAAAAACGATACTGCTGTCACTCTCATTGAGGTAAATGGATGAACCATCCTCTCCCGCCGAGCTTATCTCATTTCCGGTAAAAACCAAATTGCAGCCACTAAAAGGGCTATCTTGTATATAAAGCGCTCCTCCAGAACCGGCACTGCCTGTGTTTGAATCAAAAATTGTATTGGCAATGAGGAGTGTCCCGCCATCCTGATAAATGGCCCCTCCGGCCATGGCCTGATTATGCTGAAAAACACAATTATACAGGTATAGGTTTTCTTTGCTGTTGATAGCCCCGCCGGAACCTGTTGCGGTAAATCCCCGATCAAGTATGATATTTTTGATAAAGACATCGGCATCATTCCCACTGTCTCCATCATCTACCAGAAATATTTGATCCAGGTCGTTACCACTGAGAGTCGTCATATCATCTGACCCAGCCAGGTATAGATCGGTCTCTATCTCAAGAGGATCGTAGAGTGTGGTTACACTAGCTCCACCAGAATAAACAATCGTATCCGTTGCTTCCCATGTATTTACGATATTAACGGCTTCCCGTATATTCAGCGAGGACCAGATTCCGTCCAGATATTCGGTACTGGTTTCCCCTATGATGAGATACTTCTCACCCAAGTAGGTATAATCCAGTTCCAGGGCTCCCATACTCCAACTCTCACTGCCATTCACCGAGCGGTCATTATTAAAAAGGTCTTTCTGCCAGGCAATGGACTGTTCTTCTCCCTTATAGGCCAGCTGAGGAGGTAGACACTGGGCGTAATAGTCGCTCTCATAGCTGGAATAATCCTTTATTTTAAAGGCTACATTTCCGCTAGCCCCGGCATAGCCCAAGGCATTGATTTCCTCGGAGCTTGTCAATTCTGTCATGCCATCTTTGTAGTAGATGGGAATTCCATCCCCATCAGAGCTAAAATTATTATATTGCAGCAAGGCAGGCTGAGCTCCTGAAGATTCCTGAAAGCAGTAATTTGACGTCGAAAAAATCGAATTTGAAAAGAGATTATTGATAAACGTTCCGCCAGATTCATTGAGTTTTACTGCAGCGCCCTGTGAAGAAGCCCCCCCAAAAATTGAATTGTTATAATAGTATCCTCCGGGAGAACTGCCATCCAGCAGGAGTCCTATCCCGCTAATAGGAGAGCTGCCATTGTCCGAAGAGATATAACAGGAGACGACCAGGGGGTTCCCGTTATCTCCCACCTGAAGTCCCACAGAATCGTTCCCGGCCTGTCCTATGATAGTAGAACTGTAGAGAGATGGTGCGGAATAACTGATGAAGGCAGCGCTCCCACTGCTGGCGCTGTTCCCCATAAGACTAGAGAACTGAATCACAGGCGAGGCACCGTCTAAGATCGAAACGGCACAGGTATAAATGGGATCAGACGTACTGGCCTTCACGGTAACACCCTCCAGGAGGGAACTACTGCCCACACTACCGCCGTTGTAGATCAGGGTTCCCAAGGGCTTATCGGAGGTACCCGAACTACCGCTTCCAGTAGATATCACAGTCATATAGGACGCATTTACCCGGGCATCGGGACTCTCGTAATACCGGTCGGACCAGTCAGTGGTGCTATAACCACCGCGAATAGTCATATTTTCAGTGATTTCTAAATTTCCTGACAGGGTGTAGGATCCGGCGGAGATCCGGATTTCATTCAGATTTTTAGCCAGGGCTACAGAATAAGCTTCTTCAATTGACGACAGCGGATTATTCTGTGATCCCGAGACACCGACATTCCCCGCCGTAGAAACATACACCCTCTTCTGGACATCAGTATTCACTTCAAATTTATAGATCTTTGATGTTCCCTCGGCAAAATCAACCTTTAGGAAGCCCCCACTAGCTGGATTAATATTAGGTGCAGCATCGCTGTATAAAGTGACACCATCGTAAGAAACAACGGCACCGGAAGGAGTCTCAAAAGTAGGTATCAGTGATCCGATGGTCGTTTCAAATGGGAAATTCAGTATGATCTTGCTTCCACTGATATATCCATCGACCCGACTGCTGAGGGAGGCATTGAGATCAGATCTGAAACTGAATCCCCACAGACTGGTATCGCCCAGATCACCAAAACCGGCAACAACTGTGTACTGTATGATACTGTTATCCGACCTGATAAGATCATAGCTAACGGGTGTCGTGAAATTTTGAGCTGTCACGCCGCTTTTCTGCCACACTCCATTGACCTGCAAGCCTTTGCCGTTCAGTTCAAATTGGGGAATCATGGAGCTCCGGTCTGTCCCCGATGGAAGGGAAATATAGACCGTTGTGCCTTCAATACTCGCCGCATACCGGCCGTCCAGGGATACATTCTCATCAGAATCAAAGGAAAATGCCACCAGAACCTGGTCTTCACTGCTTATCTCATCCAAATCCAATCCCGGCTGTCTGCACGATGCTGTTACCAAGAGGATTAATACGAGAATAAAAACAGCCTTGTCATAGATTTTCATTGAAAATACCTCACAATCAGGCTTCCTCCGCTCATATCGGACGTATAAGCTGCGATCGTAGTATTGAGAACTCCCTGACTCACAGACTGCAAAACAGGAGTATCCGATGTATAATCTGAACCGATTGCCGACCAGATACCATTATCCCAGGTTTTGATACTCTGACCTGCTGCAATGATGGGTCTGTTCTCATACCAATCAATGGAGAGGGTAAGTAGATCTCCAGCGTTGATGATCAGGGGTTGAATATAATTCAAATTGGTCCAGACTCCCGCGGAATCACTCCAATAAAGAGCCCGAACTTGGTAGTACCCAGCATCAGACAGCAGAGGAACTGCGGTGAAAACGACAGGAGCTTCCCTGTCTGTGTCATAAAACAAATCCAGAATGATCGAACTGTCTTCTTTATTCAGATTTCCACCATCCTGGGTCATTTCCCAGGAGTCTGAATCCAAATCATATTTAAAATAATGCAACACTCCCGGGTTCTCAACAAATGTACAAACCCCATAGAGCTCCATACCACCTGCCGAGACGGCTGCAAAATTTATGGCGTGAAAGGAAGATAAATCTGGACCAACCTGGGACCAGCTGCTCCCGTCGATGCTGGTCCACACCTTAGGAATCCTAGTGTCATATACATCTTCGATCCAGGAGGCAAACATACGATCATCCTCTTTCTTGAAGAGACGCAGATCCTGTGTCCCTGAGGTTCCTGTGGCGACACTATGGACTGAAGACCAGCTAGAAGAGTAAACCAAGGATTGGGCGAAGATAGATCCACTGGTGTTTTCATACATAACCCAGGTATTCCATGACCAGGAAAGGGTATCAAAGGTCTGAACATCTGCGGGAGCCCCTATACCATACTCATTCCAGTCACTGCTCACCGTGTCCAGGACATAAGCCCTGAGAGAAAGGCTACTGTCCCGACAAAAGACGAAGGGGTTCAGCCCCTGATGAAAGCCGGTTCGGATGTTATAAACACCACTGCCTGCACCCTGGACCGGACTGGTGACCAAATCCCTCCAGCCGGGCTGCAATAACAGCTCTACCCGGATTTGTCTGGTCAGCCCCGAGGCTGCAGTCAATGTGTAAGTGAGAGGGGTATCAAAATTCTGAGAGGTCTCCGCGCTTGCTTGAGCCTGCCCGTCTACTTCTACAGAAACGGCCTCAGTATCAAAACGGGGAATCCACTGGTACCCTGAAATATAAGTGTCGGGATATTCCAACAGGACTTCTGCATCATCCATCCGTCCTTCAACAGAATAGAGAAGACCCGGATTGTCTGTGGTATCCAGAGAAAATGAATTAAAATCGACGGCGGAGAGGTCTGAATCTTCCGGTCTGGCAGAAAAAGAGCACCCAGTCAAAAACAAGTACACTCCTGCAAGCGAAAGGATGTGGAATTTAATCCTGAGGTTCATATTGATACTCCGCTTCCGGACCGGCATCATATCCAACCCGGACAGCCACGGCTCTGATATAGGTAGATTCTGCAGCCAGATAAAGAGGTTCTTCATAGATCAGACCATGAAGTGATGTCGGCTGGGAACCATCAGTTGTATACCGTATCTGGGCATACTCATCCTCACAGACTATGGACAGAAAGATTCCCGGATAGTCTTCTCCCGCATCGCTTTCAATGAATTCCGGCTGTTGAATAAAATAGGGATAACGTTCCGCACAGGAAAAAAAGAGCATCATAAAAAGGGTCAGTACGGCTCTTATAATTCTGATTCTATACCTGAATAACAACTGCTTTCTCCATTGATGACTATTTTTTACATTTATCGGCTCTCCTCCTTTTTAAATGAAGTCTCTTAGGTCCAAAATACTATTTTTGCACTATGAAAAGAAACGATCTCTTCCTTCAATACTAAGAAGACTCAGCCAACAATCAGAGAGAAAACAGTGTCTTTGCGTAACAAGGAAGGGTTAATCCCCCGTATAAATGCATAAGGCAATGATCAAGTTTTCCTCATCCTTTTAAGGATTCAAGCAGATAATAGGAAAAGAAGAAGGTCTCGCTGTCAAGATGAGCAGGAATTCTTCAATCCCTAGGAAGTGAGAAGGGCATGCCTCAGAATTTACTACCCTATTTCAAAAAGAACCTGAAGAGTCTGGAGATTCTGATCTCCGACACAGAATCCCTGATTCACCATTCTGTAAACAGAAACGGGTCCTCAGGCTCCGGACTGATTCAGTCTTTTTCAAGAATACACAACCTGTCCGGTTTTTTGAACTTGATGAACATAAGCCGTCTGAGCTTTTTGGGAGGCCTGTTTATAACTCAAAAAGCATCCACCAGAAAAACACTCTCTGGAACAGAACGATCTTTATTGCTGACACTGATGAAACAGATTCACCAGATTTTTGACAGCATAAGCCTGGCAGAAGACTATGGAAGTTTCGTGACTCCTTCAAGGAAAATGATTTATCCCGGAGTTGAAAGAGTCAATGAAGAGGCTTTGAAATGGACCATCCTCAGATTCAGCAGAGAGGGAGTCCATCTCCCCGCCCATTTTCCACTAAGGCCCCTTTCAATGGAAAAAACAGCCGGTGGAGAGTGGGATCTGACGGTTCCCGATCCTGTATTCCGACAAGCAGGTAGGGGCGAATACCTCTCAGTAGCCTATATTGATCTTGTCCTATGGAATGATCCTCTGACCTTAGTTGAGAATCTAAGAGAGTGGAAACAAAGAGGCATCCTCCAGTTTCACGGCCCTCTGGAACTCCCCTTAGAAGATGAGACCGATCCGCCGGCCCTCCCCTACTACTTGATTATAAAGACGACGGAACCCCCGGAAAGATTCTGGGAAAACCAGAGGATTCCCGTCAGAATGCTCACGACACTCTCAGGACCGGATCAAAAAATCAAACTCGTTGCTACAGCTGAACCTTCAGATAAGAAACTCGATTACAATCCGGATGAGAATCTGGAGCTGGATGAACAAACCCTTCTGTTTCATCCCGAGGATGTGACAGAGCTCGAGTTTCCTATCCCTCAACCCTCGGAAAAACTTCCGGGACCGGAGGACATTGATGAGCTGACAGAGTCCAATATGGAGCCTATCGATCAGCGTAAAAATAATGAACCGGGAACAACAATCAAATATCCTATCGGGATCAAGATGATCATCATCACCTCCCTGATCATTGTTTTGGCTTTGACCGGGATGATTGTCCTAGCCACATATTTTTTCCTCCAAGATAGCCAGGTTAGAATAGAAGAGAGCAACCTCAAAATATCAGAAACCATTGCCAGCCAGATAGAAGAAAGCCTTATTGCCATTGGAAACAGTGCCTCCCTCCTGCTTTTGGGAGTAGGAAACAACGAAACTGCCGATGAAATCAATTACAAAAACTATTACTTTAGAAGTGAAAGACACACACTTCTGGCGGGAATCCCCGAGGAAGACAGACTCTTTTTCAATGAAAATCTTATGGCCGAGCTGGATGTTTCAGAATCCTTCATACGCAGCGTTGTTGCCGACCATTCTGAGCAGATCCGTCTTGCCCAGGGGGGCACCCCTTCGGTCTTCAATGTCTCAACCTATTTTGGAATACCTGTTTTGGGGATCACTGTTCCCTACAAGCAGGAACAAGGAATCAAGACTCTTTTTATTCTGACCGATATCAGGAGTACTCTCCAAAGGGCAGTGCAGTCCCGTGGAATCACCAGCACCTTCATCGTTGATTCCGCAGGAAATCTTATTGCTCATCCGGATAAAACTATCCTTGTCTCAGCTGTGAACCTGGGAGACCTAACCATCGTAAAAGAACTATTCTCTTCCGCTGTAAACACGGGACAGATTCGATACACCCAGGATGAGGAGACGTATTTCGGTTCCTACAAGAAGGTGTCCTTTGGCCGCCTGGGAATCATCACAACAGTTCCGGAACAGCTGGCTTTTGAAGCTATTTTTAGAATTCAACGCCGTAATATCCTCCTGATGATCATGTTTGTAGCCCTGGCTATTCTCATCATTTACTACTACTCAAAATCTCTTTCTGTGCCCTTAAGAAATCTTGTCAGCGCTACCCGGGCCATTGAAGATGGAAACTATACTCTGGATCTGAAACCCAAAACCCGGGATGAAATAGGTGTGCTCACCCGCGCCTTTGTGAACATGGGAATGGGTCTTGAAGAAAAAGAGAGGATCAAGGATGCTTTCGGACGGTTTGTAAACAAGGAAATGGCCGAGATGGCCGAAAAAGGGGAGATTCTGCTGGGTGGAGAAATCAAACGGGCGACCATTTTCTTTTCGGATATCCGTTCCTTTACTGCCATTTCAGAGCAACTGACCCCTGGTGAAGTTGTTACCTTCTTAAATGAGTATATGACCCTCATGGTAGATTGCGTTAACCAAACAAAGGGATCTGTAGACAAATATATCGGCGATGCCATCATGGCCATTTGGGGAACTCCCATTTCCTATGGAAACGATGCAGAAAATGCAATTAACGGAGCTCTGTTGATGAGAACGGCTCTCCGGAAGTTCAATCAGGACCGGGGAGGCGACAGAAAACCGATCATAAAGATTGGCTGCGGACTAAACAGCGGGGATGTCCTGGCCGGCCAGATAGGCTCTAAGGACAGAATGGAATATACGGTAATAGGTGATGCTGTGAACCTGGCCTCCCGAATTGAAGCGCTGAACAAACCCATGGGATCGGATATTTTGATCTCCCAGGGAACAGCCGATATGGTGGAAGGAATATTTGACTTGGTCCCCATGAATAAAATTATGGTCAAAGGAAAATCGGAACCTCAGCAGATTTATGCCGTCCTGGGCAGAATGGATGACCCGGACAGACCCAGATCAATGAAAGAACTCAGAGATAAAATCGGAATAACCGGCGATTTTGACAATATCGCCAGTGTAAACATGGAGAAAGAAGAAGTTAAATATGAGATCATGGATTAAAGACATACTCCTCACTCTTCTTCTGGGTTCCATTTTTCTCTGGGCGGGAAGAGAATTTTACAAAGATCTCAATAGTCAGATAAGCAATGAAGGGGGTGAAATCATCGGGGAGACCACCTTCATAGAAAATGGAGCACAGCGTAAATTCGCCGGCAGGGCTCTCTGGGGAGAAATGGAAACAAGTTCGCCGATCTACAATTATGACAGTCTCAGAACCATAAACGATTCCCAGGTTACTATAAAACTCTTGGATGGCACAGAGATTACCCTGGATGCCAACAGCTACATCGTTCTGGAGTGGGGAGAAGAAGCCAGGAATATTGAGTTCTTAGGTGGTAATATATCCGCCGCCAGCAATGGAAGCGATTCAAAGCTGCAGATAAAATCAGAAGACACGGTCATAGCCCTCAACAAAGCCAATGTCACCCTGAATAAAGAGGAAGGTCAGGGAATCAATCTTTCTGTGGACGCAGGGAGCATCGGCATTACTGTGGACGGGGAAACAACGGATGTTGCAGAAAATTTCAGGGCCAGTATCAGCGACGGAGTCCGGGTGGAACAGGATGCGGTTAAGTTAAAATATCCCTCCAATAACCGCCTGATTGTCACGACCTCTGCGGCGATCCCCATGAACTTTAGCTGGGAACAGATTTTGCCTCTGAATAAGGCCCGCCTGGAAATTGCAGAGTACAAAGACTTCACCCATTTCAGTGAATATGAGCTGGAAAGTGGCGATACATCATTCACCATCAATACCCTCCCGGGAACCTATTATTGGAGGATCAGCGGCTCATTTCCAGACGGAACCGCCTATGCGAGTCCGGCGAATAGGATGGTCATTATCAGGGACAATGCACCGATCCTGCAGGTCCCCGGTATGGATGAGAGATTTGAGTACCGGAATAGCCCTCCCGAACTTGCATTCTCTTGGGAAGCATCATCATTGGCCAATGAATCCCATCTTCAAGTCGCCCAAGATGAGGAATTTACAGATATGGTTGTAGAGATTCAGGGGCAGAATAATTTCCAGACCATCCGGGAGTTGAGTGAAGGGACCTATTATTGGAGGATACTACCCGAATACACATCCGCCGACATAGTCGCCTACTCCTCTCCGGCAGTGAGACGTTTTCAAATAAACAGAATTGACACACTGGCCCCTCCCCGGCTGATTCTTCCCGAAAATGATGAAAAGGTGAATCCTCTCAAGACCAAAAGCGGTCTCCGGTTCAGCTGGAAACCCGACAGGGAAATTGGAAGCTATCGTATCCTCATCTCTTCCGATGCCGAAATGAATACCCCTCTCATCGACACATGGCTAAACAGGAACTCCTATCTGATGGCAGATCTTCCTCCTGCAGGAAATTATTACTGGCAGGTGGAGGGACTGGACAGGGAGAATAAAGCCGTTCCTCCCTCAGAAGTCAGAAGTTTTACGGTCATGGACTCCATTCTTTCTGTAACCCCCTTGAAGCCCGTCGATAATGGCCTGAGTATAGTGGACAGCTTTGATAATTTCCGATTTTCCTGGGACAGTACCATGGATGGCCCCTTCAAGGTGGAAGTATTCAGAAATACACTGGGAGCGCAACCACTGATCACTCAAATCTCCGAGTCCGACACATTGAACCTCGTACTCCCAGGAGAAGGAGATTACATCTGGCAGATATCTGCAATAGATGACGAAGAAAACATTCTTCTCTTAAGCAATCAAGCCTCATTCAAGGTAGTTCAACGACTCCAGCCACCGGGGATCATACTTCCAGGAGAAGGATCGGTACAGTCCCTTTTGGGATCAAACGCTTTGATGATCCGTTGGCAGCCCGTCCCAGGAGCCTCGGCCTACAGCGCCACATTGATACCCCGGAATTCAGCTTACCCATCCATTATTCATGAATCTTCTCCTGAGACCTTCTGGAGTATTTCAGACAAAAAAGATTTGAGACCCGGAGAATACACCCTGCAGGTTCAAGCCCATAACCTCATGGAAGGGGGAATCATCAACAGCAGTCTCAGCGCCACCAGATCCTTCTTCCTGGATAGAGTCGTGGACTATGGTGCCCCGATTCTGACCTACCCCGCAAGGAATCAGCAGATTTCCCAGTTGACACTGGTAGACCAGAAACCTTCCTTCCGCTGGACACAAAGCCCTCTTCTGGCAAAACAGAAAATCCGGCTCTCCAGAGACCCGGATTTTCAGACTCTGATTTTAGATGAAGAATTGACCACCCAGTCTAGAACCGTCCCGGAACTGGAACCCGGAACCTACTATGTTCAGATCCAGGGAGAAGACAATCTGGGAAACAGATCTCCCGACTCCGCAATCTATCCATTTATTGTGAACTCCGTCCCCGATCTGCCGGGTATGCAGATGTTCAGCCCTCAAACAGGACAGGTCTTAGATATGGAATCACAAAATCAGTTGGATTTCAGCTGGGTAGCCGTGCCGAGAGTCAGTTACTACCGTATTGCCCTGTATGAAGAGGACTCGTTGAAGGCCTTATTCAAGGAAGATAAGTGGGAGACAACAAAGTATACTTTCAATAAACTGGAAGACCTTGATGTGGGACGCTTTCGATTTGAGATTCAGGCTGTGAGAGAAAGGAATAATCAGATTTTTCAGGAGAGTCCTGTATTATCCGTACCCTTTGAACTGACACTACCCGAAATTACAGAGATACCCGATATTCTTTCACCGGAGCGACAGTATGCCCATTAAATTAAAAATGATGGTTCTATGTCTTTTCATTGCCGTCTCTTTGAGCCTTCAGGCCCAGAACTTAGACAAGCAACTGGTAGAACAAGAACTGACCTGGAGAGCCATAGAGGGTGCTTGGGGCTATGAAGTGGTCATCCGGGAAGGTGACACGGAAATTATCAACACACAAATTCAAGAAGCTCAGTTCAATTTTTCTCTTCCTCCGGGAGAGTATGAATTCACTATCCGGACCCTCAATAAATTTAAAAAACCTGTAAACTCTACGGATTGGAAGCCCCTGATCATTGTGGAGGCTCTTCAACCGGTCATTCGAAATTTTACCCCGCAGAAAGAGTTCCTGAAATCAAATGGAGATCTTGTACTGAATGCCGATGTCTATCAGGTAAAAGAGGAAACACAATTTATACTCCTCTCGTCGAAAAATAATGAAATCAGCGGAACGATGAGAGCTTTAGAAAAAGAAAAGGTTGAGATAGCCTTTCCAATGAGCGCTCTTGAACCGGGGGAGTATGTTTTATCGGCACGGGACCCTTCGGGTCTGGAAGACAAGGCATCGATCATTCCTCTTACCCTCTTACCCATAATCAAACCGAAAATCGAAGACTTGAATTTGTATAGGATTCAGCAACAGCAGGTCTATACCGACATTGAAATTACCGGAAGAAACTTTGATGAAGGGAGCCAGGTTAAAATCACACGGCAGGGCCAGGAATTCTTGCCCTACGAGTTGGAGAGAAAATCACCAGAACTGCTCATCATGTCCATCATCACAGGAGACAACCCACCCGGACGGTACTCTCTGAAAGTTATAAATCCTTCTGGAGAATCTGATACTAAAGAGAACTCATTTTTTATGGAAGAAGCCCCGGCTATGGAAGAGATCCAGTACACCCCGCCAGCGGAAACATCCGAGCTTTTAGGGGGAATTTCCTTCGTAGCCGTTGCAGAGCAGAGTCACGGAGAGTCCGATCCACTGTTCCCAGGTTTTGTCCTGAAAGCCCGCCAGGATTTGGTGAATTCACGATTCTGGAGCTCCCCGGGACTGCGCCCCTTAGGGGTGGAACTTTTCTTGGACAGCTCCCACTTAGAGTACAAAAATGCTCCGTTTTTATATCATCAACTTTACATGGGGCTATCTGTATATTACCGGATAAAATTGGCCGGAAAGTGGACTCTCATCCCCAAACTGGGGATCGGAGTCTCAACCCTCTGGGTCAATGAAGAGGGCCTACTAGGAGAATTGGTTCAGGGAGATTCGGGATATTCAGGAATCAGCGGCCTGAGTCTTCAAAGAGAATTAAAATCAGGATGGTTTATGGAAGGCGGTATCGATTACAGAGAAACCCGGTACACAGGCGGATATTTCAATACTTTTCATACCTGGCTAGCAGGAGGATTACGGTTTTGAAACAGTCAAACTACCTCCTGATTCTGATCCTCCTTTTTTCTGTTTCTCCCCTGATGGCACAGGAGACAGAAGATCCAGAATTGGAAGCTTACAAACAAATGCAGGAAGATTATGCCCAAACCGGGTTTGAACTCTTCCTCTACTATCCCATGAGCCTTCATTTACCTGGATGGAGTTATTCTGAAGTAAAATACAGCCTGGGGCCGGCTTACATAGAACTCCCCGGACCTAATGTGAGTTTTTCCGGCTTTGGAGCCGGAATTGAGTTCGATTTCGGAAGCCGAAAACCAATTGTCAAAAACATGGGGTTTGGCGGTAATCTGGAAATCAGCAGAATTGCTGATTGGAATATGAAATCGGGAGTCGAAATGGATCTGGTTCTATCCTACCTCTATCTATTTTATAAAACAGATCTCAATAAGTTTCTGAATTATACAGTAAGAGGCGGTGTAGGTATTGGCAGGGCACAGAATGGCGAAGCCCTTTTTACGTATCCGGAAGAGATAGAAGACCCTGCAGGCCCACTCTACTCCCTGGAAGGAGCGATTATCTTTCCTGAAGTCAAAAGATTTCGTTTTCAAGCCGGTTTTGCCTACCGTTATTTGGCTATTAACACCAAAAACATGCACATTCTGTCACCCACGATCAGAGGAGGATTTCGCTTCTGAGAGGTAATCCAGAAGCATTCTTCCGGCAATACTCCCCGGCCCGGGAATATCGGGTAACGTCTCGGGAGTAAACCAGCGGGCCTCTGTAATTTCCTCTCCATCTGGAATGGGAGTATCCTCATTCAGGGTTTCCGCCGTAAATCCCAGCATCAGAGAATGGGGCATCGGCCAGGACTGGGAACCGAAATATCTGATGTTCTGAACCTTCAGTCCCACCTCCTCAAAAACCTCCCGGTCTATGGCTTGTTCCAGAGTTTCACCAGGGTCTACAAATCCTGCGATATTGGAAAAAAGGCCTTCGGGAAAGTGAGCGTTATGGGCCAACAAGACTTTTTTTCCAGAGGTTATACGAACAATGATGGCCGGGGCTGTCCTGGGGTACCAACTGTCACCGCAGGAGGGACATTTCTGAACATGTTCTTTCTCTGATAACACAGTCCTGGAGCCGCAGGAACCGCAGAAACGATGAGTTCTTCGCCACTCCTGAAGCAATTTCCCCCGGCTGACCGGATATTGGACCAGAGGTTCAAGAGTGCGGTATCCATCCCTAAAGCTAACCCACACACAATGATCGGGTAGAGGAATCTGATCGTCAAAGGAAAGACTGCTTAAATTAAACCCATCGAGACTCCCCAGATAAACCTCCAAAGCATTTCCATCCGTCGGAACATCCCCAAGAAAAGGATTGCCTGTGGAATCGACCGCCATGTATTGTTCATTGCTTGCGAACAAGAGCCAGCGTTGACCTTTTGTCTTTTTATCCGGTTCAAAACGGGGCATAAATTCCATTTTCGATCTCCATGAATTAAACTTGAAACAGGAAGAATTCAACCGGGAGGATGAACCATGGCAGAAAACCTGTTAGTAAACTCAATCATACAAGAAAACCTCGAAAAAACATATACCCGCGCCCAGCGCTTGAAGATTGATAATAAGAGCAAAATCATAGTTCTCAGTGATTTTCATCTGGGCAGTGGCAAGAGCAGAGACGAGTTTAAAAAGAATGCCCGCCTGATCAAAACCGTCTTAAAAGAGTGGTACCTTCCAAAAGGTTATATCCTCATACTAAATGGAGATATAGAAGAACTTCATCGTCTCAGACTTCCGACTGTCAGCAGGGCCTGGGAAGAACTTTACGAAATTTTCCTGGAATTTAAAAAAGGTCCCGGCCTTTATAAGATTCTGGGGAACCATGACAGCAATATCCCGGGGATACGGAAGAACGGCCGCTGCAATGCCGAGATAGAAGTGAACTCCTCTCTACTCCCGTCTCTGATTCTGGAGTATGATGAATATGAAATGATGGTCCTTCATGGCCACCAGGCCTCACTATACAACTCTCCTTTCCGGCATAAGATGAATAAGTTTTTTTTACGCTATATGGCCCATCCCCTCCATATCAATAATATAAAAAGAAACTTCCTCAGCGATAAACCTCTGAAGGCAGAACAGAGAATCTTCGATTTTGCTCGAAACAAAGGGATTGTGACCCTCACCGGTCATACCCACAGGGCTCTGTTCGAAGGACACTCTGAAGAGGAGTACCTGAAGATAAGAATAGACAAAATGATTCGGGATTATATGAAAAAGGAAGAGCCTAAGGAAGAACTGAGAGCAGCCATCTCAAATACGGCAAAGATTCTACAAAAACTAATTGAAAATGAAGATTATAAAAGCAGGGGAAGCATCTATGATCCCCTCTCTGTGTCCTGCCTGTTTAATTCGGGTACGGTTATCCATAAATTTGGTGCCACAGGCATTGAAATCCAGGGAGGTAAGATTTATCTGACAGCCTGGTTTGACAAAAGCAATACCCAAAGTCGCGTTTTTCTGTTTGATCCGACCCGATTTCCCATGAAGGCACACCCCTGGATTCAGAACCATACCCTCAAATCTGATGATTTAGACTATATTTTTACACGCCTGAGCCTACTGACAGACAAGAAAACAAGAAACCACTGAAAAAGCATTGCAGAATCTACTAATTTAATTTAATTATTAATACAGGTTTTAAAATGATAATATGCAAACAATAGATAATCAGACCTTTAAAATTTCCATTGCAGAAGATCTGCAGGATCTACTGTCCATTTCTGCAGGGCTGGGTCAAGTCAATCCAGAAGAGGTAAGCAGACCCCTCTTGGGTCGTCTCAATCTTGAATCATCTCGTTGCGAAGAACTGCTCGATTCCTACGGGGCGCAGCAGAATACCCTGTGGAGTCCCTTAAGAAAAATTACAGCTGTCATCAAGGCCTTTTCCAGGGTGGCCTATAGCCTTTTACACATTAAGAATGCAATTCCTTCATACAATCTTGTGGCTCTGGATGACAACTTCGTAGAAGCGACAGAAAATATGATCAAATCTGTGTATCATATTTTAGAAAAAGCCTGTTTGGAAATTTGCAAGCTCAACAAGTCTCTGGACATCAATCCAGTGATCAAACCAATGAACAGCTACCGTTTTGGAGAAAATGAAGTCTCAGGGTGCCTCGATCCTGATAGAGTACGTAAAGCATCTGAATTCCCGGGAAAGACAGCTGTCTATCTGGCAACATCCTTTTTGAACCTGGCGGAAGAAAGCATTCTTTTGAAAATCTATAAGAAATTGAATGAAGATGAGTATAGTTCTGCCATTCCGGAAGAAGTATCAGAAGAAAAGTTGCGACTCCTGGAGAATAAGTTTCACAACCTCCAGTCTCTCTATGATACATACTTATCCGGTTCGGATGTGGCTCAAAAAGATCCCAGCCTTCCCGTCTTACGGGGCCATATCTCCGTGGTCTATCATCTGCTGGAATGCGCTACAAACCTGACCCATTATTACGAGCGACACAGTATGTATTTTCATGAAGATACAGTTCTGGAAGCGCCCGTCATGGATAAGGTTCTTCTGACCTACCTGATGCAGTACTTCATTGCCTTCCCGGAACGATATATTCTGACATCTCAAAAACTCTGCAAAGAAATACTTAAGCATTATGCCGAAATGGGCTCCATTGAAGTTCCCATTCCAAACTATCGGGGCTTCCATGTCAGGCCATCCACTCTGATTGCCAAAATAGTGGTTCATTACGGAAGTGATGTCACCATGATGCTGGGTAGCAATGAATATAATGCCTCAATGCCTCTGGAACTCTTCAGGGCCAATGAAGAAATCAACCAGGTGAAGCGTAAGAGTGTATCCGAATGTCTGGTGAATCATAAGCTCATTGCCCAGGATATCAATGCCGAGTATGACACACCCCTGATGAAGAAGATACTCAGGATTGTTTTTCTCGATCTTCTTGAGAAACAGAAGATCATGATCTACGACAATAATTTTTCCTTTGACGATTTGACCCCTCTTGAAAATGAGACATTGGGGGAGTTTGCCAAGCGGGGCATAGCCCTCTACCTGGCCATGGGAAAAATAGACATCATCAGCGATACGACTGTGACCTTCAAGGGAGATAAAAGGGTTCTTCAAGACCTAGAAACCCTAGCAAACCATGGATACGGAGAAGACAAGTTTGGAAACAACATTGTCCTCCCCGCATCACTTTCCTACCTGAGAAGATGAAAGCTCTAGGGTGTAGTACTAAATACCAGAGTATCCCCTTCTTTTTTGCAATACACTGTATCTCCCTCTACAAAGCGATCACTTAAAATCTCTACCGACAGAGGATTCTGTATCATATTCTGAACAGCTCTCCTTAGAGGGCGGGCTCCATATGCCGGATCAAACCCGACCTCGGCCAGCCAATCAAGGGCCTCATCAGAAATTTCAAATTTCATCTTTTTCTCTACAAGCCTATGAGTCAGCTCGGAAATAAGGAGTCTGACAATGCCTCGGATATGTTCCTTCTTCAGGCTGTTAAAGGTGATGATGTCATCAATCCTGTTGAGAAACTCCGGTTTAAAAGTACTCTTCAACAGATCACGCAAAATGGTATTCGTCTCTTCTCCATTGCCCTTTTCCAAGATAACACTGGAGCCCAGATTACTCGTCATGATGATGATAGCATTCCGGAAATTCACAATCCGTCCCTGACTGTCCGTCAGCCGTCCGTCATCCAACAGCTGCAGCAGGATGTTGAAGACATCGGGATGGGCCTTCTCAATCTCATCAAAAAGGACGACAGAATAGGGCCGCCTTCTGACCGCTTCGGTGAGCTGACCTCCCTCTTCATAACCCACATACCCAGGAGGGGCTCCCACAAGACGGGAAACCGAGAACTTTTCCATATATTCACTCATATCAATTCTGGTCAGGGCTTTTTCATCATTGAAGAGAAAGTCTGCCAGAGTCTTGGCCAGTTCTGTTTTTCCAACCCCCGTAGGTCCCAAAAAGATGAAGGAACCCAGTGGCCGTCCAAGATCTGATAGTCCACTTTTATTCCTGCGTATGGCATTGGAGACAGTCTTAACAGCTGTCTCCTGACCGATGACCCTCTGACTAAGAGTCTCTTCCAGAATCAGATATTTTTCCTTCTCGGAGGAGAGCATTTTATCCACAGGGATTCCCGTCCAGGTGGAAACCACTCGGGCGATGTCTTCTTCTCTGACTTCCTCCCTGAGCAAACTCTTTTCTCCCTGGATTCTCTGTAGTTCTTTAGAGGCAGCTGCAAGTTCAATCTGAACCTGGGGTATGGTTCCATGCTTTATTTCTGCGGCTCCCGATAGATTCCCGTCTCGCTCAAACTGGACTTCCTGTCTTTTCAGCTCTTCCATCCTGGAATTCAAGTCGCGGATACCCGTAATGACATTCTTCTCATTTTGCCATTGAAGATGGAGAGAGTCTCTTTCTGACTGGAGGTTCCCCAGAGTTCTGGAGATAAGCGCCAAGCGCTCCTTGGAAGCATCATCCGGTTCTGATGACAGGGATTGTTTCTCAATTTCCAGCTGTAGGATCTTCCGTTCCAGCCGGTCCAACTCCACAGGCTGACTCTCAATTTCCATTTTAAGACGACTGGCGGCTTCATCGATCAGATCGATGGCTTTGTCCGGAAGAAACCGGGAAGTGATATACCTGTCAGAAAGGACCGCTGCAGAGATGAGAGCTTCGTCCCGGATACGAACACCATGATGCACCTCGTATCGTTCCTTGATACCCCTGAGAATTGTGATCGAGTCCTCCACACTGGGTTCGGATGTATAAACCTGCTGAAACCGGCGTTCAAAGGCCGGGTCTTTTTCAATATGCTTCCGATATTCATCTAAGGTCGTGGCTCCGATAGTCCGGAGTTCACCCCTTGCCAAAGCTGGCTTGAGCAGGTTAGAGGCATCTGTAGATCCCTCGGCAGCACCGGCCCCCATGATGGAATGAAGTTCATCAATAAAGAGGATGATGCGTCCGTCAGCCTCGGTGATTTCCTTGATGACCGCCTTGAGACGCTCTTCAAATTCACCTCGGAATTTGGCACCCGCCACTAAAGCCCCCAAATCTAGTGCCAGAAGTTGCTTGTCCTTCAGGGAATCGGGCACGTCTCCCTGAACAATCCTCAGGGCCAACCCTTCGGCAATGGCCGTTTTACCAACACCCGGTTCTCCAATGAGGACAGGATTATTTTTTGTCCTGCGGGATAAAACCTGCATAACCCTTCTGATTTCTTCGTCTCTCCCGATAACGGGGTCCAGCTTATCTTTTCTGGCCAGAGCTGTGAGATCCCGGCAATAACGATCCAGAACCTGGTACTGGTTTTCTGGATTTTCAGATGTAACCCTCTGTGAACCTCTCACTGAAACAAGGGCTTTCAATATACCATCCTTGTTCACACCAAAACGTTTCAAAAGCCCGCTTCCCAGGCCCTGAGAGGCGGCCATCGCCAGCAAGAGGTGTTCCGTGGAGATGAACTCATCCTTGAGAGCAGAAGCCTCCTGTTCGGCCTTTATCAGCAATTTCCGCAGCTCTGGAGACGCCGCTGCTTCCAGATTATCCCCGTAGGCTCTAGGTTTGGACGATAGGATCTGCAGGAGCTCATCCTGAAGGGACTCTTTTGAAATTCCCAGGCGGTCCATCAAAGGAGGGATCACGCCATCGCTTTGTTTCATAAGAGCCAGAAGAAGGTGTTCTTCATCGATGAGGCTGTGATTATATTGACCGGCCAGTCTGGAAGACTCTGCAATTGCTTCCTGTGCCTTTATGGTAAAATTTTGTGAAGCCATAATTACCTCCGTAAATTCTCATACCTTTTCATAACTTGTACTCTTCTAAAATACTGACCCCAGTGAACCGGGTCAAACAATGAATGATCTTTTATTGGAAAGGAGAGAAAAAACATTGTACATTAAGTGTACTCCCCGGCGGTATTCCGATGTGAAAGGGGATGTATCAAAACAACAGGAAAATGATTATGCAGCAGGAAATGTGTTTATTCAGAGGATTTACTAAAGATCAGGCTACTCAGGCTCTGAATCTCCTATCTCAAGAAGGAGGTGAATTTAATACGAGATTCGCACCCATGACAGACAGCATGGAGACCATGAAAATGGAAGAATTGATTACGGCCTTGTTTGAAGGAACAGCCTTGGGCGGAAAGGCTCTCACCGAGGGCCAGAGAGTGGTCCTCATGGCTGTAACCCAGAAAGAAAGGGCTGTAACTGTGATGAGAGCGGTCAAGTCCGTCTCAGAGGACCCTCAGGACATTGTTTTTGCCATGGTCACCCAGACGGCCTTGCAATGGACTCTTCAGGAGTACATAGACCATATTTCTGAAGAACATGAGTATATGAAGACCCACAACCCCGCCGATGACCCGGATATGAAGAAGGTCTGATACGAGTCAGGACTCTATTTCCAGTCGGGAATTATGATTTTAACCACTGAAACACCGTCCATATCGGCCACATAGGCATAGGAACCGCTGGGTGCAGCATCAAGGGCAAACAGATCTTCACAAACAGAAACTTTCAAGGGCTGCAGAGTATCGCTGATCCTATAGATAGAGAGGCCCTTGAACCCTTCGGCAAGGTAGAGGAATTCATCCTCAATCTGTATGCTTTCCCCGACATCGGAGTGTATCACTGACAGAACCCGGGGGCTCTCCGGGTTCTGAATATCCATCAAAGTTATTCCTTTATTGTGAAGGACATAGAGTATGTCGCCATGCAATAGAAGCTGTTTTATCCCCTCATACTCGCCATAACGTTCTAATTCAAAAAATTGACCGTTGAGCTTCTGAGCCACCACGAGTCCCTCTTGGGCATCACCGACAAAGAGGGTACTGCCATAAAAAAGTGCATCACGGGGATCGCTGCTATAAAAGCGGGACTCGAATGAGAGAGAAAGAGCTGTATTCGGACCCTCGGGAACCTCATCTAGAAAAATAAGTCCTTCTTCTGAAGAAATGACAACGATCTGAGAACCATAGGGCAAGATGCGCCGAGCCCGTCCTGATAGGGGGACTTGGACCATGGGAGTCCTTGAAGGATCGGACAGACGAAAGAGTTTCAATCCTCCCGGGCCGTCGGCAATATACAGAATATCATCTTTGACCATAAAATCTTCAGCAAAGTCACTGGCAAAGTTTCTCAGCAAGGAGTTTTCATCCATCCTCTCGGGACTGGCGGCCTCATATACTGAGACTCCCCCCTGACGATCGGCAACCCAGAGACGATTCCCATCAGCAACCACCCCGTAGGCTCTACCGGGAGTTGTCCAGTTCTGCTGGACAAAAGACTGACCGAACAGATAGGTTCTCACAACCTTCAAACCGCTGATATCCGCCAGAAGGGCGTAATCGTCAGCCATGGCGAGGGCTTTTATTTCGCTTCCTCTGTAGGTTCCAAAATACTGTGGATCTGAAGGTCTGCTTATATCCACGGCCTGCAGACCTCCCAGACCATCGGCAATCATGGCATAATCTTCCCAAAGGCGGATCATCCGGGCATCATCGCTGAGATAATGGCTGAGTTCCTGCCACTGGCCCGCCCCTGACTGCTCCAGGATCACCATGCCCCGGTTTCCACAGGCTAGATAGATCATTTCATCTTTAACGAGGATGTCATAGACGGGATAATCGACAAAGGAATTGATTATTTCAGGACTGTAGGGATTGGAGATATCCAGAAGGATCATCCCTCCTTCCCCTGTGGCGGTATACAGCAAAGAACCTTCCAGATCCAACTGACGGACCTTCAGTTCCCTGAGGCTGCTTACTCGCTGGGGATTCAGTCTGTCTGTTATATCAAAGATCTGAAGCCCCAGATTGTCATCGGCCACAAAGACCAGGTTCTCCCGTCCCGCAATAGACAGGGCATTGGGAGTAACCCGGGAAAGAACGAAAAAAGGCTTGGTAGGCTCTTCAATATTGACGACCTGAAACCCTTGATCTCCCGAAGCAAGATAGACATATTCCTCTCCCAGATAGACATCCTCGACTCCTTTTTGATCCAAGAAGCCAATGCTTTCAGGCTTTTGAGGAGTAGAAATATCCATGATGTGGAATCCGCCGTCTCCGGCAGCCACATAGGCATAGTCTCCCATGACAGTAATTTTCTCGGGAAGGATCTGTCTGTAATGGGAAGAAAGAGTGATCTTATCCGATGGTTTTTCCACACTTGAGGCAGTCACTTCATAACTGAGAGGCCCCTTAACTGTTGCCGGTTCAATTCGATAGGTATAAATGGCTCCGAAGGAAGCAGTGGCGTCAATGTATTCTTCAGATGCCAGCTGATCTACAAGCACTTTGAATTCCTCGTCTTCATTGCTCTTCCTCCAAATACGGAAAGTACTTGCCCCAGGAATGGGATTCCAGCTGAGGATAACCTGTTCAAATCCACCCTGGGCCTTTAACTCCAGTGTCCCGGGGGCAAGAGGAACGGCTTCGGCGATTTCTGACCAGTACCGGTCCTCCTCTGTTAGGACCTCCAGTTTAGCCCTGTACAGCTTTCCGTTTACTGTCCCGTTGATGATCAGTGGTGACTGGACATTGTTGAATTGAACCGTCGGAATATCTACCGGGTCTCCATCTGCCTGGTCAGTGAGGTAAATATTCTGCTCCAGAGCCTCTGGGATTTCTTCCCAGGAGAAAACAAGCCTGCCATCTTGCGGTTCCAGTGAAAAACTTGGAATGTCACCGAATCCGGGTATCAAACGGATCTCAAGACGGCCTCTGGATTCGTTTTCTCCCAAGGCTTCCAGCTGCAAAACCTGTTCCCCTACCCTGTCGGTCATATTGATGGCAATGAAGAATTCATTGCGAGTCAAAGGGATCGTCCCGCTAAGGACCTCCTCACCGCTGGCCCGATCTTGAGGAACCATTCTGTACGACAAAGAGCGGATGCCCTCCAGCCCGGCTATCCCTTCATAGGGATCAACGAGGATTCCCTTAAGAGACAATTGCGCTCCGTATGTACGCACCGGCTCTTCCCTCTCTGTGAGAATCTGTGGGGGCTGGTTGCCATCCTGCAGTAGGATCGTCTGCCTGCTGATACGGCCGGCAAAGTCTTCTGATTCCAGAATCAGAGTCTGAGGGCCTTCCAGTGACGTTGTGATAAGATCCATTTGAAAACTGCCGTCCTCCTCCATAAAAACGGTATTACTCCAGTCTCCCAGTGTCGGGATTTTCCAGCTTAGAGAACGGACTCTCCCCTCCTCTTCATTCAAACCCGGCCCTGGCAGGCACTCCCCTTCCAACAAGAGGGAACCACGATAATAGTCCTGGGGCAAAGGGCTTTTCAAAAGGATCTGCGGGCCCCCCTCGGGGAGAAAAGGCTGATCGGGAACCGCCTCCACAATCTCTTCAACAGCAGGCGTTTCAGCTTCCTGATCCGGTTCTATAATCACAGCTTCTGCGGGTATTTTGACTCCCTGATTAGTCTCAGCAGCAGGGAGGAGCTCATCATTTGTGTCTGTTTTTACCACGTCCGGTTCTTCCGGCTGCACTTGCTCCTCCGGTGTTTCTTCAACAACAACTGGTTCTTCAGGTTCCGGTGAAGCAACGGCGATGAAAATCTGCACTTCGGCCTCTTCTGGCAGAGCTGTCACACTTGGTTCCTCCGGCACGGCAGCGATCCTCTCTGGTGCCACCTCTTCTGGAGGTACAACGCTAGTAAGTTCCATTTCTACCCCTTCCGGCCTCTCCGGCTCTTTGCCCGGAGGGTCAATACGTTCAGAAGATCTTGTAACAAAGTTCTTCCAATCATCGGGTAATATGGCCATTTGGCCTATTTCAATGGTTAGTTCTTCCTTCTCTTCAGGAATTAAAGGAGGTAGGAGATTGGATGGGTCTTCACTATTCACAATAGGGAGCGATTCAACTGCATCCGGATCATCCGGAAGCTGTTCTTTCTGAACCATGACCAGCTCAGGTTCATCGAGCACATTGGGAACTGAAGGCTCTGTTTCTTCAGAAACAGGCGCTACGCCCTCTCTCTCCTGGCTCAGTATACCCTCTTTCTTCCCACAGGAAAAAAAAATGGGAATCAGCAGAAAGAGGATAAGCCCCTTTAGGATTTTGTTCATGTTCCACTCATTTTTTTCATCAACAGAATAAACCCGGTAGTCAAAAGTCCAGCCAGGAACCAACCCAAAATCTGCAGTCCCAGGTACTGAAACGGATCTTCATGGTTTTCTGACGAATCCGAGAGGATCACATCGACCTGAGTCGATGTTCCCATAAGGAAGGGTGTTGTAGACACTGTGATCACCTCAGCTGTGACAATGACCGGTTCCATCCTGATGTTTAACTCTTTTAATTCTGCTCTACTCAATTCAGGCCCCAGGATCTTCTGCACACTGGCCTGGTATTCGGCCTGGTTCATTTCCACCTGAGCCATGGCTTCTGCCAGAACTTCATCCGAAATATCAAAATCTTCCATTTCCCGTTCTTTTACAGGACGTGAAGGAATAGCATTAGATTTGACAAACTTGGTTGTGAGGACAGGCCGGATGGACAATCTGCTGCGTTCTGAATCGCTTGAAACAATTGATTTAGAGACTTGAGTATCATAGGTTTGAGAGACGCTGCTAGTCTGTAATGATTCAATGACCTTAGAATAACGACGGAATTCTGAATCATCATAGGTGCTGATGGATTTAAAACTAGAGGTCCCTGTCTGGTTAGAACTAACAAGAGGCTGAATAGTAGTAAGAGTTGTGGAGAGACCGGAGACAACTAGATCACTCCCCGTACCATATACAATATCAAAACTATTATTGCTCGAATTCCCCGCGTCATCTGTAACAATAGGAGCCGTAAACTCATATGTTGTACCAACGGTAAATGTGGTTGCAGTATCGATCGTGTAAGTCGTATTACCTGCTGTTCCTCCTTCGACATTTGAAGGTCCATTTGTCAAAGCAATTTCTTCTAATGCGGGAGAACCGATGTCTGTTGTATCGATGGTTAGGACGGTAGATTCAGAATTCCCACTAGCATGAATTGTCGGTGCCACAGTATCCAGAGTAAAGGAGACTGTACTGTCTTCATCCGTGTAATTCCCGGCCAGGTCGTAAACCCTGATCCGGAGAGTATGACTGCTGCCTTCCACGGCATCGGGAATAAATGTCGTATATGGAATAGTATATGGTGCTGTTGTATCGTTTAAATCATCAGAGGCCAATCCTGAAAAAGCGGTGGAATAACTGAATTGATATCCCCGGTAATTCTCATCGAGCAAGGTTAATTCACCATCAGTATTGACCAGTTGGATGTAAGTATTCAAATCACTTGAATCTGCATTGAGGTAGGCTGATCCGGCTCCCGCACCACCCACAAGATCTATTGAAAAGTTCGAAAGATCCGGTGCTGTATTATCATAGATAACAAAGCTGGAATCATAACTATTCTCTTGATTTATTGTCGCAATATTACCTGCCATATCGCTGATGGAGGCAGTAAAAGGGATTTGCGCCTCATCGCTAAGATGGCTAGAAAGCGCACTTAAGGACTGCACATAAGTGAAGGAAGTATCTCCCGCAGTACCAGTCATCTCAGCTGCTGACGCCGTCCCTACAACGACATTCGGTATTTGAAGTTTTCGACCGGAGCTCACAGACAGATGGAATGTTGCTGCATCATTTCCATATTCTGAATTAGGGCCATCGCTGCTGTAAACAGTCGCACTGACACCATTAGCGCCCAAACTACCGGAGGTGACCACTGCCGGGGCTCCAGAATAGAACATGACGGCCAGGCCGGATGAGACCGATGTAATAGGAGAGGCGCTGTTCCCGGCTTTATCTTTTAGAGTCACATCAAAAGTAATATTTTCGTCTGACTCGTCGTAAGGCTCCAGGGGATTACCAGAATCATAGGGAATCGTTTCATAATCAAACTGAATCGAAGTTGTACTTATTATGGATGAGACAATTCCTTCATCCGATCCGATACTGACGGAACTGTTGGTTAAATCAATACCGGAGCTGTCTGCATCATGAGTCAACATCAATTGAATCGTTTCAGAATCTTTGGCGTATTCGGAGTTCGTCCCATCGATATTGGTGAAACTTGTTGCCGTAATATTCGGTGCCACAGTATCCAGAGTAAAGGAGACTGTACTGTCTTCATCCGTGTAATTCCCGGCCAGGTCGTAAACCCTGATCCGGAGAGTATGACTGCTGCCTTCCACGGCATCGGGAATAAATGTCGTATATGGAATAGTATATGGTGCTGTTGTATCGTTTAAATCATCAGAGGCCAATCCTGAAAAAGCGGTGGAATAACTGAATTGATATCCCCGGAAATTCTCATCGAGCAAGGTCAATTCACCGTCAGTATTGACCAGTTGGATGTAAGTATTCAAATCACTTGAATCTGCATTGAGGTAGGCTGATCCGGCTCCCGCACCACCCACTAGATCAATTGAAAAATTCGAAAGATCCGGTGCTGTATTATCATAGATAACAAAGCTGGAATCATAGCTATTCTCTTCATCTATTGTCGCAATATTACCTGCCATATCGCTGATAGAGGCAGTAAAAGGGATTTGCGCCTCATCGCTAAGATAGCTAGAAAGCGCACTTAAGGACTGCACATAAGTGAAGGAAGTATCTCCCGCAGTACCAGTCATCTCAGCTGCTGACGCCGTCCCTACAACGACATTCGGTATTTGAAGTTTTCGACCGGAGCTCATAGACAGATGGAATGATGCGGCATCATTTCCATATTCTGAATTAGGGCCATCGCTGCTGTAAACAGTCGCACTGACACCATTAGCGCCCAAACTACCGGAGGTGACCACTGCCGGGGCTCCAGAATAGTACATGACGGCCAGGCCGGATGAGACCGATGTAATGGGAGAGGCGCTGTTCCCGGCTTTATCTTTTAGAGTCACATCAAAAGTAATATTTTCGTCTGACTCGTCGTAAGGCTCCAGGGGATTACCAGAATCATAGGGAATCGTTTCATAATCAAACTGAATCGAAGTTGTACTTATTATGGATGAGACAATTCCTTCATCCGATCCGATACTGACGGAACTGTTGGTTAAATCAATACCGGAGCTGTCTGCATCATGAGTCAACATCAAGCGAATCGTTTCAGAATCTTTGGCGTATTCGGAGTTCGTCCCATCGATATTGGTGAAACTTGTTGCCGTAATATTCGGTGCCACAGTATCCAGAGTAAAGGAGACTGTACTGTCTTCATCCGTGTAATTCCCGGCCAGGTCGTAAACCCTGATCCGGAGAGTATGACTGCTGCCTTCCACGGCATCGGGAATAAATGTCGTATATGGAATAGTATATGGTGCTGTTGTATCGTTTAAATCATCAGAGGCCAATCCTGAAAAAGCGGTGGAATAACTGAATTGATATCCCCGGAAATTCTCATCGAGCAAGGTCAATTCACCGTCAGTATTGACCAGTTGGATGTAAGTATTCAAATCACTTGAATCTGCATTGAGGTAGGCTGATCCGGCTCCCGCACCACCCACTAGATCAATTGAAAAATTCGAAAGATCCGGTGCTGTATTATCATAGATAACAAAGCTGGAATCATAACTATTCTCTTCATCTATTGTCGCAATGTTGCCTGCCATATCGCTGATGGAGGCAGTAAAAGGGATTTGCGCCTCATCGCTAAGATGGCTAGAAAGCGCACTTAAGGACTGCACATAAGTGAAGGAAGTATCTCCCACAGCACCAGTCATCTCAGCTGCTGACGCCGTCCCTACAACGACATTCGGTATTTGAAGTTTTCGACCGGAGCTCACAGACAGATGGAATGATGCGGCATCATTCCCATATTCTGAATTAGGGCCATCGCTGCTGTAAACAGTCGCACTGACACCATTAGCACCCAAACTACCGGAGGTGACCACTGCCGGGGCTCCAGAATAGTACATCACATTTTCAGGGAGAATGACATCTGCAGATCCAGAATCAGGATGGCTTTCATTACAATAAATGGATTCATTTGACAGTCTATCTTTAATAACTATCTTAACAGGAACATTTTCATCACTGGCAACACTGCTACTCCAGTTATCCGATGCTAATGCAGTAAAACTATGATCTCCAACTCCGGAAAGAGTATCAGAAACGGAACCAATATACACATCAATAAAGACTTGGTCGCTATCAACATCAGCGACATTATCACTTGCTGAAAAATCTATGGTTAAATTATGAGTTTCATTACTATATGAATTATAGGCTTCAATAGAATGATTACTTACAATTGAGTAATCATCTATTTCAGGAGCTTCGCTGTCCTCATACAGGAGTCTCCTTAACGATGTAGAAACGCCATTAGATCCGACAACTTCTATATCAATATAGGTAGGAGTATCTGTGTCATAATCATCATCAGCGGTCAAAATACTTAAATGGCTTGTTATATCTATCTCAAAGCTATTCCCTGCATCATCAACAGTAACACCAGGAGCAAGATTATCTGCACCATCATAAAAGGAAGTGAAAACTGTTCCGTTCGTTAGTTTAAATACAAATTCTGAAATATCAGCACTATCTTCAACAATCGTACCTGTAACAAGGTCTGCTTCACCCGTATTGGTAGAGAAATAACCATAAACACCATCATTAATGACTTTTGGCGTCACATCCGGTCCAATGGTGTTCTCTGAGATAAAAATATTTTTCTCGATCTCATGATCATTTTGGTCAATGGCCGTAAAGCTCATGATAATTGACCCCTGCCCTTCCAGGTTATCTTTAATATAAATAGAAGCATCGACTTCCATCGTTTCAGGATCGAAAGTGAATAAACCTGCATAACTCTCATCGGGATATCCATCAATCCTACGCTCATATAGACCAGTAGAGCTATTATAATAGCTGAGTGTATCAGCGCTATAACTATCCACATAGGTCTCTGTTTTATCTATGATCAAACTCCCAATGATTGTATCAGCCAGAGTAAAGCCTATTTCGGCAATTTCACTGGCTGAATTTGGATCATCTTCGGAATTGCTGACCGTTCCAGACAAATATATATCTTCCTGGGCCAAATACTTTTTAGCATTGCCATATGAATCTACCAGCGTTATATCAGCGATAGGTCCATCGCTTTCAAATAAGGAAATACTTTCCTGGGTTGAATTATTATTCCGATCTGTTACAGTAATAGTCACAGAGATGAAACCATTGAGGATGTTGGGTTCTATGGTTGAAATGGAAAATTCGATGATTCCAGATTCAGGATCATACACAATTGTATCGGGTCCACCATCGGGATCTTTTGAAACCTGACCATCGGAACTTATGTTAATGAGGCCTCCTCTAAAATCATCATTAGACACAGAAAAGGAGATAGAGGCGATATCACCAGCACCATCATCTTCGGTTCTGGCATCATCCTCTGCATATATTGAAAATTCGACAACAGACAAATAATTTGAATTCTCTTCAGGCGAATAGATTTCAATCGTCGGGGCTAAATTATCCAGGGCTGCTGTGACCACATCATCCGTTAAAGGTTCCGGACAGGAGATGAATAAAAGAGACACAAGCATAAGGCTGGTGTATAGAAACGACTTTTTCATGATCCGCTCCTTCCTTCAACCCGAATGGCAGAAGCTCCATCTTCCTTAAGATAGGAGTATTCTCTTAACAGTTGGGGATCTAATTCCTGGAGCTGATTGGCATAATCAGCGGATTTATCAAAGTTTTCGAGTTCGTAATAGCATCTTGAAAGATTCAGGACAATCCTGGAAAAGGCCGCTGATGAAGTTCGGGAGCGGGACAGATAATCCTGCTCTACATTATGATAGAGCCTAAGAGCATTCTGATACTGCCCTTTGAGGTACATGATATTAGCCAGATTCACCTTGGAAGGAAGATAGTTTCTATCCAGGGCCAGGGCATAGTTGAAAGCCTGCTCGGCTCTGTTGTATGCACCAAACTGGGTACAAATAGTTCCCAAAGTATTATACCCGCTCTTGCTATCCTTTTCTCTGGCGACCTGATCGTAATAGGCGATGATTCTATTGACAAGCTGGTCTGTTTCCTGTGATACGGCCCTGGCAATGATTGACTTTTCTCCATACTGAAGCCCCAGATCCGTTTCTTTCAAACCAACAGGCCGGAAGACCTGCTGGGCTTCACGGGTTCTGTAGAGTCCGCGTTTTTCTGCCTCATTATCATATTTATTAAACTCTGCGGCTCCGACGTCCCAGGCTTCGGAAAAACCGGATGTTCCAATCAGGGTGATCTCCACAGGAACCCAGAGTTCTCCGTCGATGTTCAGGGTTTTTGACTTGTCCGGATGAATCTGTTGGTAGTTGCGGGCATCCTCTTTTGTATTGAATGCGGCATAGATGTGACCCGGCGTGGTTATAAAGGACGTCTCGATTCCCACAGATTCTAAGAGGCTGCAGTAAAGTGCGGTCAGGTCATCACAGTCCCCGGTGCCTCGTTTCAGGGTATTCCGCGGCAGGCTGACCTTGTCTATGACCAAGGGGTTTTCCTGGGCGGCATCAAAGGGAGATGTGGGATCTTTTTGATAAATACAACCAATTTCCGTTAGACCATAGTACATCTGAAGAGCGACCTGGAGAGATTCATTTAAACCGGGATTGACAACATCCCTGGCGCTCTGCCGTACAAAACTGGCATAGTTGCGCAGAGCCGAGTCGGAAGGTGTGATATAGGCCGCCATCTTGCGGTCATCATCCCAGGTCAAAGACTCCTTATCATACAGGTCATACGAAACGGTCATGATCTGAGAACCTGCATTGCCCCGGGCCGTGTAATTCACCATGAGTTCCGCCGTCAGCGGCGAAATACCCTCAATGGCAAAGACCTCCTGATTATAGGCTGCATAGATATCTACCAGGGTGCTTTCTCCAGGGGCCAGTTCGACAATTGAACCGGCTTTGGTTGGAGCGTCCATAAATCCAGCCTGCATAAATTGAATATTTACATCATGAATAGGGAATTTCTCGGTATTTGTCAGTTCCAGCTGACCGATGGGATTTTGTGAATAATAACTTTGCAGGGAGGCAAACAGGGGAGGCAAATCAAATTCACCAAAACGAAGACTCCTGATCACAGCCTTGGGATCATCCGGATCGGTACCGACTCTGTAATGTCCGGCAAAGCCCAGACCAAAGGAAAAACCATTGAACATATCGAGTGCCGAAAATGACCGTGAATACCGGAGGGAGGGATGAACACTCAAACTGAAATTGTAGGTCATATTAAAGGCAGCAGTTCCTCCCGCTCCGGCTATGAACTCAAGGGCACTGCGGGAATCTCCTGTTTCCTGATCGATATTGGGATAGATGGCCTGTCCCAACCCCAAATAGACATCTCCCCCCATTTCCAACTGTTTGTTGAATTTATGTATATAAGAGCCACCTAGAATTCCATAATAAATGTTATGGGAAAATCGCTCTGCCTCGACAGAGAGTCCAGCACGAAGGGGGCTGGCCAGTTGTATACCCAACCCCAGAAACGGCTGGAGTTGAGGAATGGATTTGAAGGAATATTTTGTATTGAAATTAAAATCGTTAAAACTGAATTCTTCTTCATAGGAAATAGAGAAAGGAGACAGGCTCTGATACTCAAGCCCTAAAGACAAGGGGCTCCTGTATTTTTCATTGTAATCAATGTCATAGATCCGAACATCTCCGGTGAGAGGATCATCAAATTCCTGAGCACCTAGTTCTACGGTCATGAAAACTATGAGAATCGAAAAACGAAACAGAGCATTAAATTGGGAAGACTTCAAATCCTCCTCCTCTTTTTCTACAAATATTATAGACTAAAAAATGCTTAATAATCATAAAATTGCATAAAATAGTGGTGAAATAATCATTATCAGTGATATTTTTTGTAAACCATTTCTTTTGAATATATGCATTTAAAAATCAAGTCAAACATTATTCCTTTCAGCCTTATGGATAATTTGCTACACTTTACTCATGAAAATGAAACTATTGGGCACTGGTACATCTCATGGAATACCAGTTGCCGGATGCAGCTGTCCCGTTTGTCAATCAGAACGATTAGAAAATAAAAGATACCGCTGTTCCCTGTGGATTCAAGAGGATGAGACAAATCTTATCATCGATACGTCTCCTGAATTCCGTCTTCAGGCTGTCAGGGCCGGAATATCAAAGGTTGATGCCGTACTGTTCACCCATGCCCATGCAGATCATCTCCATGGTATTGATGATTTGAGACCTTTCAGTTGGAAAAAAGAGATTCCCATTTATGCCCAGAAAAATGTGATCAAGGAAATCCAGGAACGATTTCCCTATATATTCACAGCTCCGAAACAGGGTGGGGGTACACCAAATATTAAAGCGAATTTGTTTCCGGATCAGGGGAGCCTGTCTATCGGCCCTTTGAAGATCACTGCCATTCCTGTGATGCACGGGAATCTCGGGATTTTCGGATACAGAATAGGAAACGCCGCCTATATAACCGATTGCAGCTGCATTCCCGACTCCAGTTATGCCTTATTGAAGGATTTAGATCTGCTTATCTTGGGAGCCCTGCGATACAAACCGCACGAAACACATTTTTCTGTTCCGCAGGCCATTGAAGTTATAAAAAAAATAAGCCCTGGAAGGGCTTATCTGACACATTTATGTCATGATTTGGATCATTTTCAGTTAAAAGCAGATCTTCCAAAGGGAATTGAACCTGCCTGGGATGGATTAGAAATAACCCTCACCTGATTAACTAAAAAGGAAGTTGTAAAAATTAAGCTTTTACGACTTTCCCTGCCTTAAGACAGCGGGTACAAACTTTCATGGACTTGGGTGTACCGGAAACAAGGGCTTTTATCTTCAGAAGGTTAGGTTTGAAAGTCCTTTTAGACTTAACACCGATATGCTGACCGGCTCCACCTTTCTTCTTGGGAAGACCTTTTCTGGGTACACTGTGTCCCGCAACAGTACCTTTTCCACAGATTTCACATTTTCGAGACATATCTATTCCTACCTTCTTTTCATCTTAAATGAGCGATCTGAAATATATCAAATTGAAAAAACTATGTAAACCCGAAAAACCATGATTCTTAATGGAATTTCTTTTTGCAGCGAAATTTAAGGCCCTTCCTTACGGAGAGATGAGAAATTCCCAGCCTCCAGACTCCACTTTTCCTGAATCCAATCCTCAATTTGTTCAGCCCAAACCTGAAAGGACTGACTATTTGGCCCGATACCCCGTTCCAGATATCTTCGCTGATCAGGGTATGTCGCAAGGAGGTTCCTCATACGGACCCCAAAATAATCGGAAGCATTATAAGCACTCTGTTGAACCAAATAAGCCTGAAATTCATTGATCATAAGGTCTTCGTTTTCCGGATCATAACCATACCACCCCAGAAAGAACCGCCACATGACACGCTCTTCCTCCTCTAAGGACTCCCAGAGTCCCTTTACAAAGGTCCTGTATTCTGCAGAGGTGAAGTAAATACCGTGTGAGGCTTCGTGTGTGAGAAAACGCTGCCTAAGCATGGGGGAGGACTCACGGGCGATGGAAATGATCGCCCCCGTTCCCGGAATAAGGGTTTCATCGTCCTGTTCTTTCAAAATTCCCTGTTCTATAAGGATCGTGCGCATGAGGATCTCTTCCGGATTGAGTTCAAAAGAGCTCTCTCTTGCGCTATTGAAAAATAAAGCCAGATCTGAGGGCCGATAATCGTGGGCGTTCCAGCCATGCTTACCCCTGAGCTGTTCATTGGTCATAAGGGTTCCCTTATATCCTTTTTTCTCAACAAAATAGGATAATCTCGTGAAAAAGCGGTTTTGAACATCATAATCCAGACAATCCCATACCAGGATATTCGGAAATGAAGACCAGCTGTAGATTTCAAAAGTCTCGTTCCTCCAACTAGAAACGGGAATTGACAGGATTTGGTCAATCTCACGAGGCAAGGGAGAGGGAAAGTCGGGAGGAGACTGCAAGTCAAAAGACAATGAATTTATATTGCCGACTGGAGAAAACTGCCAGATATCATTTGAGGGAGACGGAAAAGGAAACTGAAAAAAACGCTCTCTCTGTGAAGGCGTTATTTCATACTTTTCATTTTCATCATTTGCATTTGAGCCGTCCAAAGAATCCAAGGATGATAAAATGACTGGTCCTGTATTGCTTATATATATAAGGATATCCTGTTCTCGATTTTGAATCACAGGAATTTTCACTTCAAGACTGTCGGGTTTCTCAGTATAGAGTGTCAGATCATAGGGCGACCTATCCCGTAGCCCTGTATAAAAATCTGTATTTTCAGTAAATGAAACAGATGAGAGAGTAGCATCACCGGGAAACACAACTTGTATCACAGCTTGATCTGCTGAGGAGGGGAGTGTCAAATGGAGCTCTCCAGTGGAGAGGCTCAAACGAAGATCTGTTTTTGTATCATAATGAAGTTGAATGTAAAGAGACCGGTCTGCTAATGCCGGAATAAAAGTATACTCGGTGTCTCCGGCACCGGGGTGACCCTTCCCTGCCGGATTCATGAGGGGAAGATTCCCCGCATTCCGGAACATCCTGATTTCACTCCGCAGCTCATAAGCAAATAGACCTTGGGCTGAAACGATGGAAAGGAGTAAAAAAATGAATAGTATAAAAGACAGGACTCTTTGCATAATTCTCCTGTATTTATAATATAAGATACCCAGACCGTAAAGGCATTAAAAAAAATGAGAACGAATTATATATCGGCCATAGCTCCTGCGAAAGGAGCCGAAGGCGAACTGCAGAAATTCAGAGAAAGGGTTTCAAAGACATCTGCCTGGTACTCCCCTCTTCCCTTAATCATCCCCATTCATACTTTTGATGCTCCTTTCCCTCGAGACAGGGTAAATCCCTCGGGGCTGAGGCTCTTGCCCCCCTTAAACCTGGAAGGACCTGTCGTAGAAAATGATAACATCATTTTAGAATTCAATGGTGCAACGGCCTTTCACGATTCCCAAACCTACCTGCGAGTCATACATGAAAAACAGATTCCCCCTGTATCGAAGACACAGTTTTCTGATTGGAAGGGGCTGCTCCTGAATCCCTGTGGCCTGCATTTTCCTGAGACCTCGATTCCTGAGGAAGTGGAATCCGTCAGTTTTCATTTTAGAAGCTGGCAGATAGGCCTCTATAAAATCCGTTTCGATGAAAACAGGCGGTGGTGGGAAGATTTCAAATGCGCCTGCCTCTGGCAGGTCAGAAAACCCTCAAATTAACTGCCATTTCCTAATATTCTTAGTCCATCCTCACAATTCTCCTTGCCAATTCGTATTGATTCTGTTACAAAGACTTATGGAAAAAAAAGTAAAGCTGACACCCAGCCTGGAAGACTATTTGGAAGCCATCCTTCAACTCGAAGAGAAAAACAGAGTCGCCAGAGTTAAAGATATTGCAGAGAAGCTTTCTGTACAGATGCCTTCTGTCACGGGGGCTTTGAAGAACCTGAAATCAAAGGGATTGATCGAGTATGAAAAAAACTCTTTCATCAACCTAACAGCTCATGGAAAGGAACTGGCTGAAATTGTTCTCAAAAAACATCTCATCCTGGTGAATTTCCTGGAGAACATTCTTCTCCTGGACACAGAAAAAGCCGAAGAGGAAGCCTGTAGAATTGAACATTCCATCGATCAGGACACAGCCAAACGCATCAAGAACCTGAGTTCCTACCTGAGTGTAAGTTTTAAGGATTTACCTGCAGACCTCAATAAAATAATACTGGGATAATCATGAAGAACTTTATATCAAAAATCCTCGGACAAAAATCTATTGCCCGGGGATATGTGGAGCTTGAACTCTCTTGGCCTGAGGACTGTGAGACACCAAAACCGGGACAGTTTCTAACCATCCGCATTCAGGATCAGCCTGTCCCCCTCCTACGCAGACCCTTTGCTCTTTCATCTTTTAACCTTGATAAAAGAAGCGCCTCTATTGTCTATCAGGTCCGAGGAAAAGGCACCCGCATACTGGAATCTTTACCAGCTGGATCTTCACTGGATATTTTAAGCCCTCTTGGAAATAGTTTCACAAATCCTTCAAAAGAGGAAACAGCAATCCTCGTTGCCGGAGGCATCGGCCTGGGTCCCATCTTGTATTTTGCACGGGAGCTGGATAGAGCCGGCATGAACACCATATTGGTGTTCGGATGCCGGGACAAGACCCTGATCCCCAATCTGCCCCCCCTCAAAAATGGGAGCATCCAGTACTGCACAGATGATGGATCGGCAGGATTCTCAGGCAGTTCTGTAGCCTATTTAGAAAGTCTGTCACTCAAGGAGCTCTCTCAGCCACGCCTCTATGCCTGTGGACCAACGGGTATGTTAAGGGCCTGTCATAATTTTGCACTCAAGGCGGACCTGCCTTGCGAAACGGCAATGGAGGAGATGATGGCCTGTGGCGTGGGAGCCTGTATGGGCTGTGTCGTTGAGTTAGAAGGTAAAGAACAAAAATACGCCCGGGTCTGCAAAGACGGCCCGGTATTTCAATCCAGGGATATAAAATGGACCTGAGTATAAAAATAAGAAACAAGATTCTGCCCAATCCCGTGGGTGTGGCCTCGGGAACATTTGGATACGGAGAAGAATACGCTCCCTTAACAGATTTATCTGCACTGGGAGCCATCTATACAAAAGCGGTGACCGTAGAGCCACGGCCGGGAAACCCCCTGCCCCGCCTCGTGGAGACCACGGCGGGCATGATCAATTCCATAGGTCTGGCCAATGTAGGGACTAAGAGATTTCTCAGCGAGAAGATTCCCTTTTTGAATACCCTGAGCTGCCCGGTCATCCTCAATGTAGCCGGAAGCCTGGAGGAGGATTACGCCGAAGTGATCCGCCGGGTAGACGATCAGGAGGCCATATGGGGGTATGAAGTCAACATATCCTGTCCCAATGTGAAAAAAGGAGGACTGGCTTTTGGCACAGATCCTCATCAGGTGGAGCGTCTAACCTCCTCCTTAAGACAACTAACAGAAAAACCTCTGATCATGAAACTCACTCCCAATGTGACTGATATCACGGCCATTGCCAAAGCTGCCGAACAGGGTGGTGCCGATGCACTGGCCTGTATCAATACGGTCATGGGAATGTCCGTGGATATTCACAAAAAGAAGCCCTCCATCCCGGCCGTGACAGGAGGTCTTTCCGGACCGGCCATAAAACCGGTTGGTATCGCTGCTGTGTATCGTGTCAGCAAGGCGGTCTCCATCCCGGTGATAGGCCTGGGTGGCATTATGAACGGAGACGATGCGGTGGAATACCTGCTGTCTGGAGCCTCGGCTATTCAGATCGGAACGGCCAACTTTGTTGATCCTGATACCTCATCCAAGGTGCTGGCGGGTATCAAGGCGTATATGGAAGGCTCTGGATTCTCGAAGATCAGTGATTTTCACGGATATTTTTAAACTTCAGATCTGAACTGAGGGGCAAAGATCTTTCAAGGGACAGCCGGAGCAGTCGGGCTTCCTGGCAAAACAGTACTTCCTTCCGTGCAAATTGATTGTCATAGAAAAATCGGACTGGATCTCCTTAGGGATAGCCCTGGACAGTTGCTTTTCAATTTTTTCGGGTTCTGTGAATTTTGTAAATCCAAGCCGCTTACTGACCCTCTTAAAATGTGTGTCCACGATGATCGCCGGCTGGTCGAATATATGATAGAGAATGACATTGGCTGTTTTTCTTCCCACACCCGGTAGGGATGTCAGCTCCTTCATGGTGTTTGGGAGGCTGTTATCCCCTCTATCCTGAAGAGCCGCAGCGGTCTTAATGATATTGGCCGCCTTCACTCTGTAGAATCCGGTACTATGAATGATGGCCTCCACATCGTTCTGCTCGGCTGCAGCCAACTCCGAAGGCCCGGGATAGCGCTTGAAGAGCTCAGGAGTGACCTTGTTCACGCCTGCATCTGTTGTTTGTGCCGAAAGGATTACGGCAATGAGGAGTTCAAAAGGATTATTGTAGTTTAAAAGCGGCTTCCGGTCGGGATATTCCAGATTCAGGATGCTCGTCACCATGCGTGCTTTTTCGGATTTTGTCATGCTTATTATTATGAAAAATATCTGTTGTCTATGGCAAGAGATCTTTTTCTATATATAAAGAATAGAATTACACTAAAAAAGTTGAAAGTTATATATTGACCAAAAATCAATTGGTTTATATACTTCCTCAACATTACGGGGTATAGCCTAGTGGCTAAGGCGCCTGCTTTGGGAGCAGGAAATCGCAGGTTCGAGTCCTGCTACCCCGATATAAGGTTTTTCAGCCTGTCAGGTTTTGAGATGACATCGATGATCCTGATATTGAAATCTGCGTCCATAGCTCAGCTGGATAGAGCATCGCCCTTCTAAGGCGAGGGTCAAAGGTTCGAATCCTTTTGGACGTACTTTAAAAGCCATTTAATCGGGATATCCCCTGATTAGATGGCTTTTTTTTGTCTTTTTGGAGTTTTACAGCAACCCAGGGATCAAAAAGAGATGCGGATCAAGTTCTTATCATTGACGGTGAGGATATTATGAGGGTTGTGGTTTTTTAGCCTTTTGACGATTATCCTAAATATGTATTATAAAGACTATGGATACAGTTCTAACAATCCTGTTCGCCTTGCTTCCTGTTGGGATCATTATCCAATGGCTCATCTATTTTTCAAAAATAAAACCATTTTGCCTGAAAGTAGGCTATATCTCTCCTGAGAAGAGAAGCAATCCAAAATCATGGGACGAGATCAGCTATTATATCTCTCAAGCCAGCCATCCCCTTTTCAACTGGGGAACGATGGGGCATATCTTAGCCTCTCTGCCTTTTTTCATATTCTTGGTTTTTGTTCTTCTACTGATCGCCGGTGTTTTGTAACAAAGAACACCGGCTCCAGGCAGCAGTTTCCCGTTGCCGTGTTACGCATTATTAAGACTCGGGAATTGGTGTAATTGTAAAAGATCCTGAATCTGTAACTGTTTTGAAATCCAGTATTTCTTCTGTTTCATAATTAACTTTTGTAAAATAAAAACTAACATCCTCAAAAGAAACTGTTGTTCCAACGACTGAGACTACGCCACTTGTAGCAATGAATGAATATACCTCACCCGCAGTCCCATCATAATATGTAAATACAAACTCTACTTGACCATCTTCTATAGCACTAACGGTGCACTCATAATCATCACCATCTGGTAAAGTGCTAAAACCTTCACTATAAAATGAAATCTCTGCATATCCCACATCTGTATATTCATAGTAATTCAAATACGAATTACCATAAGTTGAATACTCCAGTGTTGAAATTGCAAGATCCGAAAAGGATATATCACCAGAGCCAGAATCGGAACTACATCCGGCAAAAAGAAAGAGAGCAAGGATAAGCAGAACCGGGAAAATCGTTTTTTTCATTTATAAACTCCTATACATTTTTATCCAGAATAATATAGAATTTAATAACTATCAACTGAATAAAGATTTGGAGTGAATCCTGAAATTGCATGAGCAATCGTCTATTACCATCTGCAGGATATCTTTATTCATCCCTATGGATAACATCCCGAAGCTTATGCAGGGGTGCTTTCAGCTGAAATGCAAGCTCCTTTAAAACCTCACCGGGTTCAACAGTGGAAAGGACAATAGAGGGAATATGATGCCGGGGAAACTGCCGGGCAAGGTCCAGCACCTCCTGATAGAGCTCCGCCTTGGGGTTCATCGGCACCGAAGGTTTCCCATCGGTAATCAATATGAGCTCTGGATGGTCGTGGGGATGACGAACCCGCTCGGAGCGGATAATCTGAAGCACCGTATAAAGACCTTCGGCGAGAGGTGTCCCGCCCCCTGTCGCCACGGCCTGAAGGGCTTGACGGGCGAGAGTGATACTGGTGGTTGGAGCCAAGACCTCATGGGCATGCCAGTGATGGAAAACGACCACCCCCACCCTGTATCGTTTCTGATAGGCTTGGGTCAAAAGCCCTAACACGGCCCCCTTGGCAAGTTTCATCTGCTCTTCCACCAGCATGGAATCTGAGGCATCAACCAGAAAATGAATGGTCCTTCTGACCGGTTGTACCCTGATGCGGCGGTGAAGATCGTGAAAAAGAATACCATGGGAACCTGCAGAAGCCCCTCCGAAATGACGGCGCATGGCGGCGGCCAGACAGCTAGCCAGAGGATCTATTTCATCAATTTGTTCTGCGGACTTAACGGGGACAGAAGCAACATGCCTCCCGTAGCGGGAAACACTCTGAGGCTTACGGCTCGGCAAGAGACTATGCTCCTCCAAAGAGAGGCGCAGGGGCGTCTCATTCCCTAGAAGGACAACATTGGGTGCTTTTTTTTTAGGTAGGAAAATATAGGCATACCGCCGGCAAAAGAACCGGGAAAAATATCTTCATCGGGGTCAAATATGGCTTCAAACTCATCTTCCTCAGCTTCTCCGCCTTCGTGAAGAAAGGGGGTTTCTCCAAAAACCTCGACAATCGCCTTTTGCAGTTCCTTGGGCAGCTCCGTTCCTCCTTGCTCGAGAAAACGGTCTAGGCGGTGGGGAAGAACCATGGTAGACGCTTGAAGAATATCCTCAGGAGTAACCCGGTCCCGCTCTTCAAAAGCAGCAATGGCCGTTGCGACCTTTATCATGGTTATCTCAGCACGGTGTCCCTGGGCGCCGACCTTCACAGCCAACTCGGATGAGGCATCAAAGACCTCCTCCGGAACAGATATTTCGGAAAGAAGAAAGCGGGCTTTTGCGATCTGCTGGCGAAGGGTATTCTGGGTATCTTCCCATTTATCACAGAATGCCTGAGGATTTTTTTCGTAGGCAAGACGGCGCCTCACCAGCTCACTCCTCTGCTTCACATCCTGTTCGCCAATAACATTGATACAAAGACCAAAGCGGTCAAGAAACTGGGGCCGAAGCTCCCCCTCTTCGGGATTCATGGTGCCAATGAGGATAAAATCGGCCGGATGAAGAACAGAGAGCCCCTCTCTTTCCACCCGGTTAATACCAGAGGCGGATGTATCCAGGAGGAGATCCACTAGATGATCGTCTAACAAATTTACTTCATCCACATAGAGTATACCCCGGTTGGCTGCAGCAAGGAGGCCTGGTTGAAACACTCTGTCGCCGGAGCGAAGGGCGCTCTCCAACTCTAAAGACCCAACAAGACGGTCCTCAGTCGCACCCAGTGGCAATTCAACAAGAGGGACAGAATACTCCACACTCTGAAGGACTTCACCCTTCTCAGCTTTAAGCCTGCAGTCTTCATGAATATAAGAACTGGCCTCTGGATCACAGTGATAGGGACAGTCCTTTACCACCTTGATGGGCAAAAGCAGCTCAACTAATGACCTGACAGCGGTAGTCTTGGCTGTACCTTTATGACCACGAATCAGCACTCCGCCAATGGAGGGATCGATGGCATTCAGAATCAGAGAGGCTTTCATGGTTTCCTGGCCGACTATGGCTGTGAAAGGATATTTACTCATGTTGGTAAAATACCATTCTATCTGATCAAAAGTCAAAGGTTTAGTAACCTGATTTTAGAGAAGGGGACAAAGAGGATTCAAACCGCTTCCCGACCTGATCGCTGACAGACAAGGCACCTTAGAGCCATGGGCGGTCGGCTCTAATTGTTTTTTTTATATTCAATCCATTCATCACTTTCGGCCCCAATCACACAGGCACCATCGACCCTCATGGAGAGGCGCTTTTGGCAGTGACCAATTTCTGTCTGCATCAGTTCTTCCGGAATTGTCAGCACCGTATTTCTGATGGATTCATCAAAAGCATCGTGACTGCTTCTGTAATGATAGAAAGACCACCGCCCCTCTTTTTTTTCATAAATGAGTCCCGCATTTTTCAGAATTCTCAAATGTTTGGAAACATTGTATTGATTTTCATTGAGAACATCGATGATCTCTGATGCGCTGATCTTCGAATCAATAGAGAGCAACAGCCACATGATCTTAAGTCTCGTGATATCCGATAGGGCTTTAAAGACAATAGTATAACTGTCCCAGGGGTTAATTTCATTCTGATTCATGTTCTACTTCCATATTCATTGTCCCTTTATTCAGAACATATACTAACATATAAGAGCCTGCTTTATATTTGTCAAAAAAGCCCTATCGCGACAACACTTTTTAACTCATTTATTTGAAGAATTAAATGAACATAAACAAAAAGCCTCCAGAAATGGCCAGCGCAAGGACGGTCAATGTAAAGGCGAGGACTCCTTTGGGCTTCAGCATGGATGAGAGGATGGCGAGTTCGGGTAAACTGGCTCCTGTTCCTCCGATAAGAAGGGCCACGGCGGCTCCCATGCCCATACCCTTTACTAGGAGTGTTCTCAGAAGTGGAATAGCCATTTCGATTCGCAGATAGAGGGGAACACCAATAGCTGAGGCAAGAGGAATGGCATACCAGGAATCATTTCCAACATATTTTTCAACAATGGAACTAGGTATGAAAGCAAGAGCAACCCCGCTGATAACCGCACCGATAATGGCGTAAGGAACTATCTGCTTGAAAAGGGCCAGAGCAAAGTTGAGGGCACTTTCTACCTTTTCCCGGGTCCCACCGCCGGCACTGCCTGCCTGGCAACAGCTGGTTGCGGCTGTCGTTCCTTCAGAACATGCGGATTCCTTTTTGACTTCACCACAACAAGATTCAGAACTCTTCTTATTCTTGGATTCTGCAATTTCAGCCAGGTTTTTAACCTGGTTCTTCACCCGGCTTCTTCCAACGGTCAGACCAGCTATAATGGCACCCACAAAGGTCCAAACCAAGTAAATGAGGGCAACTTTCCAACCAAAGGTTCCAAAGATAATACCAACAACAACAAAGTTACAAAGAGGAGCCGAAATCAAAAACGGCAGAACCGTTGAAAAAGGAGCCCCCATTTCAATCATGCCCATGGCAACGGGAACCATGGAGGCGCTACAAAAAGGAGTCAGAGTCCCTAAGGCAGCACCCATGAAAGCTCCTACAATGGTATTCTGATTCTTAAGTTTTTTCTGAAATTTTTCTTGAGGAATATATTCTCTGACAAATCCGGTAAGAATAGAAATTCCTGCAATAATAACGACAAGAACCCAGGCAACGTGCCAGAATTCTCCAAATGCAATACTCAATTTTTCATCAATCATTCTCGATTCTCCTATCATATGCTTACATGCGCTATTTTGCATGTATTGTGATAATGATGAAAACTAGAATCCTTGTCAATAGGATTTACACCAGTTCTCTCCCCCCTACCCCAGCCCTTTAGAATGTAATGATTCCCCTGAGATAGTTCTCTTTTCTAATGAATTACTAACATAACAGAGCTGTATTCTTTTCTAGGATTAAAGATAATTATGAAAAAAAGAGGTAAATATGGAAGATAAAATCAAAGTTCTTTTCATTTGCGTTCACAACAGCGCCCGAAGCCAGATTGCAGAAGAGTACTTACGAAAATACGGGGGAGATCTGTTCGAAACAGAAAGTGCCGGCCTGGAACCGGGCACCTTAAATCCCTATGTCATCGAAGCTTTAAAGCAGGACGGCATAGACATCTTCGGCAAGAAGACCAAAAGCGTCAAAGATCTTTTTAAAGAGGGAAAAAGATACAACTATGTGATTACCGTATGCAGTAGAAGCATCGAGGACAAATGTCCGGTATTTCCTGGGGCCCTTGTCCGGCTAAACTGGCCCTTTCCAGACCCTGAAAGATTCCATGGTGAATCGTCTGAAATACAGGAGCAGGTCAATGAACTAAGAGACATAATCCGCCAGATGGTTGAACAATTTGTAGAGGTAAAATCACTGCAAAGCAGATAAGTCAGCTTTGCCCCTACACAATATTAGAAGTTCTGAACGCCCCTGGTTGAGAATGATAAGCCCTGCTGACCGCGGGTAGAGATCATTACGGCCTCAAAAAGGGGAACCTGCCCGGGGTTCTCCACAGCCCAGTCAAAAATAAAATTGGCCCCGGACCCACCATGTGTATCAGACTCGCTGATCACAAATTCTATTGTCTCTAATGGATTCACATAGATTGGATTGGCAAGGTACTTTTTAACAATCTCACCGTCGGTATTATAATAATCTGCACTGAATAAGTAAAACGGATCTTCAGTAGAGGTATTTCGGATGCTGATGGTGGCAGTTAAGTAAAAAGGGCTGTTATCCTGCACATAATAAATATGCGAGTAAACAGGCAGATAAGACTGACCGTGTATCAACTCCTGGTTCTCACTTTCCTGAAATTGCCTTGATTCCCAGGAAATTTTTCTAGCTACATTTTCCATTAGCTCCGGATTACATGATGTGAGAACACTCAGCAGCAACAGAATTGATAATTTACGCATCAAAGACCTCCCTTCCCCAATGCCTATTTACCAATGGGTGTTATGTAGTATTTCTGTGAGATCCCATTGAGATCCTGATAATAGTAAAAACTTCCAGACCCGACCTTGTTTATCTCATGGAGTAATTGAGGCAGTTCTTCTCTGGTAATAATCGTTTTCACAATTGAAAAAGGATCACCACTATGGCCTCCGTGACCGGATTGAACTGTAAAAGTTCTATGATCAAAGGTTTTTCTGATGACCTGCCCCACGCTCTTATGATCTGTTGTGACAATGGTTAACAGAGTTGTCTGAAACTTTCTATATAGATTATTTAGAGTTTCCGCAGAAACAAAGATATAGATACTGGTGTACATCAGAGTATTCACGGCATTCTCAAATGCCCCGGTTTTCAGATAATCGAGGGAAATCCCGAAACTTGTAGAAACCACGGCAGCAATGATGGATATAGCGCCAACAGGTTTTAAATATTTCATAGCAAAATAAGCACCAATGATGTCCTCATCACCGGTAGACCCGCGGTGTTTGAAGGAGATAGCCTTAGCCACTCCCGAGAGCAATCCCCCAAAGATCACCAGAATGATCCTTTCATTTTGAGGTTCCGGTTGGGCAAAGCTCAATTCCGGCAGTATAGCAAGCATACATACAACAGAAAGGACTACAAGTAGAGAGCGGAAAGCAAACATTTTACTAACCCGTAGAAAAGCAAATACCAGTAAGATTGTCTGAAAAATCAGATAAAGAATGATGAATAATACATAGCTGTCAAAATAATAGGATAAGGAAGAGGCAATCCCTTCTGTGCCTGTTAAAATCACTCTTGAGGGAAGCACAAAATATTTAAGGGCAGCAGCATAAAGCCCCCCCGCCAAGAGGACCATAAAGTAATCCATGATTTTCTTTAATATCTTCTTTATCATCTAAGGATTCTAACATTAAAACTGATTTTGGAGAACTACTCGATTTATCAAGGAGGGTTCGAAGACGATTCTGAAGAAAAATATTGCGCACTGCATCCTTTAAAATCGATAATTGAATTATGAAAAAATTTCTGCTCATATTCTTTGTTGTTCTTGGAGTCATAGGTTTATTTCTGGAACAGTACAGGAATATACCCGGCATACGCAGCAATGCCGTTACAATGATCGATTACTTACTCGTATCCTACCTCCTGTTTGACTTTTTATGGGGTATAAAAGAGAGCGGTAACGCCAGAAGATATATAAAAAGAAACAAATTTTCATTCTATTTTCTACTCTTATACCTCCTTCTATTTGCCTTCAATGTTGTTATGAGACAGAGTGTTGATGTACTGAATAAAAACAATAACCTTATAACCGTTATGAGGAACCTTCTGCTGGTCCTCAAAATCTTCGGCAGATTCAAGAAAGTCTCATCCTATATGCATTCTATTATCACGAAACCGGCCCAGACCGTGGTGTTCAGCTTTGTGATGGTCATTCTTATCGGATCTCTCGTCCTGATGATGCCCGTCATGAATACGGGAGAAGCCCTGAGCCCCATCAATGCTCTGTTTACGGCGACTTCCGCTGTTTGTGTTACAGGTCTGATTGTCGTGGATACGGCAAATCAGTTTAGTTATGCGGGCAAGACCGTGCTGATGATACTGATTCAGATCGGCGGCCTGGGTATTATGCTCCTCTCTTTCTTTATGGTTTTTCTGTTCAGACAATCATTGAGCATAAAAGATAGAAACCTCCTGTCCTACATGCTCAACAGCCAGAATACACAAACACTGAAAAGCAGCGTAAAAAGGATTATACTCCTCACGTTTCTGATTGAACTGACAGGAGCGGTCTTGCTTATTCCTGTGTTTTTACGCAGCGGATCGCCCCTCCCCCAGGCTCTTTTCTCCAGCCTCTTCCATTCTGTTTCGGCCTTTTGCAATGCAGGATTTTCACTTTTTTCAGATAGTCTGATGGGATTCAACGGTAATGTGGCCCTCAATGTGATCATAACAAGCCTGATTATCGCCGGAGGCATAAGCTTTGCTGTTCTAACAGATCTATTCACACTGATCCGCTCTTGGTTCAAAAAGAAGAGGACCTATCTCTCCATAAATACAAAGGTTGTTGTCATTGTCTCCTCCATTTTAACCGGAGTAGGAACCCTCTTTATCTACAAATTGGAACACAAAAACCTTTTATTTCCCCAGGCCCTGGGAAAACAGTATTTGGAAGCCTACTTTCAGTCTGTGACCCTAAGAACAGCCGGATTCAATACTATGGATTTTGAACTCCTCACAAACGGAACCCTCATCATCATGATGGGAATCATGTTTATAGGCGGAGCATCGGGAAGCACTGCGGGGGGAATCAAGGTCAACACCTTAGGAGTTGTCTGGGCCTACATCAGATCATTCCGCAGGGGAAATGAGGAGGTGCTCTTATACCGGCATCAGATATCAAAGGACCGCATACTGCAGGCCTTCACGGTCATCGCCTTCGGGATTCTCTCAATTTTCATAGTCAGTTCAGTCTTAATCATCACCGAAGAGGCTGCCCCCTTGAAAATTCTCTTTGAAACGGTTTCGGCTTTTGCCACAGTGGGCGTATCGGCAGGAGTCACGGGGGGCCTGTCAATAATCGGTAAAATCGGCATTATATTGCTCATGTTCCTGGGGAGACTGGGTCCTCTGACCCTTTTGACTGCTTCATCCGGAAGTGAGAAACAAACTAAAATTTCATATCCGGAAGCGGCGATAATGATTGGTTAAAGAATAAAAAGCGGGAGTAGAAAAAAATGGATAAAACAATAGCAGTCATCGGGCTGGGAGTATTTGGACGGCAGGTATGTGAAGTTCTCGCGGCAAAAGGAGCCCAGGTCATTGCCATCGATAATAACCTGGCCCTTGTGAATAGAGTTAAAGACATCGTAAGCCAGGCGGTACTGCTTGATTCTACCGATGAAGAATCCTTGTCAGAGGCGTCTTTGGACACGGTAGACACAGCCATCGTAGCCATTGGAGACAATATTGAAGCCAGTATTCTCACAACGGCGCTCCTGAAACAGCTGGGAGTTCATCACGTCATTGCCAGGGCTGTTACCAAAATTCATTATCAGGTTCTTAAAAAGATCGGAGCCGATGAAATTGTCAACATTGAAGAAGACCAGGGCCGGAGAGTCGCCCTCAATCTGATAGCTCCTTCGGTCATGGAAAAAGTACAATTGTCCAGGGACATTCTGCTCTCAGAGTTCTACTTGCCCCTTGTCTATGCCAAAACGACCCTAAAAGAGATCGATTTCGAAGGAAAGTTCGGAATCAGACTCGTAGCGGTTCGAAGGAGCCTGAATCAGATGGATTCAGAAGGTTTAAACATCCGTAAAGAGATCCTTCTTCTACCGGAAAATGATGATGAACTTCTGGAAGGGGATGTTCTGATCCTTCTGGGAGAAGAGAAAAAACTTGAACTATTCCAGAAAAGCGGGAGCTGACAGATGATCGTGATCAGTGCCAAACGTTTAATTATTTCATTTCTGCTCATATTGACCTCCACTGTGGTGCTATTGATGACCAGCATCAACCTCTTTTCCACAACCAGCTTAAATCTCAGTCTTGATAAACAAGAGGTCTTATTCTGGGGTATCGTCATCATCATCGCTCAGACAATCGTTGCTGTCATGGTGTTTGTAGGACACCAGAACCTCATTGCTAATTTAAATAAAATAATCTCTTACAAAGATTTAAATCATCCACAGTCCATAAAGATTTTAAAAAGGTTAGGGAACTTTGGTCAGATCCTCGATAAAATGCTGAAAGAACTCAACGACCTTCTGGACCTTAGGATGAACAGGATCACCGCCTCCAACAAGGTCATGAAACTGATTTGTGAAGAGTACCCCACGGCCCTCGTCATCAGTGATACCCTGGGGACGATTCTGGGGGCGAGCAACAAGATGAAAGAAAAGGCAAACCTGCCTATCAAGGCAGATACCAAAATCATGGATTTATTCCCCCAGATAAAACTGGCAGAAGTGCTTGTTTCCCTGGAAAAGAACCGCACCCTTTGGAAAGATGAGGAAAACACCGGATATGTGTGCACCCCTGTATTTGACAAGGGAGGACATTTGAATCTATGCATTTGGGAACTTGAAACAGGCCATTTTATCCAGAAACTAAGCAGCAATTCAGCGGGAACCCTCTCCAGGAAGACTTTTCAGTCCGTACGGGGACTATTCAAAAAAAGGCCATCTAAAGATGAAACAGCAATTAAGCAGCCTCCGGAGTCCTGATTATCCAGGCGGGGGTTTAAAAACTTGGGTCATCGACAGTTTCTGCAGGGCTGTAAAGCTCACCGGAACTCGTCCCCTCCGGGAGTGCTACGTTAATAGAGCCTAGAGAACCGCTTTTGATTTATCAGAACTCAGGTTCTATACTTCAGTCCAAAGTTGAAAATCCAGATGAAGGACGGACAAAATGACTCTGGAGGCCCAGACCGGTACGGTCCTAATTGTCGAAGATGACAGCGAAATTGCGGCCATTATATCTATCAATCTCGAAGATATAGGCCTGAAAACCGAGCATGTCATTGATGGACTAAGCGGCCTGAACAAAGCTCTAGAGGGAGAATATGCTCTGGTAATTCTGGATATCATGCTGCCTCGCTTGGATGGTATTTCTGTTTGCAAAGACATCAGAGCCCAGGACCCTGTCGTTCCGATTATGATGCTTACGGCCAAAGCCGATGAAATTGACAGAATCATAGGCTTAGAGCTGGGAGCCGACGATTACATGACCAAGCCTTTTTCGGTTAGAGAGTTAACGGCCCGGGTCAAGGCTCTCCTGCGCCGATCCAGAACATCCTCCCAAACCGTTTTGGCAGAATCCTTAGAATCTCAGATTAAATTTGGTCAGCTCATGATCGACCCGGTCCTGCACAAGGTCCTCCTCAAGGATGAAATTGTAGACCTGACGGTGAAAGAGTTCGAACTGCTGGGAATCTTTGCCAGGAATCCTGGAAAGGCCTTTACCAGGGCCGAACTCCTTCTGAAAATATGGGGATATCAATTTGAGGGATATGAGCATACGGTAAACACCCACATCAATCGTCTGCGCAGTAAAATTGAAGAAGACCCCTCTCATCCCATCTACTTGAAAACAGTTTGGGGAGTGGGATACCGATTCGCAGAATCATCGGAGTTTTCTGAATGAGATTCTTGAACTCATTTTATGCCAAACTGTCTCTCATATTCCTTCTGCTCATACTCATCCTGGGTGCGGGCAGCCTTTTTATCGCCTTTTCGGCGGCGGAACATCTCTTTGACGAGGTAGAACAGCTGCTCAACAGAGAATATGCCGCCAGCATTGCCATGGAGCTGCAGCCTCTTGTAGAAGAAGGATTTAACTTGGATGAAATCAAAGAAGCCATCCATTACATGATGGTTTTAAATCCCATGGTTGAAATATATCTACTGGATAAAGAAGGAGTGATCCTCGCTTACTTCACCCACCCCGCCGAATCCTTAATTCGAACATCCATAGATCTGACTCCATTGAAAACCTTCATCCAAAGCGATGGAAGACAGGCGGTTCTGGGAGCCGATCCCAGAACCGAAGACAGGGATAAACCATTCTCCGCGGCACCCCTCCTGATGGGTGAGGATCAGGGATTTGTCTATGTGATCCTAAGAGGCCAAAGCTATGATCGTTCCCTCAAAATGCTTCAGAGCAGCTACTATCTGCAGTCCGGATTGAGTACCTTCTTTTTTGCTCTTCTGGCCACGGTCCTGGCTGGTTTCTCACTATTTTTCATCCTCACAAGAAGACTCAGGAGTTTGAGTTCGGGGGTAAAGGCATTTGAGTTGGGAATGTATGATTATAGAATAGACATCCGGGGAAAGGATGAGCTGGGAGCCTTGGGGAGGGCCTTCAACGAGATGGCAGCTTCTATCGAAAGTGGTGTAGAAAAACTCCATATGGCCGAACAGCAGCGGACCGACCTGATAGCCAATATATCTCATGATCTGCGAAGCCCTCTCACATCCATTAGGGGACATCTGGAAACGATCCTCTTAAAGGATGAAAAGCTGACCGAATCGGAACGGAGAGACTTTTTAAAGATCATCCTCAAGAATGTTTTCAGTTTTCAAAAACTGGTGGAAGAACTCTTTGATCTGGCCAAGTTGGAATCCCGTCAAGTGCAGCTAGAGAAAGAACCAATCCAAATGGCCGAGTTGGTACAGGATGTGATTTTAAAGTTGAAGCCCCAGTCGGATAATTCCGGGATCAACCTTCAAATGGAGCATCCCGAAGGAATACCTGTGATAGAAGGGGATATTGCCATGCTGGAAAGGGTTTTGACAAATCTTCTTGAGAATGCGTTATCTCATACTCCAGAACAGGGGAACATCATGATTTTGATTCGTGACAAGGAGAACGACCTGGAAATTCAATTAAGCGATTCGGGACCGGGAATATCAGAACAGGATCTCCCTCATATCTTTGAGCGCTTTTACAGAGGCGACAAGAGCCGGGACCGGAGATCTCCCGGAACTGGTCTTGGCTTGGCCATAGTAAAAGAAATTATAACTCTTCATGGTGGCAAGGTTCGCGCAGAGAGCCCTCCGGGATCGGGAGCTCTGTTTCATATTACTCTTCCCCATAGTCAGATCTAACAAAGTTTATCTATTCTTTCTCGTTTTGTGACAGTTTTGTGACATTTTACCTCTAGATTTAAAGCGGAGGTTCTTATGAGAACAATGATGTCCTTAGTCTTCTTACTTACTATTTCGACCTTTTATGTCTCGTCACAAGAAATGATGAGCTCTGACCTCATTATGATGTACTCAAATATTGAAAAGGCACAAACCCAAAGCGTGGATACGACATCCGGATTGGAACATCCATCCCCATGTTTATCATCATGCTGGGAGGACGCAAAGTCATTGACAGATTCCCTGGATTGTCCCGAAATCCGGAACGAATACAACGAATATTCGGCGGACTGATGATTTTTGCAGGATTGACAATCGCCACCAACCTGGACCGAAGGTTTCAGTCGGCCCTGCTGGAGGCTTTTCCCGATTATGGAACGAAATTGACGGCCTTTGAGGACAATGATTCTGTCAAAGCCGTCCTGAAAGAAAGAAACGATCAAGACTCCCAAGGAGCCTTGAAAAACATAGGAGTAGAAAAATGAAAAAGATTTTATTGACGGCACTGATTATGATTTCTGTTGCAACCCTGACTGTCATGGCCAGTGGAGATCAGGAAGAGATGGTGATGCCAAAGGAAATGGAGCTTACAGACCCCGTCGCCCCCCCCATGATGGAGGGACAGGACTATATGAAACCCTCAGAAGAGATTCTCAAGACTAAACTGAACTCCCTTCAATACAGAGTGACTCAGCAAGAGGGAACCGAACCATCCTTCAACAATATATATTGGGATAATCATAATGACGGAATATATGTAGATATAGTCTCGGGGGAACCCCTTTTCAGTTCTACAGATAAATATGATTCTGGAACTGGTTGGCCCAGTTTCACAAAACCCCTTGAATCGGGAAACATAAAATCCCTCAGCGACAAAAAGCTGGGTTATACACGTACGGAAGTCAGAAGTTTCTACGGCGACTCACACCTTGGACATGTCTTCAACGACGGCCCGGATCCTACAGGCCTCAGATATTGTATCAATTCGGCGTCTCTCCGCTTTATTCCACGGAATCAAATGGAGGAAGAAGGGTATGGAAGCTATCTCTCATTATTCAATTGATCAGGAGTGTATTATGAAAAAGTTCAAAAAAAGTATCGCCCTTTGGGCCCCATTGCAATTGATTATGATGGTGTTCATGCCACTGCCGGCCCTCTCCGCCTCGGGACAATCGGAGAAACAGGAAGAAGCCATGAAGTCGGAATCCATGGATATGGCATCTGAAAAAACAATGATGTCTTTTCCGGAAGGCATGGAAACAGCCGTATTTGCGGGTGGTTGTTTTTGGGGCGTGGAAGCTGTATTTGAAGGCCTTCAAGGAGTGGAAAATGTAGTCTCCGGTTACTCCGGGGGCTCCGCTGATACAGCCAGCTATTACAGCGTCGGTGCTGGAAATACCGGCCATGCGGAATCGGTAGAAATTGTGTTTAATCCTGAAACCATCGACTTTGAGACTCTATTGGAAGTTTTCTTCACAGTAGCCCATGATCCGACACAACTGAATTATCAAGGCCCCGATGTGGGAAGTGAATACCGCTCTGTTGTGTTCTATACAAGTGAAGATCAGAAGGCATCAACAATGAGGATGATTGAAAAACTGGATTCACAAATGGTATTCCCTGAAAAAATCGTGACCGAGCTAGCGCCACTGGATACATTCTATCCCGCAGAAGACTATCATCAGGATTTTATGAAATTGAATCCAAACCACGGATATATCGTCTATTGGGATCGTCCCAAGATTGTTGAGTTAGAAAAAAAATATCCTCACCTTTTGATGATGGAATGATATTAAAAGATTAGATTTTGTATGATCTGTATTGGAATCGGATTCACAACGATTTTTCTTCCGGCTCCAATACAGACCTGGAAAGAACTGTTTCGTCTCTGTCCCTTCCATGGAAACTATTTGATCTTATCCCGGGATTAAGATAATATGCTTTCATGTTTCAGCTGGATAATTGTGTATACTACATCGCCACCCTCGGTTTAAAGAAAGTCACAGACAGTTACAATGATATTCTTAAAAACTATGGAGCTACCCGAGTTCAATGGATAGCGCTTTATTACATTGAAAAATCGGATGGGATTCGTCGGTCTGCTCTGGCGGAGATGATGCACTCTCAGGAGACATCCATTGCCCGCCTGATCAACCGTCTGGTAAAAAATGGTTTTGTGGAACGAAAAACCGATCCCGATGACCGCAGAGCCGTAAAAATATTTTGCACAGACCTTGGTCATCAGATGTATGAAAAACTCCTTCCCGTATGTGATTCCTTCTACAAAAAGATCATCAAGGACATTCCCAAGGAAGAACTTGAAACCTTTAGATCCGTTCTGGACCGTCTGGTTATCAACAGCGAAACCTAAATAATCCTTATTTTTTAATTTTTTTTGCCATTCCTCTTGAAAACTTTATCCTCAATCACTACTATTTACATAGTATTTGTAGTAATTAAGGAAACGAAAAGATGAAATTATCCACAAAATCCAGATATGCAACCCGGCTGATGGTCAACTTGGCTTGGAATTATCATCAGGGCCCCATGCAGCTGAATGAAATATCCAGAAAAGAGGACATCTCTGAAAAATACCTGAGTCAGATTGTCATTACCCTCAGGGGCGCCGGATTGATCCGTTCTGTGAGAGGAGCCCACGGAGGCTACCTGCTGACACGGGACCCCCAGGAAATTTCACTCAGAAATATTGTTGAAGTCATGGAAGGTGGCCTGGACATCGTTGATTGCTTGAGTGATGAACAAAACTGCAGCCGTTCTGGACAATGTATAACCCGGGACGTATGGAATAAGGTAAGCGCAGCCATAAAAGAGTCTCTTGAAGAAATCAGTCTTGACGAACTGGCTAAACAGGTTCGCCAATCTGATGAACCCATGTATTTTATCTAAGAATAAACAAGAAATTGTATGGAGGTATGATTTGAGTCAGAAAATAGCAAAAGACATTACAGAATTGATAGGGAATACTCCTCTTGTAAGGCTGAATAAATTCGGAAAAGAAGCAGAGATTCTTCTTAAACTGGAATTCTTCAACCCCCTTGGCAGTGTCAAGGACAGAATTGGGAAGTATATGATCGAAGCCGCAGAAAAAAGCGGTAAGCTCACAGCCGGCACGACACTCATCGAGCCCACAAGCGGCAATACGGGAATAGCCCTGGCCTATATTTGTGCCCAGAGAGGCTACAAACTGATTTTGACTATGCCAGACACGATGAGCATTGAACGAAGAAAGCTCCTACAGATTTTTGGTGCTGAACTCATTTTGACCCCCGGCAGCGATGGGATGAAAGGGGCCCTGAATAAGGCACAAGAGCTACATGAACAGACCGAAAATTCCATTATTCTGCAGCAGTTTGAAAACCCTGCGAATCCCGAGGCACACAGACAGACCACCGCCAAGGAGATCTGGGAAGCCACGGGAGGAAAAGTAGACATTTTTATCGCAGGTGTAGGAACTGGTGGAACCTTAACAGGGGTCTCAGAGATTCTAAAAAAAGAGAATCCCCAGCTCAAATCCTACGCTGTAGAACCCATAGAGTCAGCCATCTTGTCCGGTGAACAGCCCGGCCCCCATAAGATTCAGGGGATTGGCGCAGGCTTCATCCCAGCTGTTCTCAACACGGCCATCTATGACGAGGTGATAAAAGTGCCCTCCACAGAAGCAGGTGAAACAGCAAGAAAATTGGCAAAAGAAGAAGGGATTCTCGTTGGAATCTCCGCCGGAGCCAATGTCAGAGCCGCCGAGATCCTGGCGGGACGTCCTGAAAACAAGGGAAAAACCATTGTGACAATCGGCTGTGACACAGGAGAACGATACCTGAGCACATGGCTGTTTGATGATATTTAAATTTTTATTTTTTAAACCGGGAAATTGAAGGAGAAACCATTATGCCTTATAGCGAAGTTAAGAAGCCCTCATTTGAAACTGTTGCCCTCCATGCAGGACAAACTATCGATGCCACAAAATCCAGAGGTGTTCCACTGCATAGAACATCCGCCTACCTCTTTGATTCTGCAGAACATGCACAGAATCTTTTTGCTCTGAAAGAACTGGGAAATATCTATACCCGTCTGGGGAATCCTACCCAGGATGTTCTGGAACAGAGAGTCGCCGCTCTCGAGGGAGGCGCTGCGGCCCTGGCCCTGGCATCGGGTACGAATGCCATTTTTTACAGCATCATCAATATTTGCAACCATGGAGATGAAGTTGTATCCAGTTCAAACCTGTATGGCGGTACATACACGATGTTCAATGATATTCTTCCCCAATTTGGAGTCAAAGTCAGGTTTGCAGATCCAAACGATCCGGCAGCCCTGAAAGCCGCCATCAATGAGAAGACAAGAGTGTTATACACAGAAACCATCGGGAACCCCTCTCTTGATGTGGCAGACATCGATATGTTTGCATCTTTGTCCAAAGAATTTGAAATACCACTGGTTGTGGATTCAACATTCACGACCCCCTACCTGCTGAGACCCATCGAACACGGGGCCCATATTGTCATTCACTCCCTGACAAAATGGATTGGCGGACATGGTACAGCCATCGGTGGAATCGTTGTAGATTCCGGAACCTTCAACTGGCAGAACCCAAAGTTCTCCCTCTACAATGAACCAGACGGAGGATACCACGGACTGCGTTTTGCACAGGATCTAGGAGACCTGAATCCCCTGGCCTTCATACTTCGAATGAGAACTGTTCCCCTGAGAAACCTGGGAGGTTCCATAGCTCCAGATAACTGCTGGATGTTCCTGCAGGGCCTTGAGACTCTGGCGATCCGCATGGAAAGACATTCCGAAAACGCTCTGTCTGTGGCAAAGCATCTTGAGAGCCATCCAGATGTTTCCTGGGTCAGATACCCCGGTCTTGAAAAAGATCCGGCTCATAAACTGGCTACAAAACTTCTGCCAGCAGGAGCGGGAGGAATGGTTGTCTTTGGCATCAAGGGCGGTAGAGAAGCCGGCCAGAAATTCATCGAAAACCTGAATCTTTTTTCCCATGTGGCCAATGTGGGGGATGCCAAGAGCTTGGCCATCCATCCTGCCTCCACAACTCATTCCCAGCTTTCAGATGAAAATTTGATCTCCGCTGGAATCTCGGGAGACCTGATTCGATTGTCTATCGGCCTTGAAAATATCAAAGATATCAAGGCGGATATCGACCAGTCACTCAAATCAGTCTAAAAGATATGATTCAAAGAGCCGAAGCCCAGGGTTTCGGCTCTTTTTTATTGTTCTTTTCCCACTGTTGCTCTATGTTTTAAATTAAGTTATGAGTAAGACGGTCTTTATTGACCTATCGATTTTTAAACCCCGGAAAAAATAGATGGATGAGAACAGGAATAAAATAGAAACACCCGCATACTTTCATATGGAGTCTTTCCGTAGAGAAGAAGTGCTGGCACAAATAGGGAGTTTTACCCAGGTCCAGTACCAACTGTTCCACAATATCTGTGAATTCTGGAACCCGGTCCTGGATTACAACCACTTTATCTTAAAAAGTTCCAAATCTTTTTTGGCCTCCAACAATCAGCTGGAACTGCTTATGGGGAAATTGAAGGCGGCTCATATGGGGCTCCTCCAATACGGGGTGAACGACGGTGAAATGAAAGCATCCCGAATCATATTATGCGACAAAGATGCGTTTCCCTTCTTTTACTATCTTACCGAAGACTTCTTTGCCCGTCATATTTTTGAACATAAACACCCTTTTCTGACTATAAAAGCCTTCGATGATGACGGCATAACTCTCCCTGTGGATATGATAACTCCCTTAGAAACATCCATGCTCAGTCCCGGATTTGCCTCTCAGAACAAAGATCTCAAAATCATTGGTATCAACAGGAAGATGAAGTCTCCCATCCTCTTGCCTTCGGGGATGATGAAAGAGTTTATCACGGCCCTTATCTCCCATATCCGTCTGGAAATGGCAAGCCCTAACCTCATGGAAAATCTGTCCCGTATAACCTCCAAAAAAATCAGCGACATTCAGAAAGACCTGAGCAAAAGAGAACCAGACTTCTGGATCATGGCCTGTCAAAAACTCATTGAACACAAAGAGGACCTCAAAATCAGATTCAAAGGCCTGAACCCTCTGATATTCACAAGCTGCCAGCTTCTGCAGACATATTTTCAAAATACCATAACTGAAAAAAAACAAGAATTGATTACGGAAAGTGAAAAACAGAAAGCCCGGGAAGAAATGATCAAGGGAATCAAGATGAGGGAAGCTTCCTGGACTCCTGTCAGCGTTTTGGATGAACAGCTCAAAGAAAAAGAGGAGAAGTGGCCGGGGTTCCGTGAGGAATTCAAACAGGCGGCATTGGTAAGAGGAGAATCCAAAGAACAACCCGAACTCGTATTCATCAACAATATGATTATCCATAAGGATTTTTTATTCCACTACTTTACCAGGCAAATCAGCACCCTCAGAAACCATCTTCTATTTCTATATCAGGATCAGATGAGTGACCTATTAAAGCGCAACAGAACCGACAAATACACCCAATTCTTTAGCCGTAGCAACTTCCGTTCGGACATTATGTCCAGAATAAAAGATAAGGATCTGCAGCTGTGGGAGCTCCTGCAGAAACCGACCCGTGTGGCCGAAGGGGCCTATCATTACCTGCAGGAAGTCAAAGGGATCACAAAATCGACTAGAATCAAAGATGTGATGGGCCTTTATTTCCATTCGGACCTGAAAAACTTCAGACAAGTGGATTCCATGTTTCAGTTAAAGCTTTTGACAATGTTTGAAAAAGCGTACAAGGAACTGGGATGGTGGGGACGGTTCATCCTCCGTCTGACTGGCCGCTACGAAAGTTATGTAACCATGTTCTCCGAAACCACCGCAGAAGCCAACCAGCTAAAATCCACCCACTCCCTGCGGCATAAAAAAAGTTTGACGAAAAAACCCTACGGGAAAGAAGGGAATACTCCGGGGAAGATTCAACGCCTGCAGAATAAAAGCAGCAGCTACTCACCTCGGGATAAGAGAAAGGCATGGGCCGAATTTGACGATGCCCTCAAACGGAAAAAATAAGCGGAAAAAAGATAGATATTGCAGACTCTTTTTCATCCTTAGAAAGAGCTCCTTGACGGTCCTCTGTATTGACCTATGATGCCGCGAAAGAGTATGATCTCATCAACCCAGGGGTGGTTCTGTCTGTTCAGATCCTGAGATCATACCCATTGAACCTGATACGGATAATGCCGTCGAAGGGAATAGGTCCTGTCTTACACTCTCCTCTGGTTACCATTTACCAGGAGTTTTTTAATGAAAAAAACAATCTATGCTTTTTGCTTTCTATTCCTCTCCATTATGGCATTTGCCTCGGGACAACAAGAAATGTCAACAACCTCTGAGTCGCCTGAAAGTTCTGCCACTATGGAAAAAAAAGTGCTCAATATCCTCTGTTATGACTCTTTTGCCTCTGAGTGGGGTCCCGGACCGGCTCTGGTGGAACAATTTACCGCCAAAACAGGTATTGAAGTTCAGTTAAATGCTCCGGGAGATGCGGTGATGATCCTGACGAGGGCCATTATGGAGAAGGACGATCCCACTGCGGACCTCATCATTGGTCCAGACAACAACCTCCTGGCCAGAACACTAAATGAAGGAATTCTGCAGCCCTACGATGCCCCTGCTCTCGCAGAAATCTCCTCAGAGCTGAAGTTTGATTCATCCAACCACCTCCTCCCCTTTGACTGGGGTTACTTCGCCATCTGCTACGATTCTGAAGTTTTAAGCAATCCCCCCTCTTCACTGGAAGATCTGACAAAACCAGAATATGCAAAATCTCTGGTCCTCATGGACCCCCGGACATCCAGCCCAGGAATGGGATTTCTCCTTTGGACAAGAGCCGTTTATGGTGAAGACTATCTTGACTACTGGAACAGACTGGCTCCCTCGGTTCTGACCGTCACAGAAAGCTGGAGCAGTGGATACGGTTTATTTACCAGCGGCGAAGCTCCCCTGGTCCTCAGCTACTCAACCTCCCCTGTTTATCATAAAATGTGGGAAGAATCAGAACGATATAAGGCTCTGAACTTTGCCGAGGGAAATTATCTTCAGGTTGAAGGTGTCGGAATCATCAAGGGAGCAGCCCATCCGGACGCCGCCCGTCAATTCATTGATTTTATGCTGTCCCCCGAAGGTCAGCTCATCATAGCCACCAACAACATCATGATGCCTGCCGTGACTTCTACGGAACTGCCCGAAGCCTTCGACATGGCCTTCTATTCAGAAAACCCCCTCCTCCTGGACAAGGAAGAGATCAGCAAGGGAGAAGAAGAATGGGTTCAATCCTGGGTTGAGAAATCAGGACTCTAATGACTCAAACCAAAGGATTTAAACCGGGAGAACTTCGGATTCTCCCGGTCATCCTCTTCCTTTTTTTGACATTTTACCTCCCCGTGACAGTCCTCCTTCTCAAGGGACTGCGCTCGGGAGAGGGATGGACCCTAGAATGGTTAAGAGAACTACTTCTGAGTCCCTACTACAGAAGAATATTTGCCTTTACCATGGTTCAGGCCCTCATGAGCACAATTCTATCTATCCTGGTGGCTCTACCGGGAGGATGGATTCTTTCCCACCTTGATTTTCCAGGGAAGAAGGTTCTCAAGGCCCTCACAACGATCCCCTTCATCCTGCCTTCCATCCTGGTGGTTCTTGGGTTTATCCTCTTTTGGGGACGTCAGGGGGTTGTCAACAAGGCTCTCATGGCTCTCACCAGTCAAGACAAACCGGTGTTGGATGTGCTCTACTCCTTTAAGGCCATCCTGTTGGCCCATGTGTTCTATAATTTCCCTATCGCTCTGCGTCTTATCGCCGCCTGGTGGGAAGGTCTGGGAGAATCGCAGCACCTGGCAGCCAGAACCCTGGGGGCTTCGGAAGCCAGGATATTCAGAACCATAACGCTGCCCCAGCTCCTTCCTGGCATGATCAGCGCGGGCACCCTTATCTTCCTCTACTGTTTTATGAGTTTTGCCGTCGTCTTGGTTTTAGGAGGCGGGCCGCGCTACTCTACCATGGAAGTAGAAGTCTACAGACTGGTCAAGTACTCCCTCGACTTTGGTAAGGGAGGAGCCCTGGCCCTCATAGAAACCGTGGCGACTCTGTTTATTACCTGGTTTTATATCAATAGGGAAAATAAGAATATTCAGAGGCAAGTTTGGCATGGCAGACACATAAACTGGAAGGACTTATCCTTAAGGACACAGCTTTTATGTGCCTTGTACTTCATGGTCATCCTATTCATCATCTTTGGTCCTATTCTGACAGTCATGGTTCAGTCGCTTCTGGTGCAGACAACCAGGACCGGTCCAGTCAGTCTGTCATTCCGCTGGTATAAGGAGATGCTCGCTCCTCCCGGAGCTTCCAGAAGCGCCAGCGCCCTACTCCTGGCCACGTCCATAAGAAACAGCCTGTTTTTAGCCTTTGCAACACTCTTTTTGACCCTCTCCATCGGGGTCTACACCTCCTGGGTCCTCTCTCGCTATAGGTTCCGTCATTCCTCCCTGATTGAATCGCTGATCATGATGCCCATGGGTGTCTCATCGGTTGTCCTCGGAATGGGTTATCTCTGGCTCAGACGGGGAGGAAGACTGGATGGCATTCCCCCGGTCCTTTCCATCATATTAGCTCACACTGTGATTGCCCTGCCTTTTGTCCTTCGGAGTCTGACCCCGTCCATAAAGCGGATTCGTCAAAGCCTCCTGGATGCATCAAGGCTCATGGGTGCCGGTGGGTGGAAACAGTTTAGGACCATTGAGCTGCCCATGATCCGCCCGGGGCTGATCACTGGAGGCGCCTTTGCTCTAGCCATTTCCCTGGGAGAAATTAATGCGACTCTCATCCTCTCGGAATCCGGAGTCACCACCATTCCCATTGCCATACTGAAGCTGATCGGTAGCTATAAATTTACCAGCGCCTGTGCCCTCGGCACCATTCTAATACTGATATGTATGGCCGCCTTTATCCTGATTGACGCCTTTGACGGCTGGGAGAACTGACATGAATCTGACACTGAAAAACATAAAGCTGGCTCTGGGTGAGTTCACACTGGACTGCAGTTTGAACCTCCCTTCGGGAAAGCTGATCACACTACTGGGACCTAGCGGCTGCGGTAAGACCTCCCTCCTCAAGTCCATCGCAGGCCTCTATCCTCTGGACCGGGGGACGATTAGCCTGGGAGACCGGGATATCACCAATCTGGACTCCAGATTCAGAAAGGTCGGGATGGTGTTTCAAGACTATGCTCTGTTCCCTCATATGAGTGTGGAAAAGAATATCTGTTACGGCATGAATCTCAAAAACGATGCGGCCAGAAAACGAAGTGATGAGCTGCTTGAGATGGTAGAATTGCCAGGATTCGGCACCAGAATGATAGAAGAACTCTCCGGAGGAGAAAAGCAGCGGGTGGCTCTGGCAAGGGCCCTGGCCTCAGATCCAGATCTCCTCCTGCTGGATGAACCCTTAAGCGCCCTGGATGCCCGGTTGAGAAGAGTATTAAGACGGCAAATCCGGGAGATTCAGCTAAAGACCGGAATCACCACCCTCTATGTGACCCATGATCAGGAAGAAGCCATGGCCATCTCAGACCTAGTGGTCCTCATGAAGGATGGCAGAGTCTGTCAGACCGGATCTCCCCGGGAGATTTACACCACACCGGCCCATAGATTTGCGGGAGAGTTTTTTGGCTCGGCCAACCTCATCCCCCTGGGGGACTGTTCCCATATTCTGGACGGATTTGATCCTTCAGCCTTTCCAGGAGGACCAGACTTTCCGGAAGATTCATATCTATTTTTTCGTCCCGAAGACTGCAGAATTCTCTCTGCAGAAGATTCTCCCATTCAAAAGGAATTAAGCGGCACGGGGAAGATTCTCTATGAGGAATATGGCGGAGATTTTCATTACCTGGAAATAAAAAGCGGTTCACTCTGCATAAAGATAAAAACGAAAAGTCCGGAGAAGCTTCAAGATTCAGAAATCCGCTGGATGGTCCGCCCCGAAGACTGTCTCATCCTCGGTGACGACTGAGAGAAGACTCAGGAACCGCCGTAGGGGGGATAGGGAGTCATCATCCGTTTAGAGGCCAACTGAACCGCATCGACAATCGTTTGATAACCTGTGCAGCGGCAAAGATTTCCCCTCATGGCCTTTCTGATGGTCTCTCTATCCGGTTCTGGATTTTTATGGAGGAGGTCCAGAGCCTGCATGATCATACCGGGAGTACAAAAACCACACTGCACGGCTCCGGCATCAATAAAAGCCTGCTGAAGAGGATGGAGACTGCCGTCTTCCCGGATGAGCCCTTCAATTGTCAAAACCTCTCCCTCCAGGGCCTTTGAAAGCTTAAACCGGCAGGAACGAATGGCCTTATTATTGACCAGGACCGTACAGGCACCGCAGGTACCTTCACTGCAGCCGTTTTTTGTCCCTGTCAGGTCCAGTTCGTCTCGGAGATAAGCAAGGAGAGACATGTCTTCCTGTTCCGGAGCAATTTCATATTCTATACCGTTGACTGTAATCTTGCTCATTTCTTAAGGGGCTCCTTTTGGGGTGTTTCTCTCTTCAGGGAACTGAGGTCCAGGGGCAGGGATGTAAACCGCCGGCCTGTGGCGGCCGCCACGGCATTGGCGATGGCCGGAGCTATGATCTCCAGGGCGGGTTCCCCAATCCCCTTGGTACCCGTGGGAGACAGAGGGTCATTATTTTCAACAATATGGGCTTCTATATCGGGAATATCGGTCATGCGGGGAATCTTATACTTTGAAAAGTTCAGGGAGAGGGCCCGTCCTTCGTCATCTGTCATAAAGTTTTCGGTCAGAGCCATTCCGGCCCCCTGGACGATACCGCCGTGAATCTGCCCTTTTACCATGGGAGGGTTTACGGCTCGTCCTATGTCGTGGGAGGCCACAATATTGAGAATGCGGCAGCTTCCTTTCTCGGGATCAACTTCAACCTCAACGGCCTGAGAACTGTAAACATAGGAAAAATAGGCATCACCCTGCCCGTTTTCCTCATTCCATGACACTTTGGGTGCCTGAAAGGTACCGAAGGCCACGGGGTACACCCTGGCAAGATACATCTTCTTCCCGGCTTCATTCCAGCTGAGAGAACGTCCTTTGGTACCGAAAATCCGGTTATCACGGAATTCGATCTCTTCCTCTTTTTCGGCCAGGTCGGGTAGGAGCGTCTTTCTCAGGATCGCCTTGAGAGTATCCATCGCATCTTTTAATGCCCCGCCTCCCATCATGGTCCCCCGGGAAGCCACAGTCGTTCCCCCGTCGGGGATTGTGGCCGTGGTGGAACCCTGGTAGTGAATATTTTCCAGGGGTACTCCCAGCATCTGGGAAGCCAGAATGATCATGGCGCTGGGAGCTCCCTGTCCATTTTCAAAAACGGAGACATCGATCAGGATGGAGCCGTCAAATTGTACGTTCACCGAAGCACAGCAAAAGTCCATGCCTTCCGCTCCCAGGCTGCAGCCTCTGTAGGAAGCAGCCATACCTATGCCGTACAACTTGTCGCCCTTTCCCTGCGAACAAAGTTTTCTCTTTTCTTTAAAGTTGATGGATGACGCCGTCTTCTCCATCACTTCTATGAGGCTCACCGTATGGTCATCCAGGACCTGTCCTGTGATTGTTTCACTATTCTGACGAACCGCATTGATTTTTCTAATCTCCAGAGGGTCCAGATCCAGCTTCTCCGCAGCCATATCCATGATCTGTTCAAAGGCAAAATTCGTTTGAGGAGAACCGAAGCCACGAAAGGCTCCTGTGAAGATATTGTTCGTCGCCACACCATACACGTCGGCATGAATATCCGACAGAACATAGGGACCGATATTTTGTGCGGCAGAACGCCAGGTGGACCAGGGGGTCGTAGAGGTATAGGCTCCTGAGTCGGCCAGAGTCCGGCTGATGACAGACATCAGTTTTCCCTTGGAAGAGAATCCCGCTTTATACCACATCTTGTAGGGATTCCTCTTATAACTCTCCTTCATGGACCAGGCCCGGTCATAAAGCATCTTCACCGGTCTCTTCAGCTTGACCGCCGCCAGTGCCGCCCGGGCACAGACAATAGAAGCGGTGTCATCTTTTCCACCGAAACTTCCCCCCACGGCATGGGCCCGGACAATGACCGAAGCCAGAGGACGTCCCAGGTAGGCACAAACAAAACGGCGGGTACTGAAAGGGTGTTGAATGCTTCCGTAGATTTCAAGAACACCGTCATCCCGGGGGATGCAGATACCGCATTCAGGCTCAATATAGGCATGTTCCACCAGAGGAGTTGTAAAGAATTCTTCAATAATGATGTCAGACTCAGACATTTTTTTATCGGGGTCACCCTTTCGGACCTTATGATGATTCACGATATTTCCCGCCCGGCCTTCCGGTATGACCACGGCTCCGCTTTTGATGGCCTCCTCGGTATCCCGAAGAATGGGAAGTTCCTTGGCATCCACCTTCACTTTTTCAACAGCAGCCAGAGCCTGGGCTCTGGTTTCGGCGGTGATGATTGCCACCACATCTCCTGTAAATCGGATACGGTCTTTGACCAGAATGGGATAATCCTGGTCAATCTGTCCGGCGGTGAGTGACCCGGGTACATCTTTCCAGGTCAAAACCGAGAGGACACCTGGCATTCTCTCCGCTTCTTCCACAAGGATAGCCGAAACCCTGGCATGAACATACTGACTGTATACTGGAACGGAATGAGCCATCCTTGGAAAAGAATAGTCATCGGCAAAGCGGGCTGTTCCACATACTTTCTGAAGGGCGTCATTTCTAAAACTCTTTTTCACAATACCTCACAGACGGGGAGAACCCGGGAAAAGACGGTTTGAATGCAGACCGGTATGTTTCCGGCTTGACTGAATGATCAGTTGATTATACCCAACCTCATGGCATCAATCAACAAGAGAATGCCCACAGCCCCCTTAAAAGAGCTCTCCCTGGGTCCAGAGGGAGGAGGAAGCACCCTTTCTAAACTCCGAAGCTGTGAGAACAGACTGATCTAAACACCAGGAAAGATCGTCTGCATCGGGGATGGCTCCCTGTTTATCAAGCCAATTTGGGGTTTTTTCTTCCTTCAAAACCAGGGGCATGCGCATTTTTTCATTATGAACTTCTGCCAGCAGGTCTCGGGCCTCCAGGGTTAGGATTGAAAAAGTGAACGTGGGAAAACCCAGAGCCTCTGGGCCATTCTCCTCGTAGATCCCTCCCAAATAAAGGAGACCTCTGTCTTTCCGGCGGACAAACCATGTTGATTTGATCCCCCCTTCCACATGGGGCTCGTAGAATCCTTCCACTGCCAGAAGGCAGCGCTTGAAGGGCCAGCTGTCCCGGAAGGAGGGTTTCAGCTCCACAGTCTCCCAACGGGCATTCAGGGTTCCCGAACGGATACGTTTTGCCTGCCCGTCGTCTTTGACCCAGGAGGGAATCAAGCCCCAATGGGCCAATCGTGCTTTTGCATTCACTCCATCGGTCAAAAGGGGCAGTCCGGGGAAACTAAAACCGGAGATTCTGCTTCCCGGTGTTTGATCCATCTCATCCAGGAGATGGGAAAACCGGGAATCCCTTTTGATGGTCTCCCGGGTCAATGCAACGCTAAAACACATTTGCCCCTCCAAATCCTCTTGAAACTCCATGAGCCCCGGCCCCAATTGGTAAAAATCTTTGATAAGATTCTACAACGAATTCGGCAAAATAACCTGCATGAGACTGCTTCATCCCGATAATCCCCTCAAAAGAAGAAAATCCTGTTCAATAAAACTCACATACTCTATACTGAAAAAGCTTTTCCAAGTTGCTGCAACCGATTATGCTGATGACTTTGCTAGATATAGAAACAGGACACAATATGCTGAACGAACAATCAAAGACTTTTATTTTATTTCATTTTATTTTTGACCTTATCCTGGTCGCCTTTTCATGGGTTCTTGCTACTTATATCCGGTTTATGATATTGGGATCGGATTTTGGTAATTTTGTAAAATTTCTGAGATTGACTCCCATTCCTGTCATAGTGGCAGCCTATTTTCTCTTCAGGGAACGCTACTATTCCAGGCAGACCCTCCACTCCTGGCATCGTGAGTTTTCCCGCCTTCTGATGTTGAACCTGAAGATTCAGATATTCTTCATTTTAGCGGGATACAACCTGCAATCCGACAGAATCTCAAGGCTCACACTGGTTCTCTTTTTCATTATATGTCAAATCTCTCTTATCCTGAACAGAGTCATCTTCAGAAACCACATCATGATGAAAATGATCAAGGGAGAGATGAACCACAAACTCTTTGTGATAGGCCATGGTCCCCACATGGACAGGTTCATTGAGAAGGTGAGAAACAACCCTCAAACGGGTATGATCATAAGCTGCTGGGCCGATTCCATGGGAGCCGCCGAGGAGATGAAGCTGAACTCCTGCAAGTATGAAGAGATTGATGCATACATCGAGAAACTGAAACCCCAGAGTATTGTCATAGGATATTCGGGATCGAAGATGAGCAAACAGGATAAGTTTGTGAAGTCCCACTACAACCAGGTCACCCCGATTATCCTGATTCCCCAGGTCAACTATGCCCTTATTGGAACCACAATCGAAGATTTCCTGGGAGTCCCCCTGCTGTATATCAACAAACCTTCGGAAAACCATTTAAGCCTCCTCTTAAAAAGGATCATAGACGTGGGAGGCGCTCTATTCGGTCTGATCGTCCTCTCACCCTTGTTTCTTGTGGTCAGTATACTGGTGAAGCTGACCTCTCCGGGGCCGATTTTTTATGCCCAGGAAAGGATGACCGCCAACGGACGGGTCTTCAAAATGTGGAAGTTCAGATCCATGAGGCAGGATGCCGATAAGGAGGAAGGATTCACCTGGACCGTTGAGAATGATCCCCGGAGAACGAAATTCGGAACCTTTATCCGTAAAACGAGTCTGGATGAATTTCCTCAGCTCTGGAATGTATTGATAGGAGATATGAGCCTGGTTGGCCCCCGTCCCGAACGTCCCGAGCTGATAGAAGGATTTAAGGATGAGATCACCGGCTACATGCTGCGCCACAAGATGAGAGCCGGGATAACGGGCTGGGCACAGATCAACGGATGGCGGGGCAATACCAGCCTAGAAAAACGGATTGAGTTTGATATGTATTACATCCGCAACTGGTCTCTCACCCTGGATCTCAAGATTCTCCTACTCACCGTGTTCAATGGTTTTGTCAATAAAAACGCTTATTAGAGGTTAACATGAAAAATATACTGATCACCGGTGGAGCCGGTTTTGTAGGCTTCCACCTCAGCCGCCACAGCGGACTAAACGACTATGACAGAGTCGTTCTCGTAGACAATTTGAACAGCTACTATGATCCGTCTCTGAAATACGGGCGATTGAAGGAACTGGGATTTCTTGTGGATGAGTCCACTCCGGAAATGACAGCCGTTGAAAATGAAAAGGGATGGGTCTTTTACAGGGCTGATTTAAAGAATAGAGACCAGATGGAGACTCTCTTTAAGGAATACCCCTTTGACCATGTTGTTCATCTGGGTGCCCAGGCGGGGGTGCGCTACAGCATTGAAAACCCGGAGAGTTACGTCGACAGCAACCTCGTGGGCTTTGTTAATATTCTAGAATGCTGCCGCCACCACCCTGTGAAACATCTGGTATATGCCTCCTCATCCAGTGTGTACGGCGCCAACACGAAGGTTCCCTTTCATGAGGATGATCCTGTTACCAAACCCATCAGCCTCTATGCGGCAACCAAGAGGTCCAACGAACTTCTGGCCTACTCCTACTCCCATCTTTACGGCATTCCCACCACGGGCCTGCGTTTCTTTACGGTCTACGGTCCCTGGGGACGTCCCGATATGGCCTACTTTCTCTTTGCAGAAAAGATCATCAAGGGCAAGACCATACAGGTTTTCAACCAGGGAGATATGAAGCGGGATTTTACCTATGTGGATGATATAACCGAAAGCATCACCAGACTCATCGAAAAACCGATGGCCGGCAAAGATGAAGATCCGGCGCGGATTCTCAATATCGGCCACGGATCACCGGTGGACCTCTCTGAGTTTATCCGCATCATAGAAGAGAATCTGGGCATGAAAGCCCAAAAAGAATACCTGCCCATGCAGGATGGGGATGTGCCCATGACATGGGCCGATACAAGCCGGCTGGAAGAGCTGACCGGATACTCTCCCAAGGTGACCCTAAGGGAAGGCATTGAACAATTTGCCCTCTGGTATAAAGAGTATAGAAATTTATAAATAAAAAAGCTGACCCCTATTGGCCCGAAGGGCGGGGGTCAGCCAGATTTAAAAAGAGTCCTTAGGGGAAGATCTTCATATACAGAGACAGAAGGTGCCGGCTTTCGTTCAGCAAGTCCCCTGTGTTCACCGCCTGAAAGTTTCCAGTGCTCTGATAATCCGTATAAAACTTAAACACATAGGTATAGTCCACGCCGAAGCTGATGGGGGTGCCCATGCTGCTCAAATCCCAACTAGCCCCCATGGACAGGATATGATACCACTCGTAGATGGCGTCTTTGAGGAAGCTTTTACTTCCCGTCTGCCCGTAGGCTCCGTCGGGGTCATTATCGGGGGTAAGAGCCACATAATCATCACTATTACTCTCATCGGGTTCATCTGTAGTGGTTCCTCCATCTTCTAACACGTATTCTCCATCTTCATTCTGCAGATAACCGCTCCCCCAGGAGCTGAAATAGCTGCCCGCACCGGTTCCATGGCGAATCAGGCGGTACCCGAAATGGGCGGTAACTCCCCGCATCGGTTGGGTATTGAATTTCAGTTTCAGCTCATCCGAGTTGGGCTCCAGACCAGAACCCAGAGATTCTCCCCCGTTGAGGTAATCCGTTTCCATATCAAGACCGTAATACCAGGGAGACTCACTCACCGTATAGTGAGTGTAGGTAAAGGGTTCCACCTTGGTGTACTGCAGGAGGACCTTGGACCAAGAGAGACCGGGCACGGGAGCTTCGATCCCTGCCTGATAACTGTACATATTGCTGTAACTGCTAAAGAAATCGGGTTGATTGAACCGGGCTTCATCCAGAAAGAGGGAAAAGTAAGCCTTTCCCAGTCCGGCCTTTTTCACTGCCACAGTGCCACCAAAGGCCATATTATCAAAGTCGCCCGTATTATTCTGATAAAAGAATTGGCTCATCAGCGGATGCACATACCCCAGCTCGGTCCGCTTCATGTACACCCCGCTGTCCAAGAGTGAAAGATAGAGCCAGTCGGTGGGCATGAGTTCTACCTGGAGGATGGAAAACATGTTCTGCTGGGTCCGGGACGTATCCTTGATATTATACTCATCGATGTTCCTGAAGCTTTCGCCATATTCCAACTCTCCCGTAAGGAAGGAAACACTAACCCAGTCCCAGGGATTGATGACTCCCTCAACGCCCATAAACGGCCGGGCACTGTCGGTCAAAAAGAGGGTGCCGTCGCCCACACCCCAGTTCCGCCTGAGCCGGCCGAAACGGAGGTCCAGGCTGTTGTCCAGAAAAGAAGCGGCGATTTCCGTATTGTAGGTATAGCCGAAAGAAAGCGAAGAGGGCATGGCATTGTAATTGTTCAGAGAACTGAGATAATGGATGCCTCCGTCCCATTCTTTGGTGTAGGTATAAGGCTCCCAGGCGGTGGGGCCGTAGCTCGTATCCACATCATAATCATCTGTCAAAAAGAACCCGCCTGTTAGATGGAGTCCCCAGGACAGATTGTCCGCCACATCCCCCTGGGCACTGATCTTACCAATCATGTCACCCCCGGAGTCCTTCAGTTCATTGAGCTGGGCGTTCATGTTGGCTTCGGCCCCGACGTCCACCTTCAGGGTGGAAACATAACCCTGAATCCGGATATCTCCATCATCGACGAAGTCTTCATCCTCGTCCTCTACAAAATCCTCATAGAAGTCCTGAAAGACCTCCCTTTCCATGGGGGTCATCTGATTGCGGTATTTGGAAATGTCTTTCAACAAAGAGACCACCAGAGACCGGGGATAGGGCTGTACAGCCCGCAACGTTCCCACATATCCCTTCAGCTCGGCCTGATCCAGAAAATCATAGAGGGCCGTTTCATCCAGTAGTACGGCATTATGGGTCTGAGCCGGCAAAGAGGCAGTAAAACCTATCAGCAAGGCGACGAGTAAGCCGAATATTTTTTTCATTGTTTCGCTCCTTTAAAAATAGAAACACAGATAATTCTAAATAAGATTCAGTGACATTAAATACATCTCTTTCAGTTTCCGGGCGTTATTCTCCAGGGAGAATTCCCGACACATTTTCTCAGCCTCCTCCAGGAAGGGAAGCTTCTTATCACTGTGACTCATTTCAAGGGCTTGAATGAGGGCCTCTCCATTTCCCTGGACATCCTTGGGCTTTGTCAGAAAGCCTGTCACTCCCGGAAGGATCAGATCCTTATTCCCCACACAGTCGGTGCCGACAATCAAAACCCGGCAGAGGGCGGCTTCCACCACAGCGGTAGGTAAGCCTTCAAACAGGGCCGTGGTCCAGTACACATCAAAATGACGGATCAGGCTGCCCGCATCCTTCACAGATCCCCAGAGGAAGATCCGTTCCTTAAAACCCGAACGTTCCAAACGGGTCCTGACAGTATCGGCATAGGATTTATCCTGGGGTGTCTCTCCCCCCATGATATGGAGTGCAACTCCCGGTTTTTTCGCAGCGACCAGATCAAAGGCATCAATCATGGTCACCAGGTCCTTCTGATGAGACAAACGGGAAAGGGTCAGGACATTCTCGTCAAACTGGGCCAAAACCCGGCTCATATCCTGAGGCAGAGGCAGCTCCTGCACTTCGATTCCGTTGGGAATGAGAAACTGACGGCTCTCATCCAGTCCGGGAATGGACTGATTCAGAAACTCTCTCTCCGAAGGGGAAACCAGCACAGTCCCGTCCATCCGGCGTGCCACAGCCTTTTCAAATTGAAGGTAGGCCTTGAGCTTCCAGCCGCTGTACTTGATGTGAAAACCACGCATGGTATGAAACATTTCATACCTCTTTCCTGTCAAGAAAGAGCTGACATAACCGTAAAAAGCGGCTCCCTTACCATTCACATGAACAATCTGAGGCTTGAGTTTCCGGATCAATCTAGCCAGGGCCAGAATGCTCCCCAACCGGACAGAGGTCATATCAAGGGGGTAAATCTCCTGAACAAAACCTTCATACTCCTCCTGCAGTCCCTTATCAAAGAGAGCAGCCGCCACAAAGTGTTCATATCCGGGACCACTGGACTTAATGAACCGAAGCACATTGATCTGGGCTCCCCCCCGTTTAAACTCGGGAAACAGGTGCAGGATTCGAATGGGTGCATCAGCCATGCCGGGGCTCCAGAAAATCGGCCACTTCACGGCCCATCCGGCTCAGAGAAAAGAACTCTTTCACACGGCTCTGCCCCGTTTTTCCGACCTCCTGAAGGCTGTCTCTCCTGGTAAGGAGTTCCTCCAGCCTGCGTCTGATGACAAAAGCATCCCGATCTACCAAAAAGCCATGAACATTGTCTTCCATAAACTCAGCAGTACCTCCCGACAGGGTTGTCAAAACGGGCAGTCCCAGCATCATTGCCTCCAGGAGGGCGTTAGAGATGCCTTCATTTTCGGAAACCAGAGCAAAAAGATCGGCATCCACTAAAAAGGGAACCGGATCGCTCTGGAATCCTGCGAGGCTGACCCGATCCTCCATATGCAGATCAATGATCTGTTTCTGCAGTTCTTTTTTCATCAATCCCGCACCGACGATGGTCAGGTGAATCTGACGGGAAAGTTCCTCGGGCAGAGATGCTATGGCTTCTATGAGTAGGTGGAATCCTTTGCGGGGAGTCAGAGTTCCTACGGTCACGATCCTGAACCTGTCATCAGTCCTGGGCACGGCCTTGGGTGCGGTTATTTCAGGAATTCCATTGTAAATCAGTTTAATTTTGGATTGATCTACAAAATCGTACTGTTCAAAATTCTCTTTTGTACGGCTGGCATTGACAATAATCCCTTCGTTTAGCCTGGTATAGACAAAGCGCTTCCAGGGAGTATCCAGATCACGGACGATTCCCAGCCTCAGGATGTGACGAATACGAAAGATCCTGCTTAAAATTCCCAGCACAAAGTACTCTGCCTTTTTGGTGCTCACAATAACATTAGGCCTCTTCACCAATAGCAAAAAAAAGGCGATGAGAAAGCTTAAGGGATCAAAAGGAGTGATAAAGGGAGCAAAGGTCCAGGGGAGAGTCCTGCCAAAGCGTTTGGCCAGGAAGGGATTCCTTAGGAGCATGGACACAGTATGCCCCTGTTTCTGCAGCTCCGACATGGTCATGGAGGACCATTTTTCATTTCCGCCCCACTCCCGGGCAGAACAGACAAAGAGTATTTTCAATTGATTTCCTTCAACCTGGCATTCCATTTCTGTTGGATATATTCCTGTATTTCCCGATCAAAACGCTCATTGGAAAACCCTTCGGCATGACGACGGATAAAAGAGGAATCCCATTCTTGGGATTCCAGTTCTGTCATGGCCGTCACCAGACTTTCCACATCCTGCCGGGGGAAAAACACTCCAGTCTTTCCTTCAATAACCGTATCCAGAGCGCCTCCTTTTCTCAGGGCAATGACCGGTCTGCCGCAGGCTTGTGCCTCCACAGGAGTGATCCCAAAGTCTTCCAGGGCCGGGAACAGGAAGGCCCTGCAGCACCTGTAATACTCACGGACATCCTCATCTTCCAGAGCGCCCTTAAACTCAATGGTTGGTCCCGCAAGATCCCGCAGCCTGGATTCATCCGGACCGCCTCCAATTATGACAAGCCTTCTCTTTAGAGTATTACAGGCCTGAATGGCAAGATCAATTTTTTTATAGGGCACAAAGCGGGAGATGATCAGATAATAATCCCCGGCCTCATCACTTCCTGGTGTATAGAATTCGGTATTTACAGGAGGAAAAATAACATCAGCATCACGGCGGTAATACTTCTTGATTCTCCGTGCCACAAAATTTGAATTCGCTATAAAATGATCCACCCTCATGCTGGATATGACATCCCACTGCCTAATGCCAGGCATAGTTCTCCTCATGACAAACCGGGCCAGGGCTCCGGCGGATCCATAATACTCATGATATAAATCCCAGGCGTAGCGCATGGGGCTGTGAACATAGGCAATATGCAGGGCATCGGGAGTTGTGATGACACCCTTCGAGCAGGAAGAGGAAGAAGAGAGAACCACATCATAGGCGGACAGGTCAAATTCCTCAAAGGCCCGGGGCATCAGATTCAACATCTTGGTATAGTATTTCTTCGAGAAGGGAACCTTTTGCATAAAGGATGGAACAACTCTTTTCTTTTCAAAGATATGCCCTATTTTAGACTCGTCAAAAACAGATGTATATACGGAGGATTCAGGGTATAAATCATACCAGCGTTTGACAACTTTCTCGGCTCCGCCGGGGACAGTCAACCAATCATGGGTTATTGCTAATTTCATTGGTTTTAAGACTAAATAGTCCGACCCCATACGTCAAGCCCTTTTGCCCAGGAGAATTCCTGTGTGAAATGACCCGAATTCCCTTGTCCGCAGGGATTAAAATTCATAGTATATCACCATGACATATAAAACAGACAAGGATTCCCCACAGCCTCTGGAGACGCTCCAAAATAGTTACTTTTTGATGAGACACGGCAAGAGTGTTGCCAACGAAGAAGGCATTATCATCAGCCTCATTGAAAATGGAAGAAGTCAATACGGCTTATGCGACGCAGGAAAAGAGCAAATCAGCAAGAGCCTTCAAAATCAGTCATTCCTGGACAGTGACACCATCATAGTGTCCTCAGATTTCCTCAGAACCAAAGAATCGGCACAACTGGCGGCAAAAATCCTCAAGACGGATGCTCCAAAGAGCTCTCCTTTGTTGAGGGAAAGGTTCTTCGGCGATTATGAAAAAATGGGAGACAGCCGGTATAAACTGGTTTGGGAAAAAGACAAGGACAATGATGAGAATACATGCATGAACGTTGAGAGCCCCAAGAGTGTCTTGGGACGGTTCCAGAATTTTATTCAGGAAATGGAATCACTGTATACTCACAAAAAGATCCTCATCCTGTCCCACGGGGATATCCTGCAGATAGGCTTGACATGGCCGGCAGGAATCGCAGCAAGCCAGCACCGCAGCCTGAACCATCTGGAAACCGCAGAAATCCGGCCTTTTATATTGCCCGGGAAGTAAAAGAGAGAAATTCAGGCATGAATATGCCTCAAGACTTCATACAGATCGGTATAGGGTATGAGCTTTTTATACTCGATCAACCCCGACAGGGCTCTGGAGCGGACCGAAATTCCCGATTCTGCCAGGGCCGCCACAGAGTTGAGTCCTCCTGCCGTTATAAACCCTATCCGGCCGTCGGCCACGGGGATTTCCAGGAGGGAGTGCCCGGAGTAACCCATTTTCAAGATACCTCCCAGCCCCATTTCTATCAGCTGCTGATGGATATCCGAGACCTGATCCAGGCTGGATGCCGGAATCTCTCTAAAACTGGCACCGATAAAACCATGCCCCGCTTCGGCGGCTTTCCGGCAGTCCGTCATGCCGCTGCTGATGAAGATTTCAAGAGGATCCAGGCTGGTTCCGTTATAATTGATGATGGCAGAGAATCGATCGGGACGGCTTCCCGAAACTTCCAGAAGACCACCAAAGACAGATGTGACGGGGATGCCACAACGAAGATACACTCCATTTAGGGTGATAGAACAGACGGTCCCCATGCCGAAATAACCCTCGGGAATCTCAACATCACCCACTTTCTCTCCGGGTCTGAACACGGCCACTTTCTGGCCCATGGTCAGTCCCGATTCAAATATGGGCGCCATTAGATGGTATACAACCGAACTGTTTTCCAAGGGGACGAGACTGACATTGACCAGGACCGTACCGGATCTTTTCTTCCAGTTAAAATTCATCTGGTAGGAGAGTTCATCAATGCGGGAAGATAAAAACCCTACCCGGTCATAGACCTGGTTTCGGGCAACTTCCTTGTAGCCATCGGCCGTCAGATAACGGCCCTTCTTCTCCTTATATTCAGTCAAACCAGCCTTATCAAGGGCCAGCATATGAAACCGGACCGTCCTTTCGCTCAGACTGGTTCCCCGTTCCTGCAACCGTTCCTTTATAACCTGGCTGGAAAGGGGCTGATCTTCTTCACTGAGGATTTTAAGAATGAGCAGCCTCTTGGCATCGGATGTTTCCATTATGATCCTTCCTGAGTTCCGGCGAGGTAGGCAGTCTCTCCGTCTAATTTTGGAATAAGAGATGTAAAAGCCTGCAGAACAGGAGTCTGGCTCTTCCGCCGGTTGACGCAAATACCCACATTGTAGGGATCCAAATCCGGGACATCCGGCAGGACCTTGATTTTTTCCTGGATCAGGCTGTTCTCACGGACGAGGGAAGGTACGATCCCCAAACCGAATCCCAGACTGACTAAGGCAATAATGGCTTCATTCCCGTCCACCTCTGCATATACATCAGGCTGTATGTGGCGGGCTCTGAAAAATCGATCTAACCTCTTGCGAGCCAGACCCTTTTCGGGGAGGATGAGGGGCATTTCATACCAGGCCATTCCTCCCGTATTCATCCGGTCTGTGAGATGACACTCCATGGCCGGAGCAATGAGTTGCAAGGGGGTGCTTGTCACATTCAGGAACACCAGATTTTCGGGCAGAGAGTCGGGTTCGGCCGCCACGGATAAATCGGCCATCCCACTGAGAACAACAGCCACCGCATCCGCAGCAGAACCAGTTTTCAAATTGATGTGGATTCCCGGAAACAACTGGCGGCATTTTTCCAGAAGTTCCGGCAGAATTGTATAACAGCCGGTGACGGAACTGTACACAACAAGATCTCCCTTGATATCCCGGCTCTCTTCGGTCAGATCATCCTGCAATACCTGCCAATTTTCAAGCACCGTAAGGGCATACTCCCGAAACCGGCTTCCTGCAGGAGTCAAAACAACTCCCCGATTATCCCGAAAAAACAGCTTTTGACCCACATGATCTTCTATCCGCTGGATCGTTCTACTGAGAGCGGAGGGGCTTATGGCCATCAAATGGCTTGTTTTGGTATAATGAAGAGTTTCAGAAAGTTTCAAAAAAAGCTGAAGTTCACGTATATCCATGGGAGGTTTTCCTTTTCAGATTTCCCTCAGTATAGAGGAAAATTGTTCCAGAACAAATACCCATTTGTTTTGATCTCCCCGACTGTCCTGAGAAAAATATGACAACAGACTCGACATCTTTAATATCCATCCTCTATAGTGTATCCTGCAAAAGGATTCCAAGAACTATTTTCGGAGGCAAGATCTTGAGGAATTTGTATTTTATGGGCATCCTGCTCTCTTTTTTCCTTTATTCCTGCTCTGTCAATCAGCAGATTTATCTGAATCCTGACGGATCGGGACGTGTAGAGTCCTCTGTTTTTCTGGAGAACTTTTTCTTAACAACTCTCAACGACCTAACTGACCTGGAAAACTCCGGCCCGGACAAACAAAACAGACTGGCTCCGGAAACCATTGAAGCGGAATTGAAATTGAATCCCTATTTGACCGATATCAATGTAGAATCTCCCCAAAAAGGTGAATATACAGGAAGCCTTGGATTCAATCACATAGAAGAGCTTTTTCTTTCCGCCTCATCCATGACAACAGGAGTTCAAACCGGAGCAAGACAGGGAGGGGAAAACATCCTGGACTACCAGGAACTGAGCCCGGGGATTCATAAGCTGAGCATCAGTATCAATGATAAAAACTTTCAGCAGCTGTTTCAGCTTTTCCCCATGCTTCAAGACCCGGGATTTCAATATTTCCTTCCCGATCAGAGCATCAGTGAGCCCGAATATCAGGAAATGCTCTTCTTTATCTTTGAAGATGTGCAGGGCATTGAAGAAAGGACTCTCCGCTCACTGCTCAAGTCGGCCTCCCTGGATTTACTCATCACAGTAGAAGGTCAGATACTGAAGCAGGAAGGCGGACAAATGCTGAATAATTCAACCATGAGGATCTCTCTACCCCTTGTAAAACTGCTTTTACATAAAGAAGACATCCTTTATTCTCTAACATATAAATCGAGGTAAAATAATGAGTGAAAAAAAAATCGGCATCATCGGGGCAGGCGCCTTCGGAACAGCCATAGCTAAAATCATGGGACAGAAAAATCTGGATACCACTATCTGGAGTTTCACCGAAAAAGGCGCCCAGGACATCAATGAAAGAAGAGAAAACTGTGAGTTCCTACCAGGAGTCACAATTCCTCCGTCCATAAGAGCAACCACAGATATCATTGAAGCGGCCACAGGAAAGGACTATTTATTTCTGGCAACCCCCTCTCTCTTCCTCGTAGATACGATCAAAAAGATACTGACCGTACCCAACATTCTGGAAGGAGAGACCATGATTGCCACCATAACCAAGGGTTTTGTTCACGGCAAGAATGGGCCCCAGTTTATCCTGGAAACACTTGAAAATTATCTCCCTGGTTTTTACAAGGGGAACCTGGTCTATATCTCCGGGCCCAGCCATGCCGAAGAGATTGGTGCTGGTAAAATCACCGGATTGATCAGTGCCTCCTCCAACCCCCGGAATTCCATTGAATTTAGAGAGTTGATGAGCTCTGCCAATACCCGCCTGTTCTCATCACTGGATGTAGTGGGAGTCCAGACATGTGCCGCCGTAAAGAATGTGGTGGCCATTGCCTTTGGTATTCTAGATGCCTTGAAAGAAACAACCGCCATTGTGGGAGACAATACGGAATCCTTTCTGTTTGCCGCCGGACTGAATGAGATTCAGCTTTTGGGAAAGAGTCTGGGATCCACTCATCCCGAAACATTCACATCCATTGCCGGAGTAGGAGACCTGGACGTAACCTGCCGATCTCCCTTTGGCAGAAACAGACGGTTCGGAAGAGATATCATCCTAAAGAGGATTCATGAACAATATGAGGGAATTGATGATCTCATTGATCATATCGCTGATATTGGCTATCTCCCCGAGGGAGCTGTTGCGGCCCGTTATGCCGTACTTCTGGGCGAAAAACACAACCTGAAGCTACCGATCATCCAACTCGTCTATGACATACTGAACCGGAAGATTAAACCTGAAAATGCTATAGACCTCTTTTTAAACTAAAGCCTCTCCCCTGGCAAGAAAAGAAAATCACCTTGTCAGGGGAACAGAGAAAGGATACAATTTGGCTGAAATGAAAAAGTTTCACATCCTCATGGTTATCCTTCTCTTCATTGTCTCACCTCTTCTGTTCTCATTGGATATTTATCTCAACGATATCCTCTGGCACAGCTACAGTTCCTCTGATTTGCATGATCTGAAGGTAGAACTATCTCTGGGAATCGAAGAAAAACAGGGTATTCCCCTAGCCGAAATCCTTCCACTCATGAACAGCCTTGAGGGCATGAGGATCAGTATCCCCGACGGAGACATCCTTCTAAGTGAGACCCTTTCGACCCTCAGAACCGCAAAGCTCCTCAGCACCGGAGAGGGGGTCTCCGATTCCTGGCAGTTGTCCATGAACAACAGCCTTTATTTCAATCCCTATAGAATTGAACTCTACGGCACTGCGTTTCCCCGGAAAAACCTCCTCTTGTGGGCAGAACCGGGACTGGCGGGCATGAAGGAGCAGAGTGAAGTCTGGAGCAGCCTTCATAAGGTAAACATTGAATACAGGGAAGTTCAGAATATAAGAACTGAATTGATCCACCGTGAAATGACAGGCGATTTGCTTCCTGATTTCATTCTGGTGTTCCTGGATTCCCGGGAGGCCTTGGAAGAAGACAGGACTTGTGCCTATGTGCTTCAAAGTGCTCTTGTTCCCCAGGGGACGGACAAAGCGGATTCTCTGGTACTCCCCTCGGGGAATCGTGTGCATCCCGATCTTTTTATGAGCATTCTAGCTGCACAGACAGACAGGGAGTCCCCCTTCGACCCCCTATTTAAAACCGACACGGAAAGCCTGAATAGGGCTAGCCGTGCTTATCTGGACCAGATACTGAACCGCAACCTGATGGAACAGGATGATTTTTCCCTCAGCGAAACATACAGAATTAGAGAGTTGTCCTTCTTCCCGGCAAGAGCCTTTCCCCAGCAAAAGGGCCACCTATCCTCTCTGCCCGTCCTGTCTGGAATGGAAAACCCACCCGCCGCTAGGGTATTTCCCCTGAAGCTCGAGGTGACAGGCAGAGGAATCCCCGAGGGAGCCCTGCTGGATTTTCTGAAACTTCCAGGTGTGCAGTACCACCTGTTTTCCCTCGAAAAAAGGCAGCTGCCCTCGGATATGCAAGCGCTCGAAACCAGGACCCTGAATGATGCCGAAGACGATCTTTACAGAGACTGGCAAAGAGGTTTCATCCTAAACGCTCTGAATTCTCCCTTTTCGGAAGCCGTCCTGAAGCGGCTGCCCGATATTATCCGTCACGAGGAGGATCTTATTCCATGAATGACTTCCCCTTTTTCCCCCTGGATGACGAACCCTGTGTGGGGATTTTCTGGAGTTATCAGAATGCAATCTTTCATGCAGAATATTCACCAGTAACCCAGGGGATGATCACAACCATCAGTGTGGATTACAAAGTAGGACACTATGCGGCGTGGTTCCTCATGCAGAAGAAAGGCATACTCGACAGACTTCCCCCCAGTTATAGGTCAGAATATGATTCAATTCCGAGAGGCCGTGTTGTTTACCTCTTTAGAAAAAAGAAATTTGTAATCTACCATGGGGATGATTTCACCATTGATGAACGGTCGGAAATTCTATCCAGATTCTCTCTCCCCCCAGAGTGGACCATTGATGATGTGGACATGCATTACAACCCCCTTCCTGAAGATTTTAAATTTTGAGAAAATCGGCAATCTAGGCCCAATGTATTTCTCTTTGTTTTTTTAATATAATTCTACTATGATTATTTCGTAAACGAAGGGGATACTTGTGACTCGAATTAACATGTTCAATAGATCTCTCTATGCTTTTCTAAAAGTGACTGTGGGCCCCTGGTTCCGTATATTTTATCCTGTAAAAGTGATAAATCCAGAGATTCTAAAAACCATGAAAGGGCCGTTTCTGATCCTTCCCAACCATATTATGAAATGGGACGCCGTACTCCTGAGCCTCCTGTTCCCGGAACCTCTGAGCAGCATGGCCTCTGAATCCCATTTTAGAAATCCCTTCGTAGGATACTTCTTCTCCTTGATTGGGGTTTTCCCTAAAGCCAAGGCCAAAAGCGACTTGGGAGCCATCCGACACATGATGGATCTCAAATCCAGAAACAGGGTGATCTGTGTATTTCCGGAAGGCCAATTGAGCTGGGATGGAGGGGGTATGCCCCTATTCTACTCCACGGCCAAACTCATCAAACTCCTGAAAATTCCCGTGTATGTCCCCATTTTCACAGGAGGAAGCGCTGTCTTTCCCCGATGGGGAAAGTCCAAACGCAAGGGAACGATGGAGCTGACAATACACACCCTGTTTGCCGACGGCAGAGAAATCCGGAGTTTAAGCAGTGATGAGATTTTTGAAAAGATGAGCCAGATCATCAACTATAAAGACATGGACAATTCGATTATAGAAAAAAACTGGCACTATGAATCCTCCGATCGAGCAGAATACCTTGAAGCCATCCTCTACATTTGCCCCCAATGCCGGAGCATTGCCTCCCTCCGCTCCCATGGCAACAGCATTTCCTGTCAACACTGCGGCTTAAAAGTATCACTGGATGACCAATACCGATTTCAAAGTGAATCCGAAAAAGAATTTCCTCTGAAGACTCCTCTGGAATGGAATCTGTGGCAGGAAAAAACCCTCCCGGAGATGCTTACAGACTACAGCCAGAAAGAAAGGGAAACCCCTTTTATGGAGGACCGGGACATACTGATCAAAACAGGGCATAGAATGAGCCCTTTAAGAGTCTGGTCCCGCAAGGGAAAACTATCCTTGTTTAAGGATTATGTGAAACTCCAAGCGGAAAAGGGAGAAGTCCGACTCATTCCCTTCGATGAGATGAACGGTGTCCATGTAATGACCAGACAAAAGCTTGAGTTTTATCATGACAAACAACTGTTTGTCTTTTTCTTCCCAGATCCGAGGACTTCCGGATACAAATGGTTGTGTTCATTGAGAAAGCTGGGCATCCCGTCAACCTATGCTTGGCACGGTGAAGAGGTGGAGAAGATTTAAGGGTTCTGAGCTGTCAAAACAGTGTTGTCAAAGGGACATTCCGTCAGATTCTGGTCATAGAACAGGGCACCGCAGAATGGACATCGAGAATAGCTGCCGTCATGGATCAACTCGATGGATTTGACTCCGTTATACTGAAGATAGATTTTACCGTAAACACCAAAGTCTTCATCAATCCCCCCCAGATATCCTGTAGTATCCAGATATCCGTCAAATACCGAACCCGAAGAGAGCTCGACCCGGCAGGGGGTATATCCATCGGGATACACTTCGTAATTTCCTGTCAATTCAAATTTGAGAACCTTATAGAGATCCAGAGGATACTCGGCAAGCCCTTTATCTGTTCCCCGCCTAAACCAGACAAAGTATTTAACCTCACCTTCAGGACTGATATAGGAAGCATTATGAAGGATGTAGCGGTTGCCGTCGCTATCGGTGATCCGCATGGCATAAAATGGATCATACTCAAGATCCCCTGGGAAAGAGATTTGTTCCTGAGCTGAAAGGGATATTGTCAAAATTAAGAATAAAACAGAAAGTACTGCTTTCATTAGTTTCATATTACCCTTTCCCCACCGGCAAATCAATCCCTGACCCGGAACTGCACCTGCTGTTCGGGAACATCCACTCTCTCAAGAGCGACGGTCAAACGACTGTTAAGAGGCAGTTTTTCTTTTAGGGCGATACGGGTTTCCAGGGCCAGAGAGGGAATTTGCAGGACCATCTGTTTGTCAGAACGCCCCACCAAAATGCCTTCACCTTCCCAGTCAGGATGCTCCGCCAGATAAACAAGTTTCCAGTGGAGATTGGAAGAACGTTCACTTCCTGTGACCCGGCCGGTCACCGATTCACAAGACGCGGTTCCCTCCAGAATATCCTCTTCACTCAAGAGGGGCAAACCTGCCATATGCAGACGCAGCTGCTGCTGAACCATAAGATCGGAATACCGCCTCAGTGGGCTTGTCGCTCTTGTATAGACGGGCAAACCCATCCCGCTGTGAGGGCCACCTGAAGTTGTCGTTTGGCTCCTTTTCATGAATCGCCTCAACTGCACCATGGAAGCAGGGTCATCAGGAGATGTTTCGGGGAGATCCCCCTCAGGTGCGGGCTGAATAACATAGGGAATGGGGATTCCCTTATCCCGGGCATACCTAGCCGTATGAAAGCCCGTCAGCATCATCATCTCTGCCACCATGTCCCGGCTCTGATACTCTTCTAAAGCGGAAATCATAATCTCACCAGAACCTTCTTCTCCTACCCTGATTTTCACTTCAGGCAGCTGGAGAAACAGGGCACCGTTCTCTTTGCGCCAGCTGTTGAACCTTTTTGCCACCTTCATAATACTGGAAAAGGGTTCTTCCTCCAATTTTTCTTCTGCTTCACCGTAGCTCATACGAGTAACTCGGACTCTTGAAAAGCTGATACGGCAATCGGTGACGTTGTATTCCTTATCCAGGGTGTAACCGAAGCTGAGAGCCGGAGAGATTTCCTGTAATCCCAGCCCCAGCCTCGCCGTTGCCTCAGGAGGCAGCATGGGAATAGTCGTTTCAGGAAGGTACAGATTAGCAGCCCTCCCACGGGCTTCTCTATCCGCCTCGGTCCCGGCAGGAATCAGGGAGGAAGAATCCGCAATATGGACCCAGAGCATGCCATCATGAAAACTCAAGGCATCGTCAGGGTCCTGATTCCCAACATCATCTATGGCAAAGGCATCCATGTGGGTCAAGTCAAGACGCTCCACCTCTGGTCCTTCCTCCAGAGCAAAGGAAGGAGTTGTCAGGGGGATCTGGTTGCGTTCCGGCCAGGGATTTCTCCGCAGATTCCAAATATTCAACTGAAGAAGAAGCCTATGGGCATTCTCAGGAGACTGCTGCTTTCCAAGATTCTGTAGAATCCTGGATTTTTTGCTTTTTTGAAGACAGTACTGTTCCAAATCGGTAAGGAATCCTCTGTCATCATCGGCAATAATTCCTTTTTTAAGGGATTCAATGAAGGAAGCCCAGCGAAGATCGGCCGCTTTTTTTTCGCTTTCCTCTTTTTGGATGGCTTCCACTTCCTCGGGAGTTCTGACAATAATCTCCTCCATACTTCCCCGGAACCAGGGTGTTCTGTTCAAGAGAAGAAAAGCACTCCAGGCCGTTTGCGGACTGTACTCACCAAAGGCAAGCTCTGCCAGTTCCTGGAGACTGGGAGATTCTCCCTGCAACAATTCCCAGGCCTCTTCGATCTGCCCGTCAGGAGCGGCTCCATCAGGAAGGGATGAGATGGGACCGGGATGAAGGAGTTGAATATCTTTGCTACGGACTTTTTTTTCTTTCCCGTCAGGAAGGAGGATGATTATTTTATCAGACAGGAGCTCACGAACACGGGCAGGAACCTGCTTGTAAAGGACTAGAGAATCTTTTTTCATAAATTCATCTTAACCGATGAGGCTGATTCTGTCACGACAAGCAAGGATATCACCAACACTGACCTGGAGGTTCTGGTAGAGATGGGGAATGATTTCCAAATACTCCTCTGCAGCGGCCTGTTCCAGGGCGTAAGCCCTGGAGACAAGATCCTCCGCTCCCAGATTCAAGGCTCCCCCCTTAATGGAATGAGCTTCTCTGTGAACAAGGACCAGATCCTTACGTTCAATTCCCCTGAGAATAAGATCCATCTGGACAGAGAGGCTGTCCATAAACCCCAGAATGATATCTCGAACCGCCGTTTTATTCCCGTCCATTTCCTCCAGAAATCCTGAATAATCCAGCGGCAGATCATCAAAATCATCGGGAGAAGCGGAAATAGACCGATCCCCCACCGTGGACTGTGCCTTTGTCCCGCCATGGGTATACCAAAACTCCAGGGTCTCCAGCATCTCTTTTTTCCTCAGCGGTTTAACCAGAATATCGTTCATGCCAGATTTCTTACAATTTTCCAGATTGGAAGACAGAACATTGGCGGTCATGCCAATGATGGGAATGTCTCTGTATTTTGAAAAACTTCTGATCTTACGGGTGGCTTCCATCCCGTCCATCTCGGGCATATGAACATCCATCAGGATCATATCAAAATCCACATTCCGTACTTTCCTCAAGGCGTTGATTCCGTTCGAAGCCAGAGTTACTTCGCATCCGACACTATGAAGGTGATGTTGTGCGATCTCCCGGTTGGTTGGATAGTCTTCGACAATGAGAATACGGAGGCCCGAGAGAGAGGTCCTCACAAAGGGAGGAATATTTTCTTTCAGAGATTCAACGGGATCATTGGAATCTGCTCTGCGGCAGCGGATCGTAAAGAGAAAAACAGACCCTGTTCCCGGTGTGCTCTCAAACCAGATCTTACCATCCATAATATTCACCAGTTCCTGTGAAATGGAAATACCCAGCCCGGTTCCGCCGTATTTTCTGGAGATAGAGCTATCTGCCTGAACAAAACTTTCAAATATTTTACTGTGCATATCGCTGGAAATACCAATTCCCGTATCATGAACCTCAAAGCGCAGCACCTGTTCATCTCCCGAAACTTCCTGAAGAAAGACCTTGAGCTTGATCCCCCCCCGGGAGGTAAACTTCACCGCATTGGAAAGGAGATTCAAAAGGACCTGCCTCAACCTGTATGAATCGCTGTGGATACATTCAGGAATGGCTTCATCGAATTCGACGGAGAGAGAGAGCCCTTTGTTGCGGACCCTCAACTGGATAAAACTGATGGTCTCTTCCAGAAGGATTCTCAAATTAAAAACACTATTGTTCAATTCCAATTGATGGGCTTCAATTTTTGAAATATCGAGGAGTTGATTGATCAATGTCATGAGGTTCTCAGACTCATCCAGTATTTTTCTGGCATACAGCTGCCCCTCGGGGGAATTAATGGAAGCCATGATGATTTCAGTAAAACCTATGATTCCATTCAAAGGAGTCCTTATTTCATGCGAAATGTTGGCCAGAAACCGGCTTTTGGCCTTATTGGCCTCTTCCGCTTCCTTCCGAGCCTGTTCGGCCTGGACGATGGCCTTCCGTAACTCCACATCGGCATTCACCTGATCTGAAATATCCGTTATGACCCCTTCCAGGATTTCCTTGTTTTCTATGGCCTGAAGAATAACCCTTGCCCAGAAGGATTCTCCATTCTTCCTGATTGAATGAAGAGAAAAAGAAACCGCTTCTCCTTCCACCAGGTCGGCAAAGTGCCGGGGATCGATAAAATGGATGTCTCTTTCCGATTGGGGAGTCAGGTGGCGGATCAGATCTTCAAGGTCATCGCACAAAAAGATGCGGACCATCTCGGAATTGGCATCTCTTAGGCTACAGTCTCCTACATATAGGGAAAACAAACCGACCCGAGCCTGCTGCAGCAGGTATTTATACCGGGCTTCAACGGCTTCTTTCTCATCTTCCAATGCAAACATCTGTCTCTGAAGACGTCTGCGCTCAAGCTCATTCAGGGGTTCTTGTTGCATACTGAATATTCCTTGGAGACATTATACACCATGATGATTCAAGGAGGGGATGGGATCAAGGAATTTTGACAGAGCATAATTTTCTGGATATAGATTCCAGAATAACTGCAAAGGTCACCGGTTTACACAAGAATTCATCGGCTCCGACACTAAAACCGTATTCAATATCCTCATCACCGGAAAGGGCACTCAGAAGGATCACCGGAATATCAGGGCTGTTCAAACCGGATCGGATCTGTTTCGTGGCTTCATAGCCGTCGATTTCGGGCATTCTCACATCCATAAGAATCAAATCCGGAGCTGAAGCCAGTAATTCAAGAACCTGTCGTCCCGTTGAAGCCTCAAGAACCCTAAACCCCATACTGGAGAAACGCTTCGTCAGATGATGCCGGACAAATTCCTCATCGTCGGCGATAATCAGTGTTTTTCCTGCCCATGATCCATACTCTGACAAAACAGTCTCCTGTGAAGAATCTTGTTAAATCTAAGTATCAGACTTTTCGGCGTTCTTTTCCAGAAATAATCATAAGATCTCAGTTTGTCAGGGCTGCGATGGCTGCCCCCAAAAGGGGTGCATCCTCAACACGGACAATTTCATAAAATCTTTGGGTCTCACCCTGTAGGATTTCTCGCAGGTATTGCTCAACTCTTGTCTTAAACTCAAAGGAGAAATAAAAGGTTGTACCGTCTACTGTCAGGCACAAAGGTTCCAGAGGAGACGTCCCCTTCCCGGACTTTAGGACCGTCCCTGCCAAGGCACAGGATGCCAGTTTTGCAGCCCTATCCAGAAGATCATTGATAAGAAAGAACAAGACCTCCTTGTCTGCTATATCCTGGTCTTTTAAAGCCTTTACGAGCACATTGCTTTCATCATGAGGATTATGAAGGTAATCATCCGCGTCTTTGGTGCTCAATCGTCCCAAGTCTTCCAGAGCGGATCTGGCTTCCGCTGAAAAAAGATCTTCCCTTAAGGCCTTCTCAAGAGTTCTTGTGACGACCTGCCCGAAGTATCCTCCAGACACCATTTTCTCCAGGCGGTAATGCCCGGGATCACTTGTATGGGAATCCAGTTCCTTATCGATCAAACCCTGAGGAGGATTACCAAAGGACCCGCACTCTGTATTGATGATTTGATAATGGGCGTCATCCAGCCCCTTGAGTTTATGAATATTTCTATTGGATTCACTGTAACAACTGTTGATGCCGGTTCCGAAAATATAACCGATGAAACCGCCAAAGACCTGATCCGGAAATGAGATCATCCCCGTCAAGAGTGTCGCCACGGTATCGTTGAGTATGACCACATCCCGTTTTTCAGAAAATCCCTTTTTTTTCAAAGAGGCCAGCAGGTTTTCTCCAATCATTTCTCCATGGACCTCGGGGCAGTCCACTTCCTTGCTGAATTTTATCAGGCGGCCATCTTTATTAGGATACATTTCCGTGGGATAGGAAAAACAAAATCCGATTTTTTCACCTTGAGGAACCAAATCAATGATGTAGTCCGCCAGAGTGGCGAAGAACTCGTCTTTTCCTACAACACCCCGGGTTCCCGGCATGGGATACTTCCTGAAATTTTCAATGACAGGTTTATAATTCTTATCAAATGAGACCAAGGCAGTACGAAGGTTCGTCCCTCCGGCATCGATGACAACGACTTTCTTTCCGGGAGGAATAGGATTCTCGGTTTCAATATAGGTAGGGATCATGGCAATGGAACTCTCTCCGGACAATCCCTTATCCATTTCTTCCATGAAAAGTCTGACGCAGTCTTTCAAATCGACATCGGCGGAGAGCATCTCCTGTTTTTTTAGAAATGCTTCAACTCTGGTTTTACTCTTCAACACTCTGCCTTCCCCCTGAATAAATGGCCTTGAGACCTTGGATTAACACAAATAAGAGCTGTTGCCCTCAACGGCGGCCCTGTCTAGTCCATTGTTTTCCTATTATCAAATCATGAATGAACAGGGAATGTCCAGATATGAGTTGTTCGCTTAAACGGGAAAGGAGATCAGGCGCCCACAGCCCAGGAAGTAAAGGGTATATATTCGACAGAGAGGATTTGATCCATCATTGGACAGGGAACTTCCCGAACGCAAAGCCCCAGGGTATCCATGACATCTTCATAATTCCATTGTCCCGAGTTCAGGGGATTATAACGGTTCTCGTCCAGGTCTCTCTCCTGCTTTTTCCTATAGTCCACAAGGAGGACCATGGCGATGAGATGCATCCCCCGGGTCAGGATTTTGTCGTCCCCACCGGAAAAATGACAGTAGGGAATTAGAGGCAGCATGATATCCTCGTTATTCTTTGTCCCATCGCAGAAGACATCACCCACCGGGTTAAATTTGCTCATAAGGAACAGGGAAAGATTAGTGTAACCATCTCTGAAGGGATTGTCTGTTCCGGCTATAAAAGGGAGCATTCCGATAAGACGGCTGAGTCTATGTTTCAGAATAAAATTCCTATCCTTCTCAAGTCCGGGCATACCTTTTAGAACCTCGTCAACAAGGTCCCGCCATGTAGATTCTGAAATTGCTTGATGATTATTCCTAAAGTTCACAGCGCACACCCCCCAGTACATGACGACAGATAGAATAAACATCCCGCTAATTCGTCAGAATTCAAAACATCCATTTAAAACATCAAGAGGCATGAGATACACCCCATGAATGAGTTATAGTCTATCATTTATATTATCGCAAAACATAAAAAAACACAATTTAACAGGACTTTTTTCCAAGTTCTGTTAAGATAAACCATGATGAAGGCAAAGTTTTGAAAATAACAATCATATCTGTTGGAAAGCTGAAAGAGAAATATTGGAGAGCCGCCATCGAGGAATATCAAAAGAGGCTGAGCCGATATTGCAGCCTCACTCTCCTTGAAGTCGCTGATGAAAAATGCCCGGACAATGCGGGAGAAGAAGATAAAAATATAATCCGTCGTAAAGAAGGGGAAAGGATCAAGGCAAAAATTCCCGGCGATGCTCATATCGTCACAATGGAGATTCAGGGAAAGGAACATGACTCACTGGGCTTTGCTCAGTGGCTGGACAGGCTACCCCATGAAGGTCATTCTCATCTGGTGTTCATCATCGGAGGTTCGCTGGGATTGACCGAAGAGCTCTGTAGGCGAAGCAGCCTCTCTCTCTCTTTCTCAAGGCTCACATTCCCCCATCAAATGATGAGGGTCATTCTACTGGAACAGATTTACCGAGCCTACCGCATCAATAGAAACGAACCATATCATAAATAGTTTACGGAAAGGCGGCCATGACAGAGGGATTCCCCATTAATCCAGCCATGATCCTGGGACTCTGCCCTTCAAAATCCTTTAGATCAGGGTCTGCACCTCTATTCAGTAGAGCCGAAACCAGCTGAGAATTCCCAGACTCGACGGCATAATGGAGTGCCGTACGTCCACGGTCATCCCGGGATGAAACGCTAGCTCCCGATTCCAATAAAAGAGACAGGATAGACCAATGACCAAGCCTGGCAGCCAGAAGAATGGCTGAATAACCTCTGGAATCCACAGAATCTGGGTCGGCACCCTCCGAGAGGAGTAGACGGCTGACATAGTAATGACCATTCAAAACGGCTTCAGCCAGATGGCTCCCCCCAAGTTGAACCCTAGAAAAACCGATTGTTAAATGTGCACCGATGACCCTGTATACCCATTGCGGGGGCCCCTCCGGATTCGCAATTTTTTCCAAGGCAACCAAGGCTGTTCTTTTTTCATAAGGACTGAGAACATATCCTTTGAGGATGAGATCTTCAACCTTGTTTTCAGCGCTACCCGGTTTGTAGGTGTAAACTGTCTTCGCCGTATCCTGATTACGGTATAGATCAATACGAATATCTTTTGTCATACCCTCAGGATAGGTTCCTGATTCAGAACGATCCAGAGTATAAGCCATCCTGTAGGAATCGGCTCCCTGGACAAATGTTTGCCCTCCGGACTCATACTCAGAGAGGGGAGTTATGTGGAACCGTACCAGCTGGGAATACCATTCTGGATGAAGATCCCAGAGTTCTCCGGGAGTCTGCCCCTCGATCATGGTCCATCGGGGACTGCTATAGAGGAACTCATCCTCTATCAGATCCAGTATATACCATTGCCAGGTAGAACTTCCTTTTTCACCTGGAGTCAGAACCCCATAGGAGAAGGCACCCTTTTCAGACCATCCGATGGCATAGATTTCCATCCTGTCAAATATAAACTCATCTAGAAACACCGGCCCGGCCCAGCGCTCCTGGGACAGGAGGGGAGAAAGGAGAGTGGTAAATAAAAAAAGACTACTGATAAAGCGTCTTGAAATTCTGTACATGTCTTTCTAATATACCAGAAGAAATCTCAAAAATCATAGGAAAATAAAATCTGGCAAGCAGATATTTTCCCAAAGGACGTATTAATTTTATGAACATGAACAGTATGACCACCCTGGTAACTCTGATCATTATAGGAGTGGGATATGTCAGCCCCTTGTTTCAGGATCAAATAAGATCTGTGGGGTATTTTGCACTCTCGGGGGCTATCACAAACTGGTTGGCAATCCATATGCTTTTTGAACGCGTACCAGGCCTTTACGGCTCGGGAGTGATCCCCCTGCATTTTGAAGAATTTAAAAAGGGTATCAGAAACCTCATAATGGACCAGTTTTTCACTACTGAAAACGTATCCCGTTTGATGGAAACAGAAACGGGTGTGTTAACCGCTCAAGTAGATTTTTCAGCCGCAGCAGATGCCGTAAACTATGACAGGATCTTTGACGGCTTGAGCGAGACAATCCTGAGTTCGTCCATGGGATCCATGCTGGGAATGTTTGGAGGATCTGCAGTCATAGAAGGCTTCAGAGAGCCTTTCAAGGTGAAAATAAAAGAGATTATTATTACAGAAACAGCCAATCCTGAATTTCACAGTCTGCTCTCGGGTGCCATGGATACCCAAAAAGCGGCGACGGATATTATTGAAAAAGTATCTGCCATCGTTCAAAAACGACTGGATGAACTGACACCGCAAATGGTGAAAGAAATCATCCAGGAAATGATCCGTAAGCATCTAGGCTGGCTGGTTCTCTGGGGAGGAGTATTTGGTGGCCTCATTGGATTGATCATGAGCCTTCTCTCCCGCTTCACTTTATAGCTCCTATGGCCCGGGGATTAAGAGTCCTTGGGCGTTTACAGGCCTATTTCACCTCAGAATTTACATTTTGGTAAAATATTAAGGTTGTGTTGCATTTTTTTCTTTACAAATAGAAATTGTGATGCGAGAATGACTAAAGTGAAAAAAAGCCCCTGAAGAAAAGGAGGAAACTTCAGGGGCCAAAAAGCAAAAAGGAAAAAAAGGTAATCAATCTCTTCTTCCAGAGAACCCGGTTAACAACCGAACTCCCATAAGAACTCTTCAGTGAAGAAAAGGAGGAAAACTCCAGCTGAAGATCGTTACTTATTAATTCACTTGTAAATATAATAATCTCGTCTTTTAAAGTCAAGACAACGTCTGAACTTTGTTTCTATAAAGCATTACATCACTGTGAATATACTGATATAGTAAAATTCAATTGTCAGGATTATGTGTGTTTTATATCAGGATTCTATTGGGATACTTCTGAGATAGAGTGAAGGTCCTTTAAGAGGACTCTTTTAAGATCTTAGGAAAGCGGATTTGAAACAAGGCTCCGCCAGTCTTTCCCTCAACAACTCGAATCTGTCCACCCTGATTCTCAACTAAAATTTTACTGATAGATAATCCAAGTCCGCTGCCTCCACTACTGCGAGAGGCATCCATCTTGAAAAAACGGTCAAAAACTCTCTCTCTCAGGTCTGGCGGAATCCCCGCTCCCGTGTCTTCCACTTCTAAAAGGACCTGAGTTCCCTCCCCCTTACAGCGCAATGTAATACCGCCTCCTTCCGGAGTATGCCTGATGGCATTCACGAGCAGATTTTTCAATATTTGTCCCGTTCTATTCCTGTCGCCCATAAAAGAACAGTCCTCCTCCAAATCTTCCAGGAGAGTGATTTTCTCTTTCTCTGCGAGGGCACGGAAATCTTCTAGGCTTTGATGCAGGATTTTGGGAAGAGAGAGGATTTCCCGATCCATTCGATTCTGACCGGACTCCTCACTCGACAGGGTTTGAAGGTTTTTGATCAAACCAGCGAGGTTAACACTTTCCCTGTAGAGAGATTCCAGGCGCGAACGATCTGCTTGATAGACTCCGTCCAGGATCATTTCCAAATTGCCCATGATCAAACTGACAGGAGTTCTCAACTCATGAGCCGTATCGGTTATGATCTGCTTTTTCCATTCCTGAGAGGCTTCCAGTGTTGAGGCCATCTCATTGAATCCTTCTGAAAGGCGTGTCAAGTCATCATCTGAGTTCAAAAATGTTTTTCGAGGCAATTGAACCCGGTAGGCGTAATCTCCCTTCCCGATGGTTACCACACCCTTGTAAAGACTCTTCAAGGGTTTTAAGGCCTTCCCCAGCATCAGGGCTCCCAGCAAGGAAGCCATCAGTGCGGCAAAAGTGGGATAGATGAGAATGCCTCTGAAAATTGAATGATAATAGGAGAATTCTCCCCTCTCAACATCGACTCCGACCTGTCGTCCCGTCAAAACATATCCCGCCAGGACTCCCTGTAAATAAAAAGGTGCTCCTTGAGTAAAACTGTCGGGATGCAAGGTCGTTCCCAAGACTCCAAAATAATCATGGCTCTGCCCCTGAATGACCTTTCCATTCCTATCAACGATGAGAAGAGGAATGACTTCATCTCCTGTGGAGATCATAAGGGAGGGCATTCTTTTCAGAGCTGTTGCGGGGGATTTTTCGGAAGGACGGCTCCCCATCATGGGACCCATCATCTGCCGTCCCGTCCGTGTTTTCGGACTTCCCAGGGAATGAAGGACCATTTCAAGTTGCTCTTCGCTCTCCACACTGCTCAGGGCTTCTGCCAGAGTCAAGGCAATATCCCTGTCTCTCTGATGGGAATATCCCATGAAGGTCTTCATGGTGAAGGAACTCACAAGAAGGATGGAGATGAAGGCACTGAGGAGGATTGAGAAAACCATGATGCTGATCAATCGGGTGCTGAGGGATATTTTCACTTTGAATCCTGCATTTTATACCCGACACCCCAAACTGTGAGGATGTATTCCGGATGAGCCGGGTCCTCTTCTATAAGCTTCCGGATATTCTTAATATGCACATCAATGGACCGTTCATATCCCTCATAGGGATCTTCCTGAAAGGCCTGTAGCAGATCCATTCTTGTAAAGACGCGCCCCGGGGAGCTCACCATTTTTTCCAGAATATCAAATTGAGCGGCCGTCAGATCCACGGCTTTCCCACGGATAGACACGGACCTTTTAATCCTGTCCATGACGAGATCGGCCTGTACCAATATTTGATTATCGGCCTCCTTGGCCTCAGGTCCTGCCTGAGGATGACTTCGGCGGAGAACCGTACGAATCCGGGCAGCCAGCTCTTTCATGCTGAAGGGTTTAGCAATGTAGTCATCCGCTCCCAATTCCAGCCCCAGAACCGTATCCCCTTCATCCGTACGGGCTGTGACCATCAAGATGGGTAGATTGGAATCTTTCCTGATCTCTCTGAGAACTTCTGTTCCATCCAAGCGGGGCATCATGATGTCCAAAAGGACAAGATCCAGCTCTCTAGTCCTATATATTTTAAGAGCCTCAATGCCGTCAAAGGCGGATATGGCCTCAAACCCAAGAGCCCTTAGATAATCGCAGATCATTTCATTGATGCCTGCTTCGTCTTCTGCTACGAGTATTGTTTTCATATTGTCATTAGTATACAACCAAGCTGTGAACAAAGTATGAAGGATCTATAAATCTTAATTAGCCTGGTAGTTCCTCCTTGAGACCCCAGTTTTTATTTTTTGAAGACAGCCCCTTACCTCTATCGAAGAGGACCCCGTAAAAACAGGGAATTAAAATGAGAGCCGTGAGGGTGGAGAAGATCAAACCGAATATGATTGTACTCGCCATGGGTCCCCAGACCACCGACTCTCCCCCCAGCCCTAAAGCGGTGGGCAGCAAGCCCGCGATGGTGGTCAAACTGGTAAGTAGTATGGGTCTGAGCCTAGTTTCGGCGGCCAGAATGACCGCATCGGCCAGGATGGCGCCCTCCTTCCTCAAATCATTGATAAAGCTGATGAGGACAATTGAATCATTGACGGCGATTCCAGCCAGAGCCACTCCGGAATAGAGAACTGTAGTCGAAAAGGGCGTTCCAGAGAGGAACAGATAAAGAACAACACCCACAAAGGCAAAGGGAATGGTCATAAGGATAAGGAGCGGTTGGGTGTAGGAGTTGAACTGCGCGCCCAGGATGAGATAGATGAGAAAGATTCCCAGAAGAAAAATTTGGGCAATTTGGAGAAGCAGGTCATCCAGATCTGAGAATTCTCCTCCCACATCAAGCCGCATGTCGGGATACCGCTGCTGAAACTGTTCTTCATAAAGGGATTTCACCTGGGCATTAATATCGCGGAGGTTCCCCTTGTCATAGGCGTCAGCAGTGAGAGTGATTTCCCGTTTTCCATCCAGCCGCCGGATAGATGCCAGGGCGTTCCCCGGCTCCAGCCTTGTTAACGAGGATAATGGAATCTGCTGACCCGAAGGAGATATGATTTTCAGTTGGGAAAGCTCTTCTGCTGAGAGCATTCCAGAAGAAGAGAAGCCGATGAGGATATCCACTTCTTCATTATTCTGAAAAAAAGTGCTGGCCTTTACACCGTCGAGAGAGGCCCGTAGAAATTGACCGATATACACAGCATTCAGGCCGTAACGGGCCGCTCTGGCACCGTCAACGACAATCCTCAGCTCGGGAGTACCAGCCTCATAGTTGTCTTTGATATTGTACAATTCTGGGTATTCCGCCATCTTTTCAAGCAACACCGAACTCACTCTTGTCAAGTCTTCATATGAATTCCCAAAGAGTCTATACGAGACAGGAGAACTTGTGGGAGGACCATTGGTGGCCCGTCTAAAGAGAACCTGATCCGCACCGGGAATGTCCGAAGTCAAACTTTTAGCTTCATTCATGATGGCGATGATGCTCCTTTGACGGCCCTCACCCTTCTCAGTGAGATCTACCACAATTTGCCCCAGATTTCCCTGGACCGTATTGCCCCCACTTTCCCCTCGGAATCCAACAAAACTGTTAATTCCGGCAAGCTCTCCGTTGCCCACCAGCGGAACAAGGCGCTCTTCAAAACGGCGGATCAGCTCTTCTGTACTGTCCAAAGTAGAACCGGGAGGCAGATCCAGATCGATGTAAAAAAGGGTAAAATCTTCGGCGCTGAATAGATCCTGTTTCAGTCTTGTCACCAGAGAAAAGGAGCCAATCATAAAGACAATGATCACAAGAACGACCCGCTTTCTACGATTGTAGAGCCACCTGAGGATTTGGGAGAACCTGACTTTTATATGCTTGAAATACCGTTCTTCATTTCTGCTTTTTTTCTTGCCTCCCCGCCAGTCTGCGTAATGAGAAGGAAGAAAAAAGACCGCTTCCAGGGTTGAGACAACCAGGGCAATAGAAACGGTCAGGGGTATGATCCTGAGGAATTTTCCGATGGTCCCCGGAAGAAGCATGAGGGGAACAAAGGCCGCCACCGTCGTTGCCGTGGCGGCAGCCACAGGATAAACAACCTGATTGGTTCCCTGAATAGCCGCCTGATGTCGTTCCAACCCGCTCTGTTCTAAGCGGAAACTATTCTCAATGATGACGATGGCATGGTCTACAATCAGCCCCAGAACAAGCACAAGAGCAAAGAGAGTATTGCTGTTAAATGTCTCTCCGGTCAAATCCAGAATCAAGAAGGTAACGGCAAAGGTGACGGGAATTCCCAGGGCGGTCATCAGGGCATTCCTAAGCCCGACAAAGGCAAAGAGCAAAACAACCAGAAGTAACAGACCAAAAAGAGCGTTGTTAACCAGGACGTCTATGCTGTTTCTAATTTGTATGGTGGAATCATTTTGAACATTTAAAGAGATGCCTTCGGGGAGGGAGTCTTTCCACCGGTCCACGATTTCCCGGGTATTTTCTACGATCCTGATGGAGTTCCCACCGGGTATCTTGGAGATTCTCAGAGTCACCGCGGTTTGACCATTGAATCTGGATCTAACACCCCGGGGATCATACCCATCCTGAACTGTCGCAACATCTCCAATTCTGAGAAATCCTTCTGCTCCTGGAATTTGACGAATGATGACAGAGTCCAATTCTTTAACCGACTGAACTTCGCCGATGGTCCTAACCAGATACTGGCGTTTTCCCGTATTCAGCGTACCGGCTGGAATGTTGAGATTACGGCCCTGAAGGGATTGAACCACTTCATTCACAGACAGCCCCAGGGCTTCGAGGCGGGTCTTGTCGACTTCGATAAAGATCTCTCTGTCCCGGACCCCTATGAGATCCACTGAGGAGACATCGGAAATACGAACCAGTTGTTCATACAAACGGTCGGCCTCATCAATCATGGAGGCATAATCTCCATCTCCAGAGAGAACGACCTCTACAACGGGTAGAAAATCATTGGATGAAAAATCATCAACAAGGCTGTCTAAAGTCCCCTCCGGAAGAGAGACCTTACTAAATCGGGTTCGAACGTCCTGGAAGAGTTTGTCGAACTCATCAGATGAGATCCCGCTATCAAAGGCGACCCGTACAGAAGAGACTCCTTCGCTTGTTACAGACTGGATCTGGTCCAGATTATCAAGCCCCTGCATCTCATTTTCAATGGGGATGGTGATGAGTTTTTCCACATCTTCTGCAGCGGCCCCTGGATAGGGAACCAGGATTGTGACCCAGTAAAAGGGAACTTCCGCAAACTGTTCCCGGGGCATCCTGGACAGGCTGATCCCGCCCAATACCAGGAGAGTCACCATGAGGATATTGATCAAAACCGGATTCTTTACCGAAAACTGGCCGATATTCATTCAGGGGTCTCCAATGACAGGGGGGTGGGAACAACAGGATCACCGGGAATGAGGGCATTCAATCCGCTGACAATAAGAGCTTCTCCCGGAATCAATCCATCTTTGACGGCAACTCGGTCTCCCAGTGACTGCAAAATAGAAATTTCCACTGCCTCAGCGGCTCCTTCCCGAATGCGAAACACAAAGGGGAGGCCGTTTCTGTAGACAATGGCCGAAGCAGGAATGATCAGCTCTTTCATCTCCAGCTGTCTGGGACTGATCCTAACCCGGGCTGTCATGCCGGACTTGAGGGTCACACCGAGGCTGTTGGGCCAGGTCACGATGACCGGAAATCCGCCCCCCGCCCGCCTGCTTCCGGGAGAGACTGCTTTCACCAGAGCCTGAATATCATACTCTGGAAGCGGGTTGACCGTGACCTTGGCCACAGATCCAGTCTGAATGAGGGCGATTTCATCCTCTCCTACACTCAGATTGACCCGAAAAGAGGAATTGTCAACGATACGAGTCACAGCAATTCCCGATTGAATATAGCTCCCCACCCCAATGCTGCTATCACGGCTACTTATATAGCCGCTCAAGGGAGCCTTGATGACAGTATTGTCCAGAAGATCCCGGGCCTGTTCCAGACGCAAACGGGCAGATTCCACCTTGGTCAATCCCTGATTGAAGACCACCAGAGAGGTTCCCCCCGTATCATAAGACTTGCGCAAGGCTTCAAATTCAAGTTCTGCGGTCTTCGAATCCTGAAGAGCGAATGTATAATTGATTTTGGGCAAGCGGTCCTCCACTGTCAGCAAGGTATCCCCCTGATTGACAAAGTCGCCGATCTCAAAATTGACAGAATGGATCAAACCGGAAGTCTCACTGATGACATCCGCTTCACGGATTCCTTCCAAAACACCTGAGGCTTCGATGGCCTGGATAAATGGTTCTTCCCGGACGGTCTCTGTGAACACAGCCAGGGCCTCTTTGTCGTTGACTTCCCAGCTCGAAGCAGCGCTTAGGTCATCTTCTTTACGGGATCCGCAGGAAAATATGAAAAGACTCATCAGTACGACAAGGATGCCCCTATTCTTCATGTTTATGCTCCTAATGAAACCTAAACTATAAAAAGAATTTACTGCAGAATCAAACAGTTGTTTTATTATATCGGTTTTTTTCAGTTCCCACCTGTCCTGCATCCGTCTATACTGACACAATCAACAAAAGCGATTAAAAAATATGAAAAGATCACTGTGAAGGAATAGTCATGAAAAAGATTCTGCACGTAGACAACAGCTCATTTGTCCGAAAAATCATCAAAAACATAGCCATAGAGAAAGGGCTTCAGTTTGATGAAACGAACAGCCAAAACGAGGCAATGGAAATTCTGAAACTTGGAGATGTTGACCTGATCATCACGGGTTTGGAACTGGCAGATTCCTCGGGAGAGGATTTTATTACCAATCTCAAAAAATCGGTGAATTCACGGATACCAGTGATTGCTGTCACCTCCAATGACTCCCTGGAAGCCAGAGAAGCGTTATTTGACCTGGGAGTGGTAGACTACATCCTCAAGTCAGAACTGTCACAGAATCGTCTGGACAAATACTTTGATATATTCCTCAATGAAGATGGTTTCACCCTGGACCTGCAGGCCCGCAAGATTGCCGTTCTGGATGACAGCAAGGTAGCCTTGATGACCATCAGAAGCATCTTCGAACTGAACAACATAAGAAATGTACAGTATTTCCAGAATCCTGCGGAACTCCTGGCCAGCAAGGATGATTTTTCAATCTATCTTGTGGATCTCATACTACCTGAAATATCCGGGGAGGAGGTGGTGATGAACCTGAGAAAAAGAGAGGGCGACAAGGTGATCATTGCCATTTCAGGCATCAGGAGTTACAAGTCAATGAGCCAGATTCTTCTCTTTGGCGCCGATGATTATATTATGAAGCCCTTTGATGTGAATCTCTTCCTGGCCCGGATGAAAAACTGTGTAAGAATGCTTTCTCTTATGAAGGAGCTCAGAGAAACCAAGGAAGAACTCAAAAAGCTCAAGGGCTGATAATCCAATCAGGAAGGGGCATATTTTAAGACCTGATCCTTCAGAATCTCTTCATATTTCTCCAACTCTTTCACCACCAGTTTCTGTGCAGGTGTGACATCCGTTGAATACTTCAGGTTTTCAAGGACTTTTAGAAATCCGCCGTGATCCAAGGCTCCACGGGCTTTTGGAAAGAGAATACGCCCCGCACAGGCACTTTTCCAGGCAGCCATTTCCTCCGCATCCAGTGTAGCTGGAAAATTCCTGCCGATGAACCGCCTGAGCATCTCCGGTATCCGGGGATCAAAAAAGTTCAGGGTCAGAGTCTTCAGTTCTTCCGGAGCCGTTTCATGAATGATCTTCATTCTGATCCTGTCATCATCCCGGAAGAAGCCCCCGGAATAGATTTGAAGATCAGGATCATCTTCTACGCTGTAATATTTAGACTTATCCTGATTAAAGACTTCCCGGATTTTTTGCAGTAGTCCTGGATCTGACTGAAGTAGACGGCTGTGTTCTAGACAGGTTTCCTTATCGATGCCCAAACGTAATGCCGCTTCATCATCCAGGGTATTCATGGGAGCGACAATGGGACATTTCCCGATATTGATGTCTTTTAGGGGGATACGCTCCAGCCCTTCATCGGCCAACTCCTTTCTGGGAGTAAACACCCTGTGTCGGATTTCCCCCACAGTAAGTTCCAGTAAAGGAGTAGGATCAAAACGGAGATCAAAACAGTGGATTGAGTTTCGCATCAAGGGATCGACAACAAGGGGAGCCATCAGGGTAGTACAGCCCGTCTGGCTTGTCAGCATACCCGATGTATGTACCAGGGGTTCCCGGCTTTCCAAATTGATGATCTTTTTTATATCATCCTTCTGTCTGTGTTCAAAGAAGTAGTTGTAGATGCGAGGCTGTTTTTCGGCGATGAGGCGGGCCATTCCGATGGTGGCATACACATCGGAAAGCGCATCATGGGCATGCTCATGGCTGATTCCATTGGCTTCGGATAGCTTTTCAAGCTTAAACAGAGGTCTCCCATCCTCGTGTTGAGGCCAGGTAATGCCCTCCGGCCTCAAATCATGGGTCGCCCGGACCAGATCGAGGATATCCCAGCGGCTGTTGCCGTCAGCCCACTCCCGCCGATAGGGGTCCAGAAAGTTCCTATAATACAAGTTGCGGATAAACTCATCATCAAAGCGAATACTGTTGTAACCGGCGACACAGGTTCCAGGCCGGGAAAATTCTTTGTCTATGGCCTTGATGAAGTCATACTCCCTGAGGCCTTTTTCGAGAGATTCCTGGGGGGTGATTCCTGTCACGAGACAGGCATAGGGGTCGGGAATATAATCGGGAGTAATACGGCAATACAGAACAACCGGATCTTCCATTATCTCAAATTGTTCATTTGTGCGGACGGCGGCAAACTGGGCCACCCGGTCCCATCGCGGATTCTTACCGAAGGTTTCCAGATCATACCATAAAAATGTCATTTCATAATGATAAAGGATTCCTGTAATTGGTCAAGTTCATTCGGCAAAGTACTTCTGCTCCCAGACCTGAGGACAGCCCCATGCAGTGTACAGCTTTTTATCTCCTTTTAACCCCTCGGTTTTTTCTCACTCACAAGAGCTCCAAGCCCCATGATAATCAGCAGGAGAGCCAGGATTCCCCCGGAAAACAGAAACCCGAGAATCGCAGCACAGAACGGAAACAGGAGGACCGCAAAAAGGAGAGTTAAAACCAGTTTCAATATGAAGCCAACTCCTGTAAAGATAAGTGTTAAAATAAAGAACAAAAACTTCAGAAAAAATACTCCTGAAAATACAATCAGGAGGGCTATGCCCATTAATTGCAACATAGAATTACCTCACTTCGCAAAATCATCAATAATATCGTATCAAACTTAATACAAAGACCATGCCAATGTCTAAAGATCTGTCTTCAGACCTCTCCTATGAGCACCATTTCTTCTCCAAAGGGGGGAATCCGCCGATTTCCGGCCTGATTTACCAGATCTGTACAACATTCAAACACTGGGATATTCTTGCACCATGGTATTTGAACCGACCCTCACAGAATTGATCATACTGCTTTCAGCGGCCTTAACTGCCGGATTTGTCGACTCCATCGCAGGAGGAGGCGGATTGATCACCCTCCCCGCGCTCCTGGCGGTTGGAATTCCTCCTCACCTGGCACTGGGGACGAACAAACTTCAGGCAAGCTTCGGCTCCTGCACCGCGGCGATCCGCTATACCGGATCGGGCCTGGTGATCAGGGATCAACTCGTTAAAGCGGTCATATTCACATTCATAGGAGCTCTCACAGGAACGGTTCTCATACAGATAATTCCCGCAGACTCTCTCAAACGAGTCATCCCCTTTATTCTTCTGGCCGTGTTTATCTACACACTCCTATCCCCGGATCTGGGCAGCATTGACCGCCGTGCCCGCATGAAGATTTCAATGTTTTACACCCTTGCCGGCTTGACCCTGGGGTTCTACGATGGTTTTTTCGGTCCTGGAACCGGCTCTTTCTGGACCATTGCCCTGGTCATCCTTATGGGGTATAACCTGAAATCGGCCACAGCCAATACAAAGATTGTGAATTTCACCAGTAATATCGTGTCTCTCATCCTCTTCATCATCGGTGGAAATGTTCTCTTTATACCAGGACTGATCATGGCCACCGGTCAGATTGCAGGAGCCTGGATGGGGAGCCATCTTGTAATCCGGCAAGGAACAAAATTCATAAGAATCTTCTTTCTTGCGGTTGTAGCCCTCACGATTATAAAACTCTTTTATCAGGAATTCCTGGGCTGACAATGGTATGTGATGCTCATCTTCACAGCAGCCATCTCCCTCTGGCGGACATATCCAGCGGAGGCCTCTTTCTATCCTGTTCCTCATCGAGTGCCGACTGGGCCCCCCTCCTGAATGATCCCAGGATTATCCCTTTTCTGGGTATTCATCCAGAATGTTTAAAGGATGACTGGGAATTGGAACTGGAGGAGCTGGATCGTATCCTGAAAGAGAATCCGGCAGCGGGATTAGGGGAATGCGGACTGGACAGACGATTTTATAAGTTAATTTCAAGGGAAGAACAGGAACGAGCCTTGAAGGCTCATTTCGATCTGGCGAAGAAATATAGCAGAAGTATTGTCCTACATCAGGTTCAGGCATCGGGTGCCTTGGCAGACTTTATCAGTGGAGAAAAACCGGAAATACCAGTCCTTATCCATGGTTTTTCAGGGTCTAGGGAAATACTCAAACGGTACATCCAGTTAGATCTTTTTATTTCCCTGGGACCCGGAGTGCATTCTGGGGGAGTGGAATTAGCTGAGACTCTGAAACTAATTCCAGACAATAGACTGCTCCTTGAAACGGATTGGCCATACACAGCCGGCAGGGGTAGCACATCATATAAGGAAATCTTAAATCAGCATTACGAGGAGATATCCAGAGCCATGGGAGTGGATTTTAAGACCCTGGCCTGGAGAATAAGAGAAAATGGAGCGGTTTTTACGAATTGATCGTCTCATCGGTCAAGAAAAAAGAGAGACCTTGTCAGAAAAGAGAGTCTGCATTGTGGGCCTGGGAGCCGTGGGAGGCTATGCCCTGGAAGCCCTGGCCAGGAGCGGAATCGGCTCGTTCACCCTGGTAGATTTTGATGTCATTAATTTGACAAACATCAACCGTCAAATTCTGGCTATGGACTCCACTATAGGGACTAGCAAGGTAGATTTGGCCCGACAAAGAATACTGGATATCAATCCAGACTGCCGGGTAGAGGCGCTTAAAATCTTTGCCCATGATGAAACCATGGATGAAATTTTCTCATCCGTTCCGGATGTGCTGGTTGATGCCATTGATTCCATGGCCCCCAAGCTGGCCCTCCTTGAGTATGCCTGGAAGAGAGGGATACCCACGGTCTCATCCATGGGAGCGGCCCTTCACTGTGATCCATTTTCTATCAAACGCAGCGATCTTATGAAATCGAATACCTGCCCATTGGCCAGACAGATCAGACAAAAGCTCCGCCGGAGGGGCGTGGGAAAGGGAATTGTCTGCATCTATTCCACAGAGCTCATCGATTATGAATACAAAGACCCCGAAGAAGAAGAAAATACCCAGAGGAATGAACAGGACTTGGACCGGGGCAGAACCAGGAAAGTTCTGGGGAGCCTACCGACTGTCACAGGGATTTTCGGCCTGCAAATTGCCCATACGGTGCTGCATATTCTGTTGGGTAATCCTCTCAAGTAATGAACCCTAGCTTTATGATACAATCCATTTGCTCAGGAAGTGTAAAATACCTCTATACAAAGGCTTTGAAATTTCATAGAAAGAACCACCCCTGTTCGAGGAGAGAGAACATCAGATTATGAGTGACAAGATATCAGAAAAATTCACAGATTTTGGTTTATCCCCTGCCCTATTGAGGGCGATCAAGGTTCAAAAGTATGAAGACCCCTCTCCTGTACAGATTCAGACCATCCCGGCGGTCATGTCCGGTCAGGATGTGCTGGCAGCCGCTCAAACCGGAACGGGTAAAACCGCGGCCTACACCCTCCCTATCCTAGATCGCCTGACAAGGGGTAATGAGGTCAGGTCAAATCATGTTCGCGCCCTCATCCTTACTCCCACCAGGGAGCTGGCGGCACAGGTATATGACAGCGTGGTGAACTACTCACGCTTTCTACCCCTGAGATCCACCGTTGTCTATGGTGGTGTCAAAATCAACCCTCAAATGATACGGTTGACCAGAGGTGTGGATATCCTGGTAGCCACTCCGGGTCGTCTTTTGGACCTGTACCGTCAGAACGCCATTAATTTTCAGCAGCTTGAGATTCTGATCCTGGATGAGGCCGACAGGATGCTCAACCTGGGCTTTCTATCCGAGGTGAGGGAGATTAAAGCTCTCATACCCCAAAAACGACAAACCTTGATGTTCACAGCAACCTTTTCGGAGGATGTGAGGGCTCTGGCTGAAGAATTTGTCTCTCAGGCGGTTGAAATAACCATTGATCCTGAAGTGATAACCCTGGATGCCGTAAAGCAATGGATCTACCCGGTGGATAAGATGAGGAAAACGGCTCTTTTCATCCACCTTATACAGGAAAATCACTGGGAAAAGATCCTGGTGTTCACAAAGACCAAAAACGGAGCCGACCATCTGGCCCGAAAACTGATGAAAGCCGGTATTTCCACTGCGACAATTCACGGCAATAAGAGTCAGGGAGCCCGAACCAGAGCCCTGGATGAATTCAAAAGCGATAAGGTGTCCATACTGGTAGCAACCGATCTGGCCGCCAGAGGCTTGGATATTGACCAGCTACCCTTGGTGGTAAACTTTGATTTGCCTCACCTTAAGGAAGACTATATTCACAGGATAGGACGCACAGGACGAGCCGGTGCTACAGGAGAAGCCCTGTCCTTTGTCTGTTTTGATGATTTTGAAAAACTCGCCGACATAGAACGGCTCACAAAACAAGTGCTGGACAGGCGGACAGTAGAAGGCTTTGAACCCGAGAAGGAACTGCCGCCGTCCCGTTTGGATCTCCGCCCATTTAAACCCAAAAAGCCGAAGAAGCCCAAAAAAAAGAAACAGATTGAGAGTCTTACCGGGAATTGATTCTTCTTAGATTCCCCCTCTTGCGATTCTATCGGCAAGGCGGGGGAAGTGTCCAAAGAATCTATCTACTTAAAAGATTTCAGCAATTCAACCATAAAGAACCGAAAAGGCTCCAGAGAAGGCACATACAGGCGTTCCTCCGGTGTATGGGGATGCTTGATGGTCGGTCCGATTGAGATCATATCCATCCCGGAAAATGCATCACCGATCAATCCGCATTCCAGACCCGCATGAATTGCCTCAACGACAGGTTCTTTTCCAGTAACTTTCTTATATACATCCACACTCTTTTTCAACAGTTCAGACTCGGGATTTGGTTTCCAGGAGGGGTACTTATTGAGGGTATCACAAGTTCCTCCAGCCAGCTCAGACAGGGCAACCATTTTTTCATTCATATCCTTGAGTTCAGACATGACTGCGCTCCTCTGGCTCGTCAGAAAGTCTGCCTGTTCCGAGCTGATAGAAGCCCATGCCAGGTTACTCGAGGTTTCCACAAGACCTTCTATGACAGAAGAAACCTTTTCCACCCCATGGGGGATCAAGCGAATGATCCGCAGAATCATTTGGCCCGCTTCTTTCGTTAGAACGCGGATGACATCAGGCCCATCTTCCAGTTTTAGAGAAAGTCCCTCCTCTACCGTTCCCGATTCGTTCATGAAAATCTGTTCCCATTCAGAAACAATGGACTGTATATCCACGTCGGATGAGAGGGTAAAATGAGCGACCGCATCCCGGCAGATGGCATTGGAAGCACCGCTCCCCCCCTTCAACTCTGCTAAGCGGAAAGACTCAAATGGAACAAGACTGGTCAAGACACGCTCGGCCATCTTCAGGGCATTCCCCAAGTTCAGGTTGATGTCCATCCCCGAATGACCGCCCTTCAGACCTCCAACAGAGAGGGTGTAAGCCTTGAGACCTGAACCTGCTTCTTCAGAATTCAGGGGAATCTTCATCCGGCTGTCTGCACCACCGGCACAGCCGATGGTAAAAATTCCCTCATCCTCAGAATCCAGATTGATCAGGATTTTACCCTCGACAAATCCCTCTTCCAGATGATTGGCACCAACCAGGCCGATCTCTTCATCACTTGTGATGAGAATCTCGAGAGGGGGATGCACGGCTTCTTCATCGCTGACCAGATCCATCACCAGAGCCAAAGCGATACCGTTATCCGCTCCCAGAGTGGTCTTATCCCCGCGAATCCAATCGCCTTCACGGACCAGAACAATGGGATCTGTCTCAAAATTATGATCCGATTCCGGCAGTTTTTCGCAGACCATATCTGAATGCCCCTGAAGGACAACAAGAGGAGAGTCCTCATATCCCTTAGTTCCCGGAACCCTGATGACTAAATTATTATATCCGTCCCGTTTAACCTTATACCCCTGGGCTTCACCCCAGGACTGAAGCCAATCTGTGATGGGTCCGCTATTCTGTGATTTCCGGGGAGTCTTATTAATTTCACTTAAATAGAAAAGTATTTGGTCAGTATGATTCATTTTTCGCCTCTTTTTTTAAGTATAGTAAACAGAGTGAGACCTATCCCGAAGATTATGGATAAAATCATGATTAATCTGTCAAATAGAAAATTAGTTCGTGTATAGACCGTGGATACACCATCATATACCGGAACATCCACTGTCAGGATATCCGCCGTGAATGGTTCCAGGTATTCTACAATTTTACCATTGGGATCAATCAGACAGGTAAAACCACCGTTGGTTGCCCGGATCATGGACCGTCTGTTTTCAACAGAACGGAAGACAGCCATACCCACATGCTGGATAGAGCAGGCCTGGGCTGGAGACCAGGAATCATTGGTCACGTTGACGAGGACTTGAGCCCCTTCTCTGACAAAGTTCCGGCTGAGATAGCCGAAGGTATCTTCAAAACAGATAAGGGGGGATGCTTTTACTCCGGCCACATCGAAGACAGAGTATTCGGCTCCTTTTTCATAAAAGGTCGCTCCATTATCCAGGATGTATTCATAAAACCTGGGGAACAGCTTCGTATATGGAAAATGCTCTCCAAATGGAACCAGATGAATTTTTCTATAATTGTCGACAATATCCTTTCCCTGAAACTGGAGAACCGAGTTATATGTAATCATCTTTCCCGCAGACAATTCGGAATCGTTATTCCCAATCAAAAAGGGAGTGTCTTTGTCTTCCAGAAAGTCTAAAAGTCTCTGAACAAGAGCCAGGCGTTCCCGATCCTCGCGGCGTTTATTGTGCCATTGGATAGAGGGAACAAAAGAGGTTTCGGACCAGACGACTGCATCCGGTTCATCTGCCATGGCTTCCTCGGAAAGCTCCAACAATTTATCCAGAGCTTTGGCATACACCTCGGTACCGCTGAGCCATGCATTGATATCATGCTGGATTAGAGAGGTTTTCCACACTGGGCTATCATCATAATCCACCCTATTCACATGGGAGTAAACAAGACTTCCTGTTAGTATGAGCAGATAGAGACATCCGGGAATAGCAAGGAATTTTGCCTTTTTTAGGAGAGAGAAAGCTCCCCCCACCTCTTTTCTGAAAATGAGATACCTGGCAATCCAGAGAGAAGGAAAGACAAGGAGCCCGGACACCCCCAAAACTCCTGTGAGATCGGAGATTCCAATGACAGATAGATTCCGATACTGTGAGTAGCCGAGTATTCCATATGAATATCCCAGAAAACCTTTGGTTCTGAAGATCTCAAAAGCCAGCCAGAAAACAAGCTGCATAAGATAACCCCAACGAGGAAAAGTCTTATCTGCCCATTTAAAGACAGGGAACCAAAACATGAAATAAACCGCATAAATCAGAGGAACCACGACAAAAGAGGTAGGATTAAACTTTGCAAGCCAGAAATTAAAGAGGCTATAGGCAAAATAACCGTAAAGAGCCCCGTAAAGAATGCTTTTAAGAAACCCGGCCCGATGGATCAGGAGAAAGACTGGAATCAGGGCAAACCACGCAAGAAAGCCGAAACCCCAGCGATAGAGAAAATTGGGAAAGGATAGTGCAAACAGCAGGGATCCACTGAGAAGGAGAAACAAATCCGCCAGCCATGGGTATTTTTCAAGGATTTTCATCATGATAAGAACTCCGTGATTTTCAAATATAAAGGACCAGGAAAGGCCGCAGCAAATAAGAAAAGATTGTATCCCAATTCAAAGAATTGGAAAAGGATAAAGATCAATGGCTCTGGCGAAATGGGAATACTGATTTTGCAAAAGCAGCCCTTTGGAGTCTATAATCGGAGGACAGGAGAGAAGAATGCATCAGGGATACATACTCACATCAGAAAGTCTGGATATCCAGGACCGGCATGAGATTCATCTAAGCGGGACAGGTCCGGAAGGCCCTTTCTTTATAAAAATAACGGACAATAAACCTGTTTTCTTTGTCCCCGGGAGCCTAGAACTTCCGCCCTTTGATTTTTCTTTGCGTAAACCAGTTCAACTGACAAGCTACTCCGGTGAATCCGTAGATGCCCTCTACTTTGATTCACTGCATCAGTTCTTTGGAGCCAAGGAAAAACTGACAAGCCAGGGCTGCCGGGTCTACGAGAGCGATGTATATCCTTCGGAGCGGTTTTTAATGGAACGGTTTATTACAGGAGCCATCTGCTGGGATGGCCCGGGCAGGATAGTAGATGGGGGAACTCTTTATGTGAATCCCAGGATATCCGCCCCCGAAGAAGGGACCAGCTCAAAACCGGAACTGAGAGTCCTCTCTCTGGATATAGAAACAGGACAACAGGGAGAGGTCTATTCAATTGCCATGCATGGGACGGGGTATAACTGCGTCTTGAAGGATTTTAAAAAGGTCCTGATCCACAGCGACCACAAGAGTATCGAAGGTGATTTTCAATACTGTCAGGGAGAGAAAGAAACCCTGAAGGCCTTTCAAGCCTGGATTCGTAAATGGGACCCCGACATCATCATAGGATGGTATGTGATCGGCTTTGACCTGACCTTTCTTGAAAACCGCTTCCGTCACTTTGGAGAAGCATTTTTACCGGGCAGGGAGAACCAGCCTCTCAAGATCAAGGAAAACAGAGCTGGATTCTTTTCGGCAGAATGCAGGGGCCGCCAGATCATCGACGGACTGCAGACTATGAGGCAGAATTTTTATAAATTTGAGAATTTCAAGCTGGAGACCGTGGCTCAGGAACTACTGGGACGAGGCAAAGACATTGAAGAAGAGGGGGTGAGCAAGGTAGAAGAAATTGAACGCCGATATAAAGAAGATCCCGCAGCTCTGGCAAGATACAACCTCGAAGACTGCATCCTTGTGAGCGACATATTTAAAAAGACTGACCTATTGGGACTTATCCTGGCGAGGAGAGAGATGACAGGACTCCCCCTGGACCAGGTGAATAGAACGGTGGCGGCCTTTGATTTTTTCTACCTTCCACGGCTGCACCGCCATGGACTGGTGGCCCCGGATTCCGGAGATGTACAAGCGGGAGAGTCGGCAAGTGGAGGCTATGTTTTTGCCGGAGAACCAGGCCTTTATGAACAGGTCATAGTGCTGGATTTCAAGAGTCTGTACCCCTCGCTTATCAGAACCTTCCACATTGATCCCCTGGCTTTGATCCAAAATGGAAATCAGAGCATCACCACCCCTACGGGACACAGTTTCTCCAAGACCGAAACCATACTCCCCGACTTTCTGGCAGAAGCGATGAACAAACGAAAAAAAGCCAAGGAAGAACACAATGAACCCCTCTCTCAAGCCGTGAAAATTTTGATGAATTCCTTTTACGGCGCCATGGGAACGACAGCCTGCCGCTTTTACAATCCCGACCTGCCTAAAGCCATCACCGGTACGGGGCAATGGATACTCAAAGAGACAGTACAATGGCTTAGAGGAGAGGAGTATAAAGTCATTTATGGCGATACAGACTCGGTTTTTATCTGCCTGAAAAAGGCCGAAACTCATAGACCCGAGGAATCAGGACTCCGCCTGGCAGAGAGGGTCAATCATTTTATTGGGAACAGAGTAATGGAGATCTCTGGCGTATTTTCCCACCTTGAAATTGAATACGAAAAGCTTTATAGAAAATTCTTTCTTCCCCCTCTGAGGGGGAGCGAAACAGGCGCCCGCAAAAGATACGCGGGGCTCCTCGTGAAAGGAGGAATTGAAAACCTTGAATTTACAGGAATGGAATTTGTCCGTTCTGACTGGACAGAAATGGCCCGGAACTTCCAGTATGAGCTATACAGGCAGTTTTTTCACAATGAAGATGCCCAGGGATGGATCAAACAATACATGGAAGACCTCCGAAGTGGAAAAATGGATGACGAACTGGTCTACAAGAAGGGCTTAAGCAAGGATCCCGAAGAGTATACAAAAAACATTCCTCCCCATGTGAAGGCGGCTCTCCTCCTCCCCGCGGAAGAACGAAAAAAGCTTAGATCCATCGAATATATGATCACTCCATCCGGACCGATGCCCCTGAGTTTGGCACCATTAGAGCCCGATTACGACCATTACCTCGAAAAACAGATACGGCCCATAGCCGAAACCATACTGCCTTATATGGGCCTGACCTTTGATGAGATTTGCTATGGAAAACAGCTGGATTTATTCTGATAGCCTCCCGGATAGGCAGGGGGGAGCGTCCAGAATCTTTCACATTTTTCAAGAAAACGGGTTTATACTATAGAAAAATGTGAACAGGAGCTCCGATATCAATGTCTTCCGGCCTCCAAGAAAATATAGTAGAAGTTCTTCAGGAAGAGAATACCATAGTCTTTGTCATGAGCCATACAGGGAAATACCTCAGCCTCCTGGGTGGGTCCAACAGAGGACTCTATGCGGACGGTTCAGTACTTATTGGCAAGAGTTATCCTGATGTTCTTAAAAAAGAAAAAGCAGAGTACTTCCAATCTCTCCTGGATAAGGTGATTGAAACCAAGGAGCCTCTGGAAGTGGAATATGAACTGAGTTCTGCTGATTTTATTGAAAAACTGAGCAACGGCCCCTCGACCTGTCAGAAATACAGGGTGAATATTTTTCCTCTGGAGATAGACCCTCAGGAAAAACTCCATAAAGTAGTATGGGCAGTGCATAACATCACCGATCAATAACCACACTTACCCGGCATCACCTGCATCAGGGCGCAAAAAAACCCCGCTTCATTGTCCCGGGGTTAGGTATATCACTCGGCTTTATCTTGGGTCTTAATGACCTCTCTGACCGATTGAACTTTGCTTTGTTATATAGGTATTATCATCGGCTAATGTCATGATTTTGTTAATAAATAATATGATTTCCATGAATCCCAAGCCTGAAAAAACCAATCAACTTAAAAAGTTCACTATATCTGCTGCACTGGGCGGACATCCGGGTACAGAGGAAGAACAACCCTTCAAGCATTGCCCTATTCCTATTCCTTCCACAGAAGATCCTTTAAATCCCTGCCCGATCTTGACGGTTTCAGGAATGGGCAGGCCTTTCTCACTCATGATTTTCAAGGCTTGCATCAACGAGGCATAACAGGCACTACAGGCACCTTTCTCATGAATGTGATGGGATAAAGATCTTGCCATGGAAGAACGCTGGAGACTTCCAAGTCCTTCTCCTTTATTCAAGGGAATAAGAGTGTCTGATTTTAGCTGTGTAGAACCGGCCCCCAAAACCGCAGCCTTGCCAATATAGGGAACATCATCGATATTCAACCCCAGGAGAGAGCAGCCATAACTGTCCAACAGAACAGGATCAAAAGCCGCCATAAAGAGGTTCAGAGTTTGAGGATTGCCGCCCTCCTCAAAATCGGGATCCCCTTCAAGGGCATCCACTAAAATAAGATCGGCCTTTAGAATCTCGTTCAAATCGGCAATGGGCTGAAATAACCCTTCCCGGTGGTAGCGCTGTTTCTCACTGTCAGGAATGCAGCCTTTTAGATTTTTAAGGGCGCAGGTCATAGCTGTCTGGCAGTGGCCTTTCAAAACGGGAATATTGATGAGCCTGTCCAGCTCCAGAATAGATCGGCAGATTCGGTAGTCTCCATTGCTGGCTTCCAGAGTGACCGAGTCATCCTTTTGCAGGTCAACAAGAGGTACTGAGTATTTTTTGGATAGCTCGCTGTACCCGCAGATGCGGAAAGCCCGCTCCGTTCTGTCTCCCACCCAGGACCCTTCGAGAATACTGAGATTTTCAAATCCCTGTTCCTGGAGAAAAGAGATGATGCCCCCGCAGAATTCAGGATGTGTTGTGGCGCCGGAAGATGCTTTTTTTGAAACGACCAGATTGGGTTTTAATCCGATAGATTCAGTTTTTGACCAGGTTTTCCAGGCTCCTGAGGCTTCCATTAGTGTTCTTCCTGCTTCAAATGGATCGGTTCCATACCAGCAGAGTATATTGTCTTCGGTCATAGGATGCTCCTTATCATATTTTTATATACTGAATCGCAATTATTCTATCATAAGTCATATTAAAAGGGATATATCTCCTAGAGGGTATCTATCCTCCTTGACCTGTCGTCATTTTCTCCCATAATTATGCCCATGGAATTACTCTCACCCGCAGGAAATGTGGAAAAATTAAAATACGCTTATCAATATGGTGCTGATGCGGCCTACATCGGTCTGCACAGCTTTTCACTCAGAGCCAAGGCCGACAATTTTGGCCAGGATGAGGCTGAAGAGATTGCTCGAATCAAGGGTGACAAAAAACTCTTTTGCGCCTTAAATATATTCTTTCATAACCAGGATTTGTATCGTCTGGAAGAGTCTCTAGATCAATTTGAAGCCTACCCTTTTGATGCTTTTATCATCAGTGATATGGGAATTGTCCGCACACTTCAGAAACGATTTCCAGGAAGAAGCCTTCATCTGAGCACCCAGGCCAATGCTCTAAACAGCGATGCGGTCAAACTCTACAGGGATCTTGGCTTCAAGAGGGTCATTCTGGGGCGGGAGTGCTCTTTACAGGATATCGCCAGAATCAGGGCAGATGTACCCGATATTGAATTGGAAGCCTTTGCCCATGGTGCCATGTGCCTGGCCTATTCAGGCCGCTGCTTCCTAAGCAAGTGGATGATAGACCGCTCGGCAAACGACGGCAGCTGCGCCCACTCCTGCCGCTGGGATTACCGGCCCCTGGAAGGACCGGCCAACACGGAGATGGTCCTGGAGGAAGGAGAGAGACCCGGTGAATATTATCCTATTTACGAAGGGGACGGCTTTACCTCCATCCTATCCAGTAAAGACATTTGTATGATCGACTATATGAAGGAATTGAAGGATACGGGTATCGACTCCCTTAAAATTAAGGGACGGATGAAGTCCATCTACTACACCGCAATTGTAACCAGGGCTTACAGAAAGATGATTGACTCATTAGAAGGTAAAAAAGATCCTCAGCTTGAAGGCTATAGGGAGGAACTCATGAAGGTCAGCCATAGGGAGTTCTCCACTGGATTTTACTTTGGCAAGGATGACATAGAACAACCAACCGGTAAGATGGAAGCATCCCCCTATAAATTTCTTGGTTCCATAGGCAAAGAAATATCCCCGGGAGAATATGAACTGGATGTGAAAAACCAGATTCTCACCAGCCGGGAAATTGAATATATAGGACCCGACCTGCTCTTCCAGGCAGATAACAGTTTCTCCTTAAAAGATCCGGAAGGTGTTCTCATCGAAAAGATAGATCACGGGAAACCCTGTACGATCATCCCCGGTTGTCCGGTGAAGGAAGGTTATATTCTAAGGCAGAATATCCAGAACCAAGCTAATTAAAAGAATATCAACACTCCGGCTGATCCCTTCAGTACAGCCCCAAAAAAAATTGTTGCCTCTTATGGGTCATTGAATTAGGATACATCAGGTGATGGTCAATAAATGAAGGCTAAAAAAAAGATTCCCTACTATCTCTGGATCATAAAAGCACGGAATTTGATGATAAAGAAAGAGGAGCAGGGAAAGACTGACAGCCTTCTTTTCTGGCAACAGTATATCTTCGTGAGTCTGATGGTGACCATGAACACCATGGGGCTGGTTGTCCTTGTTCCCGGGATGAAGCAATTTATCGAAGAAGGCATGAAATTTGCGGCTATTGGATTGGCTGCATTCTACGTCTTCTTTGTTATCCTTTCCTTTTCTATCTTTATAAGTTTCAAATTGCGACAAAAGATGATTGCCTGGGGATTTTATGCTCTCAGTATCTTCATTTTAATCTTTACCGGTCCCTGGGGGGCCGGACAACTGTATTTATGCACAGCCTTTGTTCTCATCCTCTTGCAAACTGAAAAAGATAATAGCAAGGAAATTATTCTAATCAATATTCTTGTCTTCGCCCTGCTGAGCCTCCTTTATATTTTTGGCGAAAGTCCAATGTTAACTTTTAAGGACTATGGAGCTTACTGGTGGCTCATCGTTTTTAATTCCATTACTGTTAGTCTATTCATTGTTCTGATGATTGATCTGATAATGAAAGGTCTGAACCGCCGGTTTAAAAAATCTAAACTGACCAATGCCAAGCTGGAACGGACTCAAAATGGGATTCTCAGGCAAATACATTTGCTCAACAGCCTACGCCAATCCGGAATGGTAATCATGGATTCGAGGCTTAAATACGAAGAGCGGATGCAATCGGCTTTGCTGTCCATCAAGGAAGAGCTACCCTGTTCCGCCCTCAGTGTATCTTTAGCGAAACAGGGTTCAAATGAGGCTCAGTGCATTGCTTCAATACCGGATTCTCTAATAGAGGAACACAATGAAATTCCGAAAATTAACGGTCCCTTTCTGCTCCTGAAACAGGATGAATTGGATCATGCCCTACAGCAATCCAATGTTATGAAATTTATCAAACCGGGTGAACTCTATTTTGCAAGTCATTTTTTTACTCCCGACTCTATAGGATTTCTGGAGTTACTCCTGGGACAGGCTCCTGTGGAAAGTGACCTGAACTTTCTCCAAATGAGTCTTTTTCAGCTCAGTGCCGCCATCACCAATGATCAACTGATTCAGGATATCAGGCAGAGTCATGATATTCTTGAAAGCTCCTATGATGAAATCCTTCAAGCCTGGGCCAAGATCCTGGAATTAAGAGATTTAGAGACAAGGGGCCATAGCAGCCGTGTTGTCAGCATTTGTCTGAATATTGCAAAAATGATCAACCTTCCTCTGGAGGACCAGGTTCAGTTGAAACGGGGAGCCTTCCTCCATGACATAGGCAAGTTGGGGATTCCCGATAGAATACTTAAGAAAAAAGGTCCCCTTACAGAGGAAGAATGGGAACTGATGCGGCAACATCCCGAAATAGGACGAAATTCTGTTATGAATATTCCTTTTCTAAAGCCGGCTATCTGTGTTATTTACCATCACCATGAGCGCTGGAATGGTAAAGGTTATCCAGAAGGACTCAAGGGAGAAGAGATCCCCTACCCGGCCAGGATTTTTATGATCGCCGATGTATATGATGCTCTGATATCAGACAGGCCCTACAGGAAAGCGATGAAGCAGGATGAAATTATTGAGTATATGCTTTCCGAGAGAGGGACTTTTTTTGATCCCGATCTTCTTGATCTCTTCTTGAAAGATATTGAGAATTTGACAGACCAGAAGGTTTTCGACACCTTTCCCCTTCAGTAAAAATCGGTCCCTAGGGGAATTGACATTTTAGTACCTCCATGATAGCTTGATCAGGCATTAAAAACGGGCTGTAGCGCAGGGGTTTAGCGTACGTGTCTGGGGGACACGGGGTCGGTGGTTCAAATCCACTCAGCCCGACTAGTTTTTAATTAACCTGACCGGATATCCGGTCAGGTTTTTTTTTGTCCTGAGAATGAAAATGCCCATAGGAGCAGCAAGCCTTAAGGGAATCTGTCATTCACAACAATTCCACGACTCAATTTCTTGTACTATCTATATATTACTATTAAAGTAATATTATGAATCAGAAGAAAAGCTGCTGTACCCCTTCAAAGAGCTCTACCCAATTCAAAGTACAAGAGTCACTCCACCTCAACCCATCGATCCCTGCAAAAGCATCTAAAGGAAGATTAGATCTCATGGTTGAGCTTCCCGGGGGAACATTTCTGATGGGAACAGACTCAAGTGAAGGATTCCCTGCCGATGGAGAGGGACCCATACGGGAGATTGTGCTAGACCCATTTTTGATAGATACCACCCCGGTGACAAATAAACAGTTTGAACGCTTTGTGAAAGAGACCGGATATATTACAGAATCGGAGCGTTTTGGATGGTCTTTTGTATTTCAAAATCATATCACAAAAGAATCCAGAGAGAAAAAGCAAATCCATAAAGTCCCAGGACTGCAGTGGTGGTATGGGGTGGATCAGGCCTCTTGGAAGAGACCGGAAGGAGCGGGAAGTACAATCAAAGGACGGGAGCAATATCCCGTTGTTCAAGTCAGCTGGAACGACGCGGCAACCTATGCTCACTGGGCTGGGAAGCGTCTGCCAAGAGAAGCGGAATGGGAATACGCGGCCAGAGGCGGTCTTGTCCAAAAGACCTATGTTTGGGGGAACGAACTGACACCTGGCGGGCAGCACATGTGCAATATATGGCAAGGGGATTTTCCAGACATGGATACAGCTGAAGATGGATATTCGGGAACCTGCCCGGTAGATGCCTTTCCTCCCAATGGATATGGACTGTACTCCATGGCTGGTAATGTGTGGGAATGGTGTGCCGACTGGTTCAGTCCTCATTGGCATGTTCCATCCACACGGGATACAAGAATCAATCCCCAAGGTCCTTCTCAGGGAAAAACAAGATCCATGAGAGGCGGTTCTTTTCTATGCCACAAATCCTATTGCAACCGGTACCGCGTTGCAGCAAGAACAAGCAACACTGCGGATAGTGCTGCCGGAAACCTGGGTTTTCGATGTGTCAAAGATTTATAAACATTAAGAATTATTAGATACTAGCTCCACATGGGATGAAAACCTTCAGAGGAATAAAAAAGAACTTGAGATTTTAAACTTTGTCCCTTACAGTCGTATTCATGATAGGAGGAAAGAAATGTTTGAAAGACTTGTAGGCATCGAACCCCTCAGCCTGATCCCTTCTGCAGAAAAAGAATTGAACACATATGCCAGGGAAGTCAAGCTGTACCAGGATATACCGGCCAACACCGATGAAATTGTAAAAAGGATAGGTGATGCCGACGCTGTACTCCTAAGCTATACCTCAACTCTGACTCGTGAAATTATAGAAAGATGCCCAAAGCTTCAATACATTGGAATGTGCTGCTCACTCTATTCTCCTGAGAGTGCCAACGTAGATATCCTTTATGCGGCAGAACGGGGCATCCGTGTCACTGGGATTCGGGATTACGGAGATGAAGGGGTCGTTGAGTATGTAATCAGCGAGTTGGTACGCTGCTTTCATGGTTTTGGAAACAATCCAGATGGAAGCCCGGTCCTGCCCTGGGAGGGGATTCCCCGGGAAATTACCGGACTGAAAGCAGGAATTATCGGTTTGGGAAAACTGGGAGGAATGATAGCCGATGGTCTCAGCCATTTCGGAGCAGACATTGCCTATTTCTCCCGTAGTGAGAAAAATGATGCCAGAGAGAAAGGTTATAACTTCCTGCCTCTGGGAGAATTGCTTGCACAAAGTGAGGTCGTGATATCCTGTTTAAATAAAAACACAGTACTGCTCCATGAGGCAGAGTTTGAACAGCTTGGTGATCGGAAGATTCTGTTCAATGTAGGCCTCTCACCCGCATGGGATGAGAAGCCATTTACACATTGGATAGAAGGCAATAATCTGTGCTACTGCGACTCCCTGGGTGCCCTGGGCTCTGAAAAATATAAGAATCACAAACATGTACGCTGCATGAATGTCTCTTCTGGGCGCACACGGCAGGCATTCGACCGCTTGAGTGAAAAAGTTCTGGCAAATCTTTCAGAATACAATGGGTGAAACAATGTTTCGAAGGGTGTTTACCACACTCCAGCCTGCAATTTGAGGTGTTTTACTGTAAACGTCTATGACCGCCTGGACCTGGTCGTTGTTGACTTCAATGCGGTGCTTATCTCCTACATAATCAGCTGTTGATGTGACCGACACCTTTATCTTCTCTGTTCCGACCGATGCCAGTGCTGCAGCAACGGAAACATTGACTTTTGTAGGAAAAAGATTAATAGCCTCTTTGGCATTTCCCTCGAAGACCTTCCGTCCCTGTTCTTGCAGAGATTCATCATAAACTGGAGTTCCTTTGAGCGAGTTCGGACTTTTTTCTGTATCAAAGGTGACTGTGCACGGACCCATTAGGGAGGCCGTACGCATGACATCAAAGCCTCCGATGGCTCCAGAGGCAAGATAGACACGGCTGTGATTTTCTCTGGCGACCTTGCAGACTTCATCATAAAAAGAGGCGTCAGCGAATGCTCCGATCGATAATGTAACGATAGAGCTGCCATTTTTTAAGGCTGGAAGTGCCAATTCTCTCATCCCCTCCGGAGAAGAAGATTCAACGACATAGTCCGGCTGGAGAGCCAGTAATTCATCAACTGAGTGGCAGGAAGAGCAGGTATAACTCAATTGAGAGTCATTTATCTTTTGGGCAAGGTATTCTGCCTTGTGTATAGACCGTGACATGGTTCCGATCAACTGATACTCTGGTAGAAGACCATCTAGCAGGGCATCTACAACAATCTCAGCAAGGTCACCGCATCCGGCAATCGCCAGTTTTTTCATTCTAATTCCATCCTTCAAGCTTTGAATTGGAAAGACATACTTTGCATCAGCTTAAGCCCTGCATGATAGGAAATGAAATGGGAAAGTGCAAGTCTGAAATTCCGCTTCAAATGATCCTTTTCAGAAGAAGAATGACTACTATAAGCATCGGAATACTTTGAATAACTTTAAGAGTACTATATAATCACCAAAAAATGAAAATCAAATTTAAAAATAACAGAGCCTATAGAAAAATATTCTCGGCCTACTTGATCCTCTTTATCAGTATGTCTCTCATTATTTACCTGGGAATTAATATTGTTCTCAAGATTGAGCTGGAAAAGCACATTTATCAGGAAATGGAGAATTTGACTACCATAACTGCTGAATTGGTGAACTCCTCCTCAAAGCTGACAATCGTCAACTACCTTGAATCGGATGCTCATGGGACAGAAAGAGTTATTTCAAACATCTACACTGAGGGTCTATCCAGAGGACTCTCAGAAGAAGAGATGAAACAAAAGGCTTCGGATTATATACTGAGCCTCTCCACAAGGGAGTCAGGCTACACATATGTTCTTGACAGTCAGGGAATACTACAGGTTCATCCCTTTGCAGAGCTGGTAAACACATCTATCGCTGAATACGATTTTGTACAAACCCAGATGCAGGAAAAGTCAGGATATCTGGAATACGAATGGCAGAACCCGGGAGAAAGTCAAAGTCGGCAAAAGGTTCTGTATATGATAAACTTTGCCCCCTGGGACTGGATTATTTCGGCCTCTGCCTATAAATCAGAATTCAAATCACTCATCCAGATTGAAGATGTCAGGAAGATCCTAAAAGAGGTTGAGCTCGCTGGGAATGGAGACCTTTTCATATTGGACGAAGAAGGAACTTTTCTTTTACATCCCGAGTTCTACGGAAAAAAAATCCAAGACCTCAGCCCTGAAGATAGAGCCGGATTTTCTTTTTTTGACTCTATCCCAATAACCCTGAAAGGATCTATTACTTATGAAGCAATAGACCCTGACGATGGAAATAGAACGGAAGGGATTCTTCTCTACCACAGACTTCCCGAGCTGAACTGGATTGTCTTATCCAGTGTATTATTGGATGATTTTCATAGACTGAGAAACCACACTATCTGGTTCATTTTCTCAATATTTTTAACAGTGCTTTGTTTTTTCTGGATCATCAGCATCAAAATATCGAATAAGCTCTCCAGACCTTTGGATAATCTCATCAATTTTGTCGACCATGCGACTCATACAGAAAGTCCAAGCAGAATTTCTATCTCTGGAAATGATGAATACTCTCAGCTCTCACTTCATATCAACAGATTCCTGGATACCATTGAGGAAGAAAAGCAAAACCGATTTCAAACAGAAGAAGACAACAGGCTATTGGCACATTTTATTAACAACAACCCCTTTCCTGTCATCAGAGTCGCCAGGCAGGGGACAATCCTGTATAAAAACAATGCCGCGGTAGATCTATTATTATTCTGGGATATTCAGGGTAAGGATCAATTACCACAGAACATAATGGACAGCATTACAAGCGTAGAATCTGGCTTTGGTGTCGTTGAAATTAAACAGAAGGATGATTTCTACAATATCTTGATTTCCTATTCAAAGATTCAGGATGCATTCTTTATTTTCATAAACAAGACAACAGACCGTAAAAAAGAGGAATACCACCTCATCATGTCTGAAAGTGTTTTCTTTCATACCATGGAAGGGATCTCCATCACCGACAAACATGGGAACATCGTCAGAGTCAATCCTGCCTTTTCCAAGATAACCGGATATTCCGAAAATGAAGTCTTGGGAAAAAATCCCCGTATCCTCAGATCAGAACACCATGGACAGGACTTTTATAATGACATGTGGGCTAGTCTGGCCTCCAAGGGAGAATGGAAAGGAGAAATCTGGAATAGAAAGAAAAGCGGAGAAGTTTATCCGGAGCTCCTCACAATAAACTCCATAAAAGACAACTCAGGCACAACAAGCCATTATGTTGCCGTGTTTAAGGATATTTCGGAGATTAAGGATAGTGAAGAGAAACTGAGACTTCTGGCCTTCCATGATGCCTTAACGTCATTGCCCAACCGGACACTCTTTCTGGATCGGTTGAAGAATGCCATTGTCCGCGCCGAGCGTGTTTCTGGAAAGCTGGCCATCCTATTTCTCGACATGGATAACTTCAAAAATATCAATGATATTCTAGGACATTTTACAGGAGATAAATACCTCCAGATCATTGCCGAGCGTCTTTCCACTATTTGTAGAGATGAAGATAGCGTCGCACGTTTAGGAGGAGATGAATTCGTTATTCTCATACCAGAAATTGAAAATCAACATGGAATTGCTCAATTAACCAACAGAATACTTAAGGAAATTGAAAAACCTCTGATATTAAATGAGCATAAATTCAAACCCAGTGCCAGCATAGGTGTCGCTTTTTTCCCAGAAGATGGAAAAGATGCTTCAACACTCATGAAAAATGCAGACTTGGCTATGTACAAATCTAAGGAAAATGGAAAAGGGATTTCTACTCTATTCAATGATGAGATGAATAAGCAGCTCAAAACGAAGATTCGCTTGGAAGAATTGCTGCGGTCATCACTGAAGAATAATGAAATGAATCTTGTATATCAACCCAAAGTATCTATCTCAAATCGTGCAATGAACGGGGCAGAAGCACTACTGAGATGGAACAGCAGGGAGCTGGGCAGTATTTCCCCTTCAGACTTCATCCCCATCGCCGAAGAGACTGGATTTATCCTGGAACTGGGAGATTGGGTGTTACAGCAAGCCCTCAGAGATTTATCAGACTTTCAGAAAGTTTTATCCTCTGATTTTGAAATGGCAGTCAATCTATCGGCAAGCCAATTTCATGATAAAAAATTGGTCACCAGGATCGAACAGATCATCCAGACATCCCAGATAAACCCGTCAACGGTCAATCTGGAAATTACTGAGAATATGGCAATGGAAGAATCAAATAAAGCCATAGATATCATCAATCACCTAAAAGAGCTGGGACTCTCCCTCTCCATTGATGACTTCGGAACGGGTTATTCTTCCTATAACTACTTAAAACAATACAAGGCAAAATATCTAAAAATAGATAAATCCTTTGTAGACGAAATCCCAGAAGACAAAAGTTCGGGATTGATTCTGAAAAACATTATAAACCTGGGTCATATCCTCAATATGGAAGTCATTGCCGAAGGCGTGGAAACAGAGGATCAGTTTCATTTTCTAAAATCCAGCAATTGCGATATCATTCAAGGATATTATTTTTCAAAACCTCTCAGCAAAGAGGAATTGATAGCCTATGGTCGAACGGACTGATTGATAGATACTTTATATCAGCAGAAATGTCTGTTATACAGTGTTTTTGTTTAAGATGATCTTTTGAAAATATGTGACTGTCCAGTCGATTGAACCAAACAATTCACAGTATCAAATTATTGGTAAACTTCTGTAAACTTCTTTGAGGACATGATATATTTTCAAAACGGAGTATATATGACGTTCACACTGCTAATTGAAGTTACAACAAATATCTCACTTCTATTGACCCTGTTGTTTATTCAAAATTTAATTTTGAACAAGAACAGCAAAAAACAGAGGTTGAACAATATTCTTCAGGGAATCCTCATCGGATTTATAAGTATTATCATTATGAACAATAGTATTTATGCCCATCCTGAAATGATATTTGATTCAAGAACAATACTCCTTTGTATCACAGGCTTATACCTTGGCCTGATACCTACCTCAATAGCTGCATTTATAGCAGGACTCTACCGTTTTGCACTAGGTGGATCCGGAATGTATGTGGGAATCATGAGCATTGTCATTTCTGCAGGGATTGGGCTACTCGTTGGATTAGCAACAAAAAAGAAACAGTTGGAACCAGGATGGATCTTTAATTTTGTATTTGGATTTGCTGTTCATGCCATCGTCCTCTTGCTGTTTTATCTGTTCCTCCCCAAACCGGACAACCTGATAATCTCAACAGATCTGGCACTCACCTACCTGCTGATACTACCTTTGGCAACTGGGCTGATTGGCCGGATGCTTTCTTTCCAATCAGAATTTAGTAAGTCACGCCAAAAGCTCCAGGAGAATAGTAATCTATTTCACACTCTCTTCCGCAAAAATCATACAATAATGTTCCTTATAGATCCCCAAACTGAGCAGATTAAAGATGCAAATGAGTCTGCAGTAGAGTTTTATGGATGGTCCTATAATGAACTATTAACCATGACACTCAGTCAGATCAATTCTGCATCACAAGCCGAAATTGATACAAGAATCAGAACCTTACAGAATGAAGATCAGCTTGTCTTTAAAACACAGCACAACAGAGCTGATGGTTCTAGACGGGAAGTGGAAGTCTATTCCAATTTAATCCAGATTGAAGGAAAAGAACTTCTGTACTCCTTAGTTCATGATATTACAGACCGGGTCAGTACAGAAAAAAAACTTCAGAAGAGCGAATACCAGCTCTCCCGTGCCGAATTGATGGCCCAGCTGGGTCATTGGGAATTGGATCTGAATGCCAAAAGTTTTAGTGCTTCCCTGGGAGCTCATGAAATATACGGCGTTCCAGATGGTGATCTGGACATGTCTGTAATTCAGGATATACCGCTGAAAGAGTACCGTCCTGCCATGAATAAGGCCCTGGCTGAGCTCATTTCCAAAGATGCTCCATATGATCTTGAATTTGACATTATTAGACCTTCTGATCAAAAGAGGTCAACTATTCATTCTACTGCCCAATATGATAAGGATACAAACACCGTTTTTGGTGTTATTCATGATATCACCCGGTTTAAACAGGCGGAAGAAGAAATCAGAGTAGAAAGAGAGCGTCTGAGGGTCACTCTCCAGAGCATTGGTGACGGAGTCATCACAACCGATAACAATGGAAGGATTCAGATGATGAATCAGGTGGCGGAAAGGTTGACTGGCTGGTCTAATTCCGAATCTTTTATGAAACCCCTGCCTGAGGTTTTTAATATCGTGAATGAATATTCACGACAGCCCTGTCCAAATCCTGTTGAACTTGTTTTAAATACTAAAGGCATAATCGAATTGGCAAATTATACGATGCTGATTAGCAAAGATGGAAGAGAACTAATCATCGCAGATAGCGGTGCCCCTATAAAAGACAACAAGGGAGAGATTATTGGAACAATTCTTGTTTTTCGGGATACTACTGAAAAACAGAGGACCCAGGACCGGATCATCAGAGCGGAGAAGCTGGAGTCACTGGGAGTTCTTGCAGGGGGAATTGCCCATGATTTTAACAACCTACTGGCCGGAATATTTGGGTATATGGAGCTGGCTCAACTTGAAAATACAAATGAGAAGGTGCGGGAATATCTGGACCAATCTGTAAAAGTATATAAACGCACAGTCGATTTAACGAAACAGCTTCTTACATTTTCCAAAGGAAATATTCTCAATCGGAAAATTGGAAATCTCAGTACTGTGATCCAGGATGCAGCCAATTTTGCCCTGAGTGGTTCCATCGTGACCTGTGACATCCGGATTGAAGACAACCTATATCTCTGTAGTTACGACGAAAATCAAATTGGTCAAGTTTTGGATAACCTGCTCATCAATGCCAAACAGGCAATGCCCGATGGCGGAACCATAAAAATCAAGGCCAAAAACCTCACCCTCGATTTACCAAAAAATTTGAATCTGCCCAAGGGACATTACGTAGGAATCTCAATCAGTGATACGGGTCCGGGCATCCCTTCTGATCTCATCCCCAGAATCTTTGACCCCTTCTTTTCGACAAAACAAATGGGTTCCGGACTAGGTTTGGCGACATGCTTTTCCATACTTGAGAAACATGATGGAGCTATCGATGTTTATAGCAACAAAAATGGCACTACATTTACGTTTTACATCCCGGCAGCCCAGGGATTCCTTGAAGAGGATGACCCCTCCCTTCAAAATGATATAGTTGCAGGGGGAAAAATTCTGATCATGGATGATGAACCTTCCATCAGGGTGATTCTGGGAGAATACCTCAAGACAATCGGCTTTGAAGTTACAGAAGCAAGCGATGGTCAGGAGCTATTGGATATTCTCAAAACTGCACACATGCAGGGGATTCAGTATAAAGCAGCCATACTGGATTTAACCATACCGGGAGGAATGGGCGGTGTTGCGGCAGTAAAAGAAATCAGGAACAGGGGCTACACATTTCCGGTATTTGCGACAAGCGGATACTCTGAAGATTCGGTTATTTCTGATCCGGAACAGTACGGATTTACCGGCAGCCTTTCAAAACCATTTAAGATGAAAGATCTTTCTTCCCTGTTAAGCCGATACCTTAAATGATCACAACCCTTTCCAGCCGAAACCAGGTAGTGATGAGGGATACAACCAGCCTTTGTCTAGAATAACACAGTCTTTGGCCGGATCTGATATCAGTCCAATATGGCCATCCAGGTCTGCATAGCGAATATTTTTACGACTCAGGGCAAAGTGAAGTCCGGCGGCAATACCAATGGCAGATTCATCCATGCAGCCTACCATAACCTCGACTCCTGCCGCCCGGGCCACGGCATCGATCTGAATGGCTTCAGAAAGTCCACCCACCTTCATGATTTTGATATTCATCAAATCGATGAGTCCTCTCTTCACCAGATGAAAAGCATCCAGAAGAGAGACAAGACTTTCGTCTGCCATGATTGGCATGGATGAATTCTTGGAAACAACTCCTAAGTCTTCGGGTCTAGCCTTATTTGTGGGTTGCTCTAAGAGTTCAATATCCAAAGGAGCGGATTTCTCCATGAATTCTTTTGTTTCCTCAATGGAATAGCCCTGATTTGCATCAAAACGGATCTGAATCCTGGAATCAAATTTCCGGCGGATAAAAGAAATCCTTTCAATGTCCAACTGAACATCCTGACCGCCCTTAATTTTCAGAATGGAGAATCCGGAATCTATAAATTCCTGAGCTTTTTCCATAGTCTCTTCAATTCCGCAAATCCCGACTGTGATGCTAGTTTTAATTCTCTTCCGGTATCCCCCCAGAATTTTCCAGACCGGCAGATCGGCTTTTTTTCCGATGAGATCCCAAAGAGCCATATCCAGGGCAGCCCATAGACTGAAAAGACCGGGAGTCCTTTTTTTGAGATCATTAACAAGAACAGCCCGACGAAAGGGATCTTTATTCATCAAAAAAGGGATTTCCTCCTGGGCTTTTTTAAAGATAACATCCGCATACTCTCCTGTAACATGAGGATCGGGAGCGGCACAGCCCCAGCCATCCAGGATTCCGGAACTCACTCGAATAAGGATATTTTCTGCCTTTTCAAACCGGCTGTAGGCGACCTCGTAAGGCTCAACCAGATCCATATCTAATTTGTAGACCTCAACAGAATCAATCTTCACATCAGAGTTCCTTGAGAAGAGGAATCAGTTTACCCACCCCATGAACAAGAGGGTCGACGACTGTTCGCTTACACTCTCTCTCCAAATCACGGCAGACCTGGTCAATGTCTTCGGGAGGAATCCCTTCATGGTTCACCGTGACTGCTATGACAGGTTTTTTGGAAAGGAATTCCACTGCATGGATTTGATCATTCAGAGAATCCAAAGCATACCCGGGGAAGCCGTCATATTCCATCCGAAAGGGGGCATGCTGCATGATGATGCCATGAGGTCTTCCTGCTGCCATGATCTCAAAACCTCCGGGATATCCGGGATTCATGAGGCTGCCCTGCCCTTCAATCACGGCATAGTCCATTTTAAGCTCTTTCCAGGCGGACCATATGGCGTGCTCCAGTTCACCACTGACAAAATCATTGAGAAGAGAATCCAGAATAATCCCGTACTTGGCGCCTTGCATCCAGGCGGTCTGGCCTGTACCGATAAGCTCTGCACTCATCCCGGCCTTTCGGATAGCTTGTACCAGAAGCCAGGAGGTGGTCCTCTTACCGATGGCAGAGTCTGTACCTAAAATAGCAATCCGTTTGGATAACACCTCTTCAATTTTTCCGGTAAATGGATGCTTTTTCTTCATATCCACTTTTCTTATATCCCGTAAGACCAATCCTTTATCCTCTGCCAGTTCAAAAATTTCCGGGATATCACAAAGAAAATCATGCAGACCTGAATCGATATTCAAACCCTTCCCCAGGGCTTCAAGGACTGCTTCGGCAACGTGAGAATCCATAACACCGCCATCGGTAGCAATGCCGATAACAAAATGGGTCAATTTCCTGGAACTCTTTTCAGCTAGATTCAAGGCCTCTCCCAAGTTGGCAACAATAGGGATTCCCGATGCCTTACGATCTAACACCTGGCCTGCATCCTGACCCGCGAGAGTACTGTCGATAAGGGCAACAACATCATATCGATCCGTAAAACGTATAAGTCCGTGAGCCGTTTTTCCATAGGTTGAGGCAAAAGCTCCTTCGCAATAAACAACGGCATTTCCATCTAATGACATATTCACCTCCGTCCTGTTATAACAGCCACAAAACGATCCCCGGACAAGGGGAACTTGTTATGATATTTAATAAGCGCAATCAGTCCCGCCGTTGATGCAGGCAACACAGAAAGGCCTTCATTCATCTTTATAAAATTGGCATAGTAAGACATCTTTCTATCACTGCCATCTCCAGCCCATCCACCGGAGCGATACACCGCATCCAGAGCCATGGTTCCATCAATGGAATGCCAGTTGATGAGGGGTTCATTCACAAGAGATTCCTTGATGCGGGAGGGTTCAAGATCCTCACAACTCTTAAGTCCTTTCTTAAAGGACGCAGTAATTGGATTCTTATAAGAACTCGATCCAGCAATGATCTTGGGAATCCGGGATGTTTTACCCCGCCTGTAAAGCTGCTGGAATCCACGGTAAATCCCCGTAATGGTCGTTCCATTGGAAACAGGAACAGCAACAATAGCCGGAGCATCCCGCAGTTCATCATAGATTTCACTGGCAATTTCACTATAGGCTTTCAATTGAAGGTTCGTGTTAATTCCCCCCGGATTGGCATCATAGAGCTCTTTTTCCAAGGCATAACTGCTGGAAATTTTTATGGCCTCCTCATAATCCGCCCCATCCCGGATGATCGTGGCTCCCCACTTGAGAATCTCAGCTTCCCTGGGGATATGATAGGTTTTGGGGACAAAAATGCAGGTATTCAATCCAGCCAGGCTGGCAGCAAAAGCAACGGCGACACCGTAGTTTCCACAGGTCGCGAAACAAAGGGTATCATACCTGCGTCTCAGGGCATCTTGAACCTGGGCAAAGGCAATCCGGTCTTTTTGTGTTCCCGATGGATTTCCCCCCTCAAATTTCAGATATATTTGTCTTAAGCCAACTTCTCTCTCGATATTTCGAGCCCTGAGGAGAACCGTATCACCTACTTCAGAGGCGATAATATCTTCAAAGGCATCCAGCCTCTGTTCCAGATCCATATCATGATTGGAACTGGCACTGATCAGCTCACTGATCTCTCCTGAGACCTGTAAGAGGTTTCCCTGGGCATCATCGGTCATGGGATTTATATTGTTTTTGTCATCTTCCATTGCTGTGAAGTATAAGAGGAATCTCTTAAAAAACTACTCTAATCCTGATCTATTTATGCAATACTTCTGAATAATTATAGCAGTAAATGCAATAGACTGAACAAATGGAGCTGTGAGTAAATCTTTACAATAGAATCACAATATTTTTATAGATGGGACATGTAATCCCGTATTCAATGAATACATCAATATTTCAGAGGAAGTAAGGTTAAAAGCCTTCACGGACCCGCCACTGTAAGGGAGCGAGACCGACTGCGAAACCACTGGTGTGAATACACCGGGAAGGGCAGTTCGGCAGGCCCCGAGTCAGGAAACTCTGGTATTGAAAATTAGTATTTCAGGCTTCGTGGAATAGGCCGGGAAATATGCCCTAAAAGTAATAGAATCCTTATTACCTTAGCGCTAATCCTGTCTTTCTTCCAGCCGCAACAGGAAGGAAAAATGAAAAATCTTAAGCATCTGTCTCTCTTTTTAATGGTTCTCCTTGTGATGACCGGGTTTATGTCCTGCGAATTGATTGGTAAAGATGATATCGCGATTATTGGGGAATGGGATACAACTTCTGACTCTGGAAGTGGAAGAATCATCTTCACAGATTCCTCGTATGAAAACTACTATAATGGTGAGCTTTCATATACAGCAAAGATTGTCCACTCTGATAATTATAACTGGAATGGAGAAGAAAGCGGAGAAGGTTACTATGGTTACCTGGTCATCCAATTCGACAATCCCCCCTCATGGAATACTACAATTGAAAATAAATTCGTAGTCCTCCGATGGAAAAATTTCATTGAGGGAACTTCCATGGACTATAGTGAAGGATACTTAGAATATTTTGATACCGCCGATGAGGCGATTGAAGGTGCCACTGCAGCTAATGGATTTTTTGGTACATACACAACGGTATCCAAGCTCTAAATGTTTCTTCGAACCTGTAAAGCAGCCCTTTTTGGAGGGCTGATTCTTCTATTATTCAGCTGTGATAACTCCACGTCTCTTTCACCATATGCACCGGATGATACAGAAGAAAGGAGCTGGCAAGAAGTAATAGCATCAGACCCCTCCTACCCGGACAATGTCTACCTGACCAATTTTGTTGAATGGACACCTGGTATCGTGGGAACATCACGGCAGGGTGGCAACTATACCGACAGCGAAGGTCGTCCTCTGGAAGAGTTTACCCTGAATGCCCTGGGTCCTCCCGAAGGATCGGGCTCAGGCACCAGCGGAGACGGCCTCACCTGCCCCCTGGGAATCAACGGCTGGGGAGTCTGGGAGTTTGACTCCCGATATGTCATCGTAAATGGAGAGGGAGATGACTTTATCACCTTTACCAAGACCTTTGCCTGGGGCAGTTCTGCCAACGGACTATGCAGTGAGCTGGCCCATGTGGAGGTTTCCGAGGATGGAGTAACCTGGTATGCCCACAACGATGAAATCTATGACACAAACGATGACCCCACAACAAATAACTCAAATTACATCTACGACAATGTGAACAATCTCCATGGCAATGCACCGACCTGGGCCAACTTCCGCACCGATATCCAGGCCGAGAGCCTTGAAACTCTGGACGACGTGAAACAATGGGTGGAGGTACCCGGTGTCACTGTGAGCCGCTACTTTACGGCGACAGATGATTATCTGGGCGGGATTGCTTTTGATTTAGAGGACTTTTACAATGGTGAGGATCAATGGCCTTCAGATGGTAAAATGAAATATCTGAAAATCATTGACGACGACACCATACTGGATGGACAGGACTACAACAAGGACTGGTGCCTTGGTGCCAACCTTATGTCGGCCATGGGGATCAACACTGAATTAGCGGAAGAAGATAGTTGAAACCTTGTGCCCTGCTGATGATAGGAATGCTCCTCACTCACCCTCTTTGGGCACAGGAATCAGCAGAATCTCCCCAATCTGAAAAAATTATCATCACAGGAGAACGGTCTCAAACGGATACAGCCTCGGGACAAAAGACTGTGATTGATAAAGAAAGCTGGGAGAGGATGGGAGCCAGAACCGTGACAGAAGCCCTTCAGGTATCCCCTGGAGTCACTGTCAACCGATCGGGAACCACCCTGGAACCCAGCACGGTCAGCATCCGCGGCAGCAGCGGCCAGCAGGTCCTCATCCTCGTTAACGGCGTCCCCCAAAACAGCGGCAAAGGAAATGCGGTCAATCTGAACTCCTTCTCCCTCAATGATATAGAGCAGATAGAAGTAATCCGCGGCGGCAATAGCGCCGTCTATGGAGAGGGAGCCTTCGGGGGAGTCATCAATATCATCACCCGGCAGGAAACTTCCTATATTCCAGAAGGAGGAGTCTACTTCTCCGCAGGGTCTTTTGAAACTTATGGCGCCGGCGGATGGATAAAGGGACCCCTCTCACCCGGCGGGACCCTCACCGGGGATCTATCCCTGGACGGCCGTTATACCGGGGGAGAATACGATTATCCCCAGGCAGAAGGAAGCCAGATCAGAACCAACAGCCAGGGCGAAGCCTTCAACGGAAAGGCTGGATTGTCCTGGAACCGGGGAGGGATGGATAGTTCTATCCTGACCCTGGAAGCAAGCCTCTACCGCAGCAGCCGGGGTGTCCCGGGAATCATGGAATTTCTAACCCCCGAGGCACAAATGGAGGAATCCCGGGAAAGCGGATCTCTGGGATGGGTCTTAAAATCCCCCTCCTACAAAAAACTGACTCTGGATACGGAAATTTCTGTACTCCACCAAAGCAGCAGCTACGAAAACCCGGCAGCCTCCATTGAAGACAATAACGACAACCTCTCTCTCAGGGGCAGGGTTGACGGGTCCGCCATATTTGAGATGGACTCCTGGGTCCTGACTCCTTTTTTAGGAACGGTTCTTGATCTGGAGAGCCTGGAATCCACCAGCCTGAGAAGCAGTAATGGGACCTCTCTTCCCGGAAAGGCGGAGCAGTTCAGCAGCGCCTTGTATGCCCGGGTAGAAGCTTCAAATGCTCTCATTTCACTCACTCCTGCCCTCCGTTGGGATCAGAACAAGACGGAATACAAGGGATGGGAAGTGAGGGAAGACAGCAAGGGGTCCTGGTCTCTCACGGCAACTCTGACTCCCTTCCCGGAAGAGAAGATCAGCCTGAAAGGAAATGTGGGGACCGCCTACCATAACCCCGGTTTTGATGACCTTTTCTGGAGCAGCGGCTCCTTTGCCTCGGGGAATCCCGATCTCCTCCCCGAGGAGAGTTTCAATTGGGACAGCGGCCTCTACTACAGCCCCTGGGGAGGAGTGGAGCTCTCAATCATATACTTCCAAAGTCACACGGAGAATCTGATTCAGTGGTCTCCCACTGCCGGAGGAACCTGGCGGCCCGGCAACATTGGCATGGTGCTCTCACAGGGACTGGAGAATACACTATCCTGGCTGATTCCCCTCCAGCAGAAAAGCTTGAGCTTTATAGAACTCAAGGGAAACTATACCTGGATGACCGTCCGGGACCAAACTGCAGACTCTATCAATAAGGGAAACCAGCTGCCCTACCGTCCCCTTCATGCCGCCGATGGGTCCATCTCTTTTCTTCGTAAAAATAGTAGTCTCACTGGAAGCATACACACCATGGGGTACCGTTTTACAAATGCTGCCAATACCAAATACCTCGATTCACTGCTCACCTTCGACGCCGTATTCAAGACCAGTCTTGAGAAGGGATTCACTTTCACAGCAGGTGTTCTCAATCTGGGAAACCTTCAGTATGTGGATAAGCTGGGGTATCCCGTTCCCGGAAGAGAATGGACTATCACTGGAGGATATAACTTTTGAAATTTTTCTGCCTGAAAACACTCAAGACCGATTGGACTCTCATTTTATCAATGGGGACCATCTTTTTTCTCAGCCTTCTGTCCTGCTCCCCTGAAATAGAGACAGACTATCAGGAATTCTACAACAAGAATTATGATGAGATCCTATTTATTCTCAATGGAGACGCCGAGACCCTCAGTGCCTACAGCCCGGAAGACCTGAAAGTATACAAGGACCTTCAGACCGTCGGTCACAACGGCAGCAGCGAAGCCTGGCCGAATGATCTGCTGTCCCTGGACGATGGTTTATATGCGGTCAGTTCCGGTCAAAATGTAATTGAAAAATATGACAGCAGGACCTTGGATTATGAAGGAAAAATCTACCTTAAAAATGGATTTAATCCTCTGACCCTCTGCCTCCTGGGAACAGAAGGGCAGGCTGCCATCGCAGGATTTGAAACTGATGAAGTCGTCCTGGTGAATCTGAATGATCTCTCCATGACATCCGGTTTTCTAGACGTTTATGAAAGCTCTGAATCCATAACGGACACAAATGCAACAGGAGACAATTACCAGCGCAGCCCGACGGGCATCGCCGCGTCAGAGAGCACCCTGTATGTGAGCAATGTCCGCTACGATGCCTCCATCCTCCTCACCGATGATAATGGAGACGTCATAGAATACGACGGAGCAAATGCCCGGGCAGCAGGAAATTTCCGGGAAGGAACACTCTCGGTATTCTCTTTATACAGCGGAAAAACTTCGGCCACCCTGGTCAGGGAAATAGACCTGGATGGGCTACTCAGTGATGAAACAGGGACATCCTATTACCCCGGTGACGGATTGAATCCTCAGTCCCTGTTTATCCTGGAAGGAAAGCTTCACATCGTCTGTACCGGGACCAACGGCGGAGAAGCACGGTATTATACTGAAGGCGAATACATCCCTTCAGTATATAACGAAGGTGATCTTGTGCCCGGAACCGATCCGGACGACGGGGTCATTCTTGTCATGGACCTGACTGACCCCGAGAATCCGACTCTGGATAATGTCATTGAGATTGGCGGCTCTCCTTCGGGATTCCGCTATTCCGCAGATACTGACAGGAAGATCCTCTATTTGGCGGGAGTCGGCGGTATACAGTCCTACGACTATGAAGCAGAAACCGCGCTCAGGGATTCATCTAACCCAATACTCGCAGGATCTGATCCCTCCAGTGACTACTACTCCCACCTATTTTACAGGGACGATATGATCTATATATCCAATTATTCGGAGAATAAATTGAACCGTATCCAGGTAATAGGCAGCGGGAAGACCCCGGTTTATACCCGTTTAGAAGATTTGCTGTGCGGAGACGGCCCAGGGGCCATGGCTTATTACGTTAAATGAGGCGGAAGGAGAATTCCTTCCTGACCCGGAGAGGGTCTCGGCCCTTCGGAAAACGCCAATGCTTTTTGACAGTTGTTAAAACACTCTGATCCAACAATTCGTGTCCTGAGCTTTGATCTATAACAATATCTTCTGCCCGGCCCTTGCTGTTGATTGTAAATGTAATCAAAACATCCCCTTCCCAAGCCATCTGCTTTGCCATAGAGGGATAAACAGGGGCAGGCATTCGGGACCCTTCCAAATCCAGTTCATCCAGGAAAGGCTCTAAAGCACCAGAATCAAAGGCCGTTGGAGCCGTGGTATTCCCGCTGCCTGGTTGAACCTCCAATAAAGCTGCACTATCCGATGCGTCCATGATTTCTTCTGGTTCTGACGGCGTGGCCAAGTCAGCCGGAGTGTCAGGAAATGAAGAAGCCTCTACAGGAGCCGGAACCTTAGCTTCCGGGGGAGCCGGAGGGATTTCTTGAATGATGGGTACTGTTTCAGAAACAACAGAATGCTCTTTGGAAAGGACAGGACTCTCTTCTTCTGCAGACTCTCTTTCTATAGATAGGAAATTAACTTTCACCCTCTGATTTTCCATGGAAGTCACTACGGGCCCGGGAGGATTGAGTCGTACGATAAGTGCTAGTAAAACCACATGGAGGCTGAGTGAAACCAGGAGAGCTCTGCCAATGGGTTCCCGGAACCAGAACTGAAAAATCATTGTATTAATATAGCCTGAAAAAGGGTTAAAAAGGAAGATTCCTGGCATAAGGATACAAAAATAATGGAATTCAAGTCTTAGGATAGAAAGCTTCAAAATATTTCATTTTTTCCACCATCCTACAAATAGAGTCACTGTTATTCAGCATACTCACATCCTCGATTGGTACCCATTTCAAGTCTTTGGATTCTTTACTGATTGAAAGAGATTCATTTGAGTCTGCAGTAAAAAGAAAGCGGATGTCAAAGTGGAAATGCTCAGCTTGTCCCTTATGCTCGGGAATGAGATGAGCATCAATATCGTAGATATTTTTATGAAGGAATTGAACTGACTTTAAACCGGATTCTTCCTTTGCTTCCCGATATGAGGCATCAAGAGGACTCTCCCCTTCCTCAGCATGGCCTCCCAATTGAAACCACTTGTCCAGTTTGGCATGGTGAGTCATCAATGCCAGTTCACGATTTTGATTCACGATCCAGGCAGAACCGGTGAAGTGTCCCGCTCTTTGAGCTTTTGTCAAAGAAGGATCACCCCGTAAAAATAACTTAAACAAGGAAACTGAATCCTGTTCATCCTTATAGCTTTTCAGATAAACATTTAACATCGTCTCAATTTCATAGGCCAATTCCATTTTTTTCATGGTCTCAGAATATCACAGAACTCAGTCCCTTCAAGAGGGGTATTGTTTTGAAGAAAATGCCTTGCACATGATTCCCATGCAATTTATGGAGAGGATAAAACAGGGAGCCGAAGCTCCCGTTGGTTTAAAATCTGGATTTTGGAGAATAGAAATAACTCGCAAAGTAACGAGTTCCTGTTGGATCTAAGGCACTGTCATATAAATACACAGCCCAATAATATTTTTTCCCCAACTCCAATGAAAGATCATCAATGTTCACAGAGGGAAGGCGTCTCATATAGACATCAGCCTTATTTGAAACAGGACCAGGAACATTAGTCAGAGATGAAGGCGACAAGCCATAATAAATGGCATAGTATTTATCAGGGGCGTGAGTCCAAGCCAAATCACCGGAAAAAGTGCTGCCCGCTGATGGGAAAAAAAGAACATCAACCTTATTACTGTAAGGATAGATCAGATAATCAAGAGAGTCGGTAGCACCCGACCAATTGCCTGCCGCATCGGCCCCTCTGAACTGAATTGCGGAAACCCCGTATTCCAGGGATGGTTCAGACTTCCCCAGGACATAAGCTTTCCAGCTTCCGTTGTTCACCGAGTACTGGAACTCACTCACACCACCCGATCCTGGAAAAAGAGAGAACTCGGGAGAATTATCGCTGGTAATTCTCACACCATCTTCAATGATACCATCGTCTGCTTCTAAAGTGATTGAAGGTGTACTCGGAGCAATGGTATCTCGCATTACAGGTCTTGAAACCATAGCCGAGTTCCCAAGAGAATCTGAGACAGTCACTTCTATCATGTAATCAATAGCATCTGTATCCGGAATAACAGTCGTTGAACTACTAGTGGGAGAACCAAAGCTAATGCTTCCCGACCCGGATGTTTGTGCCCAGGAATAGGAAGAAACTCCCGATCCATTGTCACTGGCATACACAATGGCCTTGGGTCCCGTCCCGCTACTTTCGTGCGCAGAGTTGAAATAGAGAGTCGTGGATGAAATACTCAAAGTAGGAGGAAGGTTATCAAAAATAGTATCGGCCGATTCAATATTAGAAACATTAGCCGTTGCCGATTCATTAACGAGTTTATCCCGGAACTTAACGTAGACAGAAGTAATACCATTTACCTGGTTAACAGAAAAGTCTGAAACCCTCTGAGGACTCTCTGTTATTTGAACCCAGCTATCTGAGGACTGAAGGGCCTCCAGATTGTTGCTGATGGAATAAAATGTGGCCCCTTCTGAGTAAATGTCCACATCCACGATGCCATCCTTGGTATAATCTTCCAAAATATCAGCATACCCTCTCGGGGCATCATTGGTATTAAAACTCCAGCTTTGTTTATCTCTCAGAGTACTGCCGTCAGTTCCTTTTATACCCGGTTGAATCTGGACCTGATATGTAGTCAATCCATCAAAATAAGGGACAGCTGTGATTGTCAGAATATTGGTTGTTTTATCAAAGGTATACTGAAGACTCTTGGAGTCAGAGCTCTCTCCGAAAGGAACCCCATCCTCATCGATGACAGACACGACTTGAGAAAGGGTGGTATCACTTATGGCCCGGTCGAATTCAATCCGAATATTCTCTCCGGGATTTACATTCAGTGCATTTTCGGAGGGTGAAATATCAAGGACCTCCAGGTAAAGGCCATTGGCGACTTTGACATCATCTTCCAGTTTTCCCAAGAGATCTGATACTGGATCACGGCAGGCAACGGCCATCAACAGTATGGTCAAGAGCAAAAGAGTGGCTTTAGTTTTCATTCTTCGGTCCATTCATCTACCTCCCGGTTCTGAGCCGATGACGCTCTGGCGGCACCGACTGTACCCAGATGCATCAGCCCCTGAGCTGCCTCAGGATTGATGGCAGCCAATGTGGCCAATGCAGAATTGGCAGTATTATAATCCTCCAGTTCAGAACTAACCATGGCCAATCCCGTAAGGGCCTTCTCACTATTCGGTTTTGCATTCAAAGCCCTGGCATAGTATCGGGAAGCCTCGGAAGCATTCTTTTGCAGATAAAAAATATTTCCCAAATTGATCAAGCTCGGATAGAAATCCTGTTCATCAACGACTCTCTGGAACCAGGTCAATGCTTCATCAAGAAACCCATAACGGGCATAGGTGACTCCCATCTTATTGTATAGGATATGAGATTTCCCTTCTTTACTGATCTGCTGCTCAATCATAGCCAGCTGAGTACTCAATTCCTGTCTCAGAAAACGTTTTAACTCCCTGTTATGCTGCTCCAACACCTCAGCCGGTGCAGGAAGATAGGCAATACCGCTGGATTCAAATTCAGCAGCGGGATAGGTCTGCCAGGCTTCCCGGACAGGGTAAAACTCATATTGCCCCTTATTTTCCCTGATTTGTCTTGCACCAGTTTGCCAGGAAAGGAGAAAACCACTGTCAACCAGGGTGACTTCTACAGGAAGCCATACATTATCATTGATAAATAGAAGATCATTGGCACCCGGAAATCTCCGCCGGGCCTCATGTTCCTTCATATCCAGTTGATACGCAACATAGATGTGGCCTGGTATGGTGATAAACGCTGCAGGAATCCCCGATGCTTCAAGCATGGAAGCATAAAGAACAGAAAGATCATCACAATCTCCGCCTTGGGAAATCAGGGTCTGCTGGGGAAATTGAATGTAATCTACAGCTGTCTGATCCTCAGAAAGTTCCACATAGGCTGATGAAGGATCAACGACGTAACCGAGACCGTAAAGGTTCAAAGATTCAAAGAGGCCCATTCCGATCTGAAAATTCTTGTCCAAAGAACTGATTGCTTCATTTCTGATTCTTCCAGAAAGACTCCTGGAATAACTATAAACAAGAGGATTATTGGCTGTAACAAAACTAGCAGCCTTTCGATCATCATCCCATGTCATGGCATTCTTATTATTGATATGGACAGTCAGAGGGATAGATTTTGAATACTCTTTTCCATAATACAAGTATTCAACCTTAACTTCACCCGCGACCTTAAGGCCCTCATTGATCTCAAAAATTTGATTTGTGAACAGCCCCTGAAGAGACACTGTGGACGTTTCGCCCTTCAGCATCGTAGCAATAATTTCATCAGAGTACTTTGGCTGCTCCATATACTGGGGAACAAAAAAACTTGTCCGAATATTGCTTATTTTCTCAGAAGAGTTATTGATGATCTTCAACTCTCCCAATGGATTTTCATCGTACCAGGTATAATAAAGGGGATAGATTTCATGAGTATTGGGATTGAATTGCAGTTCTGCACCACGATTTCCAACCTGGAAGTTATACCCAAGCCCCAAAGAGAGGCCTACGGTCTGATAAACTGTCCCGGCAGAGGATTCCCCCTGTATGTATTTTGCACCTAATCCCAGATTAACCGCAGGAGAAAGACGGAATGTTATATCCGTCCCTCCAACATAATAAGGGAAGAGAGTCGAGATTCCCTCATACATGGCATAAGAACCACCTCCACCAGCCCAAATTCTCAAAACCGATCGGGGAAAAGGAGTCAGTTTTACCCCTGCATTAACCCCAAAGTTAAAAAGGTTGAGTGACGTAGAACCTTCCTTTATAGGAAGTATGTCATATTCAAGTTGTGGACCAAAGTGCAAATAATTTAAGTTATCAAAATTGAATTCACCCTCCAGAAGGGCACCGCCTCCCAAGGAAAAGAACCCAGTATCCTGTTCTGTTGACGGTCCCAGAGGAACCAACAGGGTAGGTTGTGTTAAGAGCGTAAATGGAGCGTCTGCGGTGAGGGAAGCCAAAATCAAACATGAAAAGAAAAAGAAGAAATATACTTTTTTCATAATGAAATCCCGTTTATTTATATAATATAAGTTTACATCATATAATTGGATTCACAATAAAAAGATAGAACATTCTCACAAAGATTACATATTTACTATCATATACCTACCTTTGGGCTCCCCTAATAAAGATCCAGTTCTGATCATCACTCAAGCTTTCAGAGAACTCATAGTTGTTGACCTTCATCTTTCTGATTTCTTCGGGTTCTTCCGTCTGCTCTAACAATAAATGCCGAAGCATTGCTCCCCGGGCAGCTTTGGCATACATGCCGACCGTCTTCAATCCACCCTCGCTTTCTTCTCTGAAATGGACTGTGATCATCGGCCTGCCCAGGTTTGTAGAGTCAATGATACGGGAATATTCTCCCGAGGCTAGATTCAGAATGAAGGAATTCTTCCGGGCCAGACTTTCATCCTCTGTTAGAAATTCAGTTACCCTCTTTTTCCAAAAAACAGTGAGGTTTTTGTCCGCGCCCACAGAGAGGGCCGTCTTCATCTCGAGTCTGTAGGGAGAAATATGGTCTAGGGGTCTGAGGCAACCATACATCCCAGAAAGAATTCTCAGATGTTTCTGACCATAAAGGAGGGCCTCCTCTGGAAGAGTCTCTGCATCAAGGGAGAGAAAGGAAGTCCCGCTATAGGCATAAATGGCACTCTTTTTCTGAGCCGAATGAAAGCTGGAGATGTACCGCTGAGTCTGCTCCGAAAGTGATAGGCTCATTTTCATTAGTACCGCCAGTCCTTCTTTTGAGTACTCGGAGAGGAGGCCATTGAGCCTAGCGGCTTCCTTTTGAAATGGGGGAGTATGATCCGAGTTCAAAACCTCATTTTTGGGAGAAGACTCTGAAAAGTTCATTTGTTTTGTGGGAGAAAAAATAATGATCATTTGACTGCAAAAGAATCCTTTATAGGGAATGATCAGAGTTTACATCATCCTCATTGGATGGAAAAGTCTCCTGGCTTCACTTAAACTTGT